>NZ_JBEZFU010000006.1:0-344756 GCF_040649635.1 Micromonospora sp. NPDC048909 | reverse complement strand
ACGACGACGCCTCCGCCGACGGCACGACCGGCGACGGCACGGCGCTCGACGACGCCTCCGCCGACGGCACGACCGGCGACGGCACGGCGCTCGACGACGCCTCCGCCGACGGCACGACCGGCGACGGCACGGCGCTCGACGGAATCTCCACCGCTGGGTCGACCGGCAGCGGCACGACCGGCGATGGGGCCTCCGCCGACGGCACGGCGGTCGACGGCAGGACGGGTGCCGGCGCTTCCGCCGACGGCACGACCGGCAACGGCGCCTCCGGCGACGGCGTGACCGGCGACGGCGTGACCGGCGACGGTGCGGTCGTCGGCTGGGTGCTGGCCGCACACGTACGGATGTGCATCGAGACGGCGGCCTCCCCCGTTATCACCGCGCTGGCGTCGGTCAGCGTCCACCCGGCGGGCAGCCGGATCCACGCTTTGCTGGTGCCCTGGTCGTTGACGATGGCCCCGCCGTCGGCCGGCATGGTCCGGGTCACCGTGCCATCGTTCGGGCCGCTCCAGGTGCCCGTCACGGTGACGAACCGGCCCGAAGTCGACATGCCCAACAGGTCGAAGACCCAGACGTCCTCGTTGGGGAACGGCCCGCCCCCGAGGTTGAGGTCACAGTCCTGGATGGGGCCGGCCGCGGCGGTGGGCACGTAGCCGGGGCTGACGTCGATGGTGCCCAGTGCGGATGGCTGGACCGGCTGCGCCTGGGCGGCGCCCGCCGCGCCGACCAGAAACGAACCGGCGGTCGCCCCGGTAGCTATCAGCCTGACAAGTTCTGCTCTCACGATTCCCCCATGATCTTGAAGACACACCCGGTACCTCACGTTCGTACCAAAAATGAAAAATAATCCGGTTCATGCAGAACATGTAGCTTTTACGGATTTTGACCCTCGATGGGAACCATGCTCGCCCGTCGGCCGACCCCCACCCCTCGACCCCGAGGGGCCGGTAAATCGGTCGAACCGTCGTCGTGGCCGAGCTACCGTCGGGCGGTGCCGACCCCCGCGCGCCTGGTCCCCGTCCCCGCGCTCTCCGACATCGCCGAGTACACCTACGCGGCCACCGTCGAGCCGCCAGCCCGACTGGTCTTCACCGCTGGCGCCTGCCCGCTGGACGCCGACGGTGCCACCGTTGCCCCGGGCGACCACGCCGCCCAGGCCCGACAGGTGATGGCCAACCTGGAGACCGCCCTCGCGGCGGCCAGCGCACGGCTCACCGACGTGGTCAAGACCACCGTCTATGTGGCGTCGTCACGGCAGGCGGACCTGGTCACGGTCTGGCAGGTGGTCCGGGACGCGTTCGGCGACCACGAACCACCCAGCACCCTGCTCGGGGTGGCCGTACTCGGCTACCCCGACCAACTGGTCGAGGTCGAGGCGGTCGCGGCGGTGCGCAATGGCTGACTTCCGGATCCGGACCGCCACCCCCGATGACGCCCCCGGCGTGGTCGCCCTGCGCACGCTGGTCCACCCGTACCTGGTGCGCGGGGTGGCGTCGACCCGGCTGATGATCGCCGAACCCCCGCCCGGCGAGGAGTGGACGGCGTTCGTCGCCGAAGTCGGCGACCGGCTGGTGGGCTGGGTGTCGGCGTACCGCAACATCCGGACGTCCGAGGCCGACTTCGGCGAGGTCTCGCTGCTGCACGTCGCCCCGGAGCAGCGGCGCCAGGGGGTCGGCGAGGCGCTGCTGGGCGAGGCGCTGGGCCACCTCCGCCAACTCGGGGTACGCCGGGTCCGCACCTGGGCGCAACCGGAGGCGCTGCCCTTCGCCCGCCGGCACGGCTTCACGCCCAGCCGGGAACTGCGCTACTCGGCGCTCGACCTGCGTCCCGCGCCGCCGATGCCGACGGCGCCCCCGGGCGTACGGCTGCTGCCGCTGGACGAGGTGGACCCGCACCGGATGTACCGGGCCGAGATCGCCACGGCCGCCGACGAACCGGGCGACGTGGCCTCCGACGCGATCAGCTACGAGGTCTGGCGGTACGACGTCTGGCAGAACCTCGGCCTGGACAAGGCGGCCAGCACGGCCGCCGAGGTGGACGGCGAACTGGTGGCGTTCAGCGTGGTCAAGCGGGACGGCGACCGGATGTGGTCGGACTACACCGGCACCCTGCCCGAGCGCCGCGGACGTGGCCTCGCCCGGCTGGCCAAACAGGCGGCCCTGCACCGGGCCGCCGCCGGTGGGGTGCGGTTCGCGTACACCTCGAACGACGAGGCGAACGCGCCGATGCTGGCGATCAACGCCCGGCTCGGCTACCGGCCGGTGGCCGCCCAGTGGTCCTGCCTCGCCGAGCTGACCTGAGTTGACTCCGGGCTGACGGTCAGCCTGCGAGGACCTGCTCGGCGATCCGGTGCGTGTCGGCGCCGAAGAGCACCAGCCGGGCCTGCGTGACGGTGGCCGGTGCGGCGGTCCGCAGCACCGTCAGCGCCTGCCGGACGGCGTCGTCCACGGGCCAGCCGTAGATGCCCGCGGAGACGAGCGGAAAGGCCACCGTCGTCGCCGCCAGCTCGTCGGCCACTCGCAGGCTGTTCGCGTAGCAGTCGCGCAGCAGCGCCGCGCGGTCCTCGGTGGCCGACCAGACCGGCCCGACGGTGTGGATCACCCAGCGGGCCGGCAGGTTGCCCGCCGTGGTGGCCACCGCCTGCCCGGTCGGCAGGCCGCGGCCGTACCGGGACGCGCGCAGCGCCCGGCACTCGGCCAGGATGGCCGGCCCACCCCTGCGGTGGATCGCGCCGTCCACCCCGCCACCGCCGAGCAGCGAGGAGTTCGCGGCGTTCACGATCGCGTCCACCCGCTGGGTGGTGATGTCCCCCTCGACCAGGCTGATCTCCACGTCACCGCTCCTCGACCGGCTCGCCGAGCGACCGCCGGTCCTCGATCGGCTGGCCGAGCGACCGCCGGGCCAGCAGGGTCGCGCCGGCCACCGCGGCCGGCATGATCAGTACGGCGCCGAGCGGGATCAGGAAGCAGAGGAAGACCGCCACCCCGAAGCCGAGCGCGGTCGGCCGGTCCGCCTTCAGCAGCGCGCGGCGCTGCGGCAGTCGCATCCCGCGCCGGTAGAAGGGCGCGCCGACCAGCTCGACGGCGAGGAACCAGCCGCCCACCGCCGCCCCGATCACCGGGACCACCGTCTGGCCGACCACCGGAATGAAACCGGCGACGAAGAGTGGGATGCCGACCAGTGCGGTGAGCGCCACCAGGCGTACCGAGTCGGCCATGCTGCGGCGCAGTGACGACCAGAACGGCACGTCGACCGCGCCGGGCGTGCCGCCGTACCGCTCCTCCACCCGCTCGGAGATCTTCTCGTAGAACGGGTCCCCGATCACCAGGGTGACCGCGGTGAAGGTGAGCACGCCGAGCAGCCCACCGAGCCCCAGGAAGGCCAGCCCGGCGATCACCCGGACCACGCTGCGCCCGGTGGTCGACCAGTCGTCGGCGAACGGGGTCACCAGCGCCGCCAGGTCGTCCACGAACCACACCAGGGCGGCGAACGCGCCGAGGAAGAGCACGCCGGAGATCAGCGCCGGCACGACGCCGAGCAGCATCAGGCCGGGGCTGCGCACGTAGAGCCCGAGGCCGCGCAGGAGCAGTCCCGCTCCGGCGAGGAAGCGACCGAGGGTCCCGGTGACCGGGCGGGCGATGCTGCTGACGTCCACGACCGAAGAGCCTAGTTGCCCCCGGCACATCAACCGATCGGTGGATCGCCGGGGTCAACCGCGGCCGCCGGAGATCACCAACGGCCGGTCGATCCGCCGCCGGCCCGCCGCCGCCACGCTGAAGAGGTACGGCTACGACGGCGAAAGGCGGCGCGATGCCGGTCATCGAGGTGACCAGTCTGCACAAGCGGTACGGCGACCTGGTGGCCGTGGACGACGTGTCGTTCACGGTGGAGACCGGGGAGATCTTCGGGGTGCTCGGCCCGAACGGCGCCGGCAAGACCACCACCGTGGAGTGTGTCGCCGGGCTCCGCGTCCCCGACGGGGGCGGGGTGTCGGTCCTCGGGCTCGACCCCCGCCGGGACGCGGCCCGGCTCCGCCAGCTGGTCGGGGTGCAGCTGCAGGAGAGTCAGCTGCCCGACCGGCTCCGGGTCGCCGAGGCGCTGGAGCTCTACGCGTCGTTCTACCGCGACCCGGCCGACCCGGCCCGGCTGATCGACGAGCTGGGCCTGGGCGAGAAGCGGAACACCCCGTACAAGAAGCTCTCCGGTGGTCAGAAGCAGCGGCTCTCCATCGCGCTGGCCCTGGTCGGCAACCCGAAGATCGCCATCCTCGACGAGCTGACCACCGGGCTGGACCCGCAGGCCCGGCGCGAGACCTGGGGCGTCATCGAACGGGTCCGGGACACCGGCGTGACGATCGTGCTGGTCACCCACTTCATGGAGGAGGCCGAGCGGCTCTGCGACCGGGTCGCGGTGATCGACCGTGGCCGGGTCGTCGCGCTGGACAGCCCCGCCGGCCTGGTGTCCACGGTGGTCCCGGAGCAACGGGTCCGGTTCCGGCCGTCCGCGCCGCTGGACGACACGCTGCTGACCGACCTGGTCGAGGTGAGCGGGGTCAGTCGTACCGGCAGTCAGGTGCTGGTGACCGGCACCGGCGACCTGCTGCACGCGGTCACCTCGGTGCTCGCCCGCAACCAGATCGTGGCCGCCGACCTGCGGCTGGAACAGTCCACCCTCGACGACGCCTTCGTCGAGCTGACCGGGCACCGGCCCGCCGACTGAAGAGGAAGCCAGCATGCACGCCTTCCGTCAGATCCTGCGGATCGAGACGCGGCTCTACCTGCGGGACCTGCCGACGCTGCTCACCACCGTCGGACTGCCCACCCTGATCCTGGTGGTGCTCGGACTGATCCCCGCGCTCCGGAAACCAGACCCGAACTTCGATGGGCAGACCTTCGTCAGCTACTTCGCCCCGTCACTGCTGGTGGTCACGCTGGCGATGGTCGCGGTGAACGTCCTGCCCGCCGTGCTCGCCACCTACCGGGAGCGCGGTGTGCTGCGCCGGCTGGCGACCACCCCGGCGAGCCCGGCGGCGCTGCTCGCGGCCCAGCTGGTGCTGGCCCTGGCCGGCATCCTGGTCAGCGCGCTGCTGGTCATCCTGGTCGCCCGGCTGGCCTTCGGGGTGCCGCTGCCCCGGCACCCGCTCGGCTTCACGGTGGCCTTCGTCCTGGGCACGGCGGCCCTGCTGGCGCTGGGCCTGCTGATCGCCGCGGTCGCCCGGACTTCCAAGGCCGCCCAGGCTCTGGCCGTGCCGCTGTTCCTGGTCACGATGTTCTTCGGCGGGGTCTACCTGCCCCGGTTCCTGCTCCCGGACTTCCTCGCCCGGATCGGTGACTACACGCCACCCGGCGTGCAGGCGCTGCTCGACGCCTGGACCGGCACCCCGCCGCGCCCGCTGCACCTGGCGATAATGGCGGTGGTCGCGGTGGTCGCCGGTGGGACCGCCGCGAAACTCTTCCGCTGGGAGTGAGCGAAGACCGATGACGAGCACCGCGGAACAGGTCGACCGGCTGGCCGTGTGGGAGGCGCGCGAGGCGAGCCTCTACCGGGTCGTGCCCTACCTCGGGTTGCTCGTCGGGACGGTGCTGGCACGCTTCGCGCCGGCCCCGGGCAGCCTGCCGTTCCCGCCGACCCTGGCCGTAGCCGTGGCGGCCGGCTGCTGGGTCGCCTGGTTCATCACCCTGCACCCGCAGTGGATCCACCGGCAGGCGCTGATGGCGGTCTACTACGTCGGACTGCTCATCTCCAGCGCCGTGCTGGTGGTGGCCAGCCCGTGGTACGGCTTCTTCGCCTGGGTCGGATTCGTGCACGCGTTCCTCCTGCTCCCCGGCCGGTGGCGGTTCGCCGGAGTGGCCGTGACCGGCGTGCTGGTCGCCACCGCGCAGAGCGCGGGTCCACCCACCTCGGCGTCGCACTGGCTGCTCTGGTCGGTGCTGGTGTTGTTCAACGCCGGGGCGGCCGGCGCGGTGAGCTGGTTCGGCACGGTCACCGAGCGGCAGAACGCCAACCGCAAGCTGCTGGTGGAGGAGTTGGCCGAGGCGAACCGGAGGCTCGCCGACACGGCCCGGGAGAACGTGGGGCTGCACGCCCAGCTGCTCACCCAGGCCCGGGAGGCGGGCGTGCTGGACGAGCGGCAGCGGATGGCGCGGGAGATCCACGACACCCTGGCCCAGGGCCTGACCGGCATCATCACCCAGCTCGAGGCGGCCGAGCAGACCCGGGACCGCTCGGACGACTGGCGTCGGCACATGGACAACGCGCTGGCCCTGGCCCGGGAGAGCCTCACCGAGGCCCGCCGTTCGGTACGGGCGGTCCGCCCGGAATCGCTGGAGACCGCCCGGCTGCCGGACGCCCTCGCCGAGCTGGGCGGACGCTGGTCGGCCCTGCACCAGGTGCCCGCCGAGGTCAGCACCACCGGCACGCCCCGCCCACTGCATCCGGAGGTCGAGGTCACCCTGCTGCGGGCCGCCCAGGAGGCGCTGGCCAACGTGGCCCGGCACGCCAAGGCCTCCCGGGTCGGGCTGACCCTGTCGTACATGACGGACGTGGTCACCCTCGACGTCCGCGACGACGGGACGGGCTTCGACGTCATCGACCGACCGACGTCCCGGGAACCGGACGGCGGCTACGGGCTGACCGCGATGCGGCAGCGGGTGACCCGGGTCGGCGGCGAGTTGGCCGTCGAGTCCGAGCCGGGTGGCGGCACCGCCGTCTCGGCGACCGTCCCCGCGCTCCCCGGAGGTGCCGGTTGACCGACCCCGTACGGCTGCTGATCGTCGACGACCATCCGGTGGTCCGGGACGGGCTGCGCGGCATGTTCACCGGCGACCCCGGGTTCGAGGTGGTCGGCGAGGCCGCGGACGGGGCCGAGGCGCTGGCCCTCGCCGCCACGCTGCGCCCGGACGTGGTGCTGATGGACCTGCGGATGCCCGGGATGGACGGGGTGACCGCCATCGGCCGGCTGGCCCGCTCCGGCAGCACCTCCCGGGTGCTGGTGCTGACCACCTACGACACCGACGCCGACGTGCTGCCGGCGATCGAGGCCGGCGCCACCGGTTACCTGCTCAAGGACGCGCCCCGCGAGGAGCTGGTCCGGGCGGTGCGGGCCGCCGCCCGGGGCGAGTCGGTGCTCTCGCCGAGCGTGGCCGGCCGGCTGATGGGGCGGCTGCGTTCACCGGCCGAGGAGCCGCTCAGCCAGCGCGAACTGGAGGTACTCACCCTGGTGGCCCGCGGCTCGTCGAACCGGGAGACCGCCGCCCGGCTCTTCATCAGCGAGGCCACCGTCAAGACGCACCTGCTGCACGTGTACGCCAAGCTCGGGGTCAACGACCGGGCCGCGGCGGTGGCCGCCGCGTACGACCGGGGCCTGCTCACCCCCGGCGGGCGGTGACCGGGGCAGGATGGACCGGTGCGGGCGTCCCGGTTGATCTCGTTGGTGCTGCTCCTTCAGTCTCGGGAGACGATGACCGCGGCCGAGCTGGCCCGGGAGCTGGAGGTCTCCGAGCGGACCGTCTACCGGGACGTGCTCGCGCTCTCCGCCGCCGGGGTGCCGGTCTACGCCGACCGGGGTCGGGCCGGCGGCTACCGGCTGCTCGGCGGCTACCGGACCCGGCTGACCGGGCTGACCAGGGACGAGGCGGAGGCGCTCTTCCTCGCCGGGCTGCCCGGGCCGGCCGGCGACATGGGGCTGACCGACGCGCTCGCCGCCGCCGAGCTGAAGGTGCTGGCCGCCCTGCCGCCCGCGCTGCGGGACGCACCGGCCCGCGCCGGTCAGCGGTTCCACCTGGACGTGCCGGGGTGGTTCCGGGAGGCCGGCCCCCCGCCGTGGCTCAGCGAGCTGGCCGGCGCGGTCTGGCGGGACCGGGTGGTCGAGCTGCGCTACCGGCGGGGCGACCGCGAGGTCGACCGCACGGTCCGGCCGTACGGGCTCGTGCTCAAGAGCGGGGTCTGGTATCTGGTCGGCCGGGTCGGCGCCGAGGCGCGCACCTACCGGGTGGACCGGGTGACCGGGGTCGAGGTGAGCACCGAGGGCTTCGACCGGGACGAGGGCTTCGACCTGGCCCGGTACTGGCGGGAGCAGGCCGGGGCGTTCCTGCGCACCATGCTGCGCGACCAGGTCACCGTCCGGCTCGGCCCCACCGGCCTGCGCCAGCTCCGGCACCTGGTGGACGCCCCCTTCGTGTACGAGGAGGCGGTGGCCGCCGCCGCGGGGCCCGACGGACAGGGCCGGCTGGTGCTGCGCCTGCCCGTCGAGTCCGTGCAGGTGGCGTACCACCAACTGCTCACGCTCGGACCGGAGGTGGAGGTGCTCGACCCGCCCGAGCTGCGGGAGCTGATGGCCGGGGCCGCCGAGCGGATGGGCCGGCTCTACGCCGACCCGGGCCCGGCCGACCCCGGCCCTCCGGATCAGCGGTAGCCGGTGTCGTCCGCCGCCTTACCGACCGCGACCACCTCGTCGTGATAGCGCGCCCACTCGGGTCGGGTGCCGTCGAGGTCGGTGAAGCCGTACACCCGGGACAGCCCGCCGCTGTCCACGGACTGGCCGTGCCAACGGGCCCGGTCCGGATCGGCGGCGAGGGCCGCGACCGCGCGACCGACGAAGGCCGGCGTCTCGGACATGACGAAGTGCGGTTCCTTCGCCGCGCCGGCACGCCAGTTCTCCTCGGTGACCCCGAAGTGCTCGAGCATCGCCTCGGATCGCAGCCAGCCAGGGGTGAGCGCGACCGACGTGCCACCGTGCGGCGCCAGCTCGTGAGCCCAGATGAACCCGAGCCGGTTGACCGAGACCTTGGCCAGGTCGTAGAAGACCGAGAGCCGGTAGGTCTGGTCGTTGTACGCCTTCGTGCCGTCGCCGATCTCCACCACCAGACCTCCGGGGCGGCGGATCAGCAGCGGCAGCGCGAAGTGGCTGGTGATGATGTGCGTGTCGATGGCCAGCCGCAGGGTCCGGAAGCCGGCATCCAGCGGTTGCTCCCAGACCGGCTTCTCCCAGGTGACCAGCGGATCGCCGCCCCAGATGTCGTTCACCAGCACGTCGAGGCGGCCCTGCTCGGCGTCGATCCGGGCGACCAGGTCCCGGACCTGCTCGGTGACCAGATGGTCGACCACGACGGCGATGCCCGTACCGCCGGCCGCGGTGACCAGCTCGGCGGTCTCCTCGATGGTCTCCGGCCGGTCCATCTCCGAGCGGCCGGCCCGGCTGCTGCGGCCGGTGGCGTAGACGGTGGCCCCGGCCGCGCCGAGCTGGACGGCGATCTGCCGGCCCGCGCCCCGGGTCGCCCCGGCGACCAGCGCGACCTTTCCTGTCAGCGGTTTCGTCATGGGTCCGAGGCTGTCACCGATACCTGACAGCCGAAGTCCAGTTTTCGGATCGGGTGTCGTCCGTCATGCTCGCCGGCATGCACCTGCTGCTCTCCGGCGTCGTCGGCTCGGTCGCGTACGGTCTGGCCGGCCCGGGCTCGGACACCGACCGGATCGGCGTCTTCGCCGTGCCGACGGTCGCCCTGCACGGCCTGCACCCACCCCGCGAATCGGTGGTCACCACCGACCCGGACGTGACGCTGCACGAGGCCGCGAAGTGGTGCCGCCTGGCGCTGAGCGGCAACCCGACCGCCACCGAGCTGGCCTGGCTGCCCGACGACTGCTACGACACCCGCACCGAGTTCGGCGAACGGCTGATCGGCATCCGGTCGGCCTTCCTCAGCGCGCCCCGGGTCCGCGACGCCTACCTCGGGTACGCGGCACAGCAGTTCCGCAAGCTGGAGTCGCGCGCCGACGGGAGCTTCTCCGCCGACACCCGACGGCGTACCGCGAAACACGCCCGACACCTGGCCCGACTGGTGCACCAGGGTCGGCTCCTCTACGCCACCGGCGTGCTGGAGATCCGGCTCGCCGAGCCGGAGTGGTTCCGGGGGTTCGGCGACCGGGTCGCCGGCGGCGAACTGGCCGAGGCGCGGGCCCTGCTGGCCGAGGCCGAGCAGGACTTCGACCGGATCCGCACTCCGCTGCCGGACCGACCGGACGAGGCGACGGTGGAGCGTTGGTTGCTCGCCGTCCGCGCCGCTCATCTCCCCACCGAGCTGACCCCCCGCTGACCTGCCCCATCCGGCGTCGCCGAGCCCGTGCTCAGCCTCGGCGAGGGTCGAATCAGTCCAGCAGTCGGACGCGGACCCGGCGGTTGGCCCGGCCCTTGCTCTCCACCTTGACCACCTGCACCTTGCCGATCTGGGCGGTGGAGGCGACGTGGGTGCCACCGTCGGCCTGCACGTCCAGCCCCACGATGTCGACGATCCGCACCTCCTGCTCCTCCGGTGGGATCAGGTTGGACTGGGTACGGATGATGTCCGGCAGCGCCAGCGCCTCCGACCGGGGCAGCACCCGGACCGCGACCGCCCGGTCGGCGGCCACCTCGACGTTGACCAGCTCTTCGATCCGGGTCTTGAAGTCGGGCGGCACCTCGGGAAGGTTGAAGTCCATCCGGGCCTCGCCGGGCTCCATGTTGCCGCCGGTGACCAGCGCGCCGAAGTCGCGGAACACCACGCCGCAGAGCACGTGCAGCCCGGAGTGGGTGCGCATCAACCGGGTACGGCGTTCGTCCTCGACCGCGCCGGTCACCGCGGTGCCGGCCGGTGGCACCGGGTCGCCCTCGGCGGGGATCAGCCAGAGGTCGTCGCCCTTGCGGGTGCCGACGATGCGGGTCTGCACGCCCTGCCAGAGCAGCACCCCGTGGTCGGGTGGCTGCCCGCCACCACCGGGGTAGAAGGCCGAGCGGTCCAGCACGATGCCCTGCTCCGGGTCGGCGTGCAGCACCGTGCACTCCCACTCGCGCAGGCTCGGATCGGCGAGGTCCAGCCGGTGCGTCCGGCCGTGGTGTGTGACGCCCATGTCAGGGCACGTTACTCGTTGAGGAAGCCGGATATCCGCGCCCGCAGATCGGCGCGTTCCGACCAGAGCACGCCGGGCCGGTCGTACACGTGCAGGGTGGCCGCCGGCAACGCGGCGGCGAGCTGCTCGGCGACCTCGACCGGGTGCAGGTCGTCGCCGGCGCAGCCGATCACCAGAGCCGGGGCGGTGACCGCGCCCAGCACGCCGACGTCCGGCAGCGCGACCTGCTCCGGCAGGCCGGCGAGCCCGGGGGCGAGCCCGTCGCGGAGCAACTGGTCCAGGCGCTGCCGCAGGTAGGCCCAGCCGGCCGGGGTGTTACGCACGGCGGCCGGCAGCTCGACGGAGACGACCTCCGCGACCGCCGACGCGTCGCCGCTCTCGACCGCCTCCAGCAACGTTGTCAACCGCTGCCGGGCCACCTCGCCACGCGGTCGGTCGAGCACCGCGGGCAGGAAGAAGACCATCCGCTCGAAGCGGTCCGGGCTCTCCGCCAGCAGCCGGCAGAGCGCGCCGGCGCCGAGGCTGGCGCCGAACGCCCGGGTGGCACCGCCCAGGTCGGCGATCGCCCGCAGGTCGCGGGCCAGGTCGGGGTAGCTCCACGGCCCGGGTGGCGCGTCGGAGCGGCCGTGCCCGCGGAACTGGAAGAAGAGCTTTCGACCGGCTACTCCGCCGCCGAACGGCCGGGTCGTGGCGATGCCGTTGCCCAGCCCGTGCGCGAAGACGGTGACCGGGTCACCGGCGCCGGTGACCAGCCGCTCCAGGCGTACCCCGTGCGGCGTGGTGACCAGCTCGGTCTCCGGTTCGGGCAGCGCCGGCCGGCCGGTGCGCGGCCCGCCCGGGCCGGGGCCCCAGGTGCGCGGCCCGCCGTCCGGCGGAGGCGGCCAGCGAAAACCTCTCACCAGAAGCCTTTGCCGTCGCTCAGGTCGCGCAGCCCGACCCGGACGTCGAGCAGGTAGATGAGAGCGGCGGCGATACCGATCAGTCCGAAGAGGCTGATCGGGCCGAAGCCGAGCAGGGTCAGCACCAGGCAGACCGCCAGGATGGCGATCCAGCCGCCCTTGGGCAGGGTGCCGATGGCGGCGAAGGCGTCGGATCGCTGGGTGATGGCGTGCACCAGCGCGACGCCTTGGATGATCAGCGCGAAGACGAGCAGAACCAGCTCGATCACGTAGCGGACTTCGAAGGCGAAGATCGGCGCGGCGTTGGCCATGACGGCAAGCTTATGTCGGCGACCCCGGATACGTCCGACAGGACGCCTCCGGGGTCGCCAGTGGAACTGTTTACTCGGCGGCCGGGCGGGTCCGCTTGGTGGCCCGGGGCAGCTTCGCCGACGGGGTGGCGGCCGGCTTGGTGGCCTTGACGGTCCGGGTGGTCTTCTTCGCGGCGGCCGGCTTGGCCTGCACCACCTCGGCAACCTCGGCCGGGGTCGGCACCTCGGCCTCGGCGGTCGGGGCCGGGGCCGGCTTCGCGACCGGGTCGGCCTCGGTCGCCTCGATGTCGGCGTTCACGGTGTCGGCGGCCTCCAGAACGCCGGCGCCGACGACCCGCTCTCCTCGGGCGACGAGCGCGCCGTACGCGGCCAGTGCCCGCTCCTGAGCGACCTGGGCACCGGCGAACACCACGGCGGCGTTGCGGGTGGCCGCGGCGCGCAGCCGGTCGAGGTCGGCGGCCTCGCGGAGCTTGGCCAGGTCGGCCGCCTCGCGGAGCTTGGCCAGGTCGGTCGGGACACCGCGCTCCCGCAGGCTGTCGGCCGTCTCGTTGGCGGTACGCAGCGTCGCGGTGGCCTTCTCGCGCAGCTCGACACCGGTGACCACGGCCTTGCCGCCGAGCTCGGCGACGACCCTGGTGCCGAGGTCGCTGACCACGGTGGGCAGCTTGCGCAGCTGCTGGAACGCCAGCTCGCCGGCGCCGGCGGCGGCGTAGATGGGGGCCGGGATGCGGTTGGTCTTCGGCTGGGTCATGACGTCTCCTCCTCGGCCGCGTCGGCGGCCTTCGGGGCCGCCGGACCGGCGGCCTTCTTCACGGGGGTGGTGGTGCTCGGCGGGGCGGGCGCCGGACCGGCCTCGGTGACGGCGACCGATTCGAGGACCGCCTCGGTCGGCGTGCCGTCCGGTGTGGTCGGTCCGGTGGCGGCCGGGTTCACCAGGCCTGCCGACTCGTCCGGGGTGTCGAGCCGGGCGTTCTCCCGGCGGAAGGTCTCGTAGATCTGGCTCAGGGACTGCTTCTGCGCCATGGTCAGGTCGGGGTCCACGGCGATCGCCGCGAGCACCCCCTGACCCTCCTTGTCGTCCAGCAGCCCGGCCCGCAGGTACATGGCCGGCGTGGAGACCCGCAGCGCGCTGGCGAGCTGTTGGAGCACCTCGGCGCTCGGCTTGCGCAGGCCGCGCTCGATCTGGCTGAGGTACGGGTTGCTGACCCCGGCCTGCTCGGCGAGCTGGCGCAGCGAAATCTTCGCGCTCCGCCGCAGGTCGCGAATGAACCCGCCGATGTCGGGAAGGTCCTTACCAGTGGCCATGCGACCGACGGTAGCCCGCCCTGCTAGCTGTTGCAAGCGTTTTGCTAGCCAGAGTTAGCAACGTCTCATCCAAGCGCTTGCATGAGCATCGCCCGCTGGTACCTTCCTCCGATGACCAAGATCGAGGTGAACGGCGCGGTGCTGGCGTACGACGAGGTCGGCGAGGGTAGCCCGGTGGTGCTGCTGCACGCCGGCATCGCCGACCGGCGGATGTGGCGGGAACAGGTCGACGCGTTGGCCACCCGGCACCGCGTGATCGTTCCCGACCTGCGCGGCTACGGCGAATCGGAGCTGCCGCCGGCCCCGTTCACCCACCATGACGACGTGGTCGGGCTGCTGGACGCACTCGACCTGCCCCGGGCCGCCCTGGTCGGCTGCTCCTTCGGTGGCCGGGTCGCGGTGGACACCGCGCTGGCTCACCCGGAGCGGGTCTCCGCGCTCGCCCTCATCGGCGCGGCGATCTCCGGCCACGAGTGGTCCGAGGAGACCGAGCAGCTCTGGGACAACCTGGTCGGCGAGGTCGATCCGGAGGACTTCGTGGCCAGCGCCGCCGGCGAGGTGCGGTTCTGGGTGGTGGGCACGTCCCGGCAGCCGGCGGACGTCGACCCGGAGCTGATCCGCTTCGCCGAGGAGATGGACCAGCGCGCGCTCGCCGCCGAGTTGGCGCTCAGCGCCGTCGAGATCGGCGAACTCGACCCGCCGGCGATCGAGCGGCTCGGCGAACTGAGGATGCCGGTACTGGTCGGGGCCGGCGCCGACGACCTCGCGGACATCCGCCGCCTCGCCGACCGCATCGCGGCCGAGGCGCCTCAGGCGGTGCGCCTACCGGACGTACCCGACGCCGCCCACCTGGCGCCTCTGGAGCAGCCCCACCCGATCAACGCCGCCCTGCTCGACTTCCTCCCCTGACCCCCGCCCCTCACCCCCGCCCTCGACCCCGTTGATCAAGAGGTTCGCGTCAGTCCGGAGATCGAACCTGACGGGAACCTCTTGATCAACGCCAGTCCCGGGGCCGGCGGGTTGGGGGTTACCAGAGCGGGCGGATGGCGCCTACGGGGACGCCGCCGCCCAGGAGGGGGAGTTCGGCGTACTCGGTGAGCACCGGAGCCTCGACGCCGAGGCGGCGTAGCGCGGAGACCAGCACCGGCATCCGGGCCCGGGCGGCGCCGTCGTCGATCTTCAGGGCCACCGCGCCCACCCCGGGCAGCGCAGCGGCGATCACGCCCTCCGCGCCGACCTTGGCGAGCAGGCCCGGGATGCCGCGCATCAGGCGGGTGTCGTCGGCCTCGGTGCCGCCGACGAGCTCGGGGTACGCCCGCATGGCGTCGGCCACCGTCCGGGGCAACGAGCCGACCTCGGCCGCGACCAACTGGAGGAACGCCCCGGCCAGCCCGGTCAGCGAGACCGCGAGCACCGGCGCGCCGCAGCCGTCCACGCCCACGGCTGCCGCCTCCTCGCCGGTGAAGTCCTCGATCGCCGCCCGCAGGCGCTGTTGCAGCGGGTGCTCCGGACGCCAGTAGCCGTCCAGCGGCCAGCCGGCGGCCCGGCAGGTGAGCAGCATGCCGCTGTGCTTGCCGGAGCAGTTCATCTGCGTCCGGGTCGGCCCGCCCCCGGCCCGCAGCACCGCGGCGCGGGCCGCCTCGCCCACCGGCAGGTCCGGCGGACAGTGCAGCGCCGACTCGTCCAGCCCGGCGCGGGCGAGCAGCGCACCGACCCGGGCGAGATGGAACTCCTCACCGGCGTGGCTGGCGGAGACCAGCGCCAGGTCGGCCGGATCAGCCAGCGACAGGCCGGCGCGGAGCATCCCGATCGCCTGCATCGGCTTGCTCGCCGAGCGGGGGAAGATCGCGGATGTCACGTCGCCGGTGGCGGCCACCGTCGCCCCGGACGCGTCGAGCACCACCACCGAGCCGCGGTGCATCCCCTCCACGAACCCGGACCGGACCACTTCGGCGAGCGGCGCGCCGCCCTCGTACGTCTTTCCCACGGTGTGGACGGTACCGACGGGTGGGCGGCGGGCGACGCCCGGGTGACCAGGTCTTCCCGGAATCAGTGACAGGAGTGCCGGACGGGGCTGCCCTTACAGGCCGAGCAGCTCGCGGGCCTGCGCGGTGGTCAGCGGCGGGCGCTGCGCGAGCTGGGCGAAACCGACCGCGCGGGCGACCAGCTGCATGTTGGACTCCACCGGCCGCCCCTTGGCGTAGGTCACGGTGTCCTCCATGCCGACCCGCAGGTGCCCGCCGGCGGAGAGCGACGCCAGCAGCACCGAGATGCTGCTGCGACCGATGCCGGTGGCGGAGAAGGTGGTCCCCTCCGGCAGGTCGCGCAGCATCTGCCGGGCCGCCACCAGCGTCTCGGTGGTGCCCGGCATGCCGCCCGGCACGCCCATCACGAAGTCGACGTGCACGTGCCCGCCGTGCGGGAGGCCGTACTTGCCGAGCAGCCGCTGCAACGCGGTCAGGTGGCCGAGGTCGAAGATCTCGTACTCGGGCACGACGCCCCGCTCCTGCATCCGGGTGTGCAGGTCGACGATGAACTCCCAGCGGTTGAGGAAGACGTCGTCGCCGAAGTTGACCGTGCCCATGGTGCAGGAGGCCATGTCCGGGCCGGCGTCGAGCACCGCGAGCCGGTCGGCCTCCGGGTCGGTGACCGCCCCACCGGAGGAGAGCTGGACGATCAGGTCGGTGCTCTCCCGCAGCGCCGCCACGGTCTCGCGCAGCCGACCCTGGTCGAGGGTGGGCTTCGCCTCGTCGTCCCGGATGTGGACGTGGATCACGGCGGCGCCCAGCGCCTCGCACTCCTTCGCGGTGAGAAGCAGCTCGTCGAGGGTCACCGGCAGCGCCGGAACCTCCGCCTTGGCCGACTCCGCGCCGGTGGGGGCAACCGTGATCAACGTCCCTGTCGTCATGCCGGGATCCTAGACGCCGGGCTCAGACCGGGTCGATCGCCGCCGCGGTCTCGTTGATCAGGAGGCGGGCATCCTCCGGGACGTTCCGCTTGATCACCGCCAGCGCGATCTGGCCCAGCTCGTAGTGGTGCACCGCGGTGCCGACGAAGCCGACCGCCCGGCCGTCGAGGGTGACCGGGGTGCCGGCGACCGGCGGTTGGTCGGTGGTCACACCGTCCAGGTGCAGCAGGACGAGGCGGCGCGGCGGACGGCCCATGTTGTGCACCCGGGCCACCGTCTCCTGACCCCGGTAGCAGCCCTTCTCCAGGTGCACCGCCGGCTCGATCAGGTCCACCTCGGCGGGGATGGTCCGGTGGTCGGTGTCCACCCCGACCCGGGGCCGGCGGGCGGCCACCCGGATCGCCTCGTACGCCCAGAGACCGGCGACCGGCACCCCGGCGCCGCGCAACTCCGCGACCACCTGCTCCATCGACTCCCGGGGCACCAGCAGGTCCACGCCGAGCGGAACCCGGCGGGCCCAGCCACCGACCGGCAGCGGCTTGACCGCGTACCGCACGGACGGCCGGGGTGGCACCGCGCCCTGCCGGAACTTCGGGCCCGGCACCGCGATCGCGTCGGGAGCGGCCAGCCCGCTCACCCCGAGCGTCTCGAGCGCCGCGGTCGCCTCCGGCCCGACCAGCGAGAGCAGGGCGTGGTCGGCGGTCGCGTCGCGCGGCTCGACCTTGCTGAAGAACCGCATCTTCTCCAGGTACGTCAGCAGGCCGCCGGTCGCGCCCGGCTCGGTGTCCAGCCAGGTGGTGAGGCCGTCCTCGGCCACCATGGCGTGCTGCTCGACGTGCCCGTGCGGGGAGAGGACCAGCAGCTCGGTGCCCTCACCGGCGGTCAGGTCGGCGAGGTGCTGTGAGGTGAGCGTGTGCAGCCAACTGGCCCGCTCCTCGCCGGGCACCGCCACGACACCCCGGTGGGACCGGTCGACCAGGCCGACCGCGGTGTCGAGGACGCGTTGCTCGCGCATCGGATCGCCGTAGTGGGCGGCGACCCCGCGTACCCCGGCCGCGGCGTGCGCCGGCTCGGGCTGGTCGCGGGTGGCCTCGTCGATGCTCTCGACGGCCACCGCGCCCGCGATGTCGATCATTCCGAGTCCCCGTTCTCACAGCGGCCGCAGAGGCCGAAGAGCGACACGTGCCCGATGTCGACCCGGAACCCCCGCTGCTCGGCCAGCTGGTCGGCGAGCGGCCGGAGCAGGTCGGGATCGATCTCGTCGATCGCCCCGCACTGCCGGCAGACCAGGTGGACGTGCTGGTGCTCCCCGGCGGCGTGGTACGTCGGCGAGCCGTGGGAGAGATGGGTGTGGGTCACCAGGCCGAGCCGTTCCAGCAGCTCCAGCGTCCGGTAGATGGTGGTGATGTTCACGCCCGCGGCCACCTCACGGACGGCCGTGTGCACCTGCTCAGGGGTGGCGTGACCGAGGTCCAGCACCGCCTGGAGGACGAGCTGTCGCTGCGCCGTCAGCCGCAGGCCACGGGAGCGGAGCATTTCCGCGAGGGAGGATTCGGACACCGTCCGATCATAGTTCGGCCGCGACGGCGCTCCCGGGCCGCCGCGTCCGCCGCTACGCTCGGCGGTCATGGTGACATCGAGGATCGCCGTGCTCGGCCGCGGCGCCGTGTCCGCCGGGGAGCCGGTGTTACGCGGGGACGACCTGGGTGTGCTGCGTGGCGACGGGCTCTTCGAGACCATGCACCTGCGCGACGGGCGGCCGTGGCTGCGCGACGCCCACCTGGGCCGGCTGGCCCGGGCCGCGGCGGCCGTGGAGCTGACCCTGCCGCCCCGGGCGGTGCTGGTCGGGCTGCTCGACGCGGTCCGCGCCGGATGGCCGGCCGAGGTGGAGGGCGCGCTGCGGCTGGTCTGCACCCGGGGGCCGGAGGGCGGGGGGCCGCCGACCGTCTACGCCACCCTCGCCGAGGTCCCGGCGGCGTCCCGGCGCGCCCGGGCCACCGGGATCACCGTGGCGACCCTGCCGCTCGGCGTGCCGGCCGAATCCCGGACCGCCCTGGACTGGCTGCCCGCCGGGATCAAGTCCACGTCGTACGCGGTGAGCACCGCGGCCCGCCGCTGGGCGCAGCGGGCCGGCGTCGACGACGTGCTCTGGGTCTCCTCCGACGGGTACGCGCTGGAGGGGCCGACCGCGAACCTGGTCTGGCTGGCCGGCGGCACCCTCTGCACCGTGCCCGCGGCCAGCACCGGCATCCTGCCCGGCACCACCGCCGCCTGGCTGCTCGGGCACGCCGGCGAGCTGGGCTTCGAAGCCGCCGAACGGATGGTCACCCCGACCGAGCTGCGCGCCGCCGACGGGGTCTGGTTCAGCTCGTCGGTACGCGGCCTCACCGAGGTCACCGCGCTCGACGGCGAGGCGCTCCCCCGCTCCCCGCACACCCCACCGCTGCAGAAGCTCGTCGCCTTCCCCGTGCCGGACGTCGAACAGACGTGATCATGAGGCTGACGGCACTTTCCGCGCACGGCGGAGCCGTCAACCTCATGATCGGCGCGATTGGCAGGCGGGAAGGTTGGGGACCGCGCGGTCAGCCGGCCACGCGGGTGAGGCGGGCGGAGAGGTGCGGGCTGAGGCCGTGGCCGACCGCTGCCATCTCCTGCGCGTAGAGCAGGGCGCCCTCGACGATGCCGAAGAGCCGGTGCCCCGCGGTGACCTCCTTGGCCGTCGCCGTGCGCACCACGGCGTCGGTGACCAGCTCGACCTGGGTGCCGTTGCGCCGGCCGAGGTAGAGCTCCATCACCCCGGTCGGCGTGGTCAGCAACGCCTCCAGCTCGTTGGTGGCCCGGTCACCGTCGAACACCGGGCGCCACCAGCCGACCTCGCGGCCGGCCGGGCGTACCGGGCGGCTCTGCTCGTCGAGGATCCAGGCCCGCGACTCGTAGGAGAGGAACGGCCGTCCGTCGTGGCTGATCCGGATCTCCTGGGCGAAGTCGAAGTCCTCGATCGTGGGGAACCCGCCCCGGCCACGGCCGCGCCACACGCCGATGTACGGCAGCAGGCCGTCCAGGGCAGGGTGCAGTTTCGGGCCGACCCGCAGGTCGTGGCTCTCCTCGTAGGGGTACGGCTCGACCGGCGGCGCGTTCAGCCACGGCGGCGGCTGCAGGGGGTTGTCGTCCGACGGATTCGCGCTCACCACTTACCCTTCGTTCGCGACTGCGGGGCTCGCAAACCCGGCTCACTCCTCGCGCTCACGATTGCTCCTTCGTTCGCGACTGCGGGGCTCGCAAACCCGGCTCACTCCTCGCGCTCACCATTTACCTCTCGACAGGCGTACAGCCAGATAGACCAGGCCACCGGCGAGCGCGCCCAGGCCGGCGACCAGCAGGCTGACGAACCCGATCTCGGTGACCATCCCGACCATCCTATGCTGGGCCTCATGGCCCGCACTCTCGTCGTCAAGGCCACCGCCGGTGCGGACGCCCCGGAGCGGTGCGCCCAGGCGTTCACGGTGGCCGCGACGGCCGCCGCAGCCGGCGTGCACGTCTCTCTCTGGCTCACCGGGGAGTCCACCTGGTTCGCGTTGCCCGGGCGCGCCCAGGAGTTCGAGTTGCCGCACTCGGCCCCGCTGGCCGAGCTGCTGCACGTGGTGCTGACCAGTGGCACGGTCACGGCCTGCACCCAGTGCGCCGCCCGCCGGGAGATCGGCCCGGACGACGTGTTGCCCGGCGTACGGATCGCCGGTGCCGCGGTCTTCGTCGAAGAGGCGATGACCGAAGGCGCGCAGGCGCTGGTCTACTGATCGGCGGCCCGCGAACCCGGTCCGGTATGTCTGGTAAGGGCGGACTGCCGATACTGACCCGGTATGTCTGACCGCTGCCTACGATTCGGATGTGAGCGAGACGGCGGAGCGGTTCTTCGAATCACTGCCGGCGCGCGCCCCCGACGTCCTGCGCGGTCTGGTCAGCGGAACCCTCCAGATCGAGCTCGCCACCGATGACGAGACCGACCACTGGCTGGTCGTGATGCGCCCCGGAACGGTCGAGGTGAGCCGTCATCGCGGGCCGGCCGACGCCCTCTGGTACAGCAGCGCGGACCTCTTCGACCGGCTGGTCTGCGGCGAGGCGCAGGGCGTCGCCGCGGTCCTGCGCAACGAGAGCACGTTCAGCGGAAACGTGGTGCTCTTCCTGGCCTTCCGGAGGTTCTTCCCAGACCCACCGGGCACCCGTGACCCGCGCGAGGTGGCTCGGGAGCAGACCGGGCGGCTGGCGTGAAGGACCTGGTCAGCATCCTGGACGGCAACACCTTCCTGGTGACCGACCGGCGCGGTGACATCGAGCCCTCGTTCGACTTCCCCACCGGCCTCTTCTCCTTCGACACCCGCTTCCTCTCCACCTGGCTGCTGACCCTGGACGGGGAACGGCTGCACGCCCTCTCCATCGACGAGGCGGAGTCTTACCGCACCCGCTTCTTCCTGGCGCCCGGTGAGCCGACGCACTACCTGGACGCCCGGGTCTCGGTGATCCGCAGCCGGGCGATCGGCGGCAGCTTCGAGGAGGAGCTGACCGTGCTGAACCACTCGCGTGATCCGGTCGAGTTCACCCTGCGACTCGACATCGGCGCCGACTTCGCCGACCTCTTCGAGATCAAACACGCCCGGCAGAAGAAGGGCCGGACCACCGCCACGGTGAGCGGCAAAGAACTGCGGCTGACCTACCGCCGGGAGGCCTTCCACCGGGAGGCGGTGGTCACCACCAGCGAGCCGGCGCAGATCGACGTGTCGGGCATGACGTTCCGCATCGGCATCGACGGGCACGGCGAGTGGACCACGCGGCTGCACGTGGCGACGGTGGTCTACGGCGCCCGCGGCGAGGACATCCGCGCCACCCTGCCGTACGGCGGCAGCCGGAACGTGGCCGCCATCCAGGCCGAGCAGACCGAGCTGATCGAACGGGCGCCGAAGCTCGGCTGCGACTGCCAGCCGCTGGCCGGCGCGTACCGGAGCAGCCTGAACGACCTCGCGGCGCTGCGCTACGAGTCGATCGCCCTCGGGGTCCGGCTGCTCGCCGCCGGCCTGCCCTGGTTCATGACCCTCTTCGGCCGGGACAGCATCTTCACCTCGCTGCAGGTGCTGCCGTTCCTGCCGGAGCTGATCCCACCGACCATCCAGATCCTCGGCGGTCTCCAGGGGCACCGGGTGGACGACTTCCGGGACGAGGAACCGGGGAAGATCCTGCACGAGCTGCGGTACGGCGAGACGGCCGGCTTCGAGGAACAGCCGCACTCGCCCTACTACGGCTCGGCGGACTCCACCCCGCTCTTCGTCATCCTGCTCGACGAGTACGAGCGGTGGACCGGGGACAGCCAGCTGGTGCTCCTGCTGGAGTCGCAGATCCGGGCCGCGCTGGACTGGATCGACACCTACGGCGACCTGCTCGGCACCGGTTACATCTGGTACCAGACCCGCAACCATGAGACCGGGCTGCAGAACCAGTGCTGGAAGGACTCCTGGGACGCCATCTCCTTCGCCGACGGCCGGCTGCCCGGCTTTCCCCGAGCCACCTGCGAGCTGCAGGGGTACGCCTACGACGCGAAGATCCGCGGTGCCCGGCTGGCCCGGAAGTTCTGGAACGACCCGGCGTACGCCGACCGGCTGGAACGGGAGGCCGCCGAGCTGAAGCAGCGGTTCAACCGGGATTTCTGGATTCCGGATCGGGAGTACTACGCGCTCGCCCTGGACGCCGACGGCCGGCAGGTGGACGCGCTCGCCTCGAACATCGGCCACCTGCTCTGGAGCGGCATCGTGGACGAGTCCCGGGCCGGCCGGATCGCCGAGCACCTGCTCGGGCCACGGCTCTTCTCCGGTTGGGGCGTCCGGACCCTCGCCGACGACCAGGGTCGGTACAACCCGATCGGCTACCACGTCGGCACGGTCTGGCCGTTCGACAACTCGATCATCGCCTGGGGGCTCTGGCGGTACGGCTACCGGGAGGAGGCCGGACGGATCTGCGATGCGATCCTGGCCGCGTCCCGGTTCTTCGACGGGCGGCTGCCGGAGGCGTTCGCGGGGTACGAGCGGAACCTCACCGACTACCCGGTGCGGTATCCGACCGCGTGCAGCCCGCAGGCCTGGTCGACCGGGACGCCGTTGCTGCTGCTCCGGGTCATGCTCGGCCTGGAGCCGCAGGGCCAGCACCTGATCATCGACCCGGCCGTGCCGGAGGGCATGGGGCGCATCGAGCTGCTCGACATCCCCGGCCGGTGGGGCAAGGTCGACGCCCTGGGCCGCAGCCGCACCCCCACCGACCACTCCCAACCCTGACCCCGGCCCCCGGCCCCCGGCCCGGCGGCCGGGGCGGGCACGCGGGCCGGGCGGGCGCGGGGGCCGGGGCGGGCGCGGGGCCGGGTTGGGCGCGGGGCCGGGTTGGGCGCGGGGGCCGGGGTGGGGTCAGGGGGTGGGGCAGGGGTGGGTGGCGGTCAGGCGGGAGTGGTCGGCTCGGGCGTCGGCCAGGACGGTCACCGGGCCGGTGCGATAGGCGTACACGTCGGGGGTGTCCAGGACCGGGCCGCCGGTGGCGAGCGTGGCGAGGGCGGCGGCCGGGTCGGTCGAGCCGGCGGCAACCTCGGCGGCGCGGGCGGTCCGGGCGACGCCGCCGCCGGGGCAGGGCGCGCTCACCAGTTCGGGCGTCGCCGGGCCCGGCTGGCCGAGGGCCCGCAGCGCGTCAGCCAGGGCGACGGTCTCCGCGCCGGCCGGGCCGGTCGTCGGGGCGTAGCCGGCACCCACGAGCCGGCAACCGGTGCGGACGATGATCCGGACCCACCCGTCGTCGCCGGGGCGTCCGTCCACGGCGACGAACTCGCCGACATCGGCGCGCAGCCGCAGGCCGTCCGGCGTCGTCCGTACGCCGGCCCGCCAACCCGCCGGCAGCCGGTCCGCGATCCGCTCGAGCAGCTCCCGCTCACCGCCCTCGGGCACGGCCACGTCGACGCCCCGGGTCAGGGTCGCCCCGTCGGCGAACGGGGTGATCCGGCAGCCCCGGTCGACGCGCGCGGGGGTCAGCTCCCACACCGCCGTCCCGCCGGCGGCTGCGGCCAGCTCACCGATTGCCCGGTCCACCACCGGCCCCGCCTCACCGAGGCTGCGCTGTTCGCGCACGCTGGGCGGGTCGTCGCGAACGGAGATCCAGGCCAGCACCCCGAGCAGCAGCGCCCAGGCGACGCTGGCGGCGAGCAGCCAACGCCGACGCCGGGTGGGGGCCGGCGCGTCAGGCCCGGTCGGCGGGGCGTACCCCGCCTGCACAGCACCGCTCACCCGGTCATCGTGTCACGCGGCTGCCGCCCGGCCGGCGGCGCGTTCGGGGCCGGGGGCGGCCGGGCCGGCGCGGGAGTGGTCAGCCGCTGGTGGCTCGGGGCGCGGCGTCCAGCCGGTAGCCGACGCCCCGCACCGTACGTACCCGGGGCCCACCTGGCAGCGGACGCAGCTTGCGCCGGAGCCGTTTGACGGCCGAGTGCAGGATCGCCGCGTCGCCCAGGTAGGCACCGCCCCAGACGGCGCCGAAGAGCCGCTCGTAGCTCCAGACCGAGATCGGCGGACTGACCAGCCGGGCGAGCAGCTCCCGCTCGGTACGGGTCAGCGGAAGCGGATCGCCGCGCCAGGTCACCAGATGCCCGGCCCGGTCGACGAGCAACTCGCCCCAGCCGACCGGACGCTCCGACGCCTCACCCGTACCGTCGCCAGGCGCTCCGGAGGGCTCCGCCGGCTCGACCGGCCGCGGCGCGGGTGGGGGTGACGCCGTCGCCGTCGGCGCGAACAGCACCGCCCGCAACTCGGCGAGGTCGGCGCAGCTCACCACCGGCGCGACCCCGTCGAGGCGGCGTAACACCCGCTGGCGGACCGCGACGTCGGCGCTGACGCAGACGACGATAGGGACCTCTGCACCGGACACGCTGCCTCCTGGGCGGACGTGCTGACGTGAGAAGCTCCCACCCATCGGCAGTGACGACCACCGATGGGGCTCGGGCCAAGCCTAGCGGTAAGACTCGGGCTCGTCACTGCCCGGAACCTGATCGACGGCTCGGTGCCGTCGGTGCGCACGACCGGGGCCGGCCACCCGCGAGGGTGACCGGCCCCGGTCGATCAGAGCAGTGGGTCAGGAGGCGACGGTGACGCCCACCTCGTTGATGCCCCGGCCGGCGGTCACGGCGGTGTCGCCGTTGCCGTGCCGGGAGAGCGCCCGCAGGGTCCAGGCGCCGGGCGCGGCGAAGAACCGGAACTGGCCGGCCGCGGAGGTGACCACCTCGGCGGTGAACTCACCGGTCGAGTCGAGCAACCGGACGTAGGCGCCCGGCACGGCCTCGCCGTCGGCGGAGCGGACGACGCCGGTGATGACGGTCTCCCTCTCCAGATCCAGGCTGGCCGGCAACGGCGCGGCCTGGTCGGGAGCGGCGCAACCCGCAGCGGTGGGAGCAGCAGGAGCAGTCATGGCTCAGGCCTCCCCCGGCTCGTCGCCGAGCGCGACCGGCACGCCGACCAGCGAGCCGTACTCGGTCCAGGAACCGTCGTAGTTCTTCACGCTGCGGTGCCCGAGCAGCTCCTGCAGGACGAACCAGGTGTGCGAGGAGCGCTCGCCGATCCGGCAGTAGGCGATGGTCTCCTTGCCGTCGTCCAGCCCGGCGTCGGCGTAGATCCTGCGCAGCTCGTCGTCGGACTTGAAGGTGCCGTCCTCGTTGGCCGCCTTCGACCACGGCACGCTGATCGCGGTCGGGATGTGCCCGGCCCGCTGCGCCTGCTCCTGCGGCAGGTGCGCGGGGGCGAGCAACCGGCCGGCGAACTCGTCGGGGGAACGCACGTCGACCAGGTTCTTGTTGCCGATCGCGGCCACCACCTCGTCGCGGAAGGCCCGGATCGAGGTGTCCGGCTCCTGCGCGACGTAGCTGGTGGCCGGGCGGGCCACCGCGTCCTTGACCAGCGGCCGGGCGTCCAGCTCCCACTTCTTGCGACCGCCGTCGAGCAGCTTCACGTCGCGGTGGCCGTAGAGCTTGAAGTACCAGTAGGCGTACGCGGCGAACCAGTTGTTGTTGCCGCCGTACAGGACCACCGTGTCGTCGTTGCTGATCCCGCGCTCGGAGAGGAGCGCCTCGAACTGGGTCTTATTGACGAAGTCCCGGCGCACCGGGTCCTGCAGGTCGGTCTTCCAGTCCAGCTTGATGGCCCCGGCGATGTGGCCGGTGTCGTAGGCCGAGGTGTCCTCGTCGACCTCGACGAAGACGACGCCCGGGGCGTCGAGGTTCTTCTCGGCCCAGTCGGCCGAGACGAGTGCGGTGTCGCGACTCATCAGATCACTCCCTGGTCAGGATGGATGGTGAGCCAGCGCGCGGAGATCGAAGTGTGTAGGTGTCGCACCACGCGCGGGACCCCTTGGGAAGGACGGATCACGGGTTCGTGCGACGGCGCCGCTGCCGGGCGATGGGGGAAAGCACTGGGGTTTGCGAACCCTGCGTGCCGGTGGTCGCTCAGGCGACCGAGGACAGCCCCGCCGTCAGATGACGGGGCGACACAGGCAGGTGGCCACGCGGCACAGGTCGACCGCGCGCCGTTTGGTGAGGAGCGTCCCCATGGTCAGGGAGCCTACCAGCCACCACCGGGGGTGCCACCGGCCCGACCAGCATCCGGGACGCCGGCCGCGACCGGGGGCCGCCCTCGACTCAGCCGGCCGAGTTGATGGGTACGTCCTTCGCGTCCGCGGTGACCGTCAGCCCCTCGGGCGTCGGCCGGACCTCGCGGACGGCGAGCTGGAAGGGCAGGTCGGGCAGGGGCACGTCGACCGAGATGCCCTTGGCGTAGTTGTTCAGCAGCGTGCGGGCCAGCGGCAGGTTCGGCAGCCCCTCGGCGTCCAGGTTGTTGAAGCGCAGGCTGACCTGCCCCTGCTTGCTGACCGTCACGTCGGCCGTGCCGGTGACGGTCAGCTTCGCGCCGAGGATGTCCACCGGGGCGGTGACCGCGAGTTTGCCGCCCTGCTCGCCCAGGGTGAGGCCGGGCCGGTCGAGCAGGGCCGCCAGGCTCTGGTAGCTGATCGTGCCGGTGCCGTTGACGGTCTCGGCGACCACGTCACCCTGGCCGGAGCGGATGGTGTCGAGCGAGGCCCGGACGTTGCGGGCGTCCACGTCGAGCTCCGGAAGGCTGATCGCGTCGCCCTGCACCGAGCCGCGCACCTCCCGCAGCACAATGGAGATGCGCTCGTAGCGGCCCTCGAGCACCTGGTTCAGGAACGGGAAGCCGCCCACCTCGACCTCCGGCGGGGCGGACTGCGCGTTCTGCTTGGCCACCTCCTGGCGGACCTGGTCGGCGATGGCCCGCTCGGCCACGCCGACGGCCACCCGGTCGGCGATCACCAGGATCCCGCCAAGTACGAGCAGCAGGACGACGAGCACGACGAGCGCCTTGCGTCCGCGTCGCCGTGGACGTTCCTCGTACGCCGCTTGGGCCTGCGCCACACCGTCTCCTGTCTCCGCTCGCCGCGCTGCGGCGCATGGTCACTGCCGGTGCCGCCGGGCGGCGCACCGTTGGTACCCGGCCGGCGTCGCGCTCAACCGTACGTTCAGAGGAAGAGCATGCACATGGCGTACGCCGCCGGCGCGGCCAGGGCGAACCCGCCGAGCGGGCCCTGCATGTGCCGGGCGACCCACATGGTCGGTGGCTCGCCGGCCATCAGCCGGCCCGCCTCGGCGTAACCCACGGCGAGGTCGGCCAGCACGGCGGTGACCGCCGCCACCAGCCCGATGATGGCCGCCCGGGTCGGGGTGAACGGGGTGACCAGGTAGCTGCCCAGCGCCGCGCTGGCCAGGGTGCCGACCATCGCGCCGCCGACCACGCCGGCCGCACCTCGGGGCACCTGGGGGGCGAGCCGGGGCCACGGCGCGACCGCGTCGGTCAACCGGGCCACGGTGAGCGCGACGCCGCTGGCGGTCAGGCAGACGGTGATCGCCTGGGTGCCGGCCGGGATCCGGCTCAGCACGATCAGCGTGCCGAAGGCGACCACGCCGACCACGATCAGCAACGTGGTGCCGAGCGAGTCGGTCACCCGCACCCGGTCGACCCGGCGGACCAGCTGACCGAGCACGCCGAGGACGAAGCCGCCGGCGGCGACGTAGCCCAGCGGCGCCAGGCCGGCGATGTCCGATTGCACCGCCGCCGTGTCGGCCGCCACGGCCGCGCCCACGCTGACCAGTGCGACCAGCAGCACCGCGGGCGGGCGCATGGCCATCGTCCAGGCCAGCACGAAGAGCAGTTGGACGCCGAAGATGACGATCGCGAAGGGCAGCCGGTGCCCCGGCCCGGAGGTCTGCGCCGCGAGCACCAGGCCGACGCCGAGCAGGGCGGCGAAGCCGGCGGTGGCCACCGAGAGCGGCCGGCGTACCTCGACGGGCGGCACGACCTCCTCGTCCGGCTCGACCGCCGCGTCGTCGTCCGTACGACGGGCCGGCTCACCACCGCGCCGGGCCCGGCGGGGTCCGCTGCGCTCCCGGCGATCATCGTCGTCGGGACCCGGGCCGCTGCGCGGCGCCGGCGGTTGGCCGTGGCCAGGGCCCGGACGGGGCCCGTCGGACCATGGGTCCCGGCCGGTCTCGGGCGAGGTGGAGGGAAACACGCCCCGATCGTGCCAGACCGACCCCCCGGAGCGGAGGTCACGGGTTTCGACAACGTTAAAAGATGCCCCGCGATCAAGGGCAAAGCGAACAAAGTGGAAGTGCTCCCACGGCGCTGCCGGAGCGATCGGTTACGCTCAACCCGTTACCCCGCCCGTCAGCGACGCCGGGACCCACGCTAGTTCTCAGCGCACCCCCACCACGGAGTGCAGCTGGTCGCGTGCGGCCGAGAGGCCGCCGGGACGGAGGTGATCGTGGAGATCCTGCTGCTGGTGAGCGCACGTGCAGGCGAACCGTCCGCAGTGCTGCCGGCACTCGACCTGCTGCCCCACTCGGTTCGCACCGCGCCGCGCGACGTCCGCACGCTGGTCGCCGGCCCGAGTCCCGACGCGGTCATGGTCGACGCCCGCTCCGAGCTCAGCGAGGCCCGGGCGACCTGCCGGATGCTGCACGCCACCGGCCTGGGCGTCCCGCTGGTCGCGGTGGTCACCGAGGCCGGGCTGATCGCCCTGAACGCCGACTGGGGCGTCGACGACGTCATCCTCGCCTCGGCCGGGCCGGCCGAGGTCGAGGCCCGGCTGCGACTCGCGGTGGGCCGGCTGACCAACGCGGTCGCCGGCGCCGGCGGCTCGATCCGGGCTGGCGAGCTGACCATCGACCCGGACACCTACGCCGCCAAGCTCAAGGGCCGGCCGCTCGATCTCACCTACAAGGAGTTCGAGCTGCTGAAGTTCCTCGCCCAGCACCCGGGCCGGGTCTTCACCCGCGACCAGCTCCTGCGCGAGGTCTGGGGCTACGACTACTTCGGCGGCACCCGGACGGTGGACGTGCACGTCCGACGGCTACGGGCCAAGCTCGGCTCGGAGTACGAGTCGATGATCGGCACCGTCCGGCAGGTGGGCTACAAGTTCGTCGTGCCGCCGTCGCGGTCGCTGCCCGAGGCGGAGCACGCGCCGCTGCCGGTCTGACCCTCCCCCCTCCCGGGGAACTATTTCCCATATGCCCTTTTTGCGCCGACAGTCGGACCTATTCTGACTGCCGAGTTGTCAGCGGAAAGGGCGATGGTGCGTGCGATGACCACGGTGGGCGGCGGGAGCCGGTGGACGGACCGGCTACGAGCGCTGCTGCGGCCGGGTTCCACCGGCCGCGCGGTCGCTACCGTCACCGTGGTGGTGGCCGTGCTGCTCGGCTCGGCGTACGCCCTGGGCCGGAGCCTGGTCCCGGACCGGCCGCAACACAACGCCACCGGGGTCGCCGGCGATCTGGACCCGGACTCCGCCGACCAGCCGGCCGCACCGGAAACCTCGACCCCGCATCCGGACGGCCGCAGTGCCGGCCCGACCGAGGCGGGGCAGGACGGCTCCGCCCGGGACGCCACGGGTGACAGCCTGTTCGGCGCGCACTCCACCACCGGCAACGAGAAGGTCGCGCTGACCTTCGACGACGGACCGGATCCGCAGTACACGCCGCAGGTTCTCACGGCGCTCCGCGAGTTCGGCGTCAAAGCGACCTTCTGCGTGGTCGGGGAGAACGCGCAGAACCATCCCGACCTGATCCGGGCGATCGTTGCCGACGGGCACACCCTCTGCAACCACTCCTGGAACCACGACGTCACCCTGGGCAAGCGAGCGCCGGCCGCGATCCGGACCGACCTGCTGCGGACGAACGAGGCGATCCGGGCGGCGGTGCCCGACGCGCCGATCGTCTGGTACCGCCAGCCCGGCGGCGCGTGGACCTATCCCGTGGTCTCGACGGCGCACTCCCTGGGCATGACGCCGGTGCACTGGACGGTGGATCCGTCGGACTGGGACACACCCGGCGCGGGCCGGATCACCGCGACGGTGCTCACCGCGGTCGAACCGGGATCGGTCGTGCTGCTGCACGACGCCGGCGGCAACCGGCAGGGCACGGTGGACTCGCTGTACCGCATCCTGCCGGACCTGACCTCGCGGTTCGAGCTGGAGGCGCTGCCGACCGACCCGACGTGACCCGGCCGACGGCCCGGGACGCCGGGACGCCGGCGGCACGCCGAGGCGGTCCGGCTACGGTGACGGAATGAGCAGCGCCGAGCCCACGATCGACCAGGTGACCCGCAACGACCGACTCGCTTCCGCGGAGATCGCCGACGTGCTGGCCCTGGCCCGTTCCGCGGGCGACACGGACGGTGCGGACCCGCTCGACGAACACGTCCTGCTCCGGCTGCGCGACCCGGCGGCCGCGGCCGTGCACCTGACCGCGCGGGCCGACGACGGGACGCTGACCGGGTACGCCCACCTGGACACCACCGACCCGGCCGACGGGATCGGCGTGGAGCTGGTGGTGCACCCCGCGTACCGGCGGCGTGGCACCGGCCGGGCGCTGGCCCGCGGAGTGCTGGCCTCGGCCACCGGTCCGCTGCGGGCCTGGGCGCACGGCGACCACCCGTCGGCCGCCGCACTCGCGGTCGACCTGGGCTTCACCCGGGCCCGGGTGCTCTGGCAGCTGCGCCGGTCGCTGACCGCCCCGCTGGGCGAACCCCAGCTGCCCGACGGCGTGACGCTGCGCGCGTTCCAGCCGGGTACGGACGACGCGGCCTGGCTCGCGGTCAACGCCCGGGCCTTCGCCGACCACCCCGAGCAGGGTCGGTGGACCGCCGACGACCTGCGGGTACGGCTGGCCGAGCCGTGGTTCGACCCGGCCGGTTTCCTGCTCGCGGTGGAGGACTCCACCGGGCGGCTGCTCGGCTTCCACTGGACCAAGGTGCACGAGCGCCCAGGCTCGGCCCGGATCGGCGAGGTCTACGTGCTGGGAGTGGATCCGACGGTGCACCGCGGCGGGCTGGGCCGTGCGCTGAGCACCGCGGGGCTGGCGTACCTGCGGGACCGGCGCGGCCTGGACCGGGTGATGCTCTACGTCGACGAGACGAACGCCGGCGCGATGGCCCTCTACGAGCGGCTCGGCTTCCTGCGTTGGTCGGCGCACGTCAACTACCAGTTGGGCTGACCCCACCGGAGGAAGCGCACCCGCCCGGGATGCGCTGCGCACCCACCCGGGGTGCGCGATGACGCCGGGCGCCACCGGTCACCGGCAGATAACGGGGGCGCCTCGGCGCGGTAACACCGTACCGGAAATATACGGATACTTCCGACAGGGGCACGCGAGTTCACTTAACGGACAACCCACCCTCAGCGAGCGGTCATCACCAGGGCCGCACGTGTTCACCTTCCGTTCATTTATGACCGGCGCTCCGGCTACCTGGCCCTCCTAACTTGTGGAATCAGCCGGTCACTGCCGGTCCCCGGGCCCCGATCGGGGCGCCAGGTCAGACGTGAAGGGAAACCCCTCAGGTGAAGCTCCAGCGGCACGGCATGCTCGCCTGCCTCGCTCTTACCGCGACGCTCGCTCTCAGCGCATGCGGCTCGGACAACAACGAGCCCGCCACCGGTGCCAGCGCCTCCGGCTCGGCGTCCGCGGTCGACTGCGCCACCGGCACGCTGAACGCCCAGGGCTCGTCCGCGCAGAAGAACGCCATGGACGAGTGGATCAAGGCGTACCAGCAGGAGTGCTCCGGCGCCAAGATTAACTACGAGCCCTCCGGCTCCGGCGCCGGCATCCAGGCGTTCATCGCCGGCACCGCCGACTTCGCCGGCTCCGACTCGGCGCTCAAGCCCGAGGAGCAGCCGCAGGCTGACGCCAAGTGCCCGAGCGGCGCGGCCATCCACCTGCCGATGGTGATCGGCCCGGTGGCCATCGCCTACAACCTCGACGGCGTGGACAACCTCCAGCTCAAGCCGGCCACCCTGGCGAAGATCTTCGCCGGCAAGGTGACCAAGTGGGACGACGCGACGATCAAGGCCGACAACCCGGACGCCAAGCTGCCGTCGACCGCGATCAACGCCGTGCACCGCTCGGACTCCTCCGGCACCACGGACAACTTCACCAACTACCTGGCCGAGACCGCCGAGGCCGACTGGAGCTTCGGTAAGGCCAAGGAGTGGAAGGCCCCGGGTGGTACCGGTGCCGCCAAGTCCGACGGTGTGGCCAGCGCCATCAAGGGTCAGGCCGGCACCATCGGCTACGTCGAGTGGTCGTACGCCGAGAACGGTGGCCTGAAGATGGCCAAGGTCGCCAACGGTGCGGGTGAGTTCACCGCGCTGACCGCCGAGTCCGCCGGTAAGACCATCGCCGGTGCCAAGGTCGAGGGCCAGGGCGACGACCTGAAGATGTCGATCGACTACAACACCAAGGAGGCCGGGGCCTACCCGATCGTCCTGGTGACCTACGAGATCGTCTGCGGCAAGGGTCTCGCCGCCGACAAGCTGCCGCTGGTGAAGGGCTTCCTGACCCACGCCGCCAGCACCGAGGGCCAGGCTGCCCTGACCGAGCTGGGCTACGCCCCGCTGCCGGAGACCGTCCGCACCAAGGTCGAGGCCGCGGTCAAGAACATCTCCTGACCCGAACACACCACTCCGCAATCGAATCGAGCGAGCAGATGGGTGAAAACCCCCACCGCTCGGCCGACGCCGGCACCGGCGGGACCCGCGTGACCCAGAGTCACGAGTGGCCCGCCGGTGCCTCGGCGCGTGTGGCCGAGGCACCAGTCAGCACCCGCACCCCGGGCGGCACCGGGCTGGGCGGCGGCGGCGCGCTGCCCCGATCCCGCAAGTTCGGCGCCGAGCGAGCCTTCCGCGGTCTCACCCTGGCCGCCGGCACCGCCGTCCTGGTCATCATCGCGGCGATCGCGGTCTTCCTGATCGCCAAGGCGACACCGGCCCTGCGCGCCAACACCGAGAACTTCTGGACCTTCGAGGGGTGGTTCCCCAACGACGCCGAGCCGAAGTTCGGCATCGGCGCGCTCGCCTTCGGCACCGTGCTCACCGCGGCCCTGGCGCTGGTGGTGGCGGTGCCGGTCGCCCTGGGCATCGCGCTCTACCTCTCCCACTACGCGCCGCGGCGGGTGGGCACCACGCTCGGCTTCCTGATCGACCTGCTCGCCGCCGTGCCCAGCGTGGTCTTCGGTCTGTGGGGCCGGGAGGTCTTCCTGAAGCCGGTACAGGACCTGTCCGTCTGGTTGAACAAGTACTTCAGCTGGATCCCGATCTTCGGCGGCGACGGGCCGTTCGGGAAGTCGATCCTGCTCGGCTCCCTGGTTCTGGCGATCATGGTGCTGCCCATCATCACCTCGCTCTCCCGCGAGGTGTTCCTGCAGACCCCGACCGCCAACGAGGAGGCCGCCCTCGCCCTCGGCGCCACCCGGTGGGAGACGATCCGCACCGCGGTGCTGCCCTACGGCCGGCCCGGCATCATCGCCGCGGTCATGCTCGGCCTGGGCCGGGCGCTCGGCGAGACCATCGCGCTGGCGATGACCCTCGGCATCACCTTCGGCATCTCGTTCAACCTGATCGAGAACGGCGGCAACAGCATCGCCGCGAACATCGCCAACACGTTCGGCGAGGCGAACGAGACCGGACGGGGCGCGCTGATCGCCTCCGGCCTGGTGCTCTTCGCGATCACGCTGATCGTCAACATCACGGCGCGCGTGATCATCTACCGCCGCCGGGAGTTCACGGAGTCGGCCGCATGAGCACCAGCGTCACCACCCACCGTCCCCAACCGGCGGCCCAGCCCGCCACGCTGCGGGCGAAGCGGCTGCCCCGGTACGCCGCACCGGTCATCGCACTGGCGGCCGTGCTGGTCGCCGCCGCCGTGGTGTACGGCGCCGGCATCGGCGGCCCGGCGCTCGTCGTGGTGCTCGGCGCGCTGTTCTACCTGGCCGGGCTCTTCGCCGCGGCGAACGCGGTCGAGGGGCGCCGCTCGGCCCGTAACCGCACCTGGAGCGCGCTGATCCACTCGGCGTTCGTGCTGGCCGTGCTGCCGCTCGCCTCGGTGGTGTGGACGCTGGTCAGCAACGGCGTCGAGCGCCTCGACGGCAACTTCTTCCTCACCTCGATGAACAACATCGGGGCCCGCGACCCGAACGGCGGCGCGTACCACGCGATCGTGGGCACGCTGGAGCAGGTCGGCATCGCCGCCCTGATCACCGTCCCGCTGGGCATCCTCTGCGCCATCTACGTGGTCGAGTACGGCCGAGGCAAGTTCGCCTTCGCGATCCGGTTCTTCGTCGACGTGATGACCGGCATCCCGTCGATCGTCTCGGGTCTCTTCGTCCTGGCGTTCTGGGTGCTGATCGTGTCGCCGTGGTTCAACGACGGCCGGCCGAGCTTCTCCGGCTTCGCCGCGGCGCTCGCGCTCAGCGTGCTGATGCTGCCCACCGTGGTCCGCTCCACCGAGGAGATGCTGCGCCTCGTCCCGGCGCCGCTGCGCGAGGGCGCGTACGCCCTCGGCGTGCCGAAGTGGAAGACGATCGTGCGGATCGTGCTGCCGACCGCGCTGCCGGGCATCGTGACCGGCGTCATGCTCTCCATCGCCCGTGCCGCGGGCGAGACGGCGCCGGTGCTGCTCGTCGCCGGCGGCGGCGCCGGGATCAACTTCAACGCGTTCGAGAACAACCAGTCGTCGCTGGCGCTCTTCGTCTACCAGCAGGCCGGCGACGCCTCCCGGTACGCGCCCGCGCGGGCGTGGACCGCCGCCCTCACCCTGGTCGCCCTCGTGCTGATCCTGACGATCGCGGCGAAGCTGCTGGCCCGTCGCAACCGGCTCGGCCGATGAACCCCGGAGGTACCACCACCATGGCCAAGCGCATCGAAGCCTCGAACGTCACCGCCTACTACGGCGGCTTCAAGGCGATCGAGAACATCAGCCTGACCGTCGAGCCCAAGACGGTGACCGCCCTGATCGGCCCGTCCGGCTGCGGCAAGTCCACCTTCCTCCGCTCGATCAACCGGATGCACGAGGTGCTCCCCGGAGCCCGGGTCGAGGGCAGCCTCACCATCGACGACCAGGACATCTACGACCGGGACGTGGACGTCACCGCGGTCCGGCGCATGATCGGCATGGTCTTCCAGCGGCCGAACCCGTTCCCCACCATGAGCATCTACGAGAACGTGGTGGCCGGGCTGCGGCTCAACGGCGTACGGAAGAAGTCGATCCTGGACGAGGCCGCGGAGAAGGCGCTCCGCTCGGCGAACCTCTGGGACGAGGTCAAGGACCGGCTCGGCAAGCCCGGCGCCGGCCTCTCCGGCGGTCAGCAGCAGCGGCTCTGCATCGCCCGGACGATCGCGGTCGAGCCGCAGGTCGTGCTCATGGACGAGCCCTGCTCGGCGCTCGACCCGATCTCCACGCTGGCCATCGAGGACCTGATGTTCCAGCTCAAGGACAAGTTCACGATCATCATCGTCACGCACAACATGCAGCAGGCCGCCCGCGTCTCGGACCGCACGGCGTTCTTCTCGATCGAGAAGACCGGCGACCCGGGTCGGCTGATCGAGTACGACAACACCCAGCGGATCTTCAGCAACCCGAGCGTGAAGAAGACCGAGGACTACATCACCGGCCGCTTCGGCTGAGCCGTCCCCGGTACGCGTTCCACGGCAGAGTGGCCATTCAAAGGGGGATGGCCACTCTCTCCGTTCCCGGGCACGGCGGCCGCCGGGCCGCGCTGACCAGCGGGTCCGGTCGGCCGGCCGGCGACGGGGCGACGGGGTCAGGGCAGCAGGAAGCGCGGCTCGCCGTCCGGGGACAGCTCCAGGCGTGGGGTGACCGGGGTGGCCGCGTCCCGGGTCGCCGCCGCGCGCACCACGCCGGCCAGGTCACCGGCGGCCGCCACCTGGGCCAGGGTGACCAGGGTCGGTGGCAGCATCGTCAGCTCGCCCGCCTCGGCCCGGTCCCGGGCCTGCGCCGGGCGGATCCAGAGCGCGTGGTCGGCCTCGCCGGAGACGTTGCGGGTCCGCTGCCCCTCGGGCAGCAGAGCGACGAAGAAGTACGTGTCGAACCGGCGGGGCTCGAACTCCGGGGTGATCCACCGGCTCCACGGCAGCAGCAGGTCGGAGCGGAGGGTGAGCCCGCGAGCGGCGAGCAGGTCGGCGAAGCCGCCCCGGTGCTGCTCCAGCGCGACCCGGGCGGCCTCCCAGTCGTCGCCGCTCACGTCGCCGACCACGCTGGCCGCGTCGGCGCCGGCGAGCAGCACCCCGGCCTCCTCGAAGACCTCCCGCCCGGCGGCGCAGACCACCGCCTGCGCGGCGTCCGGCGCGAGCCCGAGCCGGCCGCCCCAGTCCGCCGGGGTCGGGCCGGCCCAGCCGAGGTGCGCCTGGGAGTCCGACCGATCCACGCCGCCGCCCGGAAAGGCGTACATCCCGCCGAAGGCCATCGCGGCGACCCGGCGGATCAGGTACACCTCGAAGTCTCCGTCGGCCGGACGGAGCAGCAGCACCGTCGCCGCCACCCGGGGCACGGCCGGCACGCCGCCCTCGGCCCGGAACCGCCGGGCGTGCTCCACCAGGGCCGGCGGCGCGGCGAAGCCGTCGCGGTCGATCGTCATGCCGCGAGCCTAGTTCCCGATGGTGGATCATCCGATCGGCCGCCCGTCGCTCTTCGCTAGCGTTGCGGCATGACTCGTTGGGGAATCCTGGCCACCGGCCACATCGCCGGTCGGTTCGCCGAAGACCTCCGGCACGTACCGGGCGCCGAGCTGGTCGCGGTCGGTTCCCGCACCGCCGAGAGCGCGAAGCTCTTCGCCGACCGGCACGGCGCCCCACGGGCGTACGGCTCCTGGGCGGAGCTGGCCGCGGACCCGGAGCTGGACGCGGTGTACGTGGCGACGCCGCACGCCGCCCACCACGAGGCCGCCATGACGCTGCTGGCCGCCGGACGAGCGGTGCTGCTGGAGAAGCCGTTCACCCTCGACCTGGCGACCAGCGCCGAGCTGGTCGAGACCGCCCGCGCCGCCGGGGTCTTCCTGATGGAGGCCATGTGGATGCGGACCAACCCGCTGATCCTGCGCATGGTCGAGCTGATCGCGCAGGGGGCGATCGGCACGGTGACCGCCGTGCAGGCCGACTTCGGGGTGGCCGGGCCGTTCCCACCCGAGCACCGGATGCGGGCCCGGGTGCTGGGCGGTGGCGCCCTGCTCGACCTGGGCGTCTACCCGCTGAGCCTGGCGCACCTGCTGCTCGGGGTGCCCCAGCACGTCCGGTCCTGGGCGAAGCTGAGCCCGGAGGGGGTGGACGAGAACACCGGCGTCGTCCTCGGCTACGACTCGGGTGCGGTCGCCACCCTGAGCTGCGGCATCGTCGGCGCCAGCCCGCTGGTCGCCTCGATCACCGGCACCGCCGGCCGGATCGAGCTGCCGTCGCCGTTCTTCCGACCGGCCTCGATGACCCTGCACCGCGCCGACGCCGAGCCGGAGACGATCGCCGCCGACCTGACCGGGGGCGGCTACCAGTACGAGGCGATCGAGGTGCAGCGCTGCCTGGCGGCGGGGCTCACCGAGAGCCCGCTGGTGCCGCACGCCACCACCCTCGAGGTGATGGCCCTGCTCGACACCATCCGTGGCCAGATCGGCGTGGATTACGCGTGACATCGGTCCCCGCCGCCGATCCGGCGGCGGCTGGTCATGCCACGGGCCCCCGGTCGCCGTTCGAGCGGCGACCAGGGGCCCGGTGTCGTTGGCGGTCAGCCGAAGAGCGGGCGGACCAGCAGGTAGGTGAGGCAGGCGATCAGCGCGGCCGCCGGGAACGTGATGATCCAGGCGAGCACGATGTTGCCGGCGACGTTCCAGCGCACGGCGGAGAGCCGCTTGGTCGCGCCCACACCCATGATCGCCGAGGTGATCGTGTGGGTGGTGGAGATCGGCGCCTTCAGCACCAGGGCGTTGAAGTAGAGCACCGCGCTGGCCACCGTCTCGGCGGCGAAGCCCTCCGGCGGGCCCAGGTCGATGATCTTCCGACCCAGGGTCCGGATGATCCGCCAGCCGCCGGCGTACGTGCCGAGCGCCAGCATCGTCGCCGAGGTCCAGAAGACCCAGCCCGGGATGTGCGTCTTGTCGTCCTGGAAGCCACCGGTGTAGAGAGCGAGGACCACGATGCCCATGGTCTTCGCCGCGTCCTGCATGCCGTGGCCGACCGACATGGCCGCCGCCGAGGCGGTCTGCGCCCAGCGGAAGCCCCGGTTGAGCCGGCCCGGCTGCCCCTTCCGGAACAGCCAGAGGATGGCCAGCATCACCACGTAGCCGAGGGTGAGGCCGACGATCGGCGAGAGCACCATCGGCAGGAGGACCTTCTCCCCGATGTTGACCCACTGCACGATGCCGCCGGTGGAGAGCAGGGTCGCGCCGACCAGGCCGCCGAAGAGCGCGTGCGAGGAGGACGACGGCAGGCCGAAGTACCAGGTGATCAGGTTCCAGGCGATCGCCCCGAGCACGCCGGCGAAGACCACCCCCAGGCTGGACACCCCGGTGGGCAGGGACACCAGGCCGTCGCCGACCGTCTTGGCCACCCCGGCGCCGAAGTGGGCGCCGACGAAGTTGCCGACGGCGGCCAGCAGCAGGGCGATCCTGGGGGTCAAGGCGCGGGTCGAGACACTTGTCGCGATCGCGTTGGCGGCGTCGTGGAAGCCGTTGGTGTAGTCGAACGCCAGGGCCACCGCGATCACCGCCAGCACGGCGATGAGTTCGGGTGTCACAGGATCAGGACTCCTTGACCGCGATGGTCTCGACGGTGTTGGCCACGTGCTCGAAGGCGTCGCAGGCGGCCTCCAGCTCGTCGGCGACCTCCTTCATCTTGAGCACGGTCAACGCGTCGTACTCGCCGGAGAAGAGTCGGACCAGCAGCATCCGGTACGCCTGGTCGCCTTCGTTCTCCAGCCGGTTGCACTCGATCCAGTAGTCCTCGAGATCCTTCATCGACTTCAGCCGGGGCATCGCCTCGGCGGTCAGCTTCGCCTGCAGGTCGAGCACGTTGACCAGCTCGTGCATCTCCCGGGGCAGCGACGGCAGCTTGGTCAGGCCGTAGAGGTAGAGCAGGTTGCCGACCGCCTCCAGGTGGTCCATCACGTCGTCGAGCAGCGAGCCGAGCCGGTAGATGTCCTCCCGGTCGAACGGCGTGATGAAGGTGGAGTTGATCTTCTTGTACAGCTCGTGGGTGATCTGGTCGCTGTCGTGCTCCACCTCGGTGAGCCGCTCGCTCACCGACTGCACCTCGACGCCCGGCAGGGACAGCTCGTTGAGCAGCTCGGTGCCCCGGACCAGGTTCTGTGCGGCCCTGGTGAAGAGCTCGTAGAAGGCGCCCTCGGTGGGGCGGAAGGAAAACTTCACTGCACGGACCTCGTCGTGTCGGTGGAAGGGTGGCGGAGCCCGCGCGAGCGCCCGCCCTGGGAATGCTAGGGAACGCTGATGGCGGGCATTCGGCGGCCCACCCCTGGTAGGACCGCATTCACCGCTCGTTCACCTTCCGTTCACCTCGGTCGTCCCTTCCGCCTCCACTCCCCCAGACCGCAGCCGCTCGCGCTCCCGCGCCAGGTCAAAACCGGCTGGCGGATACCCCAGGTCGAGAGTGTCGAACGTCTCCCGCAGCAGGTGGGCCACCGCCCAGTCCCGGTACCACTTCCGGTCGGCCGGCACCACGAACCAGGGCGCGGAGTCCGGGCCGCACCGGCTCAGCGCGTCGGCGTACGCGGCCTGGTAGTCGTCCCACCGGGCCCGGGCGTCGACGTCCGAGGGGTTGTACTTCCAGTGCTTGCGCGGGTCGTCGAGCCGAGCCAGCAGGCGCGCGCCCTGCTCGGCGTAGGAGATGTGCAGCATCACCTTGATCAGGGTCACCCCGGCGTCGGTCAGCTCCCGCTCGAAGGTGTTTATCTCGTCGTACCTGGCCCGCCAGACGGCCGCCGGCACCAGCGACCCGACCCGGGCCGCCAGCACGTCCTCGTAGTGCGAGCGGTTGAAGACGCCCACGTACCCGGGCGGCGGCAACGCCCGCCGGATCCGCCACAGGAAGTCGTGCCCCAGCTCCTCCGGCGTGGGCGGGCCGAAGGAGCGGATGTGCAGGCCGAGCGGGTTCATCGCGCCGGCGACCCGCTTGATCGTGCCGTCCTTGCCGCCGCTGTCCATCGCCTGGAGCACGAGCAGCACCCGGGGCGGCGCGGAGCCGGCCGGATCGGGCGCGGACTCGGCGGCCTTGGCGGTGGCGTAGAGCATCTCCTGCTGGCGGCCGAGCCCGGCGCCGAGCAGCTCGACCTGCTCCCGGGCCCAGCCCTTGCGGTGCTCGCCGGTCACCGCCGCGTCGGGCAGCCCCGGCGTGGACCGCGGGTCGATCGAGCCGAGGTGGACCGGCGCGGTCACCCGCAGCAGCTCCCGCACCGGCCCGCCGACCGGCGGCACGACCACTCTCTCCCGAGGTGCGCTCATCCCCGGATCATCACCCACCCGCCCCGGATCCGCCCGTCGAGCGGCCTCTCCCAGCCCGGCCGTTCCGCCCCCCCCCCCCGAGCGGAGCTCTCGTGGCCCGGCTGTCACGTTCGGGGCGGCGGCGGTGTCCCAGGGGCGGGAGGATGTGCGCCGGGACTCGGCGGCGGGAGGGGCACGTGGTGCGGGATCTGGCGACGGAGTTCGAGGCCGAGCGGGGGCGGCTGCTGGCGGTGGCCCACCGGATGCTGGGCAGCCGCAGCGAGGCCGAGGACGCCGTGCAGGAGACCTGGCTGCGCTACGCCAACGCGCTCGCCGACCCGGCCGCGCGCGCCGAGATCCGCGAGCTGTCCGCCTGGCTGACCACCACCTGCGCCCGGATCTGCCTGGACGTGCTCCGCTCCGCCCGGGTACGCCGGGAGGCGTACGTCGGCCAGTGGCTGCCGGAGCCGGTGGTGACCCCGGTGGAGTCCTCCGGCCGGGGCGACGGTTTCGCCCCCGATCCGGCCGAACGGGCGGTCCGTACCGACCAGCTCGGCACCGCCCTGCTGGTGGTGCTGGAGCGGCTCGCGCCGGAGCAGCGGGTCGCCTTCGTCCTGCACGATGTGTTTGCGGTGCCGTTCGCCCGGATCGCCGAGGCGCTCGGCACCACCGAGGTCGCCGCCCGGCAGCTCGCCTCCCGGGCCCGCCGCGCGGTCAGCGCGCCGGACCTGCCCCGGCACACCGCCGACCCGGCCGAGCAGCGGCGGGTGGTCGCCGCGTTCGTCGCCGCCGCCGAGTCCGGCGAGCTGGACCGGCTCCTGCACCTGCTCGCCCCGGACGTGGTCCTCATCGGCGACAGCGGCGGGCACTTCCCCACGGCCCGCCGCCCGGTCGTCGGCGCGGACGCGGTCGGCCGCTTCACCGTCGGCCTCTTCGGCCGGGCCGGCCGCTACCACCAGCAGCTGTTGGCGCGGCCGGTGCTGATCGACGGCGTGTTCGGCCTCCAGCTCGAGACGGTGCACACCGACGGCCGGCCGATCCGGCTGGTCACCGCGTTCGCGGTGCACGACGGCCGGATCACCGCGATCTTCAACCAGCTCAACCCGGCGAAGCTCACCGACCTGCCGCCGCTCGACCCGGCCGAGGCGCAGGTGTGGCCGCCCCGCTGGTGAGCCGGAGGCCCGCTCAGACCACCAGGGCCAGCCACTTCCGGTAGGAGGTGGCGAACGGCTCGGTGCCGTCGCCGAGCGCGTCGAAGAGCCACCGGGCCGCCGCCTCCGCCTGGGCCACCAGCTCGTCCGGATAGCCGAACCGGACCCGGTGCTCGGCGAACTCGTCCTCGTCACGCAGCTCGACCGCGCCGGTGGCCCGGCGGCGGACCACGTCCAGGTCGAGGTCGAAGAGGTGGACGGTGTCGTCGGATTCCCACCGGGCCGGGCTGGCGATGTCGCAGTAGACCTCGCTGGTCCGCGGCGGCGGGTTGAACATGCCGGTCCACCAGGCGGAATGCGGGACCAGGAGGACGAACGGGATCTGCTCCACCGACGGTCGACCGTGGTAGACCGACTTGGTGCCGGCGGGCACACCGAGCCAGACGCCGAGGTCGTCCTCGGCGAGCCGACGGGCCGGGTAGTCGCGGTGGGCGCTGCCGTCGTACTTGCGGTAGATCACGCGGACCACGTCGCTCGGCATGAGTCGCACCCTAACCGATCCCACCCACTCGTCGTAGCGCCGCCGTAACCGGACGGGCAGGCTGGAATTCCGCACCGGGAGCACGCCACGCGGCGGAGCGGCGCGGCCGGTGTCGGCGACGACGGGTACCGTCGCACGGTGACTCCGCCCCGCGCCGCCACCGGATCCAGCACCCCGTCGGCCCGCTCCGGCCGGCGCCGGGGCGCCCGGTCCAGCGGCGCGGAACTGCTCGCGGCCGCCGTGGGCGCGGTGCCGGGCGGCGCCGCCCGCCCCGGCCAGCAGGAGATGGCGACGGCGATCGAGGAGTGCGTGTCGTCCCGCGAGCACCTGTTGGTCCAGGCCGGCACGGGCACCGGCAAGTCGCTGGCCTACCTCGCCCCGGCCCTGACCGTCGACGGGCCGGTGGTGGTCTCCACCGCCACCCTGGCCCTGCAGTCCCAGCTGGTCGAGCACGATCTGCCTCGGCTCGCCGACGCGGTCGAGCCGCTGCTGGGCCGCCGGCCAACCTTCGCCGTGCTCAAGGGTCGGCACCACTACCTGTGCCTGGCCCGGCTGGACAACTCGACCGAGGATGAGCCGGAGGACACGCTCTTCGACGCGCCGGCGGCCCGCCCGGCCGCCGGCAAGTGGCTCGGTGAGGCGGGCCGGCTCGGCAAGCAGGTCGAGCGGTTGCGCGACTGGGCGGCGGAGACCGAGACCGGCGACCGGGACGAGCTGGATCCGGGCGTCGACGACCAGGCCTGGCGGCTGGTCTCGATGCCGGCCCGGGAGTGCGTCGGCGCGGGGCGCTGCCCGTTCGGCGCCGAGTGTTTCGCCGAGGCGTCCCGGGCCCGGGCCCGCGAGGCCGACATCGTGGTGACCAACCACAGCCTGCTCGCGGTCGACATGCTGGCCGGGCGGCAGATCGTCCCACCGCACAAGCTGCTCATCGTCGACGAGGCGCACGAGCTCGCCGACCGCGTCTCCTCGGCGGCGCAGGCCGAGCTGGTGCCGGAGCTGATCGACCGGTCCACCCGCCGGGCCCGGCCGCTGCTGCGACCGGAGACCGCCGACGCGCTCACCGCCGCCGGCGACGCCCTCGCCGTCGGCCTGGCGGAGGCGCCGGCCGGGCGGATCACCGCCGGGCTGCCCGCGCCGCTGCGCGAGGCGTGCACCCTGCTCGACGCGGCCACCCGCGCCGCGCTCGACGGGATCGGCGACATCAAGGCGGACGACCCCGATCCGGTACGCAAGCAGCAGGCCAAGGCGGTGCTCGACGAGCTCTCCACCACGGCGCAGCGGTTGCTCGAGGAGAGCGAGCACGACGTGGCCTGGGTGGAGAAGCCCGACAACGGCTCGCGTCGGGCGCTGGTGGTGGCGCCGCTCTCGGTCGCCGGGACCCTCGCCACCCACCTCTACGACGAGCGCACCGTGGTCGCCACCTCCGCCACCCTGACCCTGGGCGGCCGGTTCGACACGGTGGCCCGGGCGCTCGGGCTGGACGCGCCGACCCCGGCTCCGCCCTCGCCGGCCGCCGCCGCGCTGGCCGCCTCCACCGGCCGCCCCGCCGCGGGCACGCCGGGCACGGGCGTGAACGGCGCACCGACGGGCGCGAGCCGTGCCGAGCCGGGCGGACGACCGGGTGCGCTGATCCCCGCCAGCAGCGGGCCGGGCTGGCGCTCGCTCGACGTCGGCTCGCCGTTCGACTACGCGCGGCAGGGCATCCTCTACGTCGCCGCGCACCTGCCCCGCCCGAGTGTCTCCGGTCTGCCCGACCCGGCCGGTGAGGAGCTGCTCTCGCTGGTCGAGGCGCTCGGTGGCCGTACTCTCGGGCTCTTCTCCTCCCGGCGGGCCGCGCAGCAGGCGGCGGAGCTGGTCCGCGCGCGGACCGACCTGCCCGTGCTGCTCCAGGGCGAGGAGGCCCTGCCGCTGCTGGTCCGCCGGTTCCGCGAGGAGCGGTCCAGCTGCCTGTTCGGAGTGATGTCGCTCTGGCAGGGCGTCGACGTGCCGGGCGACGCCTGCCAGCTGGTGGTGATCGACCGGCTGCCCTTCCCCCGCCCCGACGAGCCGCTGGCGGCGGCCCGGTCCGCCGCGGTGGACGCCGGCGGCGGGTCGGGCTTCGCCGCGGTCAGCGTGCCGATCGCGGCGATCAGGCTCGCTCAGGGGGTGGGGCGGCTGATCCGGGCGACCGGCGACCGGGGCGTGGTCGCGGTGCTCGACTCGCGGCTGGAGACGGCCCGCGGTTACGGGCCGTTCCTGCGCCGCTCGCTGCCCCCGTTCTGGTACACCACCCGCCCCGACGTCGCCCGGGGCGCCCTGGAGCGCCTCGCCAAGGCCTGAAACTCTCCGACGCCGGGCACGAAGGCCCGGCGCCGGGTAGAGCGTCGGCTCAGGGCGCCTGGGAGGCGACCACCACGGCGTCCGGCGGGGTGTCCGGCACCGTGCGGGCGGCGAGCCGGCGGACCGCCGTGTTGAGCACCGCGATCAGCGGTACGGAGACCAGCGCGCCGGTGATGCCCGCGAGCACCACGCCGGCGGCGATGCCGATGATCACCGCGAGCGGGTGGATGGCCACCGCCCGGCCCATGATCAGCGGCTGGAGCACGTGTCCCTCCAGCTGCTGCACCCCGACCACCGCGCCGAGGATGATCAGCGCGGTCACCGGGCCGCTGTCGACCAGCGCGATCAGCACCGCCACGCCGCCGGAGAGCGCCGCGCCGACGATCGGGATGAACGCGCCGAGGAAGACCAGCGCGGCTAGCGGGAAGGCGAACGGGACGTCGAAGATGACCAGGAAGATGCCGATGCCGACCGCGTCGATGAAGGCCACCAGCACGGTCGCCCGGACGTACGCCCCGAGCGTCGCCCAGGAGGCCCGGCCGGCGTCGTCGACCTTCCACCGGGCGGCCACCGGCAGCAGCCGGACCAGGAAGCGCCAGATCCGGTTGCCGTCGCGGAGGAAGAAGAACGTCGCGAAGAGCACCAGGATGGTGCCGGTCAGCACCTCGGCCAGGGTGGCGGCCGTGCTGAGCGCCCCGCTGGTGAACCGCTGGGTGTTGCCGTTGATCCAGTGCTGCGCCTCGTCGATGTAACGGTCGAGCTGGGTGTCGGAGAGGTGCAGTGGGCCCGTCTTCAGCCAGTTCTGGATCTGCCGGACGCCCTCCGAGGACTTCTCGCTCAGCTCCGGCACCCCCTGGATGAACTCGTTCACCACCAGGGTCAGCGTGCCGATCACCGCCGCCAGGCCACCGACCAGCACCACCGCGGTCGCCAACGAGCGGGGGAAGCGGGCCCGCAGCAGCCAGCCGACCGCCGGCGCCAGCAGGGCCGAGAGCAGCAACGCGATGGCCAGCGGGATGATCACGATCTTGATGGTGCTGACGATCGTCAGCAGCGCCCAGGCCACCGCGCCGACCACGATCAACCGCCAGGACCACGCGGCGGCGATCCGCAGCGCGTGCGGCACGTCGGCGTCGTCCCGGCTGGTGGTCGAGGTGTGCATCGCCGCGGGAGCGGGGGCGCCGACCACCGTCGCCGTCGGCGGCGCCACCGGCCCCGGCGAGGTCGGTGAGGCCACTCCAGCCACCTCCGGTGGGCCGTCGGTCCGGTCCCGGCCGGACCGTACGGAGTCCCGTCCCGACTGGTACGCGCGGCCGAGCCGCTCGCGTATCCGCTCGAAGCGGCTCAAGCGCACCTCCTGGCAAGACGACCGGTCCGCCCACGGCGACAGGTCGGACAGCATACGCCGGACCGCACCACAGTAGGGCAGTTCCGCCATCCATTGCCCCGGTCACCACCTCGGTAACCACCGGCGGGAGTCGACCGGGCGACACGGTAGCGTCTGCGGCGTGACCGCCCACGACAATCTCGACTCCGGCCTGCCGATCCGCATGCTGCACGACCGGGTGCTGGTCCGGATGGAGGGCAGCGAGGGCGAGCGGCGTTCGACCGCCGGCATCGTGATCCCGGCGACCGCGGCCGTGGGCAAGCGGCTGGCGTGGGCGACCGCCGTCGGGGTGGGTCCGAACGTCCGCTCCATCGTCTCCGGCGACCGGGTGCTCTTCGACCCCGACGACCGCTCCGAGGTCGAGCTGCACGGCCGGGGCTACGTCCTGCTCCGCGAGCGGGACGTGCACGCCGTCGCCGCCGAACGGGTCGAGAACGACTCCACCGGGCTCTACCTCTAGGTCCGCACCCCAGGCGCACCCGCCTCGCCGGCGGCGAAGATTCCGCCGTTGCCGTCGCGGGCGTCGTTTGCACCGCCCCCGGCCGGGAAGCCAGCCGCACCACCGCCCTGGGGAGGGACGATGCCCGAGTGGATTAGGAAGCTGCTTTTCTGGGGCTTCATCGGATTCCTGATCTACTTCATGGCGTTCCGGCCGGACGGCGCGGCGGCGACGTTCAAGGCGATCGGCGCGGGCCTCATGGCGATGTTCCAGGGTCTCGGTGACTTCCTCACCGGCCTGATGGCCTGACCGGCCGGCCGGCCCGCACCGATCCCGCGACGCCGAGCGGCCGCGTACGGCCGCCACGCCGAACCGGCCGCGCGCGCGGAGCACCGGGCACGCCGCCCGGTCGGCGCTGGCTCCGCACCCCGGCGCCGCCCGGGGACCAGCGCCCGTCCGGTCAGGAACGCCCCGGCCAGCCCGGGTGCGGGCCGTACCAGCCCGGCGGCGGATAACCGGCCGGATGCGCGGGCGGCGGCGCGGCGAGCACCACCGGGATCGGCACCACCGGCTCCTCCGGCGGGTCCACCGCCCGCTGCGAGCCGTCCGGGAACCGCAGGTGGTAGCGGTTCCCGTCCCACACCCCGGCGGGGGCCTGCGGATCGCGACCGGCGAAGAACGACCGGTACGCGGTGATCGCGTCCAGCAACTCCCGTTCCTCCCGCGCGGTCCGCTCCCGGTCTACCGGCCGGCGGTCCAGGCCCCGCAGCGAGCCGTCGCGCAGCAGCGCCAGCCGGGTGGCGGCGAACTGGTAACCACGCATCGCCTTAACCCCGCCGTCGCCGGCCACCCGGCGCGCCCAGGCCCGCGCCGCGTGCCGGCGGCCCAGGCTGCTCAGCGCCGCCACCTCGGGCGGGCTCAGCCAGCCGGCACGGACGTAGTCCGGCAGGGTCCGCTCGGTGAGCCGCCCCTCCCAGGCGCGCAGCCAGACCGCCAGCCCGACCATGCCGAAGAAGATCGGCACCATCACCCCGATGAAGCCGTACAGCATGATCAACGCCTGGCCGGTGGCCTGGGTCAGCGTCGGCAGCAGGTTCCAGGTGCCGTGCAGCATCATGGCCAGCAACAGGCCGGCGATCGGGGCCAGCACCCGGACCCGGCGGTCGGCGGTACGCGCGGCGATGCCCAGCCCCACCCCGGTCATCGAGGTGAAGAGCGGATGGGCGAACCCGAAGAGCAGGATCCGGACGATGAAGATGGCGATGACCTGCTGGGCGCCGGTCGCCGGCCCGAACTGCTCCACGCCGGTCCGGAAGCCGTAGCCGCCGAGGTAGAGGATGTTCTCCACCATGGCGAAACCGACCGCGGAGAGCCCGCAGTAGACCAGGCCGTCGGTGATCCCCGACCACTCCCGGCGCCGGAAGATCAGCAGCAGGATCGGCCCGAGCGCCTTGGTCAACTCCTCGACGAACGGCGCGACCAGCACGCTGGTGAGGGCGGACGGCAGCCCCCAGTCGTCGAACCGGCGGGCGGCGAACTCGTTCACGGTGAGCGCGGCGGCGGTGGAGACGAACGCGCCCCAGGTGAAGCAGAAGACCAGGTACTTCAGCGGTTCCGGTTCGTACCGGTCGAGCCAGAGGAAGCACCCGACCAGCACCGGCACCGGCAGGATGGCGGCCACCAGGCCGATCAGCAGCGCCTGGGCGCCGAGGCTCTCGCCCAGGGTGAAGGCCATGAAGGTCGCGCAGGCGGCGATGAAGAGCACCACCGCGGCGAGCACCAGGAACCGTCGCCAGCCGAGCCGGCGCAGCGGCATCCGGGGCGCGGCACCGGGCGCGGGCGGGGCGGGAGGCGCGGTCGGCGACGGCAGGGCTCCGCCGGGCGGGGTGTCGGCCATGCGGTCAGCGTAGCCATCCCCGGCCGGCTGGTTCGGCCGCATCGGCGGCCGCTATGCTGCCGGCAGGTCACGAGCGCCAGCGTCAAGCCCCGGCTTGCTGGCCGGCAACCCTCGTCGAGTTCGCGGTGGGGTGCCCCGGGTGATGACCGGGCCCGGCCCCGATTCGTGAGCCGGGCAAGCGCGGACCCCGTCCCGACGTGCACCCGGGGTCCCGGCCCGGGAGGTTCTGGCATGTCCGTCACCCTCGTACCCGCACTGCCCGCTCCGGCGACCGTTCCCGCCGCCGTCGGGCCGCTCGACGTGCTCGGCGTGCCGGGCGAGATCAACCTCGACTACGCGGCCACCGCGCCGTGCGCGCGGGTCGCCGCCGACGCGGTGGCCGAGCTGCTTCCCTGGTACGCCAGCGTGCACCGCGGCGCCGGCGCGCTCTCCCGTCGCTGCACGCTCGCCTACGAGCGGTCCCGGCAAACGGTGGGCGACTTCTTCGGCGCCCGCAGCGACGATCACGTGATCTTCACCCGGAACACCACCGACGCGCTCAACCTGCTGGGTCGCGCGTTGCCGCCCGGCACGACCGTGGTCACCTTCGCCGGCGAGCACCACGCGAACCTGCTGCCCTGGCCGCGCGGCTCGGTCCGGCTGCCGGTGCCGGCCGACCCCGGCGAGGCGGTCCGCGCCCTGGACGCGGCCCTCGCCGAACTGCGGCGGGACGCCAACCCGGGGCTTCCGGTGCTGGTCGCGGTGACCGGGGCCAGCAACGTGACCGGAGAGCGCTGGCCGGTCGCCGAGCTGGCCCGGGTGGCGCGGCGGCACCGGGCCCGGATAGCGCTGGACGCCGCGCAGCTCGCCCCGCACGCCCCGGTCGACCTGCTCGAGTTGGACGTCGACTACCTGGCCGTCTCCGGCCACAAGCTCTACGCCCCGTTCGGCGCCGGTGTGCTGATCGGGCGGGCCGACTGGTTGGACGCGGCGCCGCCGTACCTCTTTGGTGGCGGCGCCACCAGCCGGGTCGGGGCGGCCACCCACGACGTGAGCTGGGCGCTCGGTCCGGCGCGGCACGAGGCGGGCACGCCCAACCTGCTCGGCGCGGTCGCACTGGCCGCGGTCTGCACCGCCCTCGCCGACGCCGACCGGGCCGCGCTGCACCGCCGGGAGCAGCGGCTGCTGACCCGGCTGCGGGACGGGCTCGCCGCCCTGCCGCACGTGGTGGAGCTGCGCACCTTCGGCCCGGACGCGCCGCGGGTCGGCATCGTCTCGTTCGTGGTCGCCGGCCGGGATTCCGCCGAGGTCGCCGCCGAGCTGGCCCGGGGGCACGCGATCGGGGTGCGCGACGGGCTCTTCTGCGCCCACCCGCTGGCCCGGCGGCTGCTGACCGAGGCGGCGGCCAGGACCGGGCGCCGGGATCTGCCGCCGACCGCGCTGCGGGCCAGCATCGGGCTGGGCAGCACGACGGCGGACGTCGACCGGCTCCTGGCGGCGCTGGCAACTCTCAGTTGACCCCGGCGGACGCCACCCGGGCCGGTCAGCCGACCGGGGGTGCGGTGGGCTGCTTCGGGCCGCTCTCGTCCGGCTCGGGCCCACCGCCCCGGGGTGCCTCCTGTTCGCCGAAGGACTTCCGGATCAACCGGTTCGCCTCGTCCTGCTCGATGCCGGAGGCGACCAGGAGATCGCTCGCCGTGGTACGTACCTGGGCGATCACCACGCTGCCGGAGAAGCCGACCCCCTCGGCGTACGCCCGGCCGGCCTCGCTGACCGCGCGCAGCGACCGTTCCCGGGACTGCTCCGGCTCGTCACCGACGGCGAACTCGTGCTTGAGCAGGCGGACCGACTCGGCCAGGTGCGAGATGGCGTCCGGCATGGGTCCGGGGACCGGTTCCTCGTCCTCGATCAGGGTGACCGAGCGGCGGATGAGCGTGCCGCTGTTGCGCATCGCCCGGTCGATCGGGTCGGCCGCCTCGGCGTAGTGGGTCAACTCGTCGCGCCGGTGCCAGCGGGCCGGGGAGAGGGTGGCCGTCTCCTTCGCCCCCTCGATCGCCTCGGCGAAGTTGGCCAGCTCCTCCTTGTTGTTGCGCAGCCGGTCCAGGGCCCGCTGCACGCCGCCCCGGTCCAGGTTGCGCAGTCCCTCGGCGGTCGCGTCGAGCTGCGCGGCGAGCAGGTCCAGCGCCGGCCGGGCGGCGCGATTGATCACCCGGAGCGGGTTGAGCGGCAGCAGGATCGCCGTCACCAGCAGCGCGATTCCGCCGCCGACGAAGGCGTCGATGAACCGGGGGATCTCGAGATCCTCGGTGGAGGGGCTCAACGTCACGATCAGCACGGCGGTGGCGGCGGCCTGGATCACGATCGCGACGCTCGCCCCGGCGAAGATGGTCAGCAGGATGGCCGCCGTGACCACCGCCCCGAGCTGCCACGCGCCGGTGCCGAGCAGGTGGATGAGGAGATCGCCGATGCCCACCCCGATCGCCACGCCGACGATCAGCTCCACGGTCCGCCGGAAGCGCTGGCCGACCGAGGCGGCCAGGGTGCCGACGGCGGAGATCGGCGCGAAGACCGGCTGCGGGTTGCCCAGCAGCCGGTGCGAGACAAGATAGGCCAGCGCGGCCGCCAGCCCGGCCTGCACCGCCAGCCCCGCGGCCATCCGGACCCGGTGCAGCCGATCGTGCAGAGTCGCCTTGCTCCGGTCCCGCACCTGGTCCATCGCCTCGGCGATGCGGGCGCTGTCGATGTCGGCCAGCCGGCCGTTCCGCAGCCCGGCACGGCGTAGAAAAGACGGACGTCTGCTCCCCCGGGCCACGGCCATGGCGGGTACTACCCGCGCCGGGCCGGGTGAATCCTCGGCGCTCCGGCGGAGCGCGGTGCGGCACACTCGACGGGTGGCTGACCTTCTCGACCGGTGGCGGGCGGCGGCGCGGGACGCCGGAGCAACCGACCCTGCCGGGCTGACCGACACCGGGCAGCAGCTGCTGCGCCGGTGGCGGGAGCCGCACCGGCACTACCACACCGTCGACCACCTGACCGCCGTGCTCGACGTCGTCGACGCGTACGCCGGGCTGGCCGGGCGTCCGGACCTGGTCCGGCTCGCGGCCTGGTGCCACGACGCGATCTACGACCCGCGCGCCTCCGGCGACGCCAACGAGCGGGACAGCGCCGAGTTGGCCGACCGGTTGCTGGTCGGGCTCGGGCTGCCGGCCGGCGCGGTGACCGAGGTCCACCGGCTGGTGCTGCTCACCGCCGGGCACGCGGTGGCCACCGACGACGGCGACGGCGCGCTGCTCTGCGACGCCGACCTGGCCGTGCTGGCCACATCCCCGCCGGTGTACGACCGCTATGCCGCCGCGATCCGTCGGGAGTACGCCCACGTGCCCGATCCGGATTTCCGGGTCGGCCGCGCCCGGGTGCTCAGCGGGCTGCTCGCCCTGCCGGCGCTGTTCCGCCTGCCGCCGCTGGCCGGGCGGTGGGAGCGGCCGGCTCGGGCGAACCTGCACCGGGAGCTGACCGCGCTGACCGGTCCGGCACCCCGGCCGACGTCCGGTCCGGCGTAGCCGAGCGGGCCTCGGCGCGGACGAGGTGCTTGGGGCGGCGCAGCCCGGCCGCGCGGAGCAGCCGGACCAGCTCCCGGCTGGGCACCACCCGCGCCCCCAACCAGACCGCCATCGCGAAGCGGTCGGCCGGAATGTCGTAGTGGTCCCGGTCGAAGCCGCGCCGGGGAGCGCCGAGCGCCTCGGCGAAGGCGTGCAACTCGGCGTAGGAGACGTCGCTGATCAGGTGGGACCAGAGCCGGCCGCGGGACGGCCAGCCGGGCCGGTCCAGGTAGAGCATGCCCACCAACCTAGCCCCCGCCCTTGTCGATCATGTTGATGATCGACGGTCGGCGACCTAGCCTCTCCAGCATGGCCGGAAACCCACTCCTCGACGACCTGCGCGCCGCCCTCGGCGAGAGCGCCGTGCTGACCGACCCGGACCTGCTCCGAATGCACGAACGCGACGAGGCCGACCTCTGCTCGGCGGGCACCCCGCTGGTGGTCACCCGCCCGCGCAGCACCGAGGAGGTGGTCGCCGTGGTCCGGGCGGCCGCCCGACACGGCGTACCGGTGGTGCCGCAGGGCGCGCGGACCGGCCTGGCGGGCGCGGCGAACGCGGTGGACGGCGCCGTGGTGCTGAGCACCGTCGCGATGGACGCGATCCGCGAGATCGACCCGGTGAGCCGGATCGCGGTGGTGCAGCCGGGCGTGGTGAACGCGACGCTGGCCGCGGCGGTGGCGAAGCAGGGGCTCTGGTACCCGCCGGACCCCGGCTCCTGGGAGTCCTCCACCATCGGCGGCAACGTGGCCACCAACGCCGGCGGCATGTGCTGCGTCAAGTACGGCGTCACCACCGAGTACGTGCTCGGCCTGGAGGTCGTGCTCGCCTCCGGCGAGGTGCTGCGCACCGGCCGGCGGACCGCCAAGGGGGTGGCCGGCTACGACCTCACCCGGCTCTTCGTCGGCTCGGAAGGCACCCTCGGGGTGATCACCGAGGTGACCGTGGCGTTGCGTCCCGCCCCGGCGGAGTCGCTCACCCTGGTCGCGGTCTTCCCGTCCACCGCGGCGGCCGGCGCGGCGGTGGCCGAGATCGCCGCCCGCGGGCTCAGCCCGAGCCTGCTGGAACTGCTCGACCAGACCCACCTGCGGGCCATCGAGGCCTACCAGCCGATGGGGCTGCGGACCGACGCGCAGGCCCTGCTGCTGGCTGCCGCCGACACCGGCACCCGGGCGGCCGACGACCTGGCCGCCCTGGCCGAGGTCTGCGAGTCCGCCGGTGCCGACGAGGTCTACGCGGCCACCGACGCCGTCGAGGCCGCGGCGCTGCTGCAGGCACGACGGCTGGCCCATCCGGCGATGGAGAGGTTCGCCGCGGAGGCCTACCCGGGTGGCAACGGCGGCCTGGTCATCGACGACGTGGCGGTGCCCCGGGCGGCGCTGGCCGCGCTGCTCGACGGGGTGTCCCGGATCGCGGCGGAGTGCGACGTGCCGATCGGCGTGGTGGGGCACGCCGGGGACGGCAACATGCACCCGAACATCGTGGTCGACCGGGCCGACCCGGCCAGCCTCGATCGGGGCCGGCGCGCGTTCGACGAGATCATGCGGTTGGGCCTGGCGCTCGGCGGCACCTGCACCGGTGAGCACGGGGTGGGGTTGCTCAAGCGGGAGTGGCTGGCCCAGGAGATCGGGCCGGTCGGCGTACGGGTGCACCAGGCGATCAAGGCGGCGCTGGACCCGACGGGCCTGCTCAACCCCGGCAAGGTGCTCTGACCTCCGGACATCGGAGTCAGCGCCGAGTGACCGACCCGGGCGGGTCGACCGGGCTCAGCCGGTCAGCTCGGCCGGGGTGGCCTGGGTGAGCAGCAACAGGATCTCGCCCGCGACGGACGGCCGCTCCTCGCCCGGGCAGTCCTGGGAGGTGACCAGGCCCGCCGCGGTGAACAGGCTGGAGGTCAGCGAGTCGATGCAGGTGGCCCGGTATCGCCGGGCCTCATCCGTCTCGCTGGCAAGCCCCGGGTCGGCGAGCATCTGCTGCAACCGGCTCGCCTGCTCCGGGTCGAGCGACCCGCTGGAGTTGACCCCGTCGCCGGCGCAGTCGATGCACTGCCAGGTGCCGTCCGGCTCGACCCGCAAGGTGCGGAGCGGACCGTCGGCACCCAGCTTCTGCACGAGGCTGACCTGACCGTCGCCGACCGTAGTCGGCACCTCGGGGGCCGGCAGGCCGGCGGCAGCACCGCCGGGCGTGGGTTTGGGATCCTCGGCCGACTCCGCGCGGACCAGGGAACACCCGGTCAACGCGGCGGCCAGCAGCACGCCGAGGAAAGGGACGAGTAGCCGTGTACGGGAAGGGCGCACCACTCGCCGCAACCTACAGGACCGTAGGTTGCGGTCGGTAGCCCTACACCTCGGTAGCTTACGGCGGGCAGGCGGCGGCCGGAACCGCCCCGGCAGGCCGTCGCCGGGGATCTGCTGAGCCGGTCAACGGGACGGCAGCTCGACCGGGTCGCCGTCGCCGCCCCGGTCGGAGGCGTAGCCGCGGACGTCCGGCGCGCCCAGCCGGGCCGCGTCGGCCGCGACGTCGTCCGGCATCAGCTGGGACTGCCGCTCCGCCTCGACCCGGGCCCGGTAGTGCTCCACCTCGCGGCCCCGCCGGGCGGCGTCCCAGCCGAGCACCGCCCCCATCAGCTCGGCCGTGTGCTCCGCCGACTCCAGGCCGCGATGGCTGGTCTCGAAGGAGATCCGGGTACGCCGGGTGAGCACGTCCTCCAGGTGCAGCGCGCCCTCCGCGCGGGCCGCGTAGGCGACCTCGGCGGCCAGGTACTCCGGCGCCCCGGCCAGCGGGGAGGCGAGCAGCGGGTCGGCGTCGACCAGCGCGAGCACGTCCAGCGTGAGGGTGCCGTACCGCTCCAGCAGGTGCTCCACCACACCGACCGGCACGCCGTGCCGGCGGGCCAGGTCGGCCCGGTCGCGCCACATCGCGGGGTAGCCGTCCGCGCCCAGCAGCGGCAGGTCGGCGGTCCGCGACGGGCGTACGCCGCCCAACCGGCGCGCCGCCCGGTCCACCACGTCGGTGGCCATCACCCGGTACGTCGTGTACTTGCCACCGGCCACCAGCAGCAGCCCGAGCATCGGCTCGAAGACCGCGTGCTCCCGGGAGAGCTTCGAGGTGGAGTCGGCCTCGCCGGCCAGCAGCGGGCGCAGCCCGGCGTAGACCCCCTCGATGTCGGCCGTGGTGAGCGGCCGGTCCAGCACCTCGTTGACCTGCTTGAGCAGGTAGTCGATGTCGCGCGCCGAAGCGGCCGGATGGGAACGGTCGAGCCGCCAGTCGGTGTCGGTGGTGCCGATGATCCAGTGCCCGCCCCACGGGATGACGAAGAGCACCGAGGTGGCGGTACGCAGGATCAGGCCGGTCTCACCGGTGATCGCCGACCGGGGCACCACCAGGTGCACGCCCTTGGAGGCCCGGACCCGGATCCCGGGGCGCAGCCCCACGTCGTTGAGCATCCGGGACATGTCGTCGCTCCACACACCGGTGGCGGCGATGACCGTCCGGGCCTGCACCTCGAACTCGGCGTCCGGTGAGCCGGCCGGCGCCTCCAGGTCACGGACCCGGACACCGGTCACCTCACGGGCCTGCCGGATCAGCCCGACGGCCCGGGCGCTGCTCACCACCGTCGCGCCGAGGCTCGCCGCGGTGCGGGCCAGGGTGACCACCAGCCGGGCGTCGTCGACCTGCCCGTCGTAGTAGCGGATCGCCCCGGCCAGCGCGTCCGCCCGCAGGCTGGGGAAGATCCGGCGGGCGCCCTCCCGGGTCAGGTGCCGGTGCAGCGGCATGCCCCGGCCGTTGCCGAAGAGACCGGCGAAGACGTCGTACGCCGCCACGCCGGCGCCGTAGTAGGAGCGCCGGAAGATCCGGGCGGGCAGGTCACGCACCCCCCGGCCGGCCGGGAGCGGCACCAGGAACGGCACCGGCCGAACCAGGTGCGGCGCCAGCCGGGTGGCCAGCAGCCCGCGCTCGGTGAGCGCCTCGTGGACCAGGTGGAACTCCAACTGCTCCAGGTAACGCAGCCCGCCGTGGATCAGCTTGCTGGACCGGCTGGAGGTGCCGGCGGCGAGATCGCGCGCCTCGACCAGGGCCACCTTGAGCCCTCGGGAGGCGGCGTCCAGCGCGGCACCCGCCCCGGTCACCCCACCCCCGATGACCAGCACGTCGAAGCGTTCCGCGCGGAGTCTGCGCAGGTCGGCGGCGCGGCGTTCGGGCGACAGCCGGCCGGCGGTGGATCGGGACACGTTGGGGTCGCGCACCCGTCCACGGTAACCGCCAAGACCATCCGGCGGCACGCGCGGCGCTCCACGCCGCCCCGCGCACCGGCCGGCCGGGCTGCCGGGCGGCTCGTGGGAACGGCGCGTCGTACTGTTTCTCAATGCAGGCCGAACCCCCCGTCTGGGCCGACGCCCGCCCGCCGACCGCTCCCCCGCCCGGACCGTGGCCGGTGGTGGCGGCCGTGCTGGCCGGTTGCTGGACCGTGGCGGTCACCGTCGCGATCCAGGCCTGTGGCTGGCTCACCGATCAGGTGCTGCTCGGCTTCGGGCGGGAGCGGGTCGGCTGGCTCTGGCCGGCGGCGGGCCTGCTGACGGTGCTGCTGGTCGGCACGCCCGCGCTGCTGCTGGCGCTGCTGCCCCGGTCGGCGGCGGTCCGGGCCACCGGGCGTGCCTGGCTGGCCGCAGTGTTGGCGCTCGGGGCGTTCGGGCTGCTCCGGGCAGTCCCGCCGGTGCACCACGAGGCGTACCTCGCCGGGCTGGCCGCGACGGCCGCGGCTGCTGCGGCGGTGCTGAGCCGCCTCACCCGCCGCCGGACGGCCGACGCGGCGCCCGCGCCGCTGGCCGGGGCGGAGGTCGAGGCACCCGGTCGGCGCTGGCCGGGTGCGGTCACCCTGCTGGCTGTCGCCGGTGGTCTGGCGCTGCTGCTGCCGTGGGCCTGGCTGGGCGCGCTCGGCGGGCTGCTGGAGACGCTCCTCGCGGCGCTGGCCGCCGCCGCGCTGGGCGCGCTGGCCGGCGCGCTGCTCGACGCCAGGTTCTGGTCCCGCTTCGCGCCCGGCGACCCGCCCCGGCCGGCCCGGCTGGTGCTGGTCGGCGGACTCGTCGCCGGGGTGGCCCTGCTGCTGCTCGCCGCCGGGGCCGGCCAGTCCGCCGCCCAGCTGCCCGCCCTGCTCACCCTCCCACCGACCGGCTTCGCGCTGGCCGCCCTGTACGCGGCCGCCCGCCGCCGGCACCCCGCCGTCGCGGTCCCGGCCGGCCCGACCCGGTGGCTGGTCGGGCTCGCCGCGTTCGGCCCGCTGGCGTTCGCCGATCCGGAGGAGATCACCCTGCTGCTGGCGACCACCCGGGACGTGCCGTTCTGGGTGGCGGCCGCCGCCGGCGCCGGGCTCGCGGTCGGGCTGCTGCTCGCCGCCGGGTACGGGCTGCTGCTCGCCCGGCCGCGCGGTCGTGTCCCGCGCCGGCGGACGGCGGCGGTCACCGCCGCCGTGCTTCTGGTCGCGCTCGGCGCGGTGGACCTGGGCCCGGGCCAGCCGGGGTTGCACGGCGAGCGGCTCTTCGTGGTGCTGCGCGAGCAGGCCGACCTGTCCGGCCTGCCGGCCGCCGCGCCGGGCCGGACCGGCCGGGACGCCCGGGCCGGTGAGGTCTACCGCCGACTGGTCGCCACCGCCGAGCGGAGCCAGGCCGATCTGCGGCGGGAGCTGACCCGGCTGCGCCTGCGGCCCACGCCGTACTACCTGGTGAACGGGATCGAGGTGGATGGCGGCCCGGCGGTGCGGGCCTGGCTGGCCCGCCGCCCGGAGGTCGCTCGGGTGCTGGTCAGCCAGCGGTTGCGCCCCCTGCCCGCGCCGGCCGGCACCACGCGGGGCACCGATCCCGCCCCGACCGGGCCGGAGTGGAACATCCGCCGGATCGGCGCCGACCGGGTCTGGAGCCAACTCGGGGTGACCGGCGCGGGCGTGGTGGTGGGCAGCTCGGACTCCGGGGTGGACGGCCGCCACCCGGCGTTGGCCGGCGGCTTCCGCGGCGGCGACGACTCCTGGTACGACCCGTGGGACGGCACCCGCGCCCCCACCGACGAGGGCGGGCACGGCACCCACACGACGGGCAGCGCGGTCGGACGCGACGGTATCGGGGTGGCACCGGGAGCGCAGTGGGTGGGCTGCGTCAACCTGGACCGCAACCTCGGCAGCCCGGCGCACTACCTGGACTGCCTCCAGTTCATGCTGGCGCCGTTCCCGTCCGGCGGCGACGCGTTCACCGACGGGCGTCCGGAGCGCGCGCCGGAGATCCTGACCAACTCCTGGGGCTGCCCCGGGATCGAGGGCTGCGACGCCGGGGTGCTCCGGCCGGCGACCGCCGCGCTGGACGCCGCCGGCATCTTCGTGGTCGCCGCCGCCGGGAACACCGGCCCCTGGTGCGCCTCGATCGACGACCCGCCCGCGCCCTACCCCGACGTGCTGACCGTGGGGGCGGTGGACGACCGGGGCCGGGTGGCGCAGTTCTCCGCCCGAGGCCCCGTGCCGGGCGGGCCCGCCAAGCCGGACGTGCTGGCCCCCGGCGTCGGGGTCCGCTCCGCGATGCCCGGTGGCGGGTACGCCACGCTCGACGGCACCTCGATGGCGACGCCGCAGGTGGCCGGGGTGGTGGCGCTGATGTGGTCGGCCAACCCGGCGCTGATCGGCGACCTGCCCCGCACCCGCGAGCTGCTGCGGGAGACCGCGACGCCCGCCGAGCCGACCTATCGCTCCCGCAATCCGGCGGACGCCTGCGGTGGGCCCGCGAACATCACCGGCGCCGGCCTGGTCGACGCGTACGCGGCCGTGCGGGCGGCCCGGGCCGCGGGCTGACGGTGGTCGGGTCTTGCGCGAACGGGTACCCGGTGATCTAGGGTCGGCGACCATGGACGCGGAGATCACCGTCAGCGAACTCACCCCCGATCTGGCGCCCGCCGTGGTGCGGCTCTGCGACGGAGCGCTCGACCTGCCCGAGGACGCGACCGAGGCGGACGCCCTGGTGGACGCGCTCTGGACCCGGGCCGCCGCCGACCGGCCGGTGTTCGCGCTCGGCGCGTACCGGGGGGCGGAGCTGGTCGGGGTGCTGATCGGCTCGATGTCGGCGGCTGACCCCCGGCTCGGGCACGTCGACCTGGTCGCGGTCGCGCCGGAGCACCGCCGCCGGGGCGCCGGGCGGGCGCTGCTGGCCGGGGCGGAACGGCAGCTCGCCGACCGGGGTGCGGCCGAGGTGCTGCTCGCCGGCAACCCGCCTTACTACGCCTGGCCCGGGATCGACGTCCGGTACACCCCGGCGGTCTGCGCCGCGCTGGCGCTGGGCTACCAGCAGGACCGGACCGCCTGGAACATGACCGCCGACCTGTCGTACGACGAGTCGCCGGCGCTGCGCTCGACGCAGGCCGCGGAGCGACGGTTGGCCGGCCAGGGGGTGACGGTGCGCCGCGCGGAGCCGGCGGACCTGCCGGCGCTGGCCGCGTTCGCCCGGTCCACCTTCGGCGGGGCCTGGGACGGCGAGCTGGCCGGATCGGTGGGCCGGCCGGGGGCGGGCTGCCACCTGGCGGAACGCGACGGCGAGGTGATCGGCTTCGCGGCGTACGGGTCGTCCCGGCCGAGCTGGTTCGGGCCGATGGGCACCGCCCCGGCGGCCGAGGGCTCGGGGATCGGCGGGGTTCTGCTGCGGCGCTGTCTGCGGGACCAGCACGACATGGGGCTGGAATCGGCCCAGATCGGCTGGGTGGGGCCGGTGCCGTTCTACTCGGGCAGCTCGGGTGCGCGGATCGAGCGGGTCTTCTTCCTGTACCGGCGGACGATCGAGAATTGATCCGGGGCGAATGGGATATAGACCCGTATAGTGCCATTCGCCCTCGTCCGTGATCGACGCCCCCTACCGTTTCGGTAGAGGAGGCAGCAATGACCACGGACGACGAACACACCGAGGACGTCGCACCCGTCACCTGGACCCCGGTCGGCGATCTGCCCGGCCATCTGCCGATCGACCGGCTCGACTACGGGGACGCCGAACAACTGGCCGAGATGAGCGTCGCCGACGATCCCGCAACCGAGGAGCCGGTCGAGATGGTGGACGCGCCGATCCAGCTCCGCGCGCCGTACGACCGGACGCACAAGCGGCGCAACCAACGCCCGCTGCCGACCTGACCGCGCCTGCCGACCTGACCACCTGACGACGAAACGGGGCGGACCGCTGACGCGGCCCGCCCCGTTTCCGGTCGGAACTGGACTCAGAAGTCCATGTCCCCGCCACCCGGACCAGCCGGGGCGGCCGGGGTCTTCTCCGGCTTGTCCGCCACGACGGCCTCGGTGGTGAGGAAGAGCGCCGCGATCGACGACGCGTTCTGCAGCGCCGAGCGGGTCACCTTGGCCGGGTCGATGATGCCCGCGGCCAGCAGGTCCACGTACTCGCCGTTGGCGGCGTTGAGGCCGTGGCCCGCCTCCAGGTTGCGCACGCGCTCGACGACCACGCCGCCCTCGAGGCCGGCGTTGACGGCGATCTGCCGCAGCGGGGCGTCCAGCGCGATCTTGACGATCTGCGCGCCGGTCGCCTCGTCACCGGTCAGGTCCAGCTTGTCGAAGGCGGTCTTGCCGGCCTGCACCAGCGCGACGCCACCACCCGGGACGATGCCCTCCTCGACGGCGGCCTTCGCGTTGCGAACGGCGTCCTCGATGCGGTGCTTGCGCTCCTTCAGCTCGACCTCGGTGGCCGCGCCGACCTTGATCACCGCAACACCGCCGGCCAGCTTGGCCAGACGCTCCTGCAGCTTCTCCCGGTCGTAGTCGGAGTCGCTCTTGTCGATCTCGGCCCGGATCTGGTTCACCCGGCCCTGGATCTGCTCGGCGTCACCGGCACCGTCGACGATGGTGGTCTCGTCCTTGGTCACCACGACCTTGCGGGCGTGGCCCAGCATGTCGACGTCGGCCGCGTCGAGCTTGAGGCCGACCTCCTCGCTGATGACCTGACCACCGGTGAGGATGGCGATGTCGGTGAGCATGGCCTTGCGGCGGTCACCGAAGCCGGGCGCCTTGACGGCGACCGACTTGAAGGTGCCACGGACCTTGTTGACCACCAGGGTGGCCAGGGCCTCGCCCTCCAGGTCCTCGGCGATGATCAGCAGCGGCTTGCCCGACTGCATGACCTTCTCCAGGATCGGAAGCAGGTCCTTCACCGACGAGATCTTGCTGTTGACGATCAGGATGTACGGGTCGTCGAAGACGGCCTCCATACGCTCCGGGTCGGTCATGAAGTACGCGGAGATGTAGCCCTTGTCGAAGCGCATACCCTCGGTGAGCTCAAGCTCCAGGCCGAAGGTGTTGCTCTCCTCGACGGTGATGACGCCTTCCTTGCCGACCTTGTCCATCGCCTCGGCGATGATCTCGCCGACGCTGGTGTCACCGGCCGAGATGGAGGCGGTGGAAGCGATCTGCTCCTTGGTCTCCACGTCCTTGGCGAGCTTCAGCAGCTCCTCCGAGACGCTGGCCACGGCGGCCTCGATGCCCCGCTTCAGGGCCATCGGGTTGGCGCCGGCGGCCACGTTGCGCAGGCCCTCACGAACCAGGGCCTGGGCCAGGACGGTCGCCGTCGTCGTGCCGTCACCGGCCACGTCGTCGGTCTTCTTGGCGACCTCCTTGACCAGCTCAGCGCCGATCTTCTCGTACGGGTCCTCGAGCTCGATCTCCTTGGCGATGCTCACACCATCGTTGGTGATGGTGGGGGCACCCCACTTCTTCTCGAGCACGACGTTGCGGCCCCTGGGGCCGAGGGTCACCTTTACGGCGTCGGCGAGCTGGTTCATGCCCCGCTCGAGGCCGCGGCGCGCCTCTTCGTCGAACGCGATCATCTTGGCCATACGGCGTTGTCCTCCTGGACACTCACGGGCCACCCGAGTGTGTGTCCCGGATGGGCCGCCTGGTGTACGCACCTTGGGGCGCCGTCGTCGTGGTGACGACGGCTCTCCTCGGCCGGGCCGGATAGCCCGCGACGACCGGCCACGTGCCCCACCGGCGGCTTGTCCCGCCGGCGTGGCCATGGCCCCACCGCCCCGACCTTTGGCACTCACAGTACGCGAGTGCCAATGACTTGTTTAGCACTCTCCCATGCCGAGTGCAAGCACGAACGCCACGGTCAGCCGAGCTCCGCGGCCAGTCCGGCGCTGTTCACCGGCCGCTCATGGACCCGCTGCTCGGCATACGTCACCAACAGCCCCACCAGCTGCACCAGGTGGGCGGGGAGGGCCAGCACCGCGGTGACGGCGATCACCGCCACCACGCCGATCGCGGACCCCGGCGCGGCGAGCGGATCGGTGCCGAACGGGGCGGTGCCGACCCCCTCGATCACACTGGCGACCACGGTGCAGACGATCACCACGGCGACGACCAGGGCCACCCGCCCCAGCAACAGCCCCAACCGGTCGTGGAACATCCGGAACGACCGGCCGATCGGGTTGTGCCGCTCGAAGAGGTAGACCGGCCCGGCCATGCTCAGCGCGAAGGCGAGGTAGATGCCGGGCAGGATGCAGAAGCAGACGCCCAGGCCGACGATCACGCTGATCAGCAGCGTCCAGCCCCAGAGCCCGAGCGCCCGGCGCAGGCCGTAGCGCAGCGCGTCGGCCAGGTTGACCGGCTCGCCGGCCGCCTGCCGGGTGATCACCCACGTCCCGGCGGCCCAGCCCAGGGCCTGCACCAACCCGATCACCAGGCTGCCGCCGACCAGCACCAGGAAGATGGTGGCCAGGTCGGTGAAGAAGGTGTCGGGCAGCGCGGCCGGGTCCTCGACGGTGGACGTCTCCCACTTCGCCGTCGGGTCCAGCCCGAGGGAGAGCACCGACAGCACCGCGGCCGGCAGCACCTGGGTGAGCAGCAGGATGGGCAGCAGCAGTCGCCAGCCGCGCCGCGCCGCCCCCACGCACCGGTCGAACCAGCCGCTCAGCCCGACGCCGGGCGGGGTGACCAGCGGGTCGGCCGGATCGAAGCCCGGTGGGCACCAGCCGGCCGGTGGACCCGGATACCAGGGCTGCCCGCCGTACGGCCCGGCGCCGAGCGGGTAGCCGCCGGTGGGCGGGAGGACCCAGCCCTGCGGCGCGCCCGGCGGCGGCTCCCAGGGAGGCGGCACGCGCGGATCCCAGCCGGCCGGCGCGGGGCCGCCGGGCGCGGTCGCGCTCGGATCCCACCCGGCCCTCGGCGGGCCGCTGGTGGTGGGCACGGCCGGATCCCAGCCCGGCGGCGGGCCCCAGCCGGACGCCGCAGTCGGGTCCGAGCCGGGCTGGACGCCTGGAGCGCCGGTGGGCGGGGCTCCGGCGGGACCGGGCACGGCCGGGTCAGCACCGGGCGCGGGCGTGGCCAGGTCAGCGCCCGGTACGGGCCTGAGCGGGTCAGCGCCCGGTGCGGGCGTGGCCGGGTCGGGCTCGCCGGGACGGGACGGGTTGTCGCCGCCCGAATGCGGACCGGACGGGTCGGGCTGGCCCGGGGGTGGGGCGGCCGGGGGCGGCTGGTCGGACATGAACCCTCCTCAGCGACGGCTGGAACGGTTCACGATCTTCCAGGGTCGGGCCCCGTGGCGCAGCCCCGGCCGGCACCGGCCGATGGTCCGGACAGGCGGAGCCCGCTCAGGCGATGACGCGCACCCGCTCAGCCTGGGGGCCCTTCTGCCCCTGGGCGATCTCGAACTCCACCCGCTGGCCGTCGTCGAGCGCCTTGTAGCCGTCCATCTCGATCGCGGAGAAATGAACGAAGACGTCCTGCCCGCCGTCGACGGCGATGAAGCCGTAGCCCTTTTCGGAGTTGAACCACTTCACGGTGCCCTGTGCCACGGTGCACTTCCTCACTCTGCGCGACGTTGCCTACCCGCGCCGCCGGGCACGGCCGGGCGCGCGGCAACCACCTTTTCCGCGATCGGCGACGGCCGCTGAAGAGGTGACCGAAATCGCACGCTACACGAGGAGTGACGGCGGCGCACGACCACAAAACAGGACATATCGCACCCGATGTCGGGCCGTCCGGCCATCGGCCGCCATCATTGTGGTAGGTATGCGGTCATGATGACCGCTCCGGCCCGACCGAGCCCGCGGCAGGCGGAGATCCGCCGGGTCCGACCGGCGGACGCCGCCCGGATGCGGGCCCTGCGGCTGGAGATGCTCGCCGACGCGCCGCTGGCCTTCCTGGAGACCGTGGCCGACGCGGCAGCCCGCCCGCACGCCGAGTACGCCGCCCGGATCGCGTACACGTCGGCCGGCTCGGAGACCGCGCAGTTCATCGCCGACCCGGGCGGCCGCCTGGTCGGGCACGCCGGTGGCACGGTCACCCCTATCGAACCCGGACTGACCGTCATCTACGCGGTCTACGTGACCCCGACCTGGCGGGGCAACGGGCTGCTCGCCGAACTGGTCGACGCGGTGGCCGCCTGGTCACGGGAGTGCGGCCGGCCGGAGCTGATGCTCGAGGTGGTGGTCGGCAACGACCGCGCCTACCGGGCGTACCAGCGGCTCGGATTCGTCGACACCGGCGTCCGGGTGCCGCACCCGACCATCCCGGCGCTGACCGAACTCCAGATGCGCCGCCCCGCCTGAGGGCGTCGCACCCACCTTCCCCCAGCGCCACCTGGACGTGGTGGCCTCCCACCGCCTGGGAGGCCACCACGTCCGGCTTCGCAGCATGATCAAGACCGGGCGGGGCCGGGGACGCTAGGCGTGCCGGCGGCTCTGCACGATCCGGAACCGGTTCGCCACGTAGGCGCCGTCGGTGAGCGCGGCGTTGGCGGCCGGGTTGGCGCCACTGCCGTGGAAGTCGGAGAAGGCCGCCGACTGGTTCACGAAGACCCCGCCGGTCAGGTTGCAGGAGAGGTGCACGCCGACCTCGACCGCCACCTTCTCGGCCGCGTCCAGCACCGCCTCGTCGGTGGAGTAGACGCCCGCGGTGAGCGCGCCCTTCTCACCCACGGTCCTGCGCATGATCTCCAGGCTGTGCGCGGTGGAGTCGGTGGCGATGGCGAACGAGATCGGCCCGAACCACTCCCGGCCGTAGGTCGCGGTGTCGTCCGCGGCGAGCTTCACGATGGTCGGCGTCCGCACCACGGCGTCGGCGAAGGCCGGGTGCTCGACCGTACGCGACTCCAGCAGCGCCTCGCCGACCTTGGTGACCTCGTCGAGGCGCTCCAGCACCCCGTCGTTGACGACGGCCCCGGTCAGCTCGACGCCCCGCGCGGGGTCGGCGGTGAGCTTGCCGACCGCGGCGGCGATCCCGCCGGCCACCTCGTCGAAGCTCTTGTGCCCCTGGTCGGTCTCGATGCCGCCGGCGGGGATCAGGATGTTCTGCGAGGTGGTGCACATCTGGCCGCTGTAGAGCGTCAGCGTGAAGCCGAGGTTGCGGCACAGGCCGGCGAAGTCGTCGGTGGAGTCGATCACCACCGTGTTCAGGCCGGCCTTCTCGGTGTAGACGGCCGCCTGCCGGGCGTTCGCCTCCAGCCAGTCGCCGTACTCGGTGGAGCCGGTGAAGTCGACGATCTTGACGCTCGGGTGCAGGGCCAGCGTCGAGGCGAGCTTCTCGCCCGGCGCCTCGGCGGCCAGCAGGATCAGGTTGGGGTCGAAGCCAGCCTCGGCGAGCACCTCACGGGCGTACTTGACGGTGACGGCCAGCGGCAGCACGGCGCGCGGGTGCGGCTTGACGATCACGGGGTTGCCGGTGACCAGCGAGGCGAAGAGCCCCGGGTAGGAGTTCCAGGTCGGGAAGGTGTTGCAGCCGATCACCAGGGCCACCCCGCGCGGCACCACGTGGAACGTCTTGGTCATCCGCAGCGGGTCACCCTTGCCGGCCGCCTTCTCCCAACCGGCCGTACCCGGGTGCCGGGTCATCTCGGCGTACGCGTAGGCGAGCGCCTCCAGCGCCCGGTCCAGCGCGTGCGCTCCGCCGGCCTGGAAGGCCATCACGAAGGCCTGGCCGCTGGTGAACTGCACCGCGTTGGCCAGCTCGAAGATGTGCTTGTGCAACCGGTCGAGGATCTCCAGGCAGACCCCGACCCGGGCCTGCGGGCCGGCGTCGCGCCAGGCCGGCAGGGCGGCGCTCGCGGCGGCCACCAGCTCGTCGGCCTCGGCATGCGGGTAGCGCACGGCCAGCTCCACCCCGAACGGGCTCGCCTCGGTGGCGACCCGGTCGCCGGCGCCCGGCTGGTCGAGCGGGAAGTCGCCGCGCAGGTACGCCTCGAAGGCGGCCTTGCCGTCGGCGGCGGCGGTCTCGCCGTACACCCGGGGGCTGGGCGACTCCGGGTAGGCGGACCAGTACCCACGCTCCGTGATCGCGGTCAGCGCACGGGTCAGGGTGTCGGCGTGCCTGTCGTACAGGGGGTGCGGGGTCTCCGTCATGCCCGCCATCATGCAACAGGACGCACCAAAATCAGTAGGGGCGTGTCACAACTCGGATCGTCTTCCCCCGCTCCTGCACCGGAATGACCGGACCGGGTCCGGGTAACCGCGCGGCCTGCGGAAGGAGGGAGCGGCCACGGTTGGGAACCACCGAGATCCGGGTGCACGGGGTCGCCGACCGCGGTCCCGAGGCGACGCTGGACCGGCCGATCGTCAGCCGGGTCGCGGGCGACCGGAACGCCGGCTTCTACCGGGTGCATCCTGGCCTCGGCGATCCGCGGGATGCCGCCGGCGCCACGCTGGAGGCGTACCGCTGGAGCAGGCTGGCCGGGGGAACGGCGACCCGGACCTTCTCGCTGGTCCTGCTCCTGCCCTTCATGCTCGCCAACACCGCCATCTGGATGCTGCCGCCGGGCCGCCGCACGGAACCGGCCGGCAAGGCGATCTGCCGGCTGCTCGCCGCGACCCTCACCGCGATGTACGTGCTGTCGATCGTGGGGGTGGCCGTCGACCTGGTCGCCTGGCAGTGCGCGGCGTACCCGCGCTGCCTGGAGGGCCGTCGGGAGATCTCCTGGCTGGGTGGCCTGCCGCCCGGGCAACGCCTGGCGCTGCTCGCCCTGCTGCCGCTCCTCGCGATCGCGCTGGTCCGGTGGCTCGGCGGCCGCACCTGGCAACTCCCCGAGGACGCCGGTGCGGGACCGGCGGCCCTGGGCGCCGAGCGGCTCGCCGACCCGGCCTTCTGGGACAACCGGGTGCTGCTGCTCCGGCTCCGCGCGCTGCACGTGGCGATCGCGTTGGCCACGCTCGACCTGGCCCTGCTCCGGGCCCTCGCCCCGCACGACCGCGGGTTCCCGGGCTACGCGCTGCTCGCCGCGTCCGCCGGCCTGCTCGCCGCCGCGCTGGTACTCCTCTGCCTGTCCCAGCTCGAACGGCAGGGTGGCGGCCGGTGGGCGCCGCGCACCGTCCGGCTGGTGGGTCGGGGCGCGGCCGTGGTGACCGGGCTGACCCTGGTGTACGCCGCCCTGCCGCGGGCACCCTGGTCCGCCGTCGGTGGCCTGCCGGCGTACGACAGGCTGGTGGCCCTGCTGTTCGCCGTCCAGATGTTCCTGCTGCTGGCGCTGACGGCCCTCGTCCTGGTCCGGGGGCCGGTGCGGGGTCGCTCGGCGCTGCTCGGTCTCGCCGCTCCGCTCGTGATCTCGGTCGCGATCGGGCTGGCCGTGTCGTACTCGTCGGGACTGAACTACGGCATCGCCGAGTACCTGGACCGGGGTTCCAGCCCCACCCCGGCTCGCCCCCTGCCGGAGGGCGCCCCGCCGCTCTCCCCGCCGGTCGCGTTTCGCTGGGCGGCCCTGGGCGTCTCGGCCGCGCTGCTGTTCGCCGGCACGGTGGCCGTGGTGGCACGTCTCTACCAGCGGTCACGGCACCGACGGGTGGCGGAGGAGATCGTCCGCCAGGAGTTTCCGGAGACACCACGAGCGGCTCCGGAACGGGCGCGGGCGGTGCGCGACAAGCTCATCCGGGCCCGGATCGCGGACCGTCTCGGCCCGCTGCTCCTGGCGACGTACGCGTTGCTGTTCGTGCTGGGTCTGGGAGCCGCCGGGTTGTCGATGTGGCATGAGGGTCCGGAGGACGTGGCCCACCTGCTGGGCGGGCCACCGCTGGCCCGCCCGGTGATCTTCGTGACCGATCTGGGCGGCCTGGTCATCGGGCTGATCGCGCTGTTCCTGTTCGGGGCGGGGCTGTTCGCGTATCGGTCGCCCGCCATGCGGGTGGTCGGTGTGCTCTGGGAGCTGGCCACGTTCTGGCCGCGCGCGGCACACCCGCTGGCCGCACCCTGCTACGCCGAGCGCGTGGTGCCGGACCTCACCCGCCGGATCACCCACCTCACCACCGGCGGGGACCGCGTGGTGCTCTCCGGGCAGAGCCACGGCAGCGTGCTCGCCGCGGCGACCATCCTCCAGCTGCCGGCGGCCGCCCGCGCCCGCGTGGCGCTGTTGACCTACGGCACCCCGCTCGGGCGGCTCTACAGCCGGGTCTTCCCTGCCTACCTCGGGACCGACGTGCTGAGGGAGGTGGGTGACCGGCTGGATTGGCGGTGGCTCAACCTGTGGCGGTGGACCGACCCGATCGGCGGGCCGATCTTCGGTACGGACGCCCGGACTCCCGACGGCGCCGCGCACGTGGATCGCCGGGTGCGCGATCCGGCGGGGCTGCTGATCCCACCCGGGGACACCGTCCCGCCGAAGATCAGTGGGCACAGGTTCGTCCCGGACGACGACTTCCACCGGGCGGTGGGGGAACTGGTACGGCGGCTGGACCCGCCGGGTCACGGCGACGGCGGACCGGCGGTCAGATCGTGAGCTGCCAGTCGGTCCAGCCGTCCACCGGGCGGAAGCCGAGCTGCTCGTTGATGACGATCATGTGGCTGTTCTCCGCCGCGTTGAAGGTGTCGATGGCCCGGACCGCCGGCTCGTGTGCGAGCAGATGGCGCAGGTTCTCGATCTTGGTGAGCAGACCGAGCCGGTGACCACGGTGCGCCGGGTCGACGATGGTGATCTGCTGGAACGCGTGCCAGTCGGCGGAGGCGCCGAGGTCGAGCAGGGTCCAGGCGACCAGTTTGCCGGACTCGTCGTGCTGCGCCGCGACGTGGTACTGCCGCCGTCCGCGTGCCGCCAGCGCCCGCTCGGTGCCCCGGATCCGCTCGGCGTCGACCTGCTCGGCCTCCCATTCCAGGTCGCCGAGGGGCGCGTCGATCGACAGCCGGCCGTCGAGGTAGGCGATGTCGGCGACGTACTCCTCGGGGACGAGGCCGTGCCAGCGGACCGTGCGGTAGCCGGCGGCGTGCGCCCGGGCGTCGGCGAGCAGCACGTCCAGCGCGCCCTGGTCGACCCGCGTGGGGTCGAGCCGGCGGCGGATCTCGACGAGCGCCGGCTGTGCCCCCAGCGCGGCGGCGAACGCGGCGCCGGCCGCCGAACGGGCCGGCCCACCGGGCAGCTCCATGACCGCCATCCCGATGACCCGCTTGCGGCTTTGCTCGCGCAGCAGCCGCAGGCAGTGCTCGTGCAGCGCCCGGCCGACTCCCCGCCGCCGGTGCTCCGGATGGACCACCAGCTCGACGGTGGCGTTCTCGGTGTTGTCCAGCTGCGGCAGGTCCAGCGCCAGGTAGCCGGCGGGCACGCCGTCCAGCCGGGCCAGCGCCCAGAGCGTGACGGTGCCCGGCATCGGGTGGGTCAGCATGGCCTCGAAGCGCTGGCGACAGAACGGCGGGAAGTCGGGCAGGTCGGCGTCGTTCGCCGCCGCCCCGACCCGGTAGGCCTCGTCGATCGCGGCCGGGTCGGCGGCGTCGAACGGCGCGATCGTGATGCTCATGCCGGAAGGGTGCGCCCTGGGAACGCGATCGGGCCAGCGAATTTTCGCTGGCCCGATCGGACGTTGGTCGGGAGGGACACTCGCACAACGCCTCCGGCGTTGGGTCGCAAGAACTTCAAAAGTCTTCGGCGAAATGCCCTCCCGCACGGAGCATCTTGCGCCGTCCGGTTCCTGCCGTCAAGTCCTTAGCGGCGGGTTTTCCGCACCCAGAGCGAAAAGCCGGTTACCCGGCGGATCGGCCTGATCCCCCGTCCGGGCGATCCGCCGCCTCCTCCGCCCGGACGATCCGCTCGATCCTGGATCTCCCCGACCAGCGGCGGGTCAGCCGAGCAGGCCGGCGTCGCGGGCGGCGCGCAGGGACGGGCGGATCCGATGGGTGGGGCCGACCTCGCCGGCGACCGCGTCGATGGTCTTCAGTCCCTCACCGGTGTTGAAGACCACGGTCTCCGCGGCCGGGTCGAGCTTGCCCGACTCGACCAGCTTGCGGAGCACCGCCACGGTGACCCCACCGGCGGTCTCCGCGAAGACGCCGGTGGTGCGAGCCAGCAGGCGGATGCCGGCGCGGATCTCGTCGTCGTCGACGTACTCCATCCAGCCCCCGGTACGGCGCACCGCCTCCAGCGCGTAGAGGCCGGCCGCCGGGTCGCCGATGTTCAGCGACTTGGCGATGCCGGTCGGCTTGACCGGGACGATCGTGTCGGTGTCGGCGTGCAGCGCGGTGGCGATCGGATTGCAGCCGGCCGACTGGGCGCCGAAGACCTTCCAGCCGCCGGCCGGCGCCTCGACCAGCCCGACCTCGACCAGCTCCGAGAACGCCTTGTCAATCTTGGTGAGCAGCTCGCCGCTGGCCATCGGGATGACCACCTGGGCGGGGATGCGCCAGCCGAGCTGCTCGGCCACCTCGTAGCCCAGGGTCTTGGAGCCCTCGGCGTAGTAGGGGCGCACGTTGACGTTGACGAACGCGGTGTCCTCGAACTCGTCGGTCTCCACCAGCTCGCCGCAGAGCCGGTTCACGTCGTCGTAGGAGCCGTCGATGGCGACCAGCTCGCCGCCGTAGACGGCGGTCGTGACCACCTTGCCCTGCTCCAGGTCGCTGGGGATGAAGACCACCGAGGGCACCCCGGCGCGGGCCGCGTGCGCGGCCACCGAGTTGGCCAGGTTGCCCGTGGAGGCACAGGCGTACCGGGTGAAGCCGAGCGCCCGGGCGGCGGTGAGCGCCACCGAGACGACCCGGTCCTTGAACGAGTGGGTGGGGTTGGCGCTGTCGTCCTTCACCCAGAGCGGGGCGGTGATGCCCAGCTCGGCGGCGAGGTGCGGGGCGGCGACCAGCGGGGTGAGCCCGGGGTTCAGGGTGACCCGGGTGGCCGGATCCTGACCGGCGGGCAGCAGCGCCGCGTAGCGCCAGATGTTGTCCGGGCCGGCCTCGATCTGCTCGCGGGTGACGGTGGCCAGCGCGGTGGCGTCGTAGTCGACCTCCAGCGGCCCGAAACACTCGTAACAGGCGTGCTGGGCGGCGAGCGGGTAGCGGGCCTCACAGGCCCGACAGACCAGGGCGCGGGCGGGGCTGGCGGTGGTGTCGATACCGGGGGCGGCGAGCGTCGACGTCATGTCGAAGATTCCTCTCATCTTTCCCCGCATCGCACGGTGCGGCGGGGACGGAATTGGCACCTGCCCCGCGGGTCGCTCAGCGATGAGCGCGCGGGGTGGTTGCCGGGGCGTCTTCGGGCCGTATCCCTCAGCCCCTCTGGATGAGGTATGCAGTTGTGCGATCGAGTCTACGGCCGGGCCGCCGGCCGTCCAGCCCGTCGTCCCACGGTGTGAGCCGCCGTCACACCCGGTGGGCGCCGGGCTGACCGTTCTCCACCACGAACTTCGCGAGCGTCGACTCTGCCGCGTTCTGCCGGCCGACCGTGTCCACCATCCGCAGCCGGCGGTCTAGCGCGCGACCATCGCCACCGGGTCGACCACCGCGACGGGGTCCGAGACCGCCGCCGGCCGGTCGGCGGGCGGTGTGGCCCGTACCCGGGCCCGGGTGACCAGGTTGGCCGCGACCAGGGACGCGATGGTCAGCGCCGCGCCGGCCAGCTCGAACGGGCCGGGTCGGTAGCCGCGGGCGATCTGCACCACGAACGTGGTCACCGGCACGAGGTTCATGAAGAGCGCGGCGTTCGCAGAGCCGAGCCGCTGCACGCCGGTGTTCCAGGCCAGCACCGCGATCACCGCGGCCACGATCACGGCGTACGCCAACTGCGGCGCGACCGCGACGAGGTCCGCGCCGGTCGGCGCGTGCTGCCACCCGGCGAGGTCGGCGACGGCGCTCGCGGCGAGCATGAAGAGCGTGCCGGCGAGCGCGGTCAGCGTGGTGTAGCGCAGCGGTGACCACGCGCCGAACCGGCCGGCCCCGTGCGTGTAGATCGCCCAACCGACGACCGCGCCGATCATCATGAGACCGCCGAGACCGAACTGACCGAGCCCGGCGAGGCTGCCGCGGGTGATCACCAGGCCGACACCGAGGAGCGCGACCAGGGAGAGGGCCAGCAGGGCGGGCCGTGGGCGTACGCCGTCGCGGACCCAGCGGACCAGCTGGGTGACCAGCGGCGTGGTGGCCACGAAGAGGGAGATCTGCTGCGGCGCGGCGTGCTCCAACGCCAGGTTGGTGAGCAGGTTGAAGCCGGCGAAGCCGACCACGCCGAGCACCGCCACCTCGACACCCCGGCCGCCGGAGCGCAGCCCGGCCACGCCCTCGCGGAGCAGCAGCAGGGCGAGCAGGATCACGGCGGCGAAGAGGTAGCGGGCGGTGGTCAGGTTGAGCGGGTCGACCCGGGTCAGCGCGCTGGCCAGGACGGGGAACATCACTCCCCAGCTCAGCACGGCGAGCAGCGGGAAGGCGGCGGCGCGAGAGCGCATGCTCAGCTCCTATGTTCGAGTATCTTCGAACCAACGATCCCGACCCTAGGAGCTTGTTCGAATATTGTCGAACAAGGGTTACACTGCTCACATGGAGCTGCACGAACCCGAGTTGCGCGAGGTGCCGGTCACCGCGGTGCTGGGGGCGCTCGCCGACGACGTACGCCTACAGATCGTGCGGGCGCTCGCCGAGGGCGGCGAGCAGGCCTGCGGCAGCTTCGAGTTCGGCGTCTCCAAGGCCACCCGCAGCCATCACCTGAAGGTGCTGCGCGAGGCCGGCCTGACCCGCACCCGGGCCGCCGGCACCAGCCGCTACGTCCGCCTGCGCCGCGACGAACTGGACCGCCTCTACCCCGGCCTGCTCGACGCCGTCCTCACCCGCGGCGTCGCACCCGACGAGCGGGCCTGAACCGGTCCGCCGCAGGCCGCAACCCGTGCCGGCGGTTGGCCCGCGAGTCCTGTCGACCTGCCCCATATCTGGGCCGGTCCATATCTGGGGCAGTTCGACAGCGTGCGACCGGACCACCGGCCGCACCCGGACGGATACCGGCCGGCTGATCTTGGGAGGATGCAGCGGTGAGACCCCGACCGGCACACCTTCGTCTCCTGCTCGCTGGCCTGCCGCTCGTCGGGGCCGTGCTGCTCGGCGCCTGCATGCCGGGGAGCGGACCGGCCAGCCGGGCCGCGGAGACCTCGCCCGCGCCGACGCCCGATGCGGCCGGCCGGTGCCCGGAGTCGGGCGTCCTGATCACCTCCACCGGGTCGGACGCCGCGATGGGCCTGCGGGCGCTCGGCCTGGATCTGACGAACTGCGGCAGCACGCCCTACCTGCTCAAGGGCTATCCGGTGCTGCGTGTGCTGGACGAGCAGCGGGCAGCGATCCCGCTCCGGACGGTCGCCGGCGCCCGGGAGATCACCACCGGCTTCGACGCGCCACCCGGGCAGCTGACCCTCAACCCGGGTGAGCGGGCCCACGCCACCGTGCTCTGGCGCAACACCGTCACCGACTCGACGGTCGACGCCAGCGACGGCGAGTACCTGGAGGTCGCGCCCGCCGCCGGCCAGCCCGCCCAGTCCGTCGACCCAGACGGCCCGATCGACCTGGGCAACACCGGCCGGATCGGGGTCAGCGCCTGGAAGGCCGCCGAGCCGACCACACCGGCGCAGCCACCGGCCCCGACCGCGCCGAGCGGAGCGCCCTCGATCGCCGCGACGCCGGACAGCCGGCTATGAGGTCACGTCCTTGCGGGTGAAGCGCCAGTAGGCCAACGCCCAGAACAGGGTCGCGTAGCTCACCGCCGAAATGGTGCCGCGGACCACGTCGTCGGTCTGCACCGGCGTGGAGAGCAGGCCCAGCCAGGCGGTGCTGAAATGGGTGGGCAGGAAGGCGCGCACCGCGCCGAGCGCGGTGATCTGGTCCAGGATGCTGGAGAGGATCCAGAGCAGCACCGCACCGCCGACCGCGCCGAGCGCGGCGTCCGTGGTGACCGAGAGCAGGAACGCCAGGCCGGCCACGACCAGCAGGACGATCGCCAGGTAGCCGAGCACGGCCAGCAGGCGCAGCAGCCCCTCCCCCGCCGGCAGCTCGGCGGCGACCGTGCTGCGCAGCGGCGACCAGCCATAGCGCAACGTCCCGGCGAGCAGCGCGGTGCCGGCGAGCAGCAGCAGCGCCAACCCCGAGTACGCGAGCGCGACCAGCAGCTTCACCGTGAGCAGCCGAGCCCGGGGCACCGGCACGGCGAGCAGATAGCGCAGGCTGCCCCAGCTCGCCTCGCTGGCCACCGTGTCGCCGAAGAAGAGCGCCACCACCACGACCAGCAGGAACGACGCCGAGACGAAGATGGTGAAGAGGGTGAAGTTCAGCCCGCCCGAGGTGGCGAGCTCGATCAGGCTGCCGAACTCGCCGCCGCCGTTGTCGTCGTCGTTCGAGTTGAACTGGAACGCGATCAGGATGATCAACGGCAGCAGCACCATGAACCCGAGCGCCAGCTGGGTACGCCGCCGGGCCGCCTGCCGACGGAACTCCGCGGCGAACGGCAGCGTCGCCGACGGCCGGTAGCCCGACGCCGCGCCCACCATGGAAGTCCCCATCACCGGTCCCCGCTTCCCCGAGAGGTCTCGCCCACCAGGGCGAGGAACGCGTCCTCCAGGCGGCGCCGCGGCACCACCCGGTCCACTCCGATCCCGGCCCGGACCAGCTCGGCCACCACCTCGCTGCGCGCGGTGCCGTTGGTGTCCACCACCAGTTGGCCATCGCCCTCCGGCAGCACCCGGACCCCGGCCAGTCGGCTCAGCACGTCCCGCGCCGCAACCGGGTCGGTGACGTCGAAGAGCACGCTCGGCGACTCGCCGACGATCTCCTCGACCGGCCCGGAGGCCACGATCCGCCCCTTGTTCACCACCACGGCGTGGGTGCAGGCCTGCTCCACCTCGGCCAGCAGGTGGCTGGAGACCAGCACCGCCCGGCCGTCGGTGGCGTACCGCTGGAGCACCCGGCGCATCTCGGCGATCTGCGGCGGGTCGAGACCGTCGGTCGGCTCGTCGAGCACCAGCAGCTCGGGCAGGCCGAGCATGGCCTGGGCGATGGCGAGCCGCTGCTTCATGCCGTGGCTGTAGGTCTTGATCTTCCGGTGCACCGAGTCGCCCAGACCGGCGATCTCCAGCGCCTCGTCGAAGTGCGCGTCGGCCAGCGGCCGCCCGGTGGCCGACCAGTACGCCCGCAGGTTCTCCAGGCCGCTCAGGTGCGGCAGGAAGCCGGGCCCCTCGACCAGCGCGCCGATCCGGGAGAGCACCGGCGAGCCGGGCACCAGTCGGTGGCCGAAGACGTAGATCTCGCCCGCGGTGGGCTGGGTGAGCCCCATCAGCACGCGCAGCGTGGTGGTCTTGCCGGCGCCGTTCGGGCCGAGCAGGCCGACCACCTGGCCGGGATGCACCTCGAAGTCCACGTTGGAGACCGCGACGAAGCCGTCCGCGTACTCCTTGCGAAGTTGGCGCACGGCGAGCGGGACGTCCGCGTACGCCGGATGCACGGAGCTGTCCTGGCGGCGGTGCCGGCGGCGGACCACGGCGACGACCACGACGAGCCCGACCACGATCGCGGCGAGCAGCCCGACCAGCACCCAGCGCCAGACGGCGGCCGCGGTGGGGATCGGGTCGCCGGCCACGGTGGGCAGGGCGACCGGCGCGTCACCGGCCGCCACGGTGTAGACGGTCGGCTCGGCCGGCGAGGTGTACGACTGGTCCGACGTGGCCACCACCACCCGCAGCCGATGCCCGGCCTCGACCCGGCGGACGATCGCCGGCAGGGTCACCGTCACCGGCTGGGCGTCGGCGATCCGGGTCGGCAGGCCGGTGAGACGCACCGGGGCGACCAGACCGTTCGGCAGGGTGGCCGCGCCGTTCGGGTCCACGTCGTAGAGCTTCACGAAGAGCACCGCCTCGCCGGTCGGCGACGCGGCACGGACCGACACGGTCGGCGCTCCGACCACGTCCACCGCCTCCGCCAGCGGCGCAGACTCGAACCGGGCGTGCTGGCCGGGCACGTCCCCGGCCACCCCGTCGAGCAGCGAGGAGAGCGCGCCGGCGAAGGGCACCGAGGAGATGGCCGCCGGGTTGCCGTTCGGCGGGTTCGCGATCTGCTGCTCCGGCCCGGTCACCGCGACAGTTGTGCGGTCGTCCCCGCCGGTGCCCGGGTAGTCGGTGGTCCGGTAGCCGGTGGCCACCAGGCCGCGGTCCAGCGCGTCGAAGCCGGCGATCCGCGACCAGGTGAAGTCGTCGCCGGGGGCCGCCCCCTCGCCCTTGACGTAGTGGTCCAGCCACTGCACGGTCAGGAACCGCACCCGGTCGGAATCGGTCTTCGGCCCCTCGCCGCCGTCGTGGCCGCCGGTGAACCAGGCGACCCGGACCGGGGTGCCGGTGGCCGCGATGCCCCGCGCGTTGGCGTCCGCCTCGGTGAGCGGGAAGAGGGTGTCCGCCTCCCCCTGCACCAGCAGGGTGGGCGCCGTGATCCGGTCGAGCACCCCGGCGGGGCTGGACCGGCTCAGCAGGTCGACGGCGGCCTGGTCGGCCCGCCCGGTGGTGGCGATCCGCAGGTACGCGGCGCAGACGTCGGCGGCGAACCGGCCGCAGGACGGATCCGCGGCGCCCGTCGGCGCGCGTCCCGGGCCGGTGCCCGGGCCCTCGCCGGGGCCGGGGCTGGGCGGCCCGGCGGACGCCGGGGCCCCCTGCGGCTGGGCCGCGGTCACCCCGGAGAGCCCGGCCGGCCCCGAACCGACGTTGCCCCCGCCGCCGAAGAACAGGCCGGCCCAGCCCTTCTTGAACACGCCCGCGGTGGCCGGGCCGCCGGTGCTCTCCGGCAGGAAGCTCCGGGCCAGGTCGTTCCACGTGATCATCGGGACGATCGCGTCGACCCGCTTGTCCTGCGCGGCGAGCAGCAGGGCGAGCCCGCCGCCGTACGAGCCTCCGACCACGCCGACCTGCGGATCCCCGTCGGCGTCGGCGCGGATCTCCGGGCGGGCGGCGAGCCAGTCCAGCAGCCGAGAAGCGTCGCGCACCTCGTAGTCGGGGTGGTCCAGGTGGATCTCGCCGCCGCTGCGGCCGAAGCCACGCGCGGTCCAGGTGAGCACGGCGTACCCGCGGCCGGCGAACTCCTCGGCGTCGGCGCGCACCGACTCCTTCGTACCGCCGAAGCCATGCGCCAGCAGCACCGCGGGGACCTGGTGCCCGGCCGAGGCGTCCGCCGGCAGGTAGAGCGTGGTGTCCAGGTCGACCGGCTGCTGGCCGTCCGGTCCGGATCGCACGGTCAGCACGGCGGCCTCGGTACGAACCTCGGGCCCGTTTGGCCGTACCGCCCAGACCACGGCGGCGACCAGCAGCACGGCAACGGCCGCCAACGCGACGGCGCGACGGCCGGTGGGGAGGGCACGCCGCATCCGGGCGACCGACAACGGCGATCTCATGCGGCACACGCTACGGGCCGGATCCTGAGCGTTGGCTGAGATCCGCCGTACGTCCGTCCGGTTGCTCCGACCGGCGTCCGGAGCGGTGCGACCGCCCATGATCCAACGGATCTCAGCGGGACGAATTCGGATCCCGTGAATTCCGAACATCCACAGTAAATCGGCTTCGATCCATGCATGTCACTCCGTCGGGCGGTACCCACCGTGCCGACGAGACGGACGAACAGTGACATCGCTCGAAGTGACGCATAGCTGACCGATCGTCGGCGGGATCGCGAGCAGGCCATTCGGTTACTTTTCCGGTCCGGTACATGGGACTGCTCCGGCCACCCCGGGCCCGACCCCGCCACCACCACCCCTCCCCGTTCCTCGCCGCAGGAGACAGACCATGACCGTCCCCGCGCCACGAGCCCGTCGCCGGTCGGCCGGCCGCGTGTTGCCGCTGCTGCTCGTCGTGGCGCTGCTGGCGCCGATGAGCGTGCTGTTCCAGCAGACCTGGCGGCTCACCGACGACGACCGGAGTCTGGCCGTCCGGGAACGACTCGGGATCGAGTACCTGCAGGCGCTCGGCCCGGTCACCGCCGCCCTGGTCGACGCCCAGTCCGCCGCGGTCGCCGGCCGGCCGGCGTCCGGCGCGGCACTGACCGGCGCGGTCGAACGGGCCGCCACGGTGGACGCCCGGATCGGTCCCGAGCTGCGCAGCCAGGAGCGTTGGGCCGGGCTGCGGGCCAAGCTGGAGGCGCTGCGCGACCGGAGTCCCACCGACCCCGAGGCCGCCTTCGCGGCGTACGGCGAGGTCACCGACCTGCTGCTGGACCTGCACCGCAAGGTCCGGGAAAGCTCCGGGCTGGTCCGCGACCCGGAGGCCGACTCGTTCTTCCTCCAGGACGCCGCCGGTCGGGAACTGCCGGCGGCGATGGTCGCGGCCGGCCGGCTCGCCGACCTCGCCACGCTCGCCACCCGCCGGGACGCCGACGACCGGAGCCGGACGCTGGCCGAGTTGGCCGCGCTGCGGGTGGGCGCGCTCGCGCCCGCCGGCGAACTGGTCGACGACCTGCGCGCGGCGGTGGACAGCTCGGAGAGCACCGACCTGGGCGGCACCGTGCTGACCCCGCTGGACACCTATCAGCGGGCCGTCGAGGCGCTGGCCGCCGCCTCCGGCCCCACCAGCACCGGCGTGATCGATCCGGCGCCGGTCGCCGGCGCCCGGCTCAACGCGCACGCCGCCGCCGAGCAGCTCCAGCCGGTCATCCTGGCGGAACTCGATGCGCTGCTCACCGACCGGGTCGACGGGATGGACCGGGACCGGTGGCTGCTGATCGGGGCGGCCGGGCTGGCCGTCCTCCTGCTGGCCGTGCTCGCCGGGGTGCTGCTCGCCGCCGCCCGTCGGGCGCGGCGGCGGGCCGTCGAGGCACGCCGGGCGCGACTGGCGGACGTGGAGCCCGCGGGCCCACCCTGGCCGCCCCGGCCCGGACCGGGCGGACCGCCGAGCGAGGAGCCGTGGCCGGCGCAGGTGACCGGTCAGGGCGGCGACCCGGAGGCCGCGCGGCGGGGACCGGTCGATGCTGCTCGCTAGGCTCCGGATCCGCGGCAAGCTCGCGCTGCTCGTGGTCATCCCGCTGATCAGCATGGTCGGCCTCGCCGTCCCGGTGGTCCTGGACCGGGTGGCCGTCGCGCAACGGGCCGGCGACATCGCCGACCGGGTCCGGCTCGCCAGCCGGATCGGCACGCTGGTGCAGGACCTCCAGCAGGAGCGGATCCTCTCGGTCGGCCTGCTGCTCGGTCAGGTGAGCCGGGCCGAACTGGTGCGCAAGGCGGCCACGGTGGACGACCGGGTGGCGGACCTGCGGGCCGGTGGGAACGAGCCGCTGCCGACGCGGGTCGCCGACGCGCTCACCGGCGTACGCGCACTGACCGACGTGCGCACCGCGGTGCTGGCCGGCACGGCGAACCCGGGCCAGGTGATGGACGCGTACGGGCCGGTCGACCTGGCGTTGATCGACTCGCTGCGGTTGGCGTTCAGCGTGGACACCGACACCGCCGCCGGTCGTCAGGTGCTGGCCCTGGACGCGCTGCTCCGCGCCGACGAGGGGCTGGGCAGCTGCGCCACCCTGATCGTGCTGGTGAAGGCGACCGACGACCAGACGGTCGACGCCGGCTTCGTCGCCTGCATGGCCGCCCTCCGGGTGGACAGCGTGCGGTTCCGCAGCCTGATCACCGCTGAGCAGCGCGAACTCACCGAGCTGAACGACGCCGCGGTGGCCGCTCGGACCAGCGCGGACTTCCTCAGCACCGGCGCGGTCAACCCGACCGGCGCGATCCGCAACGTGCCGTTGGCGGCCCTCTTCCCGTCGGCCCGCTCGATGATCACCCTCGGTCAGTTCATCGAGAAGAAGATCGTGGCGGACGTGCTCGCCGAGGTGACCGGCGAGCAGCGGCGGGCGCTCACCGCCGCATACCTGGTCGCCGGCGTGCCCGCGCTGATCCTGGCGGTGGTGCTGCTGCTCAGCGCGGCGGTGGCCCGGACGGTCGCCCGCCCGCTGACCCGGCTCACCCGCTCGGCCGACCGGGTCGCCCGGGTCGCCGAGGCCGAGCTGGTCCGGGTCGCCGACGACGAGTCGGAGAGCGCGCCGCCGGTCCGGCTCGATCCGGTCGACGTCCGGGCCCGGGACGAGATCGGCGACCTGGCCCGGGCGTTCGAGCGGGTGCAGACCACCGCGGCCCGGCTGGTCGAACGGCAGGTGGCCGGGCGGCGCAACGTCGCGCAGATGTTCGGCCATGTGGGCCGGCGGACGCAGAACCTGGTCGGCCGGCAGATCGCCCTGATCGACCGGCTGGAACAGCGGGAGACCGACCCGGGCCGGCTGGAGGACCTGTACCGGCTCGACCACGTCTCCAGCCGGTTGCGGCGCAACGCCGGCAGCCTGGTGGTGCTCTCCGGCTCGCCCGGCGCGGACGCGTACGTGGCGCCGGTGCCGCTGGCCGACGTGGTCCGCCTGGCGCTCGGCGAGATCGAGGACTACACCCGGGTGGACGTGCGGGTGCCGGCGGAGCTCGCGGCGGCGCCGGCGACCGTCGGCGACCTGGTCCTGGCGCTGGCCGAGCTGATGGAGAACGCCACTGTCTTCTCACCGCCGCACACCCGCGTGGTGGTGAGCGCCGAGCGGACCGGCGCCGGCGCCCGGATCACGGTGACCGACCAGGGCATCGGCATGACGCAGGAGCGGCTGGCCGAGGAGAACGCCCGGCTGACCCGCCGGGAACGGCTGGACCTCGCCCCGACCGAGGTGCTCGGGCTCTTCGTGGTGGGCCGACTGGCCCGGCGGCACGGGTGGGCGGTGAACCTCGCCCCGACCAGCGGCGGCGGGGTGACCGCCCGGCTGGAGGTCCCGCAGACCTCGCTGGTGCTCCGGCGCACCGAGCGGTCCGGCGCGACGGTGGCCCGGGCCACCGTCCCGGCCCGGGAACGCCGAGCCACAAGCCCGGCGGGCAGTCCCCCGGCGGCGCTACCGGCGGAGCAGCCGCCACCGTCCGGAGTCGACCCGGGCGTGCTGACCCGGGCCGCCCGGAGCATGGCGTCCGGCGAGTCGTGGGACGCCTTCGGCGCCGGCGCGGAGCCGACGCCCGCCGGTGCCATCGCGTACCTGGAGATCACCGCGCCGACCGACGCCGTGCCGGCATCCCCGCCGACGACGGGTCCGGTGCCGACGGGTCCGGTGCCGACGCCGCCGGCCGGCACCACCCCGGCCGGCCTGCCGCGCCGGCCGGTCGGACCCGCCGCCGGTGGCCGGCCGACGGTCGCCGGGGCGGGCATCCGGCAGCGGGTGCCGGGAACGAACCTGACGCCGAGCCGCCCGCCGGGCGCGCCGGCGCCCGGCGCCGAGGCCGATCCGGCCGAGGTTCGCGCCCTGGTCGAGGCGGTCGAGTCCGGGGTACGCCGGGCCGAGCTGAGCCAGCCGGGGCCCGGCCCCCGGCTCGACCCGGACGTCCTGCCGGAGCGGCCGCGGCTGAACCGGCGGGTGCCCGGAGCGAACCTCGCCAACTCGCCGGCCCGGCAGCCGGTCAGCCCGCACCCGGGCGACCCGGCCGAGGTCCGCGACCTCATCACCGAGTTCGAGGCGGGCGTCGCCCGGGCGCTGCGCGAAGTCAGTCCAGACCGTCGCAACGAAGAGGGATCAACACGGTGACCAGTTCCTTTCTGCACGACAACGTCGACCAGCCGTCCAGCCCCGCCCCCACCGGGGACCTCAGCCCCGAGGCCCGCACGTTCAACTGGCTGCTGGACTCCTTCACCTCGAGCACCGCCGGCGTGCTGGAGGCGATCGCGGTCTCCTCGGACGGGCTGCTGATGGCCATGTCCGCGATCCGGGACCGGTCGAATGCCGAGCGGCTCGCCGCGGTGGTCTCCGGCATGACCAGCCTGGCCGGCGGCGCCGCCAGCTGGTACGCGCTGGGCGGGGTGAACCGGGTGATCGTCGACATGGCCGACGGGTACCTGCTGATCAGCGCGATCAGCAGCGGTTCGGTACTCGGTGTGGTCGCCGACCGGTCGGCCAACCTGGGCACGGTCGCGTACGAGATGACCCTCTTCGCCGGGCGTGCCGGCGCCGCGCTCACCCCGCGACTCATCGCCGAGCTGAAGAACGCCGCCCAGCAATGACCGCCGAGGTCGCCGGTGCGGGGCCGGACCCGGAACCAGGGGTCCGCATCCGCCCCTACCTGCACGAACCGCCCGCACCGGGTTTGCGCACGCCGGCGGCCGACCCGCACCCCGGGGAGGACGGACCGGCCGGCCCCCGCCCGTTCGTGCTGACCGCCGGACGGGTGGACGGCACGGACCCGGCGATCAGCCTGGAGACCCAGGTGACCGCCGCCGCGGAGGTCTGGTCGGGCGCACCGGTCGCCCTGCTGGCACCGGAGCTCCAGGCGATCATCGCCCTCTGCGACGAACCGATCTCCGTGGCGGAGATCTCGGCCCGGACCCGGCTGCACTTCGGCGTCACCCGGGTCCTGGTCGGCGACCTGCGCGCCGCCGGCCACCTCGAGGTGCACCTCGAACACCGCGACGGCGCCTCCGATCCCGATCTGATCCTGCGAGTGATTGATGGACTCCGTGCGATCTCCTGAATGGCCGGTCGCCCCGCTCGGCGGGCTCGCCGCGAACAGCGCCGCCACCCGGTACGGCATGCCGGGCGGCGCCGGGGCGGCGGCGGCGCGCCCCGTGCACCCGCCGACCCCACCACCGCCCTACCGCCCGACCGACACGACGGACGCGTCAGCGGGGGCGCGCTCCGAGGCCGCGCCGGGGGCGCGCCGGACCGGGCGGGTCGACGCCCCGCCGGTGCCGGTCAAGATCCTCATCGCCGGTGGGTTCGGGGTCGGCAAGACCACCACGGTCGGTGCGATCTCCGAGATCGCACCGCTCACCACCGAGGCGGTGATGACCAGCGCCGGGATCGGCATCGACGACCCCGGGGCGCGCTCGGCGAAGACCACCACCACGGTGGCGATGGACTTCGGCTGCGTCACCATCGACCGCAGCCTGAAGCTCTACCTCTTCGGCACGCCGGGGCAGTCGCGGTTCGGCTTCATGTGGGACGACCTGGCCCGGGGTGCGCTCGGCGCGCTGGTGGTGGTGGACAGCTCCCGGCTGGACGACTGTTATCCGGCGATCGACTACTTCGAGCAGGCGGGGTTGCCCTTCGTGGTCGGGGTCAACGCCTTCGACGGACGGCTGGCGCTGGATCTCGACTCGATCCGGTGGGCGCTGGCGATCGGCGACCACGTGCCGCTGGTGCAGTTCGACGCCCGGGACCGTCTCTCGGTGCGGGACGCCCTGCTGGTCGTCCTGGACCGGGCGCTGGCGCGGGCCACCCGGAACAGGGAGGCCTGAACTCCTCGGCGGTCAGACCCGTTTCCTCGAAGGGGTGGTCGTGATGAGAGATGGGTTGGACGAGACACTGGCCCGGATGGCCCGGCGCGAGGACGCGCTGCGCCGGCGAGCCGCCGAGCCGACCGGGTCCCCCGGCCGGGAGGCGGGCGCGCACCGGCTGGAGAGCGACGCAGCCGTGGACGACGACCCGGTCCAGGAGGTCGCCGAGGCGCTGCGCCGGGTGGTGGCCGGGCATCCCGGGCTGGCGGTGAGCGTCCAGGTGGAGCTGGGCGGGCGGACGTACCCGCTGCGGGTCGCCTGGACCGGCGGCGAGGTGACCGTCGGCGCGGAGCCGGGCCTGCCCCCGCCGGCCTGGCCGATGTCGGTCAAGACCGTGCCCGGGTGGGCGCCCGGCCAGCGCGGCCCAGCCCCGGACCCGGCGGCCCGGCTGGCGGAGCTGATCCGCCGCGACCCGTCGCTGCTCAGCGACCACGACCAGCAGCGCTGACCGGACGGCGCGGGCGGCCGGAGGCTAGGGTCGGGCGGTGGCGCACCCCGAGTTGACCCTGACCGCGAGCCTGCGGCCGGCGGCGCTGGACGCCCGCCGTGGCGTCGTCCGGCTGCATCCGGAGGTGCTCACCGCGCTGGGGCTGCGCCCCGGCGACCCGGTCCGGCTGGCCGGCCGGCGGGTGACCGCCGGCATCGTGGCGGCGGCCGAGTCGGGCGCGAGCACCGCGCTGCTCTACGCCGACGACCTGGTGCTGGGCAACCTCGGCGTCCGCGACGGTGGTCAGGTGACGGTGAGCCCGGTTCCGGTGGTCGCGGCCAGCCGGGTCACCCTGGCCGGGCCGGTGGAGATCGTCGCGGCGGTGAGTCCGGAGATGCTCCGGCTGGCACTGCTCGGCAAGGTGGTCACCGCCGGCGACGACGTCTCCCTGCTGCCCCAGGACGTGCTGCCGGACGCCTCGGTCCGCAGCCTGGTCGAGGCGGCCCGGCGCAGCCTGGCGAACACGGTCGGCTACGCCTGGACCAGCACCCTGCTCACGGTGGTCGGTGCGGAGCCGGCCGGCGGGGCGCTGGTCACCATGGACACCCTGGTCGGCTGGGAGCACGGGCCGGTCACCCACGGCGCCGCGGCCGGGGTCGGCCCGACGGGCGCGGGCACCGGTTCCGGCGGCACCCTCACCCGGGCCGCACGCCGCAACGGTGGCGTCAGGGCGACGGCCGCCGACGCCGGCGCGGTCGAGGCGGCCGTGCCGGCGGATGCGCCGGCCGTCGACGAGCTGCCCGGGCTGCGGACCCAGGCCGAGGAGCTGACCGAACTGCTCGACCTGGGCTTCCACCACCGGGAGGTGCTGGGCCGGCTCGGCACCAGGGTCTCGCTCGGCGTCCTGATCGCCGGGCCGGCCGGCTCCGGAAAGTCGGCCCTGGTACGCGCGGTCTCCGCGCAGGTCGGTGCCCGGGTCTGCGCCCTCTGGGCGCCGGAGGTGGCGTCGCTGACCAACCAGGCCGCCGCGGAGCGGCTGCACGCGGCCGGCGCCGCGGTCCGGGACAACGGCCCGGCGGTGCTGCTGGTCACCGACGTCGAGGCGCTCGCGCCGGCGGACGGACCGGGCCCGGTGGCCACCGTCTTCCGCCAGCTGCTGGCCGAGACGGTGCAGGCCGGAGCGGCGGTGATCTGCACCACCGGTCGGCCGGAGGCGGTCGATCCGGCGCTGCGCGCCCCGGACCTGCTCTCCCTGCGGATCAGCATCCCACTGCCCGACCCGGCGCTGCGCCGGGACCAGCTGACCGTGCTCACCCGTCAGGTTCCGCTCGCCGAGGACGTCCGGCTCGACGAGATCTCCGGCCGGACCCCGGGGTTCGTCGCCGCCGACCTGGCCGCGCTGGTCCGCGAGGCCGGGGTACGGGCGGCGCTGCGGCAGAAGTCCGCCGAGAACCCGACCGTGGCGATGGCCGACTTCACGGCCGCGCTGGAGGTGGTCCGGCCGACCACGATGGCCGCGTCCACGCTGGAGCTGGCCACGGTGACCCTCGACGACGTGGGCGACCTGACCGAGGTGAAGCAGACGCTGACCGAGTCGGTGCTCTGGCCGCTGACCTACCCGGACACCTTCGCGCGGCTCGGCGTGCAGCCGCCGCGCGGGGTGCTGCTCTACGGCCCGCCCGGCTGCGGAAAGACCTACCTGGTCACCGCGCTGGCCGGCTCGGGGCGGGCGAACGTGCTCTCGGTGAAGGGCGCCGAGCTGCTCTCCAAGTGGGTCGGCGAGAGCGAACGCGCGGTCCGCGAGCTGTTCCGCCGGGCCCGCGAGGCCGCCCCCACCCTGATCTTCCTCGACGAGGTGGACGCCCTCGCGCCGGTCCGTGGCCAGGCCTCCGACGGCGGTACGACCGACCGGGTGGTCGCCGCGCTGCTCACCGAGCTCGACGGGGTGGAGGCGCTGCGCAACGTGGTGGTGGTCGGCGCGACCAACCGGCCTGACCTGGTCGACCCGGCGTTGCTGCGGCCGGGACGGCTGGAGCGGTTGGTCTACGTGCCGCCGCCGGACGCGGCGGCCCGGGCCGAGATCCTGCGGGCCGCCGCCCGCAACGTGCCGCTGGCGCCGGACGTGGACCTGCCCGGGCTCGGCGGCGAGCTGGACGGCTTCTCGGCGGCGGACTGCGCGGCGCTGGTCCGGGAGGCGGCGCTGGCCGCGATGCGCGAGTCGCTGACCGCCTCCACGGTCACCGCCGCCCACGTCACGGCGGCCCGCCAACGGGTCCGCCCCTCCCTCGACCCGGCCCAGGTAGCCTGGCTCGCCGCCTACGCCCAGGCCCGCCAGCCCTGACCCCTGCCCCTACCCGCGACCCCCGGTTGATCATGAAGTTACTGCCCGCCGGACGGCGTGTCGCTGGCAATAAGTCATGATCAACGGGACGAGCCCGGAGTGCGGGGTCAGTCGGTGGGTAGGAGGGGGCCGAGGGGACCGAGGTCGAGGTTCAGGTCCTCCGGGGCCAGGCCGAAGTGCTCGCGCAACCCGACCATCTGCTCCTCCAGCGCCATCAGCGTCACGCCGATCCGCTCGATCTGCTCCTCGGTGAGGTCGCCCAACTCGACCCGGCGCAGCGCTTGGCGCTCCATCAGCTGGCGGAGCAGCTCGACCACGGTGAGCACCAGGCTGGCCAGTCCCCGCTCGACGGAGTCGCGGTCCACCGTGAGCCGCCGGTCCAGCGGGGTCACCTGGGGCGGACGCCACTCTGGCGCGTCCAGCGCGGCGGCCAGCTCGGCCGCCTCGTCCCGGCCGGCTCCAGCTGCCCCGTCCCGGCCGGACCCCGCTACCTCGTCCGGGGCGGTCATGCGAGGTCCACGACCGGCTCGATCGGCGCGCCCGCCGACGGCAGGTCGCCCGGCTCGGGTGGGGCGAGCGCACCGACCGAGGCGATCAGGGCACGCAGCGAGATGCGCACCAGGTCCACGTCGGCGATGGCGAGGGTGATGTCGCCGCTGACCACCACGCCGGTGGCCAGCACCCGGTCGAGCAGGTCGACCAGGGCGACCGGCCGATAGGCCAGCGGATCGTCCGCGCTGTTCGGGGCGAGCGAGGTGGTCATCGTGCCGACCGCCGCGCCCGGCCGGTCACGCCGGCTCCCGCACGGTCAGCGCCGGCTCCGCCGACCGTTCCGCCACGAAGGAGTACGGCGGCCACGGGCCGGTCAGCTCCAGCCGCAGCTCGGGATGACGTGTGCCGAGCGCCTCCACCAGCCCGGCGAAGCCGGCCAGCGCCCCCGCGTCCACCAGGTACGCGCCGTTGAGCGCCATGGCGGTGGGTGCCCCGGAGAGCCGGCGATCCTGCGGCGCGTGTCGCCGGGCGGCCACCGCGTGCCGGGCGAGCGCCTCGTGCACCGCCGCCGCGGCGGAGTCGGCGGCCCGCTGCCCGTCCTCGCGGGCGGTGAGCTGGGCCCGGCGTCGACGCAGGTACGCCGCGCCGGCCCCACCCGGGCCGGCGGTCTGCTCGGCCCGGGGCGTCGCGCCCGGCACGACGTACCCCTTGACGCCCCACTCTCCGCGGCCACTGAGCCGGTCGAGCAGGGTGACCAGTTCGGCGCGGCGCTCGGTGAGCGAGGCGGCGACCCGCACGTCGTCGTGGTGCACGGTGGCCAGCCGGGCCGGCACCACGGCGCCGCTGCGGGTCAGGGCGTCGACCACCCGGTGGTGTGCCCGGGCCGCGCGTTCCAGCCAGACCAGATCCTCCAGGTTGCGACGCAGCGCCTCCTCGCCGTACTCGGTCAGCGGCACGTCGCTCACCACAGCCACCAGGCCCGCCGCCCGGACCGGACGGACCGGCTCGCCGGCCATCCCGGTGATCGCGCCCAGCAGTCCCAGATCGGTCTCCCGGACCACGCCGTGCAGCCAGCGGCCGGCGTCCCCGCCGGTACGCCCCGGCGGGCCGGCCGCGTCAACCGTCGAACTCATCCCACTCCTCCCGTCCCGTGTCCCGTCGCTGCGCCCGGGCGGCGACCCGGGGACGGCGTTCTGCCTCGACCTGCTCCGGATCGCGGGGGCCGGGCTCCACCGGTGGGCGGGCCCGGGAGCTGAGCCACGGATCGTGCTCCCACCAGTCGATGCCGATCTGCCGGGCGGTGTCGACCGAGGCGATGACCAGTCGCAGCTTCAGCGTCAGCAGCTCGATGTCGAGCAGGCTCACCCGGATGTCGCCGGCGATCACGATCCCCCGGTCGAGCACCCGTTCCAGGATGTCGCCGAGATTGGCCGGCTCATGTCCGGCCGGCAGCACCTGGCCGGAGTTCTGCACTACCGACGGGACACTCGTCATCTCAGCCCACCTCACCCTTCCCTCGCTGGTAGCGCCGCACCCGCCGGTAGCCGAGCAGCACACCGTCGAGGTCGAGTTCCACCTCGTAGAGGCCGAGCAGATCGGTCGACGCGGGGATCCGCCGGTCCTCGACCACTTCCACACCGACCACCCAACCGTCCTGGACCGCCCGCAGCGAGGTGGTGCCGACCGGTTCCCGGCCGGTCAGCTCGACGACCTGGCGCAGCCCCTCACGGGCCGCCTCGGCCGCCGACAAGGGCTCGACGTACTCCTCGTCGTCGGCCCAGTCGTCCTCCGGCTCGGGTTCACGCCGGCGTGTCCGGTCGCCGTCGCCGCGGATCAGATCCGTCATCGCGTACACCTCCTCCTGCTTCGCCGCGCCGCCCTCGCCCACCGGACCGCCCGTTCCGCTCCGCGTCCGGCCGTGCGGTCCGAGACCGGTCCCGTGGCTCGTCGCCACGCCGCCGGACCACCGCCCCGCGCCGCGTCCCGGCCCCGGCACGCCCGGTGCCTCCCGCCGGGCCGTCGTTCCGGGCCGGCCCGGCGTCGGCCGTGGCCGGTCCCGGTTCGGGCGAGCCGGTGGTGGCCGCCGGGCGGGCGGTACCGCCGGTCAGCCGGGCCAGCACCTGCTGCTGCCGCTGGTCCCGCTCCTCGGCGGTCAGCTCGCCCGCGGCGGCCGCCGCGTCCAACGCTTCCAGTTCCCGGCGGATGTTGGCCGGGTTGTACAGCTGCGACTCCGCCTCCCGGGCGATCACCTTGACCACCGCGGTCAGGCCGCGGACCGGGGCGTACGGCAGGGTCAGCAGCGTCCCGAGGATGTCCATCCGCCTCAGCCCGCCAGCTCGTGGGCGCTGACGAAGTCGTACGGGGCGAGCGGGCCGAGCAGCCGCATCCGGGCCAGCCCGCGGCGCTGCTCGGCGAACTCCTCGACGGTGTCCACGAACTGGTCCTCCCGGTCGGCGTCGACCAGGAAGGCGGCGTTCACCGCGTCCAGTTCGTTGCTCGGCTGCCGGGGCAGGCTCGACACGGCGAACGGCTTCAGCCGGTCGAGCAGTTCCCGGTTCTCCGCCTCCCGGCGCAGCTCCACCGCCTGGCTGATCATCTCGCCGAGCCGGATGCGCTGTTCCCGGCTCACCTCCTCCGGGCGGCCGCGTACCTGGTCGGCCAGGTCGGCGGCGGCCGGGTTCTGCTCCAGCACCGCAGCGATCAGCGCCGGCTCGTCGTAGCGACCGTGCACGACGTACTGGACCAACCCCTCCAGCTCGTCGAGGGCGGAGGCGAAGCGGTCGTGGTGCGCGTCCAGCAAGTCGCCGACCGCGTCCTCCCCGGTGACCACGGTGCCGAAGCGCACCGGCAGCACCGGGGCCACCGGGGCGGTCCCGTCGAGCAGGGCCTGGTAGGCGGTGAGGTCCGCAGGCCTGCCGAGCGCCGCCTCCAGCGGTACCTCGCTGACCAGGGCGGCCACGTCGCCGCGCCGGACGACGGTCACCTCGCCCGGCGGGTCGCCGACCCCGGAGGCATCCGGGGTCGGCTCCACGTCGGACGGCACGATGCCGTAGATGAACAATCCTGTCGTGTCGGCCATCTCAGCGCTCCTCGTCCCGACGGCGACGCCGGGGTCGGTCCCGGTCCCGCTCGCGGTCCGCGCCGAGGTCGCCGACGGCGTCGCGGACAGCGCCGCCGAGCGCCCCGACGGTCTTGCCGAGCCCGGACACCGCCTTTCCGGCGCCGAGCGCCCCGGATGCCCCCTCGACGAGGTCGGGTAGCCCCTTCTGCTTCCGGGGGGTGATGTCGAGCCGGTCCACCGCCTCGGCGAACCGCAGGTACGTCTCGACGCTCGCCACCACCACCCGAGCGTTGATCTCCAGCAGCTGGATCCCGACCACCGCGACGGAGACCTGGGCGTCGATCACCACGCCCTTGTCGAGCACGGTCTCCACCACGTCGGCCAGGCCCGACGACGACCCACTGCGCTCCAGCGCACTGCCGGCCGAACCGCCGGTGGTTGCCACGGTCATTCGTCCCGCTCCTCTCGACGACGACGTACCACCGGACGGCGCGGCGGTTCCGGCGTCCGCCGGGGCCGCGGCTCCGGCTCCTCGGTGGCACGCGGGCGACGGGCCCGCTCCGCGACCCGCCGGCGCGCCGGGCGGGGCTCCTCCGGAGCTTCCGGCTCCTCGGGCTCCTCCTCGTACGCCTCGTCGTACTCGTCCTCGTACTCGTACTCCTCGTCCGCCGGGCGGCGGCGGGCCGGCCGCCGGCGGGCCACCGGTCGGGCCCGCTCCCGGCGCGGCTGCTCCTCGGCCTGCTCCTCCTCGGCGGGCTCCTCCTCGGCGCGTTGCCTGCCGCCGCCGGGCGCCCGTCGCTCCTGCTCCTCGGGTTCCCGCCGGGCGCTCTCCTGCTCCTCCCGGACCGCGGTGTCGTGGTCCCGGACGACCTTTGAGTCCTCGATCTCACCGCGCCAGCCCTGCACCGAGTCCGGGTCGAGGACGGTCTGCGTCATCACGTGCCGGACGAAGTGCTTGAGCTCCAACCGGACCCGTCGCCCCTGAGCCCGCCAGAGGTTCCCGGTGTGCTCGAAGAGGCCCTGCGGGTGGTACTCGAGCACGACCAGGATCCGGGTCAGGTCGCCGGTCACCTCATGGAAGCTGACCGTGCCGTCGACCGAGCCCTTCTCGCCCTTGGAACGCCAGTGGATGAGCCGGTCCGGGATCTGCCGGACGATGGTCGACTCCCAGCTGCGGTGCGACCAGAAGATCTGCGCCTTCCAGTTCAGCTTCTCGTCGGACTGGGTGTCGACGTTCTCGACCTTCTTCATGAAGCTCGGGAAGTCGCCGAACTGGGTCCACTGGTTGTAGGCGACCCGGATCGGCACGCCGACCTCGATCGTCTCGACGATGTTGGTCACCTTGAGCTTCCGGCCGCCGCCGGCGCCCCCCTTTCGCCTGCCGAGCGCCGACATCACCTTCTCCTTGCTGCCGGCCACCCCGGCATGGAACATCGCTTTCACCGGGGAGTCGCCCTCGGCCAGTCGCTGCGCGCCGGTGGCGGCGGCGATCAGTCCGGGGCCACCGCCCTGCTTGGCGTACTCGCCGAGCCGGCCGGTCGCACCGGTCATCCGTTCGGTCACCGCCGCGACGGCCCGCTCACCGAGCGCTCCGGCGAGGCTCTTCACGTCGTCGGCGAGCTGGCCACGAAGCTTGTCGACCAGTTCCCGTGATCCCGCGCTGGAAGCCACGGTCACCGCCCCCGCCGCTGGCCGGCGGGCTCACCCGCGTCCGCCCGCGAGGACCGCTCGGCCTCGCCGTCGGAGTGGGGGCCGCCCGTCACCTGCTCGGTGATGTCGACGGTGCGGCGGCGCAACGAGTCCGCCGACCCGCGCAGCTTGCCGCTGAGCGCGTCGATCCCGTTGCCGGCCGCGGCCGTCGCCGCCGCCTTGCCCGCCACGGCGAGCGGGCCACCGAGGCGGCCGAGGTGGGCCAGGTGGGGGGACGACTGCAACAGGTCCGTGCCCCGCTGCCACAACCCGCCCGGCTCCCGGCTGGCCCGGCCGGCGGCAACCGCGGCGGCCAGGGCGAGTGCGGTACGCAGTTTGCGGCGTCGACCCACCAGGTAGCCGACGCCCACTGCCAGTCCAATTCGTGTTCCGCTGTTCATCAGTTCTCCTTCGCTCCCCCGCGGTCCGGACGCCTGCTGCGGTCGGGGCCGAAAGAGGGCCCGTCGATCGACGCGAGCGGGACCTTCAATCAGGCGTCCCGTAATGGCGGACCCGGCGGGCAGTACCCAGCGGCATAGCCGCGAAACCGCATTCACAATTTCCGGGGAAAGCGCGGACAGACGAATTCAGAAAGGCAGCGCCGGACGAGACAAACGGGACACGAAAGCACGTAACCGCAGTTCGGTCGCGGTGGGGAGAGAGCAGGAAAGAAAGCGCTAACCGGATCAGCGGGCGGGCGGCGTCGAATCCAGACAGATTTCCGCGCGCACCTTGTCGCCGTCCTCACGCAATTTGGCGCCGCTTTTTTCCAGCACCGAGAGGGCACCAGCGTTGTCCCGGGTGGTCTCCGCCACCACGGCGTGCATGCCGGCCGCGGCCGCCTCGTTGAGCAGTTCCCGCAGCGCGGCGCCGCCGATGCCCTGGCCGCGCGCCGACCGACCGAGCCACATCCCGGTCTCCACCGTGCCCGGCTCGTCGCAGCGGGTCATCCGGACCATGCCGACCACCTCGCCGCCGGCCAGGATCGCGTACATCTGGGTCCGGGTCGGGCCGGTCAGCCCGCCGAAGCTGGCCCGGTGGTATTCGCGGAAGGCCTCCCGGCGGGCGAGCGACCAACCGGCCGGGGCCTCCACCGGGGGCATCACGTCACCCGGCTCCGCCTCCGCGGCCGCTACGGAGAGCAACGGCTCGAGGTTCCGCTCGTCCACCGGCTCCAACCGGACCGTACCCGCCACGTGCCGCAGTCTGCCGGCCCTACCGGGAGAAGTCCACCCCATCCAGCGGTGACTGGCGGTCCGTCGACAGGTACCGGCCGGTCGGGCGGCGTGGGGGCCGCCTCACGCTCCGCTGTCGTGCGGGTCGAACTCGCAGAGCACCACCGAGGCGTCGTCCGAGCGCTTGTGCCGGCGCAGCCGATCCGGCAGGTCGCGCTCCGCGGTCCGGACCCGGTCGATCAGCGCGCCCGGCCCCTCCGTGGTCACCACGTCCAGCAGCCCAGCCCAGTCGACCAGCCCGAACTCCTCGACCGCGCTGGACGCGCCGTCGGAGAGCAGCAGTGCCCGGCGCAGCGCGCCCGGCCCGCGCACCGGCACCGAACCGGCCACCGCGTGGTACGCCGCGTCCGGGTCGGCGGCGGCCACCCAGTAACCGTGGGTCTGGTTCATCCACTCCCGCTGCACCGTCACAGCCTGCCTGAACCGGGTGGCCCGGTCGGCGGTCCCCGCCGGCAGCAACGAGGCAGTGCTTCGCAGCTCGGCCATCGCGGTGTCGAGGCGGTCGTCGGCGACGACGGTGACCTGACCGCCGGCGTCCAACACCAGAGGGCTGTCGCAGAGCACCAGGTAGTCGACCTGGTCACCGCCCTCGCGGAGCAGGCAGACCGTGCTCGACGGGGTGCCCGGATGATCCAGGTCGCACTGGCCGCCGTGGTCGGCCCGCACCCCGAGGATGGCCGCCGCGAGGTTGCTCATCAGGTTCGCCGCCGGGCGGGCCGCCTCGGCCAGCCCGATCCGGGCGGCGAGGTGCCGGACGTACCACTCCGGACCGTGCACGCAGCCGGTGTCGAAGCCCGCCGGAACGGTGGCGCCGTCCAGCACGCCGACCAGCGGGCCGAACCGGAAGACCACGTCCTCGTTCACGTCCCGCCCGGGTGCCGGGGCAGAGGCGGAGCGGACCCGCATCAGCGGAGCCCGCCCCACCGCCCGTACCGGCTCAGCGGTGCCGGAGCTCACCGACAGCCTCCTGCGCCTGCCCGCTCACCTGCTGGGCGGCGGACCGGCCCTGGCTTCCGACGTTGGCCGCACCCTTCACGGCGGTGGAACCCACCGACCGGGCTGCCTGCTGCGCCGGCTCGCGCATGTTGTCGCGAAGCTCGTGGCCGGCCCGGCTGGCCATCCCGCGCAGCTCGTCGGAGTGCTGGTTGACCATGCCCTTGGCCTGCCCGGCCCACTGCTGCTCCTGGCGGCTGGGCGGGATCAGCGCGGAGACCAGCAGCCCGGCGCCGAAGGCGATGATCCCCGCGGCCAACGGGTTGCCCTGCATCTGCTGCTGGGACTGCTGCCCCAGCGAGCGCGCCTCGTCGCGCACCGAACCGGCGGCGTGCGACATGCGCTGGCCGGCCTCGTTGCCCGCGTGCTGCACAGAGCCGGTGGCCTGGGACATCCGCTGCCCGGCCCGGTCGGTCATCTGTCCGGCCCTGTCGCTCATATGTCCTGAGGTACCCATCACCTTCTCCTTAGCCCGGGCAAGCGTCCCACGGGCCTGCCCAACGCGGTCACCGGCGATCCTCCGCGGGTTGACCTTGTCGGTCAGCGCGTCGACGTCACTGCTCAACTCGCTCCGGGTGTACTCGATCTGTTGTCGGATCCGATCCGAATCACTCGACATCGTCTGCTCCCTCGCGGCTCGGGGTCACCGGCCCCGCATCGCGTCCGGTATCTGCCGTGCGGTCTGCTGAGTCCTGGGCAGCACGCCCTTGAACTCACGCAGCCTGTTCCGCCCGGTCACGGCCAGGATCGCCGTGACCACGGCCCAGAAAGCCGCCACGATCAGCGCGGCCCAGCCCTGGTCCATCACGTTGGACAGACCCCACCAGGCGGCGTAGGAGACGAACAGCACGGTCAGGAACCCGGCCAGCGCCGCGCCACCGAACATGCCGCCGGCCTTGCCGGCCTGGGTCGCCTCCTCGCGCAGTTCCGTCTTGGCGAGTTGGATCTCCTGACGGAACAACGTGGACATGTTGCGACTCACGTCACCCATCAGGTCGCCGACCGACTGGGTGCGTTCCTTCTCCGGGGCGCTCACGGTGCCACCCCACCGGGGATGTCCGGGCCTCGCCGGCCGTCGGGCGACACGTTCCGCGCCCGGGCCGTGCCGGAGTAGGGCCCTTCCGCGGTGTACGGCGCCTCGGCCGTCCGCTCGCCGGGGCCGGCCGCCATCCGCTGGCCCTGCTGCCCCATCTGGCGCTGGTTCATCTGGGCGCCGGGGTGCTTACCGTTCCCGGTGGCCATGTTCCGGGTGAACCGTCCGAACAGCAGACCGGCCACCGCCGCACCGGCGAGGAACCTGCCCGGGTGCTGGCGAGCGTAGTCGCGCACGTCGCTCAGCATCTCGCCTGGCTCGCGTTCGTCGAGCCATCCGGCGGCCCGCTGTGCGGCGCCCGCCGCCCGACGGACGGCCTCACCGGTCAGGGCGGAGTCACTGCGGTCGGCCACCGAGCCGAGCTCGGTACCGAGGCTCCGCAGCCCGTCCGCCGCCCGGTGCTGCTGGGACCGGGCCTGCTCGCGCAGCTGCGAGGCAGCTTCGCCGGTCAGGTGCCGGGCCTGGTCGCGCGCCTGATCGGCCACCTGCCGGCCCTGTTCGGCCGCGACGTGACCCACCTGGCCACCGGCCTGTGCGGTCTGGTGCCCGACCCGGGAGGCCTGCTCACGGGCCTGCTCGGTGCCAGTCGGCGGTCTGCTCTGGTTGATCGCCGTCATCGTGCACTCCCTTCCTCAGCCCCAAGCCACGGGGTGGCCCGGGACGCCATCCGCCTACCCGCCCGGTCCCGCGACATTCGTTCGTCGCGGACCGGCGGTGCCATTCGGTGAGACCGGATCCGACCAGGCAACGCGCCTCTGACCAGCCGGGCGTCGGCGGATGGCACGGGACGACCGGCGGCGACACGGGACGAGGCCGCCGACTGTCGCCGTGGACGGCAGACCCGCCAGTGGCGGCGACACCGGACGAGGCTGCCGAGTGAGGCCGGGGGCGGCAGACCCGCCGACGGCGGCGACATCGGAAGGACCGGGCACGGGTGTGCCGGACAGCGCGGATGCGGCGCGACACCAGGACCGGTCGGGCGGCCTGCGCGGCCCTCGGACGGGGCTCTAGCGGCGGCGGTTGCGGGCGCGGGAGGAACGCAGCCGGCGTAGCCGGCCGATCAGCACCGGCTCGGCGGAGAGCGCGGCCGGGTTGTCGAGCAGTCCGTTGAGCAGTTGGTAGTAGCGGGTGGCAGAAAGGCCGAAGGCGTCCCGGATGGCCTGTTCCTTCGCGCCGGCGTGCCGCCACCACTGCTGCTCGAAGGCGAGGATCGCCTGTTCCCGCTCGGTCAACCCGGCGGCGGTGGCTGCCGGCGCGGCATCGGCCGGCGCGGCATCGCCTGAGACCGCCCGCCGAGCGTCGTCGACCTCGGCCGGGACGGTCTCCTGGGCCGGCACCGAACGGGGCGGCGGGACGGGGGCCGCGCCGGGCCGGGCGTTGCCGGCCGCGCCCAGCACCGGCGTCGCATCCGACGCGTCGGTGGGTGGCTCGGCGGCGGCCGGGGCGGCGTCGGCAGGCTGCATGGCGCTCCTCGGGCGAGCGGCCGGCACCGCGACGCCGACCGGGGGGACCCCAGCCTAACCAGGGCGGACGCCGGCCGCATCTGTCGTCGCGGCCGGCGCCCCGCCGGTCAGGAGATGTCGCGTCGGCGCATCGCCCAGAGGGCCCCGCCGAGGATCACCGCGACCCCGACCACCAGCATCACCGAGGACTGCTGCCAGGTGATGTCGAAGGTCTCCGGCTTGCATTCACCGGTGAAGGTGGCGTTGCAGGCTTCCCAGTTCTCCAGGGTCACCTTCTTCTGCATCCAGGCCGCCGCGTACGTGGGCAGCAGCCACGCCTCGACGAACGGAATCCGGGCCATGCTCAGCAGAATGCCGAGCCCGAACTGGCCGACCACCAGCAGCGCCACCACGCCGCCGAGGGCCATCGCGGTGTGCCGGCCCAGCGAGGCCAGCGCGAAGCCGATGGTGGTGGCGGCGAGCACCAGCACCAGCCCGCGCAGCCCGGTCAGGGCGAGCGACTGCCAGACACCGGAGGTCACCTTCTCGGTGCTGCCCCGGAACAGGGCGACCAGCCAGAACCCGCCGTACCAGAGCAGCCCGGCCGAGACCGTCAGCGCGAATGCCCCGGTGAGCAGCGCGGCCAGCTTGCTGAGCAGCACGGTGAGCCGCTTCGGCCGCCAGAGCAGCAGGTTCATCATTCCGCCGCTGCTCCACTCGGCGCCGATGAAGGACGCGCCGACGACGAAGCCGACCAGCCCCAGGATCGCCGCGAACGGGATCAGCATCTCGCCGAAGCTCTTCCGGAAGTCGAACGTCGACGGCAGGAACCACTCGGCCTCGAACGCCTCGCGGGGCGGGGCCGTGATCATGTCGCACTGCGGCGGGAACCGGTTGCCGTCCTTCGTGCCGGCCGCCTCGGCCTGCTCGCACGCCGCACGTTCCTGCTCGGTGTAGCGCACCTGATCCTGGTACTGCTGCTCGGCCTGGCGCTCCGCGCGGGCGTGCGCGGCGGCGTCGATCTTCTGGTTGCTGAAGAACATCCCGACCACCACCGCCGCCAGCACCAGCAGGCCGAGCAGCGTCATGTAGCGGGTGAAGCGCCGCTTGGCCAGCCGGCGCAGCTCCGTACGGTAGAGGCTCACGCGCCCCACCCCCCTCCGGCGGCACCGGACTGCTCCGGCCCACCGACCTTCGTGGACTGGTCGACCTGCCGGTGCTGGCCGGGGACCGGCGCGGTGGAGGTCAGCTCGAGGAAGACGCTCTCCAGGTCGACGGCGATCGGTGCCAGCTCGCTGACGTAGAGGCCCTGCTCGGCGAGGAGTCGGGTGACCGTGGCCGGCTTGTCGACACCGCCGAGCATCAGGTGGTCCGGCTGCCCGGTGACCCGGATCCCGGCCCGGGTGAGCGCCTCGGTGGCCGCGGGCAGGTCGGTCACCGCTTCGAGGCGTACCCGCACCGCGCCGGACGAGTGCTGGGCGAGCACCTCGTCGACCGGGCCGAAGGCGACCCGGCGGCCCAGCGAGATGATGGTGACCGAATCGCAGATGAGCTGGATCTCGCCGAGGATGTGGCTGGAGAGCACCACGGTCATCCCGGACTCGGAGAGGTTGCGCATCAGGGTGCGCATCTCCCGGATGCCGCCGGGGTCGAGACCGTTGGCCGGCTCGTCGAGGATCAGCAGCTTCGGGTTCTTGAGCAGGGCCGAGGCGACGGCGAGCCGCTGCTTCATGCCGAGCGAGTAGGTCTTGACCCGCTCGCCGGCGCGGTCGCGCAGCCCGACCAGCTCGAGCACCTCGTCGACCCGGGTGGCCGGCACCTCGCCCGCGGAGGCCAGCAGGGACAGCGTGTCCCGGGCGGTGAAGTGCGGGAAGAACTGCGGGCTCTCCACGATCGCGCCGACCTGACCGGCGACGGTCGGCAGCGCCGCGGGCACCTCGTGCCCGAGGATGCTCATCCGACCGCCGTTCGGCCGGATCAGGCCGAGCAGCGTACGCAGGGTGGTCGTCTTGCCGGACCCGTTGGGGCCGAGGAAGCCGTGCACCTGCCCCGCGTTGACCCGCATGTCGAAGCCGTCCAACGCGTTGCGGGTACCGCGCCGACGACTCTTGTACGTCTTACGTAGACCTTCGATCTCCAGGACAGCTGGCAAGCTGCACCTCCCCCGATGGGTTGGCATGACAGGCGACACCATACGCGGTATGCACGGCCATGCAATACCGGGTATGCAATGACGCGCCGAAAAACCCGATCGGGGGTCATCCGATCACGCTGCGCGACCGGCCGGGCCGGCCCGGGGAGCGGGAGCGAGGTGCGGTGGGGCGACTCAGGCGCAGACGACGTGCACACCGGCCGCGCGGAACCCCTCGACCACGTCGGGGTCGGCGCCGGAGTCGGTCACCAGGATCTCCACCCGGTCCACCGGGCAGATCCGGGCGAACGCGTGACCGCCCAGCTTGGACGAGTCGGCGATGATCACTACGCGCTTCGCCCGAGCCACCATGAGGTTGTTCATCGCCGCCTCACCCTCGTGGTGCGCGGCCGCGCCGAGCTGCGGGTCGATCGCGTCCACGCCGAGCAGGGCGATGTCCAGGGTGACCTCACGCAGCAGCGCGCCGCCGAGCGGGCCGACCAGCTCGAAGGACTTCGGCCGGACCACCCCGCCGGCCACCACCACCTTCATCCGGGACCGGACCAGCAGCTCGTTGGCGATGTTCAGCGCGTTGGTCACCACGGTCAGCTGGGCGCCCTCGGCGTTGGTGTTCAGATCCGGCCGGACGGCCAGCGCCCGGGCCACCTCGGTGCTGGTGGTGCCGCCGTTCAGGCCGACCACCGTGCCCGGCGACACCAGCGCGGCGGCAGCCGCGCCGATGCGCTGCTTCTCCGCCGAGTGCTTGGCGGTCTTGTAGCGCAGTGGCAGGTCGTAGGAGACGCCGTTGGCCACCGCGCCACCCCGGGTACGGGTGATCATCTGCTGCTGGGCCAGCTGGTCGAAGTCGCGCCGGATGGTCGCCTGGGAGACGTCCAGCCGCTCGGCGGCCTCCTCGACGCTGACCCGACCACTGTCGGTCAGCATCTCGAGCAGGGCATTCCATCTGGCGTAGCGGTCCACCGTGGGGGCCCTCCCAGCGACTGCACGATCGGTGATTGATTGCGTGCACAGTAGTGCGCGAAACTAGGAGGGCGCAAAACACCGGTCTGCGCGAACGGGCAGCCGGTTGCCACGACCACCCCCGTTCGCGCAGAATGACGCGCGAAAGACGGGTATAACGAGCCGTATTGCGCACGGCCGCCTCGTGCGAGGAGTTGTGATGGCGTACGTCGACGCGGAGATCGCGAGTCAGCCCGACTGCTGGCGGGAGGCCGCGAAGCTCGCCACCGGCGGGCACCCCGGCCTACCCGCCCCCGGCGAGCGGGTCGCCGTCGTCGGCTGCGGCACGTCGTGGTTCATGGCGATGGCGTACGCGGCGCTGCGGGAGCAGGCCGGGCAGGGTGAGACCGACGCCTTCCAGGCCTCCGAGTTCCCCGCCGGGCGGCGCTACGACCGGCTGATCGCGATCAGCCGCTCCGGCACCACCACCGAGGTGGTGGAGCTGATCGAGGCGCTGCGTGGCCAGCTGCCGACCACCGTGCTCGCCGGCGACCCGGGTTCGCCCGCGGTGCAGCTCGCCGACGCCGCGGTGACCATGCCCTTCGCCGACGAACGCTCGGTGGTGCAGACCCGCTTCGCCACCACCGCGCTGGCCCTGCTCCGCGCCCACCTGGGCGAGAACGTCGGCGCGCTGGCCGCCGACGCCGAGGTCGCGGTCCGCGCCCCGCTGCCGATCGACCCGGGCCTGATCGAGCAGGTCACCTTCCTCGGTCGCGGTTGGACGATCGGACTGGCCCAGGAGGCCGCGCTGAAGTGCCGGGAGGCCGCCACCTTCTGGGCCGAGGCGTACCCGGCGATGGACTACCGGCACGGCCCGATCTCGATCGCCGCACCGGGCCGGCTGGTCTGGGCGTTCGGCGCGCTGCCCGACGGGCTGCCGGAGGACGTCGCCGCCACCGGCGCCGCCTTCGTACACAGCCGCACCCACGGCTGCCGCACCGTGCTCGGCAGTTGGGCGGCCGGGCGGAATCCGGTGGACCCGATGGCCGACCTGATCCTGGCCCAGCGGTTCGCGGTCGCCCTCGCCACCAGCCGGGGCCTCGACCCGGACGCGCCCCGACACCTGACCCGCTCCGTGGTGCTCGCGTGAGTGAGCGTCAGTGAGCGAACCATCGACTCAGCACGACGGTGCCTCATGGCGGCACGGAGCGCAGCTGAGTGCCGGCATGAGTGACGGCGACGGCGACGTCGTCGTCGCGCTGGACGTCGGCGGTACCGGCATGAAGTGCGCCCTGGTCCGTCCGGACGGCCGCACCGTGCACACCGAACGACACCCGACAGGCGCCGACCGCGGGCCCGCGGCGGTGGTCGACACCATCCTGGAGATCGCCGAAGGGTTGGCCGGCAAGGCCCGCGCCGACGGTCGCACCCCGGTCGCGCTCGGCGTCGCCGTGCCCGGCGTGGTCGACGAGGGGCGCGGCGTCGCCGTCTGGTCGGCCAACATCGGCTTCCGGGACGTACCGCTGCGGGACCTCGCGGTGGCCCGGCTCGGCCTGCCCACGGCGCTCGGCCACGACGTGCGGGTGGGCGGTCTTGCCGAGGCTCGGCTCGGCGCCGGCCGGGGCGCCGGGCACGTGCTCTTCGTCGCGATCGGCACCGGCATCGCGGCCGCGCACGTGGTCGACGGCTCGGCCAGCGTCGGCGCGCACGGCGCCGCCGGCGAGATCGGCCACATCCTGGTGCGCCCGGACGGCCCGCGCTGCGGCTGCGGGCGACCCGGCTGCCTGGAGGCGATCGCCTCGGCCGCCGCGGTCGGCCGCCGCTACGCCGAGCTGACCGGGGTCCCGACCGACGCGGCCGAGGTGGCCGAGCGGGCCGCCGCCGGCGAGCCGGCGGCGGTGCGGATCTGGCAGGAGACCGTGGCGGCGCTCGCCGACGGGCTCGCGACCGGGCAGGCGCTCTTCGACGTGGCCACGATCGTGCTCGGCGGCGGGCTGGCGCAGGCCGGTTCGCGACTGCTCGACCCGCTCCGCGCGGCACTGCACGAGCGGATGACCTTTCACCGGGAGCCGCGGCTGGTCGCGGCGGCCCTGGGCGACGAGGCAGGCTGCCTCGGCGCCGCCCTGCTCGCCCTCGACGCCCTGGGCGTCCCGAGAACCGTGGAGAAGCGATGACCGTGCGGGTCAGCGGCAAGGTGGTGACCCCGAACGGCGTCATCCGTCAGGGCTGCGTCGAGTGGGACGGCGACCGGATCACGGCGGTGGCCGAGTACCCGGCGGTGCGGGACGGGCACTGGATCCTGCCCGGCTTCGTGGACATGCACACCCACGGCGGTGGCGGGCACACCTTCACCACCGGCGACGCCGGGCAGGCCCGCTCGGCCGCCGCCTTCCACCTGGCCCACGGCACCACGACCCTGCTGGCCAGCCTGGTCAGCTCGCCGTACGAGCTGATGCGCTCGGCCACCGTCGCGTACCGTCCGCTGGTGCAGGAGGGGGTGCTGGCCGGCGTCCACTTCGAGGGGCCGTACCTCTCGGCGGCCCGGTGCGGCGCGCAGAACCCGGAGTTCCTCCGTGACCCGTCCACCGACGAGCTGACCGAGCTGATCGAGCTGGGCGGCGACACGATCCGGATGGTGACCCTCGCCCCCGAGCGGGACGGCGCCCTGAACGCGATCAAGCTGCTCACCGCGCACCGGGTGGTCGCCGCCGTCGGTCACACCGACGCCACGTACGACGAGACCCGCGCCGCGCTCGCGGCCGGCGCCAGCGTCGGCACCCACCTGTTCAACGGGATGCGCCCGGTGCACCACCGCGAGCCGGGCCCGGTGGTGGCCCTGCTGGACGCGCCGAACGTGGTCTGCGAGCTGGTCGCCGACGGGGTGCACCTGCACGACGGGACGCTCACCTTCGCCACCTCGGTGGTCGGCCCCGAGCGGGCCGCCCTGATCACCGACGCGATGGCCGCGGCGGGGATGGCCGACGGCGAGTACGAGCTGGGCGGGCAGGCGGTGACCGTGGCCGACGGGGTGGCCCGGTTGGCGAGCGACGGTGCGATCGCCGGCAGCACCCTCACCATGGACGCGGCGCTGCGGCACGCGCTCGCCGCCGGGATCCCGATGGCCGACGCCGCCCGGATGGTCGCCACCACCCCCGCCCGGGCAATCGGGCTCGGCGACCGGGTCGGCGCTCTCCAGGTCGGCCTTCGTGCCGACCTGGTAGTGCTGGACGAGGAGCTGAACGTGGTCCGGGTGCTGCGCGGCGGCTCCTGGCAGGAGTGACCCGCGGTAGCGCCCGCAGCGGCCGGCGGCACCGGCGGCGGGCGGGCCGGGCTCAGCCGGCGGTGGGCACCTCGACGCCGAGCACGGCCTGCTCGTCGGGGCGGTGCGCCAGCACGTCGACCAGGTAGGACTGCACCGCGTGACGCATCCCGACGTCCCGGCCGGCGCGCTCGGAGAGCAGCCACTTGTGCTCGATGATCTGGGCGAAGATCTCCTGCGGCTCCAGCTTGCGGCGCAGGTGCGCCGGCACCGCCCGGACCACCGGCTCGAAGACCTCGGTCAGCCAGCGGTGCGCTGCCTGCTGCTCGTCGACGAGATCACTCTCCGCCCGGTAGGCGTCCAGGTCGTTGAGGAGCCTGCGGGCCTGGTTCTCCTCGGCGTCCAGGCCGGTCAGCCGCAGCAGCCGCCGGGTGTGGTAGCCGGCGTCGACCACCTTGGGCCGGACCAGGTAGCGCCCGTCGTCGATGGTCGACATGGCCACCTCGGCCACGTCGAAGCCCAGCTCGTTGAGGCGGCGGATCCGGCCCTCGATGTCGTGCCGGGCCTCCCGCTCGACCTGCTGCTCGTAGGTGATCTCGTGCCAGAGCCGCTCGTAACGCTGCACGACCTCCTCGCAGACCACCTCCGGGTCGATGGACTCGTGCAGCAGGCCGGCGGCCTGGAGGTCCAGCGCCTCGCCGAAGATGTTCACCCGGGCGATCTCCAGGTCCTCGCCGCGCTGGCCGTTGGAGAGCGAGGGGCGCAGCGCGCCGGTCTCCGCGTCCACCAGGTAGGCCGCGAACGCGCCCGCGTCCCGGCGGAAGAGCGTGTTGGACAGGGAGCAGTCACCCCAGAAGAACCCGGTCAGGTGCATCCGGACCAGCAGCGCGGCGAGCGCGTCGAGCAGCCGGCCCATGGTCTCCGGTCGCAGGGTGTGCGAGAAGAGCGCCCGGTAGGGCAGCGAGAACTGCAGGTGGCGGGTGATCAGCACCGACTCAAGGGGCTCTCCCTCCGGCGTCTGCCGGTCGGCGACCACCGCCACCGCCTCCACCGACGGGAAGTCGATCCGTTCCAGGGCCCGGAGCAGGTCGTACTCGCGCTCGGCGATGCGCTCGCGGGTCTCCTTGAACGCGTACACGTAGTCGCCGAGCCGGACGAACCGGACGATGTGCCGGGAGATGCCCTGCGGCAGCGCCACCAGGTGCTGGGCAGGCCACTCTTCCAGCGGTGTCGACCAGGGCAGGTCGAGCAGCGCCGGGTCCACGAGGGCAGACGTGATCCGCACGGGGACAAGCATGCCGCGTCCGCCCGGCGAAGGCTTCCCATCGTGGCTGGGCCCACAGCAGCCCGGTAGCGTGGTCGCGTGCGGGAGACCACAGCGGTACGGCGGAAGGTCCAGCTCAGACCGGTCCGTCCGGCCGGTTGGTGGTTCGACGCGCTGCTGCTCGCCGGTCTGGTCGGGCTGACGGTGGCGCTCGCCGCCGACCAGCTCTTCGGAATCGACCGGGCGGTGGCCGACTGGGCGCAGGCCCACCGGCCGACGGCGGCGTACTGGGTGGCCCGGGTGTTGAACCTGCTCGGCCAGGGCACCCCGCTGACCCTGCTCGCCGCCGGGCTCGGGGTGCTGGTGGCGGTCCGGGTCCGCTCGATCCGGCCGGTGCTGCCGCCGGTCGTCGCCTTCCTGTTCACCTACCTGACCATCGGCCCGTTGAAGGTCTGGACGGCCCGGCCGGCGCCGAGCGCCAGCGTGAAGGAGCCGTTCCTGGCGCCGGAGCAGACCCTGCCGCTCTTCCAGCAGGACGTGCCGTTCCGCTTCGCCCAGTCCTACCCGTCCGGGCACGTGGCCAACGCCATCGTCTGGTACGGGGTGCTGGCGCTGCTGGTCGGCGCGCTGCTGCGCAGCATGGACCGGCCGGTCCCGCACCGGGTGATCATCGCGGTACGGGTGCTGCCGCCGCTGATCGTGCTCTGCACCACCACCTACCTGGGCTGGCACTGGCTCACCGACTCGGTGGCCGGCCTGCTGCTCGGCCTGCTCCTGGACCGGCTGCTGCACCGGATCCCGTGGGACGACGTACCGCTGCCGGCCCGGCTGCCCGGGTCCCGCCGTACCGCGTTGTTCACCTCGGACGCCTAGCCTGCCGGCCGTGGTCCAACTCGAACGCCGGCTCGGGGTACCCGACGCGGTGCTCATCGGGCTCGGCTCGATGCTCGGTGCGGGCGTCTTCGTGGTCTTCGCCCCGGCTGCGGCGGCGGCCGGCGGCGCCGGGCTGCTGCCCGCGCTGGTGATCGCCGGCTTCATCGCCTTCTGCAACGCCACCAGCTCGGCTCGGCTGGCCGCCCGCTACCCCGAGTCCGGCGGGACCTACGTCTACGGCCGGGAGCGGCTCGGCCCGTTCGCGGGCTTCCTGGCCGGCTGGGGTTTCGTGGTCGGCAAGACCGCGAGCTGCGCGGCGATGGCGCTGACCATCGGGGCGTACCTCTGGCCGGAGCAGGCCCGGCTGGTGGCGGTCGGCGCGGTGCTCGCGGTGACCGCGGTGAACCTGCGGGGCATCGGCAGGACCGCCCTCGTGACGAAGCTGCTGGTCGGGCTGGTGCTGGCGGTGCTGGTCCTGGTGGCGGTGACCGGCGTGGTCGGCGGCCCGGTCGTCCTGGACCGGCTGACCGACCCCGGCGGCTCCGGACGCGGCGTGCTCACCGCCGCCGGCCTGCTCTTCTTCGCCTTCGCCGGCTACGCCCGCATCGCCACCCTGGGCGAGGAGGTTCGCGACCCGGAGCGGACGATCCCGCGCGCGGTGCCGCTGGCGCTCGGCGTGGTGCTGGCGATCTACCTGGTCCTCGCCGTGGTGGCGCTGGGGGTGCTCGGCGCCGATCGGCTGGCCGGCTCCGCCGCGCCGCTGGCCGATGTGGTGACCGCCGCCGGGCTGCCCGACCTGGCGTGGGTGGTCCGGGCCGGGGCCACGGTCGCGGTCACCGGCGTGCTGCTCTCTCTGCTCGCCGGGGTGGGGCGCACCCTGCTGGCGATGGCCCGCCGCCGCGACCTGCCCGGTGGGCTGGCCGCCGTGCACCCGCGGCACCGGGTGCCGCACCGGGCCGAGTTGGCGGTCGCCGCGGTGGTGGTGCTGGTGGTGGCGCTCGGCGACGTAAGGGCCGCGATCGGCTTCTCCAGCTGCACCGTGCTGGTCTACTACGCGATCACCAACGCGGCGGCGCTGACCCTCGGCCGCGACCCGGCCCGGAAGCTACCGGTTCAGGCGCTCGCCGGGCTCGGGCTGGTCGGTTGCCTGCTGCTCGCGGTCAACCTGCCGCTGAGCAGCGTCCTCGCGGGCTTCGGCGTGCTCGCCGTCGGCGCCGCGGGGTACGCCGCCCGGCGCCGGCGGGGCTGAGGGCGAGACTGCCGCCGAGCGGGGCGGCGGGGTCCCCGCCAGGGTGGGCGGCACCACGCCCCGCACGCCGAGGGCGGGCGGCGCCGCCTGGCGGGTGAGCCAGTCCAACCCGGCCCGGCGGGCGACCACGGTCAGCCGGTCACCCGCGAAGATCACCTGCCGGGGGTCGAGCTCCTTCCACCAGATCGTCTTGGCACCACCGGCCGGGGTGCGGGCGATCAGCCGCACCTGACCGTCCCGGGTGACCACGCTGAGCGGCCGGCCGTCCAGCGCGGACCCGGCGGCCACCGGCACCTCGGCGACCGGCAGCGCGTGCCGCCCGATCGGGATGGTGGCGATCACCGCCCGCTCGGTCAGCGCGCCGGTGAAGGCGGGCGCGGCCAGGTATGACACCGACCGGGAGACGCCGAGGCCGAACGCCTGCTCGACCCGCTCGGCGAAGTCACCGTCGAAGAGGCGCAGCACCACCCGCAGGTCGCGGCGGAGATCGCGGCCGGCGAGCGCCGACTCCAGGTTGGTCACGTCGTCGGTGGAGACCACCACCAGCGCCTGGCAGTCGGCCACCGAGGCGGCCTCCAGGGTCTCGGGCAGGGCGGCGTCACCGACGACCAGAGGCACCCCCAGCTGCCGGGCCAGGGTGGCACCGCGCGGTTCCGGATCCTTGTCGATCGCGACGACCTCGACGTCGTACTCGCGCAGCTGGGCCATCACCCGGGTGCCCACGTTGCCGAGCCCGACCACCACCACGTGGCCGGAGCGGGCCGGTTGCAGCCGCCCGGTGTGCAGGGCCAGCCGGGCGTTGACGATCCCGTCGACCACGACCGCGGTGATCAGCGGGATCAGCGCCAGCCCGGCCAGGTTGAGCACCACCTGCATGATCTGCGCGTCGGCGGGCTTTGTCGTGTCGGGGTCGGCGCCGCTGAGCGTGGTGACCAGGGTGAGATAGAGCGCCTCGGCCGGGGAGACGCCCTCGGCCCGGGAGATCAACGCGCCCAGCACGGCGATCACCGCGAGCAGCGCCATCACCGCGATGCCGATCTTGCGGGTGGCGAAGCCCCGGGCAGCCCGGAGCACCACCGCCACCGGCCGCCGCCGCGCCCGGACCAGCCGGCGGGCCGCCACCTCGGTGCCCGGCGGCTGCCCGGTCGCCTCGGCGAGCACCAGGTCGGCGACCGTCTGGTCGGCCGGGAGCAGCAGCGGCCGCTGCGGGTCGCTCAGGTCGGCCAGCCCGCAGGCCACGTCCTGCTCCCGCACGTCGGCGCGCCGGGCCACCCGCAGCGTGCGGTCCCGATGCTGGAAGTGCGTCGGGTCGACCTCGCCGAGCGCCGCCGCGACGAACGCCGGCGCGGCCATCTCGGCGTCGGAGAGCACCTCGACCCGGGCCTCGAGCAGCGTCCGGACGCCGTCGGCGAGGGTGCCGTTGAACATCCGCAGCACCTGGCGGACCCGGCCGTCGACCGCCTGAGCGCAGAGCGCCGCATGCAGGTTGCCCACGTCGTCCTGGTGCAGCAAGGCCACCCCCGCCGCGCCGGCCAGCCCGGCGGTTTCGAAGGTGGCCACGTCGAGCCGGTCGGAGCGGACCACCCGGACGCCGCGCAGCGTGGCCACGTCCGGCCCGTTGGAGCGGTAACGCTCCGGCACCACCACGGTCACCCGGGCGCCGCCGGCGGGCAGATCGGTGTCGAGCAGCGCCTTGGCCACGTAGTAGGCGAGCGCGTCCCGCCCACAGACGACGTAGTGCGGCCGGGGGTCACCGGCGGGGCGAAGCCGCCAGTTCCACTCGACCGCTCGGCGCGCCCGATCCCGCCACGGCTCCCCCATGCCCGGATCGTAGTCAGCACGACCACGCTGGGCGACCCCGTCCGGTTCCTGTCATGCCGGGCATGTCGGGCGGGCCGCCGGGTAGAACAGCGGTATGCAGACCTTCCTCCCGTACCCGGGCTTCCTGGCCAGCGCTCGGACGCTGGATCAGAAGCGGCTGGGCAAGCAGCGGGTGGAGACGATCCAGGTGCTGCGCGGGTTGACCTGGCCGACGTACGGCTGGCGCAACCACCCCGCGGTGAAGATGTGGGCCGGGTACGAGGAGGCGCTGACCCGGTACGGGCTGGACATGTGCGCGGTCTGGTGCGAGCCCGGGCGGGCCGACACCTGCGCCGGCACGATGAGCCTCGACCTGGCCAACGCCTGCGGCATCGACGTCATCCGCACCCAGGACGAGCTGGCCGCCGCCGGTGAGCTGCCGCCCTGGCTGGGCCGGGAGGACCTGCACCTGAGCCACCGTTCGTCGCTGGTCCGCAAGGACCCCGAGCACTATCGGCCGCTCTTCGGCGACGTGCCGACCGACCTCGAGTACGTCTGGCCGGCCTCGGATCGCGAGCGCCGCTGCCTCGCGTCCCCGCCGTGACGCGCGGCGCGGTCGCGCGCCGGCCCGGCCGGTCGGGGCAGACTGAAGGCTTCGCCCGGGCGGGAGGTCGCAATGGCACTGTCGCGAGTGGTCGGTCCGCTGCTCGGCGTACGCCCGCGCCGGGTGGACCCCGGCGGCGGTGGCGCCCCGAGGGTGCCGCACCCGGCCGCGGCGGTGGTGGTGGGCGGCGGGATCGCCGGCATGTCGGCGGCGGTGGTGCTGGCCGAGCGCGGGGTCCGGGTCACCGTGCTGGAGGCCGCGGCGACCCTCGGCGGCCGGCTCGGCGCCTGGCCGGAGGCGCTCGCCGACGGCGTCCAGCAGGTGGAGCACGGCTTCCACGCCTTCTTCCGGCAGTACTACAACTGGCGGTCGGTGCTCCGCCGGATCGACCCCGGCCTCGGCTTCCTCCGGCCGGTCCCGGGCTACCCGATCCTCTCCGCCCGGTGGCCGACCGAGGAGTTCGGCGACCTGCCCGCCGCGCCACCGCTGAACCTGCTCGCGCTGCTGGCCCGCAGCCCCAGCCTGCGCCTGCGCGACCTGCGCGGGATGGACCGCAACGCCGCGCTGCCGCTGCTCAGCTACCACCCGGTGCGCACCTACGCCGAGCTGGACGAGACCACCGCCGACGAACTGCTCGACTCGCTGCGGCTGCCGGACCGGGCCCGGGCGATGCTCTTCGAGGTCTTCTCGCACTCGTTCTTCAACCACGAGGCGGAGATGTCGGCCGCCGAGATGGTCGCGCAGTTCCACTTCTACCTGCTCGGCAACGGTGAAGGGCTGGCCTTCGACGCGCCGGACGCGGACTACGCGACGGCGATCTGGGCACCGCTGACCCGGCACATCGAGCGGCACGGCGGACGGGTGGTGACCGGGGCGGCCGCCACCGCGGTGCTCCGGGCCGGCGACGGCTGGCGGGTGGTCACCGGCGACGGCACGGCGTACGACGCCCGGCACGTCGTGCTCGCCGTCGACCCACCCGCGCTCGCCGCGCTGGTCGGGGCCTCCGCCGAGCTGGCGGAACACGCGCCGCGGCTGGTGGCGCGGATGCCCGCCTTCGGCACCCCCGGCCCGCCGTACGCGGTGGCGCGCTACTGGCTGGACGGGGACGTACGCCCCGACCGGGCGGTCTTCAGCGGTGTGTCCCGGCAGCCGACGCTGGACTCGGTGACGCTCTACCACCGGCTGGAGCGGGAGCCCCGCCACTGGGCCCAGCGCACCGGCGGAAGCGTGCTGGAGCTGCACGCGTACGCCTGCGAGCCGGGCGTGCCCGCCGCGGAGCTGGCCGAACGGATGCGCGCCGAGCTGACCACACTCTGGCCGGAGGTGGCCGGGCTACCCGTCCGTGAGCTGAGCGCCCGGGTGGCGGCGCAGGCACCGGCCTTTCCACCCGGCAGTCACGCCTGGCGGCCCGGGGTACGCACCGACGCCGACGGGCTCTATCTGGCCGGCGACGGGATCGCCACGGACTTCCCCAGCGCGTTGATGGAGCGCTCGGCGGCGACCGGGATCATCGCGGCGAACCACATCCTGCGCGCCGAGGGCGGCGCGGCCGAGCCGGTCCACTCGGTCCGGCCCCGCGGTCTGCTCGCGAAGCGGGACTGACCCCGGACCGTCCCGGCGGGCGCGGCTCGATCGAAATCCGTTGCCCGCCCGGGTCGGGCGGACCTACCGTGATCGCGCAAGGTCAACCACCGCACCGGGAGCCGTACATGTCGATGTCGCACGTCACCACCGTGCCGTCGTGGCTGCCCAGCGACGGTTGCCGAGCCGAAGGCCCCGGGAACGACCGGCCCGACTGACGCGCGCCCGACCCGCGTCGAGCCGCCCCGTCCCCAACGGACCGGGCGGCTCTTCGCTGTCCGGCCCTACGTCCGTCACCGCCAATGGAGGGAGATCCCGGTGGACGCCGTCCTCGTTGTCAACGCCGACCTCGGCCCGCTGCACCGGGTCACCGTCCAGCACGCCATCCGGATGCTCTGCCGCCGGGTGGCCGAGATCCACGAGGCCGAGCCGGACCAGGTAATCGGGGTCTTCCCGGTCCCCCGGGTGGTCCGGCTGGTCCGCTACGTGGCGACCCGCTGGCGGTTCAGCGCCGGCCCGGCCTGGTCCCGCGCCGGGGTGTTACGGCGCGACCGTCGCTGCTGCGCGTACTGCGACTCACCGGCCAGCACCATCGACCACATCCTGCCCCGCTCGCGCGGCGGCCGGAACACCTGGCGCAACACCACCGCCGCCTGCTACGCGTGCAACCAGCGCAAGGGCGACCGTACGCCGGCCGAGGCGGGGATGCCGCTGCGCCGGGAACCGGTGGTCCCGAGCTGGACGTCGCTCGCCGGGCGGTGAACGGACCGGCCGGCGGGAACGGGGGGCCGCGTCGGGGTACGCCCTGGCGCGGCACCCGCCGGCCCCTGTCAGTCGTCGGCGGGCGGGGGTGCCCAGGCGAAGGCGGGGGTGCGGCGGTCGCGGACGGCGGAAATGCCCTCCCGGGCCTCGCCGCTCTCCAGCGCCTTCCGGTGCCACCAGGCGATCCGGGACGGCGCGGCGCGGTCGTCGACGATCTCCTTCGCGGCGGCCAGACTGAGCGGCGAGCGCTGGGCGATGCTCGCGGTGATCTCCTGCACCCGGGCGGCGAGTCGCTCCTCGGGCAGCACCTCGTCGACCAGGCCGATCCGTAGCGCCCGCTGGGCGTCGATCAGCTCGGCGGTGAAGAGCAGGTACTTCGCGGCCGAGGGGCCGACCAGCCGGGCCAGCCGGCGGGTGGTCGGCGCCGGGTAGACCAGCCCGAGCCGGGCCGGCGGTACGCCGAACCGGGCGTCGTCGGCGGCGATCCGCAGGTCGCAGGCGGCGGCGAGCTGGCAGCCGCCGCCGACGCAGGCGCCGCGGATGGCCGCGATGGTCGGCTTGGCGAAGCCGGCGAGCCGCTCCTCGGCGGCCACCGCGATGCTGCCGTCCCCGGCCGCCAGCAGCTCGTCGAGATCGCCCAGGTCGGCGCCGGCGCAGAAGGTGTCGCCCGCGCCGGTGAGCACCAGGGCACGGACGGCCTCGTCGGCCTCCAGCTCGTCGAGGAGCGGCGGAAGCTGCCGCCACATCGCCGGGGTCATCGCGTTGCGCCGCGCCGGGTGGTGGATCACCACCGTCGCCACCGGCCCGGTCACCTCGACGACGATCTCCGCGTCCGCCACCGTCACCCTCCCTCGTCCGACTGCGGTGACCCTAACGACGCGGGCCCGACGACCACCCGTGAGGGTGGCCGCCGGGCCCGGCCCGACGCTGGTCAGCTCAGGAGGTGGCGATCCAGGTGTCGTCGAGCACGAAGGACGTCTTCAGGGAGGAGTCCTCGACACTGGTGAACTTGAGGGTGACGGTCTGGCCGGCGTACGACGACGGCAACTCGAAGACCCGCTGGCTGTAGCCGGTGGTCTTGTCCAGGTTCGAGTAGGTCGCCAGGGTGCCCAGCACCGCCCCGCTCGCGCTGACCACCTGCACCTTCAGCGTGTCGTACGCCCGGTCGGTGGTGGTCTCGGCCGAGTCGATGCGCAGCCAGAAGCCGACGGTGTACGACACGCAGCCGGCCGGCAGGGCCACCGACTGGGCGAGCGTGTCGGTGTGGGTGCTGCCGTACCCGCCCAGCCAGGCGTTGCGGGTGCCGGAGCGGGCCGGCTGGGCGCTGAACGACCCGACGACGCCCGAGGTGCCGGTCCACGGCGGGATGCCCGACTCGAAGCCGGGGTTGGCGAGCACCTGCGGTATCGCGGGGCACGGTCGCCCGGTGTCCTTGATGGTCAGCGTGTAGACCGCCGAGTGGCTCACCGCGCCGCTGCCGGTGATGGTGACCGGGTAGACGCCGGGCGGGGTGGTGGCCGCGGTGGCGATGCTGAGGGTGGTCAGGTTGCCGGTCTGGACCGAGCCGGGGTTGAACGTGGCCCGCCAGCCGGCCGGCATGCCGAGCGTGGAGAACGACACGGTGTGCGAGGCGCCGGCGGTGAGGGCGGTGCTGACGGCGATCGTCTTCGTGCTACCCGGGAAGACCTCACCGGAGGTCTCGTTGAGGGAGAGCGAGAAGTCGTTCCCGGTCACGCAGGCCGGGTCGTTGCCGGCCACGTTCACCGCGGTCCACGCCGCCCGGACGGCCTTGTACTCGACCGAGCACTTGCCGTACAGGTCGGTGGTCGCCTGCAGGGTGTACGCCCGCGCCGTGTTGGCCGGGTTGCTGGTGTTGACGTACGAGGTGTTGGAGGTGAAGTACACGTCCAGGGCGCGGAACCAGATCTTCTCCGCCTTGGCCCGGCCGATGCCGGCCATCGCCGGGGCGGAGCCGCAGACCGGCGAGGTGCCGTACGGCGTCGCGCCGGTGCCCTCGGCGAGGTTGAAGTAGAAGTGGTTGGCCACGCCGGACGAGAAGTGCACGTCCTTGTTCTTGGTGTTGGTCGACCAGCAGGTGTCGGACGCGCCGTCCAGCCCCGGGTTGTACATGTAGCGCAGCGGGGTGCCGTCACCGTTGATGTCGACCTTCTCGCCGACCTGGTAGTCGCCCGGGTCGGCCGGGGCGTTGGCGTAGAACTCCACCATGTTGCCGAAGATGTCGCTGGTCGCCTCGTTGATGCCGCCGGACTCACCGTCGTAGGTCAGCCCGCCGGGGACGACGTTGTCGGTGACCCCGTGGCTCATCTCGTGCGCCGCGACGTCGAGCGAGATCAGCGGCCGGTTGTCGCCGATGTTGTCGCCGTACGTCATCCGGGAGCCGTCCCAGAAGGCGTTGTCGAAGTTCCTGCCGTAGTGCACCCGGCTCGGCACACCGGCGCCGTTGCCGAAGATGCCGTTACGGCCGTGCGTGTTCTTGTAGTAGTCGAACGTCTTGGCGGCGCCGTAGTGTGCGTCCACCGCGGCGGTCTGCCGGGCGGCGCCGGTGCTGCCGTGCGCGCCGGTGCCCCAGGTGTTGTCGGCGTCGCTGACCGTGGTGCAGGTCGACGTGGTGTTGTTCATGTCGCAGGTGGAGCCGTTGCCGCGCGCCGCGTCGATCATCAGGTAGGTGCTGCCGGCGGACGTCGTGTCGATGCTCACCGAGCCCGAGTGCAGGCTGTTGCCGGTGCCGGCGACCGTCTCGATCTCGTCGTACGACCCGAGCACCGCGCCGGTCGTGGCGTCGGTGATCACGTGCAGCCGGGACGGGGTCTGCCCGTCCGGCAGCCAGCCGGAGAGGACGGTCTCCCAGGCCAGCCGGCCGGTGCCGGAGCTAGCGTCGACAAAGAGTTCCGGAGCGCGGGTCGACGTGATCTTGCCGGAGAACCGCGCCCGGGCGGCCTTCGTGGCGCTGACCGCGGAGACCCTCGCCGTCGTGCCGAGGGTCAGCGGCGCGGAGAGGCCTACCGAGGAGCCGGCGTAGCCGCCGCTCGGCGTGGTGTGGATGACGAAGTCACCGCCGTACACCCGCAGCCCCCGATAGCTGCGGGTGTAGCGGGTGTGCGCGGCGCCGCTGGCGTCCACCTTGGAGCTGTGCATCTGGTAGGACTCGGCGGCGGTGCCCTTCACCGCGCCCGGGTCGGCCCGCAGGATGGCCGCCGCGCCGGTCGGGCCTGGTGCGGGGGCGGTCGGCGCAGCCGCGTTCGCCGCGGTGGCGAGGCAGGTCAGCGCGCCACTGGCGAGCAGCGCGGCGCTCACGGCCGCGATGGATCTCTTCACGTGCCCTCCTGGTGGGGGAAGGTATGGAGCGGAAGCGGCGGATCGGCGGCGGAGAACCCGCGCCGTACCGCGACATCGACATCGACAGCGCCCGTCCGACCGAGCGGGCAGGTTGCGGGAACCGCGTGGAGGGCTGACGCGTCAGAGCCGCATGAGATCAGCCCCGCTGGCCGGTGTCAAGATCATGCTGATCATTGCCCTGGTCGGATGCACGACCACCGGCCCACGCTCCGTTCCATCGGCGCCGGCCACCGGCGGCAACACTCCTGGTGGGACGGCCACCGCGCCACCCACGGCCGGCACCGCCCCGACGGCGCCCACCCTCGACCCGACCCAGCCCGCGCCGAGCGGCTCCGGCGCCGCCACCCGGGTGGTGCTGTTCCGGTCGGGCGGGATCGCCGGTCGCGGGGACAGCATCACCGTCGAACCGGACGGTCGGTGGACGGCGGTCGACCGCGCCGGGTCCCGGCGTACCGGGCGGCTCGGCCCGGCGGATCTGGGCGGGCTGCACGGGCTCGCCGCCGACCCGCGGCTCGCCGCCGAGGCCCGCCGGCCGGCCGCGCCGAGCGGTTGCGCGGACGCGTTCAGCTACCGGTTGACCGTCGGCGCCGTCGAGACCGGCTACGTCGACTGCCCCACCGACGCCGCCCCACCTCCCGCCACCCGCTCCCTGGTGGAGCTCCTGCTCCGCGTCACCGCCTGACCCAGCCCCCGCCGAACACGCCGATCCGACGCTGGGCGGCGTCGGCTCAGCTGCGGTACTCCGTGGGAAGGCCGGTGCCGCGCAGCTCGGCGGGGAGGTGCGCGACGTCGTTGAACGCGATCAACGTGGGCGGCGTGTCAGTGCGGTAGCGGATGACGGTCAGGCCGGCGTTGTGGTGGTTCAGGCCCAGCCAACGCGACCGTGGCGCGTCCAGCGCATGCCGGACGAGCCACGCGATGAGGAACGTGTGCGTGACGACCAGCTCCTGCCGGTCGCCCTCCTCCGGCGGCGTCGCGAACCGGCGCACGGCCGCCGCCGTCAGTCGCGGCCCCTCGGCCCGCTCGGCCGCGTCGAACCCGGCCAGCAGCCGGGCGTACGCCGGCGGCAGGCCGGCCGGATCGGTCTCGTCCGGCAGGTGGTCGCCGGCCAGCTCGGTGGCGTACACCGGAATGCCGGGCAGCTGCGCGGCGACCAACGCGGCGGTCTCCGCGGTCCGGCGCAGCGGGCCGTGGTGGACGGCGTCGAACGGCACCCCGCGCAGCCGCTCGCCGAGCAGCGTCGCCTGCCGGCGTCCCCGCTCGGAGAGCCCCACCTCCGGCGGGTCGATCCCCGGCGGCGTCCCCGCCGGCCGGCCCTGCTCGCCGTGCCGGGCCAGCCAGAGCAGTCGGGTCGCCATCTCGTCACCTCACGCACGATCGGGAGGCGCGATCGTAGCCGCGCCTCCCGATCCGCGTCCGTCCCGCCGGTCCGCAGTCCCGCCGTTCTAGCTGGTCCGGCCCCGCGCCGCGCTGGCGAGGACCGCCGTCACCCAGGCCCAGCCGACAACCGCGGCCAGCCCGAAACCGATCATCGTCACCGGCCCGGGCCGGACGATCATGACGAGCCAGGCCACCGCGAAGTAACCTCCGGCGCCCAGGCTCAGCCCCGCCCGGCCCCGGTCACCGGCGCGGGCCGCCCGGCGGGCGACCAGCACGGTGGCCACGATCAGCGCGCCGAAGGCGACCGCCGCGGCGAGGAAGTGCAGCCCGCCGTGCCAGCTGATCTGCCCGGCCCCGCGCGGCGTGCCGGCGGGGAAGCCGTCCGCCGGGTCTGCGCTGAACACCCCGGCCGCCACCATCCCGGCGCCGTAGAGAGCGAGCAACCGGGGCAGCCAGGCCGACCCGCCCGGCTCGGCCCGACGCAGCGCCCAGCCGGCGGCGATGGTGAGCAGACCGGTGGCCAGGAAGGTGGCGATCTGGATCCAGCCCAGGTCGCCGGTGCTCAGCACGCTCACCGGGTGCCGGCGGAAGTCGAAGCCGTTCCGGGTGACGCCCTGCACGAGCGCGGAGCCGATGAAGATCGGGCCCGCAAGCACGCCCCCGGCCAGCAGGAGCCGGTCCCGGCCGACGGCCTGCGCCGGCCCGGCGTGGTGGAGTGGGATCGCCTCGGTCACCGGTCCGCCCCTCAGCCCTGCGGGTGCATCTGGCCGATGCGGATCTTGTTGCCGAACGGGTCCCGGATCCCGAAGTCGATCCCGTACGGCCGCTCCGTCGGCTCATCGGTGATCTCGACGCCCTTGGCGACCAGCGTCTCGTAGGTCTTGCGGGCGTCGTCGGTGGTGATGCTGAGCCAGCCGCCCATCGCGCCCTTGGTGAGCAGCTCGCGGACCTGCTCGGCGGTGGCCGGGTCCAGCGCCGGCGGCCCGGGCTTCTCCAGCAGGATCTCCCGGCTCCGGTCGCCGGGAACGTTGACCGTCAGCCAACGCATGAAGCCGAGGTCGGTGTCGGTGTTCACCTCGAGGCCGAGCTTGCCGACGTAGAAGTCGAGCGCCTCGTCCTGGTCGAGGACGTAGATCTGGGAGCGGGTGACCGCGTTCATCGTCATGGCTATGACGCTAGAGGTCGGCCCTGACCTGCTGCTTATCCAAAACTGCTGGGTCTGGTCCAGGCCTTGGTGAAGCAGGACGGCACGTCGACCGGGAGCTTGCGCCTGCGGTAGTCGGTCGGCGACTCGCCGACGATCTGCCGGAAGGTCCGGCTGAAGGTGCCGAGGCTGCCGAAGCCCACGGCGAAGCAGATGTCGGTGACGTCCCGGCCGGTCTCCACCAGCAGGTACATCGCCCGCTCGACCCGGCGGCGTTGCAGGTAGCGGTGCGGCGTCTCGCCGAACGTGGCCCGGAAGGTCCGGATGAAGTGCGCCTCGGAGACGTGCGCGATGCGGGCCAGCGCGGGGATGTCCAGCGGTTCGGCGTAGGCCCGGTCCATCGCGTCCCGGGCACGCAGCATCGCCCGGTTGGACTCCTCCACCGCACGACTCATCCGCGCCCCCTCCGCGCCGTCGCCCGCCAGGCTACCCACGCGGTTCGACTACGAGGCGGCCCCGGCCGGCGCGACACGACCCGGCAGGACCATCCGGAGCAGCTCGTCGGCGGCCGGGCCGGGTGGCGTGGCGGCTGCCACGGCCACCGAGACCTGCCAGCTCGGGCCGTCCGCCGCCGCGAGCGCGGCCACGTGCAGCCCCTTGGCCTGCGGCTTGCGGGTCACCGGGGCCGGCACCAGCGCCACCCCCAGCCCCTGGTGGACGAAGTCGAGCAGGGTGTGCACGTCGTTGACCTCGACCGAGACCCGACGCTCGGCGTCCGCGCGGGCGAAGGTCTGGTCGTTGACCCGGCGGGCGCCCCAGTCGTTGCTGAAGTCGACGAAGTCCTCGCCGAGGAGCGCCGCCACGTCGACGCTGTCCCGCTCGGCCAGCCGGTGGCCGGGGTGGCAGAGCAGGACCATCTTCTCGGTCGCCAGCGGCAGCAGGCGTACGCCGTCCGGCGGTGGGCCGGGCAGCGCCACGAAGCCCACGTTCAGTCGGCCCTGCCGGATCTGCTCGGTGACCTGCCCGGAGCCGGCGTAGCGCAGCCGGATCTCCACGCCGGGGTGGGCCCGGCGGAACGAGGACAGCAGCGGCGGCAGGTCGATGACGCCCAGGCACTGCTCGGAGCCGACGGTGAGGCTGCCGCGCAGCAGCCCGCGTACGGCGGCGACCGCGTCCCGGGCCGCCGTGGCGCTGGCCAACGTGCGATGCGCCTCCACCAGCAGCGCCCGACCCGCGTCGGTCAGCTCCACCCGCCGGGTGCTGCGGACGAAGAGCTCGGCGTTCAGGTCGCGCTCCAGCGCGCGGATGGAGGCGGATAATCCGGACTGGGCGACGCGCATCCGCTCCGCCGCCCGGGTGAAGTGGCGCTCTTCGGCCACCGCCACGAAGTACTCCAGGTGCCGCAACTCCATGACTCAGCAGTCTATGTGCTGATTCTGAGCGGTTTCTTCTGTTGGACGGGGGCCGGTGGCGGTACCAGGCTGGAAGGCCTGGTCCGCGAACGCGGGACCGTGACGAGGAGGTCTTGCCATGCAGAGCCGCCGCATCGGCGACGTGTCGGTCAGTGCGATCGGGCTCGGCGGGATGCCGATGTCGATCGAGGGCCGCCCGGACGAGGACCGCTCGATCCGTACCATCCACGCCGCGCTGGACGCCGGCATCACCTTGATCGACACCGCTGACGCCTACCACCTGCACGCCGACGAGGTCGGCCACAACGAGTCGCTGATCGCCCGCGCACTCGCCACCTACGGCGGCGACACGACGCAGGTGCTGGTCGCCACCAAGGGTGGGCACCTGCGCCCCGGCGACGGCAGCTGGACGCTCAACAGCTCCCCCGAATATCTCAAGCGGGCCTGCGAGGCCTCGCTGAAGCGCCTCGGCGTCGACGCCATCGGCCTCTACCAGCACCACCGCCCGGACCCGAGGGTCCCGTACGCCGACTCCATCGGCGCGGTCCGCGACCTGCTGGACGCCGGCAAGATCCGGATGGCCGGCATCTCCAACGCCAACCCGGAGCAGATCCGCGAGGCCCAGGAGATCCTCGGCGGGCGGCTGGTCTCGGTGCAGAACCAGTTCTCGCCGGCCTTCCGCTCCTCCGAGCCCGAGCTGGAACTCTGTGACCAGCTCGGCATCGCCTTCCTGCCCTGGTCGCCGCTGGGCGGCATCGCCCGCGCCGACCAGCTGGGCGGGCACGCCGCCGCCTTCGCCGAGATCGCCGAGCGGCACGGGGTGAGCCCGCAGCGGGTCTGCCTCGCCTGGCACCTGGCCAAGTCGCCGGTGGTCGTGCCGATCCCGGGCGCGAGCCGGCCGGAGACGATCCGCGACTCGGCGCAGGCGCCCGAGCTGACCCTCACCGCCGAGGAGCTGGCCAGCCTCGGCTGAACCACCGCGTACCCCGGGCGGTCGCGGCCCGAGCGCCGCGACCGCCCGACCATCACCTGCGAAGGAGTGCCGTGAGCACCAGTTACCGAGCCGAGCCCGACCGGTACCGCGACATGGAGTACCGCCGGTCCGGCCGCAGCGGCCTGAAGCTGCCCGCCGTGTCGCTCGGCCTGTGGCACAACTTCGGCCACGACCGCCCGCTCGACACCCAGCGCGCGATCCTGCACCGCGCCTTCGACCTGGGCATCACCCACTTCGACCTGGCCAACAACTACGGCCCGCCGTACGGCTCCGCCGAGGAGAACTTCGGCCGCGTCCTCGCCACCGACTTCCGGCCGTACCGCGACGAGTTGGTCATCTCCACCAAGGCCGGCTACGACATGTGGCCCGGCCCGTACGGCGAGTGGGGCTCCCGGAAGTACCTGACCGCGTCGCTGGACCAGTCGCTCGAGCGGATGGGTCTGGACTACGTCGACATCTTCTACTCGCACCGCTTCGACCCCGACACCCCGCTGGAAGAGACCATGGGCGCGCTGGACGCGGCGGTACGGGCCGGCAAGGCGCTCTACGTCGGCATCTCCTCCTACTCCCCGGCCCGGACGGCCGAGGCCGCGGCGATCCTCCGCGAACTCGGCACGCCGCTGCTGATCCACCAACCGTCGTACTCGATGCTGAACCGCTGGATCGAGGACGACCTGCTGGACGTGTTGGAGCGCGAGGGCGTCGGCTGCATCGGCTTCTCGCCGCTGGCCCAGGGCATGCTGACCGACCGCTACCTGAAGGGCGTGCCGGAGAACTCGCGGGCCACCGCCCAGAGCTCGCTCTCGACGGACTGGCTGACCGAGGAGAACCTGGACAAGATCCGCGCGCTCGACACGATCGCCGCGCGGCGCGGGCAGAGCCTCGCCCAACTGGCGATCGCCTGGACCCTGCGCGACCCGCGGATGACCTCGACCGTGCTCGGTGCCAGCAGCGTCGCCCAGTTGGAGGCGAACGTGGCGGCGCTGGAGAACACCGCGTTCACCGACGACGAGCTGGCCGAGATCGACCGGTACGCGACGGAGTCCGGCATCAACCTGTGGGCCCGGTCGAGCCGGGCCTGATTGGGACGGGGCCGCACCCCCGACAGTCGAGCGCCTCTGCTGATTCGCCTCCGCCCGCGGCCTCCGGACGCCGGCAGCAATTGGCGACGTGTGACGAGCGGGCGGGTCTCGTGACCCGCCCGCTCCTCGCCCACCACCGGACGCTCGGAGCGCAGGGTCATCTCCTGCTCGGCCCCGGCGATGTCGGCACGGTCCTGCCCGCGTCCTCGGCGGTGATCGGCTCCGCCCACGGTCCGCGACGCTGGTGTGCCAGGCATCCGCTTCTGCCGAGAAGGGTTCACTCGGTCGTGCGATGGACCTCCGATGCTGGGGAACCAGCCCGCGAACGCTCATGGGTTCCACGAGCGGCGGATGGGTGGGCGGGCGCTCGTCACACAGGCCGCAGCGCCCAGATCAGGGTGGTAACCCTGGTTAGTGGCCGAGAGTGCGGTAACGGAGGTGAACGACGCCGTTTTGGAATCGGCGCTCGTCGAGGAGCGCGAAGTCGGTGCGCACGCCAGTAGGCAGCCCCGGCTTGCCGCCTCCGACGGCCGTGGGCCAGACGAATAACTGGCACTCGTCAACCAGTCCAGCCCGCATGGCCTGCGCCGCCAGGTTGGCGCCTCCAACGGTGATATCACTGCCGGCCGTGGCCTTCAGCTGGTGTACGACAGCGGGGTCGAAACGGCGCTCCAAGCTGGTGACGGCCGTTGACACCGCGGTGAGAGTCGTGGAGTAGACGACCTTGTTCGCCGCTTGCCAGGCGCTCGCGAAGTCAGCCATGAGGCCGGACTGCGCGGCTAGAGCAGCGTCGGTTTCCCAGACGGCCATCGATTCATACAGGCGCCGCCCGTAAAGGAATGTACCCACGGACCGCAGGAGGTTGGTGGTGAACGTGAATACCTCGTCGTCGCGCGGGAACCAGGCGAAGACTCCGCGTTCGTCCTCGATATAGCCGTCAATCGACACATTAGTCACGTAGATCAGCTTTGCCATGCCTTTACCTCCCGGTGCACGTAGGACCCGATTGGGATGTCACCCTCGCCTGCTAGCTGGTTGAGCATCACGGGTCGGGCGGACGTCTCCGCCTCTCGCCCGTTCTACGAACGACTCGGCCCGGATCCGACGCCATCCCGAGAGAAAGTTTGGCGGGATCTTCGGCAGGGTCGCTTCCGCAGGCCACCGCCTCCACGCGCTCTACGTCGTGGCCGCCACATGGGGCTCCGGCGCGGCGAGCTCTCGCCGACGCGATGCGACAGGCGCTCGGCAAGCTCGACGGGCGGCTGTCATGACTCCGGCTGCTGTCAGCGTTGCTGTCAACCGGTCGCCTCAGGGGCATTGCCCGTCGGGAAAAGCCTGGTGGAATTGGAGCCCCCGGCCGGGATCGAACCGGCGACATCTCGCTTACAAGGCGAGTGCTCTGGCCAGCTGAGCTACAGGGGCGCGTGCGTCGTCGCCAGCATAGCGACTGACGTCCGGATATCCCGCTCGCCAGGCATCCCCAGCACGGGAAACGTCAACATCCCGACCGTCCCGGCATCGCCCGCTCACGATCACCGACGGCGATTGATGGCTGCCCGTGCCCGGATGCCCGGAATGCGTATGCCATCGCTCGCATCGAGATCGTCGCGTCTTGGCAGCGGCGGAAAAGCCGTTTACGGTGCAGTGACACGGACGACATGTCCGGCCGCCACGCGACCGCACCCGCCGCCCGTTGGCCGGCGCGGGCACGCGTCGGTCGCTCCTTCACTCGGATCGTCCGGCACGTTCCTGCCGGTGAAAGGAAGCGCTCCACCATGGCTACGGTCACCTATTCCAAGGCGTCCCGGATCTACCCGGGCACCGAGCGTCCCGCCGTCAACGAGCTGGACCTCGAGATCGGCGACGGCGAGTTCCTCGTCCTGGTCGGCCCCTCCGGTTGCGGCAAGTCCACCAGCCTGCGGATGCTCGCCGGCCTGGAGGACGTCGACGCCGGCTCGATCTACATCGACCAGCGCGACGTCACCCACCTCCCCCCGAAGGCCCGCGACATCGCGATGGTCTTCCAGAACTACGCCCTCTACCCGCACATGACGGTGTACGAGAACATGGCGTTCGCGCTCAAGCTCCGTAAGACCTCGAAGTCGGAGATCGACCGGCGGGTCAAGGAGGCGGCCGGGCTGCTCCAGCTGGAGGAGTACCTGGGCCGCAAGCCGAAGGCGCTCTCCGGTGGTCAGCGCCAGCGCGTGGCGATGGGCCGGGCGATCGTCCGCGAGCCGCAGGTCTTCCTCATGGACGAGCCGCTGTCGAACCTCGACGCCAAGCTCCGGGTGCAGACCCGTACCCAGATCGCGTCGCTCCAGGCCAAGCTGGGCGTCACCACCGTCTACGTGACCCACGACCAGGTCGAGGCCATGACCATGGGCCACCGGGTCGCGGTGCTGCTCGACGGTGAGCTCCAGCAGGTGGACACCCCGCGGGCGCTCTACGACACCCCGGCCAACGTCTTCGTCGCCGGCTTCATGGGCTCCCCCGCCATGAACATCAAGACCGTGCCGCTGGCCGAGCAGGGCGCCGAGTTCGCCGAGATGCACATCCCGCTGACCCGCGAGCAGGTCGAGGCGGCCAAGGCCGAGGGCGGCGACGGCAAGGTCACCGTCGGCTTCCGGCCGGAGGACTGCGACCTGGTCAGCCCGACCGAGGGCGGCATGCCGGTCGTGGTCGAGCTGGTCGAGGACCTCGGCTCGGACGCCAACATCTACGGCCACGCGGCGCTGGGCGGCAGCTCCGAGCGGTTCGTCGTCCGCACCGACCGGCGCAGCATGCCGAACATGGGCGACACCGTGTTCGTCAAGCCGCGTACCGGCCGCAGCCACGTCTTCCACGCCACCACCGGCAAGCGGATCTGACGTACGCAACAACGAAGGGCGGTCCGCTTCGGCGGGCCGCCCTTTCGTCGTACCCCGGGGGCTCCGACATGCGACGAGGCCCCTTCCGCCACCACGTCCGGTGGGGAAGGGGCCTCGTCGGCGTCGTTACAGTGCCGCTGCGCGGCGGCGCGCCACCTCGGCGAGCGTGACCGCGGCGGCGACACTGGCGTTCAGCGACTCGACCTCGGTGATCATCGGGATGCTCACGGTCAGGTCGCAGGTCTCGCCGACCAGCCGGGACAGCCCACGCCCCTCGGAGCCGACCACCACGACCAGCGGCCCGACCGCGGCCTCCAGGTCGTAGAGGTCGGTCTCGCCGTCGGCGTCCAGGCCGATGACCATGAAGCCCGCGTCCCGGCAGGCCTTCAGCGACCGGGTCAGGTTGGTCACCTGGGCGACCGGCACCCGCGCGGCCGCGCCGGCGCTGGTCCGCCAGGCGGTCGCAGTGATCCCGGCAGCCCGCCGCTCGGGTACGAAGACACCCTGCGCGCCGAACGCGGCGGCGGAACGGATGACCGCGCCGAGGTTGCGCGGATCGGTGACCCCGTCCAGCGCGACCAGCAGCGGGGCGGTCTGCTCCACCGCGGCGGCGACCATGTCCTCGAACGGCTGGTACGCGAACGGCGGCACCTGGAGGCCGACACCCTGGTGCAGCACCCCGCCGGTCATCCGGTCCAGCTCGGCCCGGCTCACCTCAAGGATGGCGATGCCCCGGTCGGCGGCGGTCCGCACGATCTCGTTGATCCGGTCGTCGCTCTCCATGCCCTGTGCGGTGTAGAGCGCGGTCGCCGGCACGCCGGCCCGCAGCGACTCCACCACCGGGTTCCGGCCGACCAGCAGCTCGGGCGTGTCCCGCGACGGGTTGGACTTGCGCCCCGGGGCGACCCGCGGCCCGGTACGGCCACCGGTCGGCTTGCCGCCGCGACCGGCCGCGCCGCGACCGCCGCCGGCGGGCACGCCCCGGCCGCCACCCTTGCCCCAGGTGGTGTCCTTGGAACCGGGCTGGCCGATCTTGGGGGCGCGCCCCTCCTCGGCCGCGGCCCGACGCTCCTTGTCCTGCTTCCAGGCGGTGCGCTGGGGCAGCTTCTCGGTGCCCGAGTAAGCCTTGTGCCAGGGCCGCTCGTCGGCCGGCAGGGTCTTGCCCCGCCCGGCGAGGGAATCCCGGTTCTTGCCGCCAGAGCCCTTCGGGGCGCCCGCCTTCGGCGTCAGTCGCCGGCCACGGCGCTGCGAGTTGCCGGCCATCAGTCCTGCTCTCCAATAGTCCAACGGGGGCCCTGGGGGGTGTCCTCGACCACCACGCCGGCCTGCTTGAGCTGGTCACGTACCGCGTCCGCGGCGGTCCAGTCCTTGCGGGTGCGGGCCTGCGCGCGCTGCTCCAGGGCCAGAGCGATGAGCGAGTCCACCACTCCGCGCAGGTCGTCCACCCGCCCGCCACCGGTCCACACCGGGTCGAGGGGGTCGACCCCGAGGATATCCAGCATCGTGCGGACGGCGGCCAGCGTGGTGCGGACCGTCACATCGTCGCCGCCGGTCAGCGCCGTGTTGCCGTCCCGGACCACCTCGTGCAGCACGGCCAGCGCGGCGGAGGTGTTCAGGTCGTCGTCCATCGCGGCGACGAACCCGGCCGGCAACTCGCCGAACTGCCCGGCGCCGACCCGCTCCACGGCCCGCTGCACGAACCCCTCGACCCGCCGGTAGGCGGTGGCCGCCTCGCGGAGCGCTTCCTCCGAGTAGTCGATCCGGGAGCGGTAGTGCGCGGCGGCGTAGTAGTAGCGCAGCTCCACCGGGCGCACCCCGAGCGAGTCGACGTACGCCAGGTCGAGGGTGTTGCCGAGCGACTTGCCCATCTTGGCGCCGCCGATGCTGAGCAGGCCGTGGTGCACCCAGTAGCGGGCGAACGGCAGGCCGGCGGCCTGGGACTGGGCGATCTCGTTCTCGTGGTGCGGGAAGGTCAGGTCGAGCCCGCCGCCGTGGATGTCGAACTCGGCGCCCAGGTAGCGCCAGCACATCGCCGAGCACTCGATGTGCCAGCCCGGGCGGCCCCGGCCCCACGGCGACGGCCAGTAGGCGTCCTGCGGCTCCTCGGGCTTGGCGCCCTTCCAGAGCGCGAAGTCGCGGGGGTCGCGCTTGCCCCGGTCGGGGGCGTCGCCGGCGGACTGCATGTCGTCCGGCGACTGGTTGGAGAGCGACCCGTAGGCCGGCCACGAGGCCACGTCGAAGTAGACGTCGCCGGAGCCGTCGACGGCCGGGTAGGCGTGCCCGTCGGCGATCAGCTTGGCGATCAACTCGTGCATCTCCGGGATGTGCCCGGTGGCCCGCGGCTCGTAGGTCGGCGGCAGCACGTTGAGCGCCCGGTAGGCCGCGCCCAGGATCTGCTCGTTGGCGTACGCGATCGACCAGAACGCCTGACCCCGCTCCATCGCCTTGACGAGGATCTTGTCGTCGATGTCGGTCAGGTTGCGGATGAAGGTGACCTGGTAGCCGGCGACCATCAGCCAGCGACGCAGGATGTCGTAGTTGACGCCGGAGCGAAGGTGACCGATGTGCGGCGGCGCCTGCAGGGTGAGACCACACAGGTAGACCCCCACCTTGCCGGCTTCCCGCGGGACGAAGTCCCGCACCGATCGGGTGGCGGTGTCATACAGGCGTAGCGTCACCGTACAAGGGTAGCCGTCCGTACATTTCGGGGGCGGCCGGTGCCGCGTCGTACGCTCCCTGTCATGGACACGGCGGCACGGCCCGGCGGCGCCCCGCCCGACGCGCCCACCGGCCCCGGCGGACCGCCCGGCGGCAGGCCGGCAGGCTCCGGCACCGGCGGCTCGGCAGGCACCGGCGGCGGCAGCCCGGCGGGCGCCGGCGGGTCGCCCGGCGGCGGTGGGTCGGCAGGCATCGGCGGCGGGTCGGCGGGTGAGACGGCGCAGACCCTGGAGCGCGGGCTACGCCTGCTGCACCTGGTCGCCGACGCGCCGGGCGGGCTGACCGTCACCGAGGCCGCCAACCGGCTGGGCATCGGCCGGGCGGCCGTCTACCGACTGGCCGGCCCGCTGACCGGGCACGGCATGCTCCGCCGCGACGAGGCCGGCCGGCTGCGCCTCGGCGCCGGCGTGCTGCACCTGGCCCGCCGGGCCCAGCCGCTGCTCGCCGAGGGAGCGCTGCCCGCGCTGCGCCGCCTGGCCGAGCAGGCCGGCGCCACCGCGCACCTCACCGTGGTCGAGGGCGGCGAGGGGGTCGCCCTGGCCGTGGTGGAGCCCAGTTGGACCTCGTTCCACGTGGCATACCGCACCGGGGCTCGGCACCCGTTGGACCGGGGGGCCGCCGGCCGGGCGATCCTGGCCGGCCGGGCCGGTTCCGCGGCTCCGGTGACCAGCAGCGGCGAGCTTCAGGCCGGGGCGTACGGGGTGGCCGCCCCGGTGCTCGGAGTGCCCGGCCTGGAGGCGAGCGTCGGCGTGGTCGCGCTCGCCCCGCTGGACGCCGAGGTGGTCGGCGCCCAGGTACGCGCCGCCGCCACCGCCATCACCACCGCCCTATCCTGACCACGCCCGCCTGGCCCGGCGCTTGATCAACACAATGTCGCCGACATGGCGGTCTCGATCGCGCGGTGATACCGCCATGTCGCCGACATGGAGTCGATCAGGAATACCACGCCGGCGACGGCACCGACCGGTTGTCCACAGACCTCGGGCGCGGGACGGCCGGTGTTCGTCCACAGGGCTGCCGCGGGCCACCCGACGAAGGCGAGGGTGGGCGTATGCCTCCTCGTCCCCACCTGCCAGAACCACTGGCCTGGCGGGTCTTCCGCGGCTCGGACGCCACCCGGCGGTGCCTGCTCACCCGGCATCAACTGCGCGGCGCTTCCTGGGTCCGGCTCCTGCATGACGTCTATGCGGACGCCCGCCTCGACCGTGACCACCGGCTAACCTGCCAGGCCGCCCTCCTGCGGCTGCCACCCGGAGCGGTGATCGCCGGCCCCTCGGCCGCCTACCTGCACGGAGTCGAGCACGCGGCGTCCTTCAGCGACGATGTGCACGTACTCGTGCCGAGGACGGCCCGGGTCGACTCCCACCGGGGCATCCGGGTGCACACGGCCGACCGTAGGTCGGCGATGGCCTGCGTCCGCTCGTCCTCGATCGGCGGTCCGGCTGCCTCGGCCAGCGGCAGCTTGCTCTCCACGGGCGGCCCGATGCCCCGCTCCGACCCGACCGCAGCGGCCTGGGAGACGGCCGTCTGGCTGGATCCCGTTCGGGCGGTCGGCATCGTGGACGCCCTGCTCGGGCAGAGGCTCACCGATGACGCCGCGCTGTCGGACATCGCCACCCGCCACCTCGACCGGCCCGGTGGCCGCCGCGCCGCCTGGATCTTCGGCCTCGCCGACGCGGGCGCCCAGTCACCACCCGAGTCCCACCTGCGGGTGCGACTGGTGTTGGCAGGGTTGCCACGTCCGGTCGCACAGCATCCGGTGCCCGTGGCCTCCGGCCTGATCGTGCATCCCGACCTGGCGTGGCCGGAATACCGGGTCGCCGTCGAGTACGACGGCCACTGGCACGCCGAAGCCGACCCGTTGCACGCCGACCGGCGGCGGCTCAACCAGCTGGTCGCCGGGGGTTGGCTCGTGCTGCACGTCACGAGCCGACGGCTGCACGGCGAATTTCCCACCGTGGTGCGGGAGGTGCGATCCGCGCTCCTGTCGCGCGGTTGGCGTCGCCCGTGATCGACACCAGTACGCCGATAAGCGCCGGTCGGCGGCACCCTTGGTCTTCGCGGCGGCCAGCAGGTGCTCCTGCTCGACCAGGTCGAGCTTCGGCTTGCGGCCGATGGCCTTCTGCTCGGTGGCGCCGATCAACGCCGGGGCGGCGGTCGCCTTGGCTGCGAAGTCGGTCCGGCACTGCCCACCCGGTAGAGGCCGACCTCGTCGGTCCGGGCGGTGACCGTGCCGCCGGTCGCCCGGATCGCGGCGATCGCCGCGTCCGCGCCGACGCCGTCCTCGGCGACCCCGGTGAACGTCCCGGAGCTGGTCGGGGCGGCGCCTGCGGGCACCCCCAACCCGGTGACCGTGAGGGCCAGCACCGCCGTCGTGGCGACGGCACCGGCGGTGAAGCGTCTGCTCACCACATCGAGTACTTCCGTTGCGGAAACGTGCCAGCCATCACACCGCACCGGCAGGAATTCCGCCACACGACGTTCCCACGGGGACAGTGCCACCGGATCCTCGGGCCCGATTGTCCGCGCCGGCCTCACCCATCACACCGAACAAGTTCGACCGGGGAACCGCCGTCATCCGCCGGCGGTCTCGCGTTCGTCCAGAGCGGCCAGCAGTTGCGGCAGCTCCGCCACGGTGGACACCTCGCCGTCCGGGACGAGGCCCGGCGGGCGCGGCAGGCCGAGGCGGTTGAGCCAGACGGCGCGCAGGCCGGCGCGCTGCGGCCCCCGCACATCGTGCTCGATCGAGTCGCCCACGTAGACCACCTGCGATGCCGGAGCGCCGGCCGCCGCGACCACCGCCGCGTAGAACTCCGGCGCCGGCTTCTTGGGCAGCCCGTTCTCGTGCGCGTACAACTCGAAGCTGAACTCACCGGCGAGCCCGCAGCGTTCGGCGCGGCTGTTGCCGTTGGTGGCGAAGCCCAACGTCCAGCGTCGGCGCAGTGCCGCCAGCGCGGGCAGCACGTCCGGAAACGGCCGGGTGAGCGCGAACCGCCGGGCGAAGAAGAGCGCGGCGATGTCGTCCAGGTGCGCTTCGAGCCCGGCCCGGGCCAGCGAGCGGGTCAGCGCCGCCCGGCGGATCTCCATGACGGGGGCGGCGCTCAGCTCGCCGAAGACCGCACCCCAGTCCGACTCCACGTCCGCGAGCGACACTTCGGCCGCCGCCGGAGTCAGCCGCCGCATCTCCTCGAGTACGGCCACCAGCCCGCCGGTCACCGCCGGGCGCAGGTCGAGCAGGGTCTCGTCGGCGTCGAAGACAACGGTGGTCAGCACGCCGACCAGGATCTCACCGCTCGCCGGCGAGCACCGGCTCCCGGTCGGCGTCCGCCGCCGTCCGGCCTTCGCGCAGTTCGGCGAGGCGGACCAGCGCGACGCCGGCGATGATCAGCGCACCGCCGAAGAGCTGCACCACGGTGGGCAGTTCGCCGAGCACCAGCCAGGCGATCAGGACCGCGAACATGACCTCGGTGAGCCCGACGAACGACGACAGTCGGGGGCCGAGGATGCGCGCCCCGGCGATCCCGGTCAGGTAGGCGACCACGGCCGCGACCAGGGAGAGGCCGGCGATCGGCACCAGCCAGCTGGTCTCCTGCCCGGCGAACTCGACGGTGCCGAAGCTCGCGTGCAGGGGCAGCACCCCGACCAGGCCGAGCGCGAGCAGGGCGGCGGCGCCGACAGCCATTCCGCCGCTGGCCAGGACCACCGAGGGCAGCTCGGCGTCGACCCGGCCGGCGAGCACGAAGTAGCCGGCCAGACCGACGGCGGCGCCCAGCCCCCAGATCACGCCCACCGGGTCGAGCCGGCCGGCGCCGGTGAGGTCGAGGACGAAGACCAGCCCGGCCAGGGCGGCCACCGACCCGGCCACGGTCAGCCGGCGGGGACGCTGACCGTGCGCCAGCCACGTCCAGGCCACCACCAGGATGATGCCGAGGTATTCCAGCAGCAGGGCGACGCCGACCGGCAGGTAGCGCACCGCGTTGAAGAAGCAGACCTGGGCGAGCGCCACGCCGAGCAGCCCGAAGACCCCGACGACGCTGAGGTTGCGCCGCAGCACGTGCCACTTGCCCCGCAACGAGAGCGCCGCCGGCACCGCCACCACCACGGCGGCGATCCCGACCCGGGCGATCACGGCCGACGGCGCCGACCAGCCGGCCTCGATCAGCGAACGGGCGAAGGTGCCGGAGGTGGCGAAGGTGACCGCGGAGAGCAGCGCGAGACCAAGGCCGAGCCCGGCGGCGGGTGGTTGATGCATCGGGCGCTCCTTGGCACGGCGAGGCGGTCATGAGCAAACTATGGGTATACCTATGACGCTAGGCGGCCACCCCGACAGGAGTCAAGTTGCTTTTCGCCCATGACACCGAATGTTCGCTGACCGCCGCCGCCGCGCTGGTCAACACCGACGGCAGCGACGGGGAAGGGCTGCCCGACGTCGCCGCGCTGGACGAGTTCTACCTGGCGCACGCCTACACCGGACGCCACGAGCACACCCGGGCCGAGCTGGATTCGGTACGCGAGCTGCGGCCACGGCTGCGCCGGATCTGGGCGGCCGACACCGACGAGATCGTCGCGATCGTCAACGGCCTGCTCCGGGAGAACGACGCGCTGCCCCAGCTGATCACACACGACGACGAGCCCTACCACTTCCACGCCGTGCCCCGGGACGCGCCGCTGGCCACCAGGATGGCGGTCGAGGCGGCAATGGCGGTCGCCGACCTGGTCCGCAGCGACGAGCTGAGCCGGCTGCGGATCTGCGACCACCCCGACTGCGACAACGTGCTGGTGGACCTCTCCCGGAACCGGTCCCGCCGGTTCTGCGAGGCAGGCTGCGGCAACCGGGCCGCCGTCACCGCCTACCGGGCGCGCAAGGCCGCCGGTCGGCTGTGAGCCGGCCGGCCGTCAGCGGGCCCGCCCGGTCAGCAGCCAGCGGGTGACGGTGATCCGCAACAGCAGGTAGGGGCCGTCCGGCGCGGCCGCGGTGATGTCCCAGCCGTCGTACCGCTGGCGGAAGCCCGCGACCACCTCGGCGGGGAACGGCGGGCGCAGCACGGCGGCATGCCCCTCGGCGACGACCGGGGCGTCCCCGTCCGGCAGCGCGAGCGACACCCGGGGATCGGCGGCGACGTTGCGGACCTTGCGGTTGCGCTCGGCCGTGCCCACCCACCACTGCCCGTCGAGGAAGAGGTACCAGACCGGCGTCAGGTGCGGCGACCCGTCCGGCCGCAGCGTGCACAGCCACACCACCCGCTCCCGGTCGATCCGGGCCAGCACCTCCGCGCCGGGCTGGGCGGTCACGTCAGCGCGGCGGCGCTGCCACGAAGACCCGCCAGGCGTACGCCCCGAAGGTCAGCATCGGCCCCGCCCGGGTCCAGTTCCTGGCCCCGGACCTGACAATCCAGATAGGCCAGCTCGGTGCCGTCGGGGAGGGTCGCAAGTGCGAACTGCCCGCCGAGGCCCGGGTACTCCTCGGCCGATCGCGGTACGACGTGCAGCCGCACTCGCGGATGCTCGGTGGCGATCCGCGCCAGATGGAGTGCCTGCTCGCACATGCGGGTGAAGAGGCCGCCGGTCTCCATCACCCGGTCGACCAGCTCCAGGTACTTCGCCGTCGGGGCCTGCTGGGCCAACTCGACCGCACTGACCATCGAGGCAAGTAGTTCACCGCGCGGGCCAACTCGTCCTGGCTCCACCCGCGCCGCACCCGGGCCCGGCAGCTCCGCCAGCAGGAACGCCGCCGCCGTCGTCGTCTGCCCACCCGTCATCGCCAGCCGCCCTCCAGCCGATCGGTGATCCACTCCGGCGGGTCGCCGCCTGGGAAAAGTGAATCGCAGCGTCGCTCTCGCCGCGCCCGGAAACACTTCCGACCGTAGTAGCCCCACCCACAGACTGTGAAGGAGCCAGCGGCGCGTTGATCAAGAGGTTCGCGTCAAGTTCGATCTCCGCGATGACGCGAACCTCTTGATCACTGGGCTCTCGTGGCCCGCCGGGTGATGACGCAGACGACTCAGCTCGAGAGGAGGGGCGCCCATGCCCGGCACCGATCACCGGCCGACGCCCGTGCAGCGGGACCAGCCGGCCCGGCCGCACCTGGCGCTGCGCCCGATCTGGCTCTGCCGGGCCTGCGCTGGCCGGAGGACGGCCCGCACGGCTGAGCGCCCGCCGGCTCAGGGGTGGGTCATCCGGAGCAGGTCGAGCGCCTCGTCGAGCTGGGTCTCGGAGAGCTTGCCGCTGTCCAGGTGCCCCCGGGCGATCACCACCTCGCGGATCGAGGTCTGCTTGGCCAGCGCCTCCTTGGCGATCGACGCGGCCTCGTCGTACCCCACGTAGCGGTTGAGCGGGGTGACGATCGACGGCGAGCCCTCGGCGTACGCCAGACAGACCTCGGCGTCCGCGACCAGGCCGACCACCAGCCGGTCGGCGAAGAGCCGGCTGGACGCGGAGAGCAGCCGGATCGACTCCAGCAGGTTGCGGCCCATCACCGGCAGCATGACGTTGAGCTCGAAGTCACCCTGGGAGCCGGCGAAGGCGACCGTGGCGTCGTTGCCGATGACCTGGGCGCAGACCTGCCGCATCGCCTCGGCGACCACCGGGTTGACCTTGCCCGGCATGATCGACGAGCCGGGCTGGAGGTCGGGGATGCGCAGCTCCCGCAGACCGGCCCGGGGGCCGGAGCCCATCCAGCGGATGTCATTCGCGATCTTGTAGAGCCCGACGGCGATGGTGCGTAGCTGCCCGGAGGTCTCCACCAGCGCGTCCCGCGCGCCCTGCGCCTCGAAGTGGTTACGCGCCTCGGTCAGCGGCAGCCCGGTCGACTCGCGCAGCTTCTCGATGACCGCGGCGGCGAAGCCGAGCGGGGTGTTGATGCCGGTGCCCACCGCAGTGCCGCCCAACGGCAGCTCGGCCAGCCGGGGCAGCGCCCCCTCCAACCGCTCGATCCCGTAGCGGACCTGCGCGGCGTAGCCGCCGAACTCCTGGCCGAGGGTCACCGGGGTGGCGTCCATGAGGTGGGTACGGCCGGCCTTCACCACGGTCTCGAACTCGGCCGACTTGCTCTCCAGCGCCTCGGCCAGGTGGGTCAGCGCCGGCAGCAGATCGTGCGCGACGGCCTGGGTGGCGGCCAGGTGGATCGAGGACGGGAAGACGTCGTTGCTGGACTGCGAGGCGTTCACGTCGTCGTTTGGGTGCACGTCGCGGCCCAGCTCCCTGCCGGCCAGAGTGGCGATCACCTCGTTGGTGTTCATGTTGGACGAGGTGCCCGAGCCGGTCTGGAACACATCGATCGGGAACTGGTCGTCGTAGCCGCCGTCGGCCACGTGCGCGGCGGCGGCGACGATCGACGCCGCCACGTTCGCGTCGATCACGCCCAGCTCACCGTTGACCTCGGCCGCCGCACCCTTGATCTGGGCCAGCGCCCGGATCTGGGCCGGCTCGATCCCCCGCCCGGAGATCGGGAAGTTCTGCACCGCGCGCTGCGTCTGCGCCCGCCACAGCGCGTCGGCCGGCACCTCCACCTCACCCATCGAGTCGCGTTCGATCCGGTAGCCGGTCGCCTCTGGAGTCGTCACGCGTACCATCCTGCCGCGCCGTCCGCCGACGTGCAGGTGATCGCGCGCACGCCCGGGTCAGTCCAGCTCGGCCAGGAGTCGCTCGACCTCGTCCCGATCCGGCGCCTCAACCTGCCGGAACAGCGCCAGCGCGCGGGTCCAGTGAGCCCGCGCGGCGACCGGGTCCGACGCCCGCAGACAGCGGGCGATCCCGTCCAGCGCCCGCGCCTGCTCGTGCCGGACATCCAGCCGGGTGGCGTCCGCCAGCACCCGTCGATGCAGGTCCAGCGCGCTACCGGGATCCCCCGCCGCGAGCAGCGCCCGCGCCAGCAGGTTCCGCGACGCGCACTGCCCGCCCCGGTCGCCCGCCTCGATCATCGCGACCAGCGCCTCCCGGTGCCGATCCAGCGCCACCTCCGGGTGGCCGCCCGCCCGCTCCAGGGCGCCGATCTCGTTGAGCAGTTCGCCGACGCCGTACCAGTTGCCGAGCCGACGCTTCATCGCGAGCGCGACCGTCAACCGGCGGACGGCCGGCTCGCCGTGCCCGAGCCGGGTCCGGGCGATCGCCACGTGCCCCATCGCGTTCACCGTGTCGTAGAGCGTGCCGTGGGTGCGGGACAGCAGCAGTTGCCGGTGGGCCACGGCGAGCGCCTCGGCCGGCCGGCCGGCGGTCAGCAGGATGGATGCCTGGTTGGTGAAGACCGCGACGACGCCCGCCTCGTGCCCCTCCCGGCGAAGGATGGCCAGCGCCTCGTCCAGGTGCCGCAGGGCAACCGTGGCGTTGCCGATGAGGGATCGGAGTGCCGCCAGGTTCTTGTGGGCGCCGGCCAGACCCACCCGGTCGCCCAGCCGCTCCCGCAGCCGGACGGCGATCTCCATGGACGCCACCGCGTCGCCGTAGCGGGCCTGGCGGTGATAGCCCGACGCGAGGTAGTTGTGCATCGTCGCGATCGCGGCCTCGTCGCCCAGCCGCTCCGCGGCCCGCAGCCCGGTCGAGTGGATCTCGATCAGCTCATCCAGATGGCCGTGCGAGTACCAGTAGCTCCACCCGGCGTAGGCGAGCTGCCAGCAGTAGGCCGCCCGGCCCTCCTGCTCGGCGAGCCGGACCATGGCGGCGATGCTGAAGCGGTGCTCGTCGAGCCACTCGATGCCCGGCGAGGCGCCCGTCTCGATCAGGTCCGCCCGCAGCGGCGGGGGTACCGGAAACGGCGCGGTCGTCGTCGACCGGTTGAGCTGACGCGCTGCCGCCGTGACCAGGTGCAGGTGGACGTTGAGCATCCGCTCCACCGCGGCCGACCGCTCGGCGGTGACCGCCGGATCGGCGACCAGCTGCTGGGCGTGGTCACGGACGAGGTCGTGGAATCGGAACCGTCCCGGCTCGGTCTCCTCCGCCAGATGCGCGTCGACCAGTTCGTCGAGCAGATCCTGCGCCTCGGCGAGCGACACGTCGGCCAGCGCGGCCGCCGCCCGGTTGTCGAACCGCGGCCCGGGGTGCAGCCCGAGCAGTCGGAACATCCGCTGCGCGGCCGGGGTCACCTGCGCGTACGACAGGGCGAAGGCCCGGCCGACCGAGCGCTCGCCGGCCACCAGCTCGGTGAGGGCGTCCCGCCCGCCGGCGAGCCGCGCGGCGAGGTCGGCGATGCGCCAGCGGGGCCGGTGCGCCAGCCGGGCCCCGGCGAGCCGGATCGCCAGCGGCAGGTATCCGCACCGGCGGACCACCTCGGCGGCGGCCTCCGGCTCGGCGGCCACCCGTTCGACGCCGACCACCTTCGCCAGCAGCTCCAGCCCCTCGTCCGGGTCGAGCACCGCGAGCGACGACGGCCGCCCCTCGTCCAGCCCGGTCAGCCGCCGTCGGCTGGTGATCAGTGTCAGGGTGCCCCGGCCGCTGGGCAGCAGCGGCGCCACCTGGCCGGCGCTCGCCGCGTTGTCCAGCACCACCACGGCCCGCCGATCGGCGAGCTCGCTGCGCCACAGTGCGGCCCGCTCGTCCTCGTCGACGGGGATCCGCTCACCGGGCACGCCGAGCTGGCGCAGCAGCGCGGCGAGCGCCGCTGCCGGGGACACCGGTTCACGCTCGCTGTGCCCGTGCAGGTCGATGAAGAGGTGCGCGTCGGGGTAGCGCTCGACGAGCGCGGTGGCGAGGTGGATCGCCAGGGTGGTCTTGCCGCTGCCCGCCATGCCGTCGATGAGCTGGACCGACGTGTGGTCCTCGTCGATCTCCTTCACCAGCCGGGCCAGCGTCTCCTGCCGACCGGTGAAGTCGCTGATCGCCCGGGGCAGGCAGCGGACCGGGGCGGCCGGCAGCCGGTCCGGTGCGGACCGGGCCAGGTCACCGGCGAGTACCCGCTGGTGCAGCTCCTGCAGCGCGGCGCCGGGCTCGATGCCCAGCTCGTCGGCGTAGAGCCGCCGGCCGTCGCGGTAGACGGCGAGGGCCTCGGCCTGTCGGCCGACCGCGGCGAGGGCGAGCATCAACTGGGCGCGCAGCCGTTCGCGCAGCGGGTGCCGGTCGACGCTCTCGGTCAGCTCGTCGAGCAGCTCGGCCGCGTGCCCGAGGCGCAGCTCGATGTCGACGCACTCCTCCAGCGCGGCGAGCCGGTGTTCGTCGAGGGCCTGCGCCCGGCGCCGCACGCTCCGGCTCGGAATCCCGCTGAGCGCCGGGCCACGCCAGAGGGCCAACGCTTCGCGAAAGAGCCGGCGGGCCTCGGCGAGCTGACCGGCGGCGAGCGCCGCCCGGGCGACGTCGACGCCGCGGGCGAAGACGTCGGCGTCCAACTCGTCCGGCCCGATCCGGGCCGCGTAGCCCACCGGGTCGGTGACGATGGTCTCCGGCGGCACGTCGAGCTGGACGAAGCGGCGGCGCAGGCGGGACACGCAGGTCTGCAACTGGGCGCGGGCGGTGGCCGGCGGTCGCTCCTCCCAGACCGCGTCGACCAGCTCCTCCACCGGCACGATCCGACCGGAGCGCAGCAGCAGCATGGCGAGCACGGTCCGGTCGCGGCCCGCGGTGACGGTGGCCTCGCCACCGCCGACCCGCAGGGGCCCCAGGATCCCGAACCGCATTAACTCTCCCCGCACTACAGGTGCAACTTCTCAGCAGGGTAGCCCGACGGTGACAGTTGGTCCTCGGCCGGTGATAGCGATGTGAGAGCGGTTCGGCAGCCACTGAGGCCAGACTCCTTGCGGGGCGCCAGTGCGCTGGCGTCCGACGGGGGCGGTGCGCCCGCCTGAGCCCAGAGGCGGCGGGCGCACCGACGTCGACGGTGGCGCCCAACCGGCCGAGAAGGGGTATTATTACCTCGCCAGGAGCATTAGCTCTTTGGAAGTGAACCCGGCAGCCTTCCGGACGGTGGGTGGGCCGGGTTTCGCGCTTCCAGGCTCAGACACGCTGGACGTTCCGCACCAACGGGCTCACCATCGCCCGCCACTGCCCGCCCTTCGCCCAGGACCATGCAACGGCGTCCGGGATCGCGAGGAGGCAATCATCGTGGGCACGCAGGTGGTCGTACCGTAACTGCGCGGCCAGGCCTGTTTGCCGAAGTTCCAGGTTGAGCAGCTCACGGTCGGCCTTCAGGCGGGATTCATCCAGTTCCAACACCAAACGCTCGGCTTTGCCGGCACCCGCCACGAGACTCCGTAGACATGCGTCCCGCGCCTTTTTGTGACAACGGAACGCGGTGGCGTCGTAGATGGTGACGGCCACATCGAGCCGCCTGAGCGCCGTGAGAATCAAGCGCCTTCGCTCGTCGCGTTCCTTGCAAAAGTGAACGCTGCGCTGTCCAGGCAAGGTCAGCCCGCTGACGACCCGCCGGAACCCTGCGAGGTCGTCGGACTCTATGGAAGCCGCAGCGAGTTGCAGACCACGTTCCTTCGTCTCATCCACAAAGTTGAGCGCCACCTCGTTCCGGCGGTCAGCGGCGGCCGACCGTCAGCACTGGCTTGGTGACCTCGGCGAAGAAGTCGTTGCCCTTGTCGTCGACCACGATGAAGGCCGGGAAGTCCTCCACCTCGATCTTCCAGACCGCCTCCATGCCCAGCTCGGCGTATTCGAGCACCTCGACGTGGCGGATGCAGTCCTGCGCGAGCCGGGCCGCCGGGCCGCCGATCGAGCCGAGGTAGAAGCCGCCGTGCTGCTGGCAGGAGCGGGTCACCTGGGCGGAGCGGTTCCCCTTGGCGAGCATCACCTGGGAGCCGCCCGCGGCCTGGAACTTCTCCACGTACGCGTCCATCCGCCCCGCCGTGGTCGGGCCGAACGAGCCGGAGGCGTAGCCCTCGGGGGTCTTGGCCGGGCCGGCGTAGTAGACGGCGTGGTCGCGCAGGTACTGCGGCATCGGCTCGCCCGCGTCCAGCCGCTCGGCGATCTTGGCGTGGGCGATGTCCCGGGCCACCACCAGCGGGCCGGTCAGCGAGAGTCGGGTCTTCACCGGGTACTTGGACAGCTCGGCGCGGATCTCGTCCATCGGCCGGTTCAGGTCGACCTTGACGACCGTCTCGGCGTCGAGCGTCTCGTCGGTGACGTCGGGCAGGAAGCGCGCCGGGTCGGTCTCGAGTCGCTCCAGCCAGACGCCCGACGGGGTGATCTTGGCGACCGCCTGCCGGTCGGCCGAGCAGGAGACGGCGATCGCCACCGGGCAGGACGCGCCATGCCGGGGCAGCCGGACCACCCGGACGTCGTGGCAGAAGTAGCGGCCACCGAACTGCGCGCCGATGCCGAAGTTGCGGGTCAGCTCCAGCACCTCGGCCTCCAGCTCCACGTCCCGGAAGCCGTGCGCGGTCATCGAACCGGAGGTGGGCAGCGCGTCGAGGTCCTTGGCGCTGGCGTACTTGGCGGTCTTCAGCGCGTACTCGGCGGAGGTGCCGCCGATGACGATGGCCAGGTGGTACGGCGGGCACGCGGCCGTGCCGATCAGCCGCAGCTTCTCCTCGAGGAACTGCATCATCCGCGTCGGGTTCAGCAGCGCCTTGGTCTCCTGGTAGAGGTACGACTTGTTGGCCGAGCCCCCGCCCTTGGCCATGAAGAGGAACTTGTACGCGTCCGGGTGGCCGTCCGGGTCCTCGGCGTAGATCTCCACCTGGGCGGGCAGGTTGCTGCCGGTGTTCCGCTCCTCCCACATGGTCAGTGGGGCGAGCTGCGAGTACCGCAGGTTCAGCCGGGTGTACGCCTGCCAGACGCCCCGGGAGATGGCCTCCGCGTCGGCGCCGTCGGTCAGCACGTGCCGGCCGCGCTTGCCCATCACGATCGCGGTGCCGGTGTCCTGGCACATCGGCAGCACCCCGCCGGCGGCGATGTTGGCGTTACGCAGCAGGTCGAGCGCGACGAAGCGGTCGTTCGGCGAGGCCATCGGGTCGTCGATGATCGACCGCAGCTGGGCCAGATGCGCGGGGCGCAGGTAGTGCGCGATGTCATGCATCGCCTCGGCGGTCAGCGCGGTGAGCGCGGCCGGTTCCACGGTGAGGAACCGACGACCCCCCGGACCGTGTACGACGTCGACGCCCTCGTCGGTGACCAGGCGGTACTCCGTCTGGTCGGGGCCGGTCGGCAGCAGGGGGGCGTACGAGAAGGCGGCGGCACTGCTCATGAGCGGAAAGCCTAGGGCAGACCGGTCGATCATTCCCACCCGCCGGGTGCCCGCTGGGACGCCGCTCTCATGCGGCCCAGGTGCGCGCGCATCGCGACCCGCCCCGGCCGGGCCCTCCCGCCCCGGCGCGGAACGCCGTGACCCGGTCAGCCGTCCTTGCCGCCGGCCGGATCGGGGCAGAGTTCCCGCTTCGGCCCGCAGGTGCTGTCGTCGCCGGGCGGCGGGTTCGTGCCGCCCGGGCCCGGGACACCGCCGCTGCCGGGTGGGGCGGGGGTGACCGCGGCGCCACCGAAGCGGACGTACCCGATCTCCCGCCCCTCGCCGATGATCATGCCGGTGGGGCCGACGGCCAGCGCGTTCGCGGAGGTGCGCAGCACGGCCAGCTCCCGACCGTTGCGCGGGTCGAGGGCGACCAGCCGGGACGGCTTCTCGTCGGCGATCACCGCCGCGTAGGGAGTGAGCGCCGCGCCCGCCTTGCCACCGGCCGGTCGGGTCCAGAGCACCCGGTCGGTGCCCAGCCCGCGGGCCGCCACCGACCGCTGGTCGCCCGCGCGGACCAGCGCGTACCGGTCGTCGACCGCGATCAGCTTCTGCCCCTGGTCGCCGACCCAGAGCAGCCGCCCGTCGTAGCCGTCGAGCACCGCCTCCCGGGCGTCCGGCGCGACGCCGATCAGCACGTTCCGCGCGCCCTGCGGGTCCTCCCGCTGCGGGCAGCCGGCGTTGTCGGCCGTACGCAGGTTGATCCCGGACCGCTGCCAGACCTCCTGCCCGGTCGCGGGATCCCGGCCGGAGATCGCGAAGTAGCAGCTGCCGTCCTGGGAGCGGGCGCTGATCCGCAGCAGCCGACCGCCGACCACGGAGAGCCGCTCCTCGCGGCCGGGCTCGACGTTCTGCAGCACCGCGCCGGTGGCGGTGTCCACCACGTGCACCCGGCCGTCGACCGGGAAGCCGAGCAGCGGCGGCACCGCCTCCGGGCCGGCGACGCCGTCCTCGATCCGGGGAGCGGTGAGCCGGCGGGTGCCGCGCAGCCCCGGATTGTCGGCGAAGAGGCCGCTGCCGACACCGGGCAGGAAGGCCGTCCACAGTGGCGCGGTGCCGCGCGCGTCCCAGGCGCTCAGGGTGCAGTCGGTCGGCTCGGTGCAGCGGGCGTCGAACAGCATGTTGCGGTACGTCCAGACGGCCACCGCGTCGTCGTCCCGCCGCCGGGTCACCCCGGTCGTCGGGTCGAGCACCTCGTACCCCTTGACCAGCAGCTTGCCCACGACGACGACCGAGTTGCGGTCGGCGCCGGCGACCGCCGCCCAGTCCGCCTTGCGCTCCCAGAGCTGGTCGCCGGTGGCCAGAGCGCGCGCCTCGACGCGGGTGCGCTGCTCGACCACGACGGCGTCGCCGGCGAAGGTGACGCTCTTCGGGGTGCCGCCGATACGCTGCTGCCAGACCACGTCCGGCTCGGAGATGGGCTCGCTTCGGTCCACCCAGTCCCACACGGCCGGGAAGGGGTTCCAGACCCCGGTCGCCGCGAGGACGATGACCGCGATCAACGCGAGCAGCAACACGCTACGCGTTCTCAAGGCCGCTCCCCTTCGCCACACGCACACGGTAGCCACGATCAACGACGCGTCGGGCACCCGCGCCGTCGTGTCGCCGCGCTTTCTGCGCGAAGAGGTGTTATCGGGGACCGGCCGTCACCGGCGGACGGCGGACCGGACCAGCGGAAGGGTGCGGTAGGGAATCTGCTCGGCCAGCGCGATGATCGTCGAGGCGCGGGTGATCCCCGCGGAGGAGACGATCTGGTCGATCACCCGCTGCAGGTCGGTGTTCGACCGGGCCACGATCCGGCAGAGCAGGTCGCTGGACCCGGTGATGGTGTGCGCCTCCAGCACCTCCGGGATGGCGGCCAGGTGGGCGGTGACCGGGTCGTGCCCGTGCCGCTGGCTGATCTCCAGGGTCACGAAGCTGGTCACCCCGAACCCGATCGCCGCCGGTGAGATGTCCGGCCCGAAGCCGCGTACCACCCCCCGGTCGACCAGCTTGTCCAGCCGCGCCTGGACGGTGCCCCGGGCCACGCCGAGGCGGCGCGAGCACTCCAGCACACCGATCCGGGGCTCCTCGGCGAGCAGTTCGATCAACCGCGCGTCCAGCTCGTCGAGCTGTGCATCCTGCACACCATTCACGGGTTACCACCATACCGAATGTGCAACCTGACCAGCGATTACCCGGACAGTTGCCCACCTGACCCCGGCCCGGCGATCCTCGCCACATAACCATCACGGCGGCCCACGAGGCCGGCCGGTACGCGAGGGAGGCCGCGATGACCCAGGCTATCGACCGACCGCAGTCGACCGAGGAGGTCGACGCCGACCAGCTCGTCGGCGCCGTCGACCACGACATCACCCGCGACCCGTTCCCGGTCAAGGGCCTCGACCACGTGCACTTCCTGGTCGGCAACGCGAAGCAGTCGGCGCACTACTACTCCACCGCGTTCGGCATGACGTGCGTGGCGTACCGCGGGCCGGAGCAGGGCTACCGCGACCACGCCCAGTACGTGCTGACCAGCGGTTCCGCCCGGTTCGTGCTGACCGGCGCGGTCCGCCCGGACGCCGACGGCGCCGAGCACGTCGCCCGGCACAGCGACGGCGTCAGCGACATCGCGCTGGAGGTGCCGGACGTCGACGCCGCGTACGCGCACGCCACCGCGCAGGGTGCGACCGGCCTGGTCGAGCCGCACGACGTCAGCGACGAGCACGGCACCGTCCGGATGGCCGCCATCGCCGCGTACGGGGACACCCGGCACACCCTCGTCGACCGGTCCCGCTACACCGGCCCGTTCCTGCCCGGCTTCGTCGCCCGCGGCCCGATCGTGGACCGGCAGCCGATGATCGACGCCGGCATCCAGCCGAAGCGCTTCTTCCAGGCGGTCGACCACGTGGTCGGCAACGTCGAGCTCGGCCGGATGGACGAGTGGGTGGAGTTCTACAAGCGGGTCATGGGCTTCACCAACATGGCCGAGTTCGTCGGCGACGACATCGCCACCGACTACTCGGCGCTGATGAGCAAGGTGGTCGCCAACGGCACCCGCAAGGTGAAGTTCCCGCTCAACGAGCCGGCGATCGCCCGCAAGAAGTCGCAGATCGACGAGTACCTGGAGTTCTACCAGGGCCCGGGCGCCCAGCACATCGCGGTGGCCACCAACGACATCCTGGCCAGCGTCGACGCGATGCGGGCCGCCGGCGTCGAGTTCCTGGACACCCCCGACTCGTACTACGACGACCCCGAGCTGCGCGCCCGGATCGGCCAGGTGCGGGTGCCGATCGAGGAGCTGAAGGCCCGCAAGATCCTGGTCGACCGGGACGAGGACGGCTACCTGCTGCAGATCTTCACCAAGCCGGTGCAGGACCGCCCGACGGTCTTCTTCGAGCTGATCGAGCGGCACGGCTCGCTCGGCTTCGGCAAGGGCAACTTCAAGGCGCTCTTCGAGGCCATCGAGCGGGAGCAGGAAGCCCGCGGCAACCTGTAACACTTGCCAGCGTGACGCAACCCCCGTCGTACCCGATGCCGCCGGCCGGTGGGCCCCCACCCACCGCCGGCGGCTTCGCGCCCCCTGCCGGCCCGGCCCCCCAGCCGTACGCGGTCCCGCCGCAGTACGGCCCGCCCGGGCACCCGCCGCCGCACCACCCGTATGCCGGGCCGCCGCCCCATCCCGCGCCGCCTCCGACGCTGACCCCGGCGGGGCAGCCGCTGGCCAGCTTCGCCGACCGGCTGCTGGCCTGGCTGCTGGACACCGCGATCACGGCCGGGGTGGCGATGCTGCTGTTCATGCCGGTCTTTCTGGTGATCTGGTGGAACATGTTCACCGAGATGACCCGGACCAACCCGGACGGCACGCTCGTGGAGCCCGACCCAGGCACGATCATGACCGATGTCATGGTCCCGCTGCTGCTGGCGGAGCTCGGGCTGCTGGTCGTGATGCTCGGGTTCTACTGGCTCTACCACGTCGAATACCTCAAGCGCGGCGGCCAGACGCTCGGCAAGAAGGCGATGCGGATCCGGGTGGTGCCGCTCGACCCGAGCCTGACCCTCAACCGGCGCATGGCCGGCCGGCGGTGGCTCGTGCAGTACCTGGCCGCCTCGCTCGTGCCCGGCTTCAGCTACCTGGACGGGTTGTGGCAGCTCTGGGACAAGCCCTGGCAGCAGTGCCTCCATGACAGGTTCGCCGGCACGGTCGTCGTTAAGGTGTCTGCGTGAGTGTGCAACCCGGCTGGTACGTCGATCCCGCCGATCCTGAGACCCGGCGATACTGGGACGGCGAGGGCTGGCTCGGCGCGCCCATCCCCGTCGACGCCACCCCGCCGGACGGTCCGCCGCCGGTCGAGCCGCCGCCCGTGCCGGCCGCACAGCCGGTCGCGCCCGGCCAGTCGCCGGGTTCGGCGCCGCCCGCAGCCACCGGCCCGGGCTACCCGCCGCCCGCCGCCGAGCCCGCTCCGGGTTGGCCGGCCCCACCGGGCTACGGCCAGCCGGGTGGCCCGGGCTACGGCCAACCGGGCGGTCCCGGCTACGGCCAACCGGGCGGTCCCGGCTACGGCCAGCCAGGCGCGCCCGGCTACGGCCAGCCAGGCGGTCCCGGCTACGGCCAGCAAGGTGGGCCGCCGCCCGGCTGGGCGCCGCCGGGCTGGCCCGGACGGCAGCCCGAGCCGCGGCCGCACGGGCTGCCGCTGGCCGGGTACGGCAGCCGGCTGGTCGCCCGCCTGATCGACTTCGCCATCCTCCTCGCGCTGAACGTCGTGGTGAACGGCTGGTTCGTCTGGCGGCTCTACCAGGAGCTGGCGCCGTACTGGCGGGAGATCTTCCGCCGCGCGCTGGCCGGCAACTCCTCCACCGACGGGCTGCCGCAGCCCGGTGAGCAGGCCGGCCTCCTCCAGGTGGTGATCCTGGTGATCGCCGCCGGGCTCTGGCTGGCCTACGAGGTGCCCGCCATGGCCTCGTCCGGCCAGACCTTCGGCAAGCGGGTGATGCGGATCAAGGCGGTGCCGCTCGCCGCCGACCAGCCGCTCGGCTTCGGCCCGGCGCTGCGCCGCTGGAACACCCTGGGCGGCGTGCCCACCCTGCTCTGGTACTGCTGCGGCCTCGGCCTGCTGCTCCAGCTGATCGACGCGCTCTCCCCGCTCTTCGACCACCCGCTGCGCCAGGCGCTGCACGACAAGCGGGCGCGGACCGTGGTCGTGCAGGTTCCCCGCAGCACCGGTTCCACCACCCCGGACGACCGCACCGACCCCTCGGGAGACACCCCATGACCGACGCCGGACGTCACCAGCCGGGGCCGCGACTGACCCGCGCCGACCTGGACGCGCTGCCCAGTTACGTGCCCGGTCGCAGCCCAGCCGATCTGGCCCGCGAGCTGGGCCTGCCGGAAGCGATCAAGCTGGCCAGCAACGAGGTCCCGTACGGCCCGCTGCCCGGTGTGGTGGAGGCCGTCGCCGAGGCCGCCGCCGGGGCGCACCGCTACCCGGACATGGGGGTGGTCGCCCTCCGCGACGCGCTCGCCGAGAAGTACGGGGTGGACGCCGACCGGATCGCCACCGGCTGCGGATCGGTGGCGCTCGCCGAGCACCTGGTGCGGGCCACCTGCCTCCCCGGCGACGAGGTGCTCTACGCGTGGCGCTCGTTCGAGGCGTACCCGATCATCGCGGCGACCAGCGGTGCGACCAGCGTGCGGGTGCCCAACGACGCCGACCACGGTCACGATCTCGCGGCCATGGCGGCGGCGGTGACCGACCGGACCCGGATGGTCCTGGTCTGCAACCCGAACAACCCGACAGGCACCGCCGTCCGCCGGGCGGAGCTGGACCGCTTCCTGGACGCCGTCCCCGACGACGTGCTCGTGGTGATCGACGAGGCGTACCGGGAGTTCGTCACCGACCCGGACGTGCCGGACGGGCTGACCTACCTCGACCGCCCGAACGTGGCGGTGCTGCGTACCCTCTCCAAGGCCTGGGGCCTGGCCGGGCTGCGGATCGGTTTCCTGGTGGCCCAGCCCGAGGTGGCGGCGGCGGTCCGCAAGGTGGTCACCCCGTTCTCGGCGAGCCTGGCCGCCCAGGCCGGCGCGCTCGCCGCGCTCACCCAGGCCGCCGAGGTGCAGCGCCGGTGCGCCCTCATCGTCGCCGAGCGGGACCGGGTCACCGAGGCGCTGCGCAAGTTCGTTCCGGACGTGCCGACCAGCCAGGCCAACTTCGTGTGGCTGCCGCTCGGCGACCGCGCGGTGCCGTTCGCGAAGGCGTGCGAGGCGCGCGGTGTGATCGTCCGGCCGTTCGCCGGTGACGGGGTCCGGGTCACCATCGGCACCCCGGCCGAGAACGACGCCTTCCTCGCCGCCGCCGAGGCCGCTCTGGCCTGACGCCGAATCCGGTCCGGTCCGCCTTCCCCGATGCGCGGACCGGACCAGATCAGGCGGCCAGGGCCACCTGGTACGTCCGGAGCGCCGGCGCGGCCTCGGCCGGCGCGGGGCTGAGCAGAATGACGATCACGCCCACCAGGGCTGCCACGAGTCGCACGGGTGTGACTATAAATAACTAATGTCCGATTTGTCCAGCGGGCAAGAGAGCGTGTTGCCGGTTCAGGTCGCCGCCAGCACCAGCGGCTCGGAGGTGAGGAAGAAGGCTTGGTCGTCCGCATCCGGGTCGACCGGCTCTCGCAGGCGCTCGACGGCCACGTAGCCGTCCGCGGCGTACGCCGCCCCCGGCGTGTAGCCGGTGCCGTCCTGCCCGACCGTCAACGTGAACCGGGACCGCTCGGCCCCGGTCGCGGGGTCGAGCGTGACCAGGTCCCGGGCATCGGTGAGCAGGTGCACCCGGCCCGGCTGGACCGCGATCACCCGACCCGGCCCGAGATCGGGGCGACGCCACAGCTCGGCTCCGGTCCGGACGGACCGACCGACCAGCACCCCCTCGACGATCCCGACCGCCTGCTCGCCGACGAGCTGAGTGTCGAGCCCGTCGAGCGCGGGCGCGGCCACCGGCGGCCCACTGCCGACCAGCCAACCCCGGCCCGCCGCGTCCCCCGGACCGGCCGTACGCAGCGCGGAGCAGCCGGAGCGCCCGGCTCGGCAGCCCACCGGCGTGACCACCAGCTCGTCGCCCGCGCCCGGCGGCCGCCACCGGCTGGCCACCGCGCCGGTGGCCGCGTCCCGGAATTCGACGACGGCCGCTCCGGCACAGCCGTCCACGCTCACCAACTGCCCGGTCGGCGTGCTGCCGACGTCGCTACGGCAGCCCGTCGCCACCCCGGTCCGCCAGAGTTCGCGCCCGCTCGCCAGCTCGACGCCGCGCGCATTTCCGGCACCGGTCGCCACCAGCACCTCCCGGCCGTCGGCGGCGCGGGTGAGGTAGAGCCCGGGCGGATCCCACACGATGGCCGCCCTGGTACGCCGGGTCTCCGGCTTCCGCTCGGGCACCGGGCCGTCGGCCCGCCAGGCCACCTCGCCGGTCCGCGCGTCCAACGCCACCAGCCGCCCGTCCGACCAGCGGCTCACCACGGTGGTGCCACTGGCCACCACCCCGACCAGCTCGGCCGGCCAGCGCCGGTACGACCAGTACGGGCTGGTCCGGTACCGCCCGTCGACCGGCCGGTCGGCGTAGACCTGGCGGTGCGCGGCGTACACCCGCAGCCGCCCGTCCACGATCAGCGGGGCCGCGGGCAGCCGGCCGATCACGCCGACGGCGGGCTGGGCGGCTGCCGGGTACCCGGCCCGGGCGACCGTGCTGACCTCGGCTGGGGCGAGCACCCGGTACACCGTCGCCGCGATCGCGGCGGTGACGAGCAGCACCGCGACCGCGAGCACGACGCGTCGCCGGCCGTTCGGGAACCCCATGCGCACCTCCGCCCGGCACCCTACCCAGCGGAAGCTGACCGAGCCCGGTCAGGTGTCGAGGCCTCGACGGCGCGCAGCCGACCGGGCGGGCAGCTGCCGGGGCCGCGGGCGGACGCTCAGGCGGCCTCGACGGCTCCGGCCGGCCGCTCGGCGGCGACGGCGAGGTCGGCGAGGTCGCGCCGGAGCGCGTGCTCCACCGCCCGGGCGGCGAGCCCGCCGAGGAGCAGCGCGACCACCCGGCCGTACGGCGCGGTCGGCACGGCCTCGTGGGTGACGGTCACCGAGGTGCAACCCTTGCGCCGCCGCTGCGCGGCACGCATCGTCCAGGTGATCTGGTAGTCGACACCGGCCCCGGACGAGATGAGCACCAGCAGCCGGGGCGGCACCGCCTCGACCACGCAGAACTCCTCGACCAGGATGCTGCCGTCAGGCTGGGACCGCGGCTCGCGCCAGACCGTGCCCGGCCCGAACGCGCCGGGGGTGAGCAGCTCGACCGGGCCGGCGAGGTTTCGCCCGGCCCGGCCGGGCAGGTCGGTCAGGAGACGCCAGACATCGATGGCGTGCGCCTCGATCAGCCGGGTAACCGCCACCGTCGACATGCCACCTCCCGTGGCGTCGACGGTACGCCGGGTGAGCGTGGTTCGGGGACCGCCGGGCGGAATATCCACCGGTGGGAGATCCCGGTCGGTACGCCCGGCGGCCTCGGCGGGTCCGAGCGGTCAGCGGTCGAACTGACCGCCCCGGATCGCGTCGACGAAGGCTGTCCACCCCGGCGGGCTGACCGCGAGTGTGGGGCCGGCCTGGTCCTTGGAGTCGCGTACTCCGACGACGCCGAGGATGTCGACCAGATTGTCCGCCACCTCCACGCAGAGTCCCTGGTCGTTGGAGCGGCTGCTGGTGCGCCAGACGGCACCGGCCAGATCGTGCATCGTGACTACCTCCCTGTGCGGTGACACGCCCCGTCCCGACCGGTCGCGACCGGCGGACCGGCCCGGACCGGCGCGACGGGGCGACGGAATCCGGAGCGATCAACGCGGGAGGGTACGGCCTTGATCGCACAGTTGGTGCGATCAACAGATGATCACGATCGGACATCCGGAGCTGCCCGGCGGGTCGCAGGCCGGGGCGCCCCAACAGTGTCGGGCTCCCGACTCTGCGGCCTGGTCGACTCCCCGGTTCAGCGGGCCGGACGGATGGTGCCGGTGACCTCGCCGAGGGCGATGGTGGTGCCGTCCGGGCCCGGTGCGGTCGCGGTGATGGTGACCGTGTCGCCGTCCTCGAGGAAGGTCCGGGTCTCCCCCGTGCCGAGCTTCACCGGTTCGGCGCCACCCCAGGTCAGCTCCAGGAACGAGCCGACCTGCCCGCGCTCGGGGCCGGAGACGGTCCCGGAGGCGTAGAGGTCGCCGGCGCGCAGGGACGCGCCGTTGACGGTCAGGTGGGCCAACTGCTGGGCCGGCGTCCAGTACATGGTGCCGAACGGCGGCTCGCTGACCCGCTCCCCGTTCCACTGCACCGCCAGGCGGAGGTCCAGCCCGAGGTGCGGCACGTCGCGCAGGTAGTCGGCGACCGGCGGGTCCTGCTCCGGCGCCGGCACGAACGCGTCGGCGAGGGCGTCCAGCGGGGTCACCCACGCGGAGACCGAGGTGGCGAAGGACTTGCCGAGGAACGGGCCGAGCGGCTGGTACTCCCACGCCTGGATGTCCCGGGCGGACCAGTCGTTCACCAGCACCACGCCGAAGACGTGGTCGGCGAAGTCCTCGGCGCCGACCCGGGTGCCGAGCGGGCTGGGTACGCCGACCACGAAGCCGACCTCGGCCTCGATGTCCAGCCGGACCGACGGGCCGTAGACGGGACCGGCCGCGCCGGCCCGCTGGCCGCTCGGGCGGATGACCGGGGTACCCGAGACCACCACCGTGCCGGCCCGACCGTGGTAGCCGATCGGCAGGTGCTTCCAGTTCGGCAGCAACGGCGGCTGCCCCGGCCGGAAGATCTGCCCCACATTGCCCGCGTGATGCTCCGAGGAGTAGAAGTCGACGTAGTCGGCCACCTCGAAGGGCAGCTGCATCCGCACCTCGTCCAGCGGCACCAGCAACGGCTCCACCGCCGTCCGGTGCGCCGGGTCGGTGAGCAGTTCGGTCACCCGTTGCCGCACGGCGGTCCACTGCGGACGCCCGAGCGCCAGGAAGTCGTTCAGGGTGGGCGAGCACAGGGCGCCGCCGGCCAGCACCAGGTCGGCCGCTTCGGCGCCGGCCAGGTCGAGCACGAAGTCCCCGATCCGTACGCCGATCCGAGGCTCGCGCCCGTCCTGCGCGAAGACCCCGTACGGCAGGTTGACCACCCCGTACGGCGAGCCCTCAGCACCCGTCACCCAGGTCATGCGTCCTCGCCCCCGTTCACCAGCCGCAGCTGGGTCAGATCGGTCAGTGGTTCCTCAATGCTGCACGAGCCGAAGCCGATCCACAGCGGGCGTGGGGCGTCCAGCCGGCCCTCGACGCGTTGCACCAGCGGGCGCGGGTCGGCCGCGGTGAGAAGCTCGGCGACGGCCGGCACGCCCGCGCCCTCGGCGGCGGCGAGCGTGGCGGCCAGCACGTTGGCGAACCCGTGGTGGGTGAACCCGGTCTCCGGGTCGAGGTGCCGGACCGCGTGGTGCAGCCCGGCGGTCAGCTTGAACGGCAGGTCGCGGTCGCGGCAGGCGCAGATCACCGCGGCCAGCTCGCTCGGGGTCGGGAAGAGCTCCGCGGCGAGCCCACCGGTGCGGAACTTCGCCGCGACCGGCAGACCGTCGGCGCGGGCCGCGGCGAGCGCGTCCAGCGCCCCCATCAGCCCGAAGGCGAGCGGCACCTCGGCGTAGACGGCGTCGACGCCCGCCAGCCTGCCCAGCAGACGCAGCAGGCTGCTGATCCCGGGGAGCGGATCCTCGCCTCGCCTGGCGACCGCCACCTCCACCTGACGGGCCGTCACGCCGTGCGGCGCGAGGAACGACAGCGCGAGGGGCAGGCTCTCGATGCCGGTGTCACCGACGATCCCGACCACGAAGCCCTCAGTCGGATCGACGAGACCGTTCAGCTCGCCGGCGGCGACAGCCGAGGCGGGGACCAGGAGCGGGCCGACCAGGTCGGCGTACCAGGCCGTGCGGTGCCGCCGGTGGGCGGCGACGGCGTCGGGCAGCGCGGCGCTGCCGGGTGGGAAGACGGCGGCGTCGTCCACGAGGCCGTCGAGGAGCGCGGGCACCTGCGTTGACACGGAACAAGAATGTACGCGACGCTGGCAAGGAACGGACAGCCGCGTCCGATTATCGGACGCCCTCGGGAGCGGCCGGACGGCGGCCGGGCCGGCCGGGCAACGGGACCTATCGGGAGGCGAGATGCCGTACTACCGCAGCGTCGGCGAGCTGCCGCGCAAGCGCCACACCCAGTTCCGCCAGCCCGACGGCAGCCTCTACGCCGAGGAGCTGATGGGCCAGGAGGGCTTCTCCTCCGACTCGTCCCTGCTCTACCACCGGTACGCCCCGACCGCGATCCTGGCGGCCGAGGAGTTCGCGCCGCCGACCTGGACCCGGGCGCCGAACCTGCCGCTGAAGCCCCGGCACCTGCGCACCCACAAACTCGACTCGGCCGGCGCCGATCCGGTGCTCGGCCGGCAGTACCTGTTGGCCAACGACGACGTCCGGATCGCGTACGTGCTGGCCGACCGGCCGTCACCGCTCTTCCGCGACGCCACCGGCGACCACTGCCTCTACATCGAGTCGGGCATGCTGCGGGTCGAGTCGACGTTCGGCGTGCTCGACGCGGTGGCCGGCGACTACGTCATCATCCCGACGTCGACCATCCACCGGCTGGTGCCCACCGGCGACCAGCCGGTCCGGCTGCTGACCATCGAGGCGGCCGGCCACATCGGCCCGCCCAAGCGCTACCTCTCGGTGCGGGGGCAGTTCCTGGAGCACTCGCCGTACTGCGAGCGCGACGTCCGTGGGCCGGACGCGCCGCTGCTGGTCGACGGCGAGGAGGTGGAGGTGCTGGTCCGGCACCGGCGCGGGTGGACCCGGCACGTCTACGCCCACCACCCCTTCGACGTGGTCGGCTGGGACGGGCACCTCTACCCGTGGGCGTTCTCCATCCACGACTTCGAGCCGATCACCGGCCGGATCCACCAGCCGCCGCCGGTGCACCAGACCTTCCAGGGTCCGAACTTCGTGATCTGCTCGTTCGTACCGCGCAAGGTCGACTACCACCCCGACGCGATCCCGGTGCCCTACAACCACCACAACGTCGACTCCGACGAGATGCTCTTCTACACCGGCGGCAACTACGAGGCCCGGCGCGGCTCCGGCATCGAGCAGGGCTCGATCTCGCTGCACCCGTCCGGCTTCACCCACGGCCCGCAGCCGGGCGCCGCCGAACGCTCGATCGGGGTGGACTACTTCGACGAGTTGGCCGTCATGGTCGACACCTTCCGCCCGCTCGACCTCTGCGAAGCCGCCGCCACCTGCGAGGACCCGGGCTACGCCTGGACCTGGGCGCGCCGCCCCTGAGCACCGTCGCCCTGCCCCGACCGGGCCGGCAGACCGCCGCCGACCGTGCTCAGACCGGCGTACGCAGCCAGACGACGAGTTCCGCGGTGGCGGCGGTGGCGATGGCGAGCACCAGCGGCCACGGGGTGCCGACCAGGGCGTAGACGAGGATCAGCACCGGTGCGGCGGCCGCCGCGTAGACGGCCAGGGCCAGGGCGCGGTCGGAGCGGAGCAGGCCCGGCAGGATGGTCCGGGACAGCCCCGGCATCCGGGCGGCGAAGCGCCACACCACCGCGGCCCCGCCGAGCGCCGCGAGCGCGGCGGCGAAGCGGGACAGGCCGGCGCTGCCGGGGGCAAGGCAGGCGATCAGCACGGCGGTGATCATCGACCAGCCGGCGCCGTAGACAATGAGCTGGCGCAGGCCGGCGGAGATGGTCCGGCCCGAGTCGACCCGGCCCGGGTTCATCGCGGCGGCCTCCGCCAGATGCTCCAGCGCCTCGCTCCAGCGCCGCTGCTCCAGCCGGATCACGCCGATGTCGTGCCGGGCCTTGGCGAGCTGCGGATCGAGCCGCAGCGCCTCCCGGTAGGCCCGCTCGGCGAGGTCGAACAGCTCCAGCCGGGCCGCGACCATGCCGAGCACCAGATGCGCCCGCGGCTCCTCGGGGGCCAGCTCGACCCCGCGCCAGGCCGCGTTGAGCGCCAGCTGGCCGTTGCGCGAGCCGGCCAGGATGGCCGCCGCGCTCAACTGGGCGTACGCGTCATCGGGGCCGAGGGCCAGGATCTCGTCGGCCGCCCGGGCGGACTCCGCGTACCGCTCCAGGTCGGCCAGGGCCATTCCCCGGACGACCAGGGGCGGCACGGCGCCCGGCGCGGCGGCCAGCGCGGCGTCGGCGGCGGTGAGCGCCTCTGCCGGCCGGTCGGCGGCCAGGTGCACCCGGGACAGCAGGGTGAGCGCGGCGGCGTTCTCCGGTTCGAGGGCGACCGCGTACGACACCTCGGCGGTGGCCTCGTCGTAGCGCCCGAGTTCGGCGAGGAGCTGAGCGCGCTGGAGGTAGCCGTCGGCGGCGGACTGGTCGGGGGCGGCGTCGCTGGACATCGCGGCGAGCCTAGGCGGCCGGAGCGTCGTAGACCAGAGCGACCGCGATGCCGGCGAGCCCCTCGCCCCGCCCGGTGAAGCCGAGCCCGTCGGTGGTGGCGGCGGAGACGGTGACCGGCGCACCCACGGCCGCCGAGAGCACCCGTTGGGCCTCCTCCCGGCGCGGCCCGATCTTCGGCCGGTTGCCGACCACCTGCACAGAGACGTTGCCGATCGTCAGTCCGGCGGCGCGGACCCGGCGGGCGGTCTCGGTGAGCAGCGCGACCCCGGACGCGCCGGCCCACTCGGGCTGGTCGACGCCGAAGTTGGCACCCAGGTCGCCGAGGCCGGCCGCGGAGAGCAGCGCGTTGCAGGCCGCGTGGGCGGCCACGTCGGCATCGGAGTGCCCGGCCAGGCCGTCCTGATCGGGCCAGAGCAGGCCGGCCACCCAGCACGGCCGGCCGGCGGAGAAGGCGTGCACGTCGGTGCCGATGGCGACCCGGGGAACGATCATGATCAGAGGGTACGGCGTCAGCCGGCCGCGGCCAGCAGATGCTCGGCCAGCGCCAGGTCGAACGGTCGAGTGATCTTGAGGGCGTACTCCGAGCCCGGCACGCAGAAGACCGGAACGCCCTGCTTCTCCACCAGGCCGGCGTCGTCGGTGAGCGGGTCGCCCGCTGCGGCGTGGGCGGCGGTCAGCACCGACCGGCGAAAGCCCTGTGGGGTCTGTACCGCCCGCAGTGCGGAGCGGTCCACGGTGCCGAGCACGACCTCCTCGGCGCCGACCTCCTTGATCGTGTCGACCACCGGGAGCACCGGGATCACCGCGTGCCGGCCCTCGCGGACGGCGGCGGCCACCGCCTCGACCAGCTCGGGCGGGGTGAGCGCCCGGGCCGCGTCGTGCACCAGGATGATCTCCGGACCCGACGGCACGGCGGCCAGCGCGGCGGCCACCGAGGCCTGACGCTCCGCTCCGCCGGGCACCACGGTCACCGGCGCCACCGGAGCGAGCAGTGCCCGGACCGCGTCGACCTCGGCGGCCGGGGCCGCCACCACGATGGTGTGCACGGAGCGGGCCGCGGCGAGCCGGCGCACCGCGTGCACCAGCAGCGACTCTCCGGCGAGCAGGCGCAGCGCCTTGGGCCGGCCCGGGCCGAGCCGTACGCCGGCACCCGCCGCAGGAACGAGGACCGCGACGTCACCGCGCGGATTGAGCTGCGCGGTCACGTCGCGGTCCTCGGTGGTTTGTTCGCCACGAAGTGGGTACGTCGATGCTGTGCGGACTAGGCCTCGGTCAGAACCTTGTCGAGCAGCGTCTCCGCCTCGTCCTTGGTGCTCTTCTCGGCCAGCGCGACCTCGCCGACGAGAATGTCGCGGGCCTTGGCGAGCATGCGCTTCTCGCCCGCGGAAAGACCCCGCTCCCGCTCCCGGCGCCACAGGTCACGCACGACCTCGGCCACCTTCAGCGGGTTGCCGGAGGCCAGCTTCTCCAGATTCGCCTTGTAACGCCGCGACCAGTTGGTCGGCTCCTCGGTGTGCGGAGCCCGGAGAACGTCGAAGACCTTGCCCAGGCCCTCTTCGCCAACCACCTCGCGCACACCCACGATCTCGGCGTTCTCGGCCGGCACCCGGACCGTCAGGTCACCCTGCGCGACCCTCAGGACGAGGTATTGCTTAGGCTCGCCCTTGATGACCCGAGTCTCGATTGCCTCGATGAGTGCGGCCCCGTGGTGGGGGTAAACAACGGTCTCGCCGACACTGAAAACCATAGGTTCGAAACCCCTTTCGCTGTGTCTAGGGTAACACGCTCAGGCACCGATGTCTCACCGCTGTCCTGACCGTTGGCGCAGCTCAGGGGCCCTGTGAGAGGTATTTCTTCGGCTTGACAGGCAGTCAAACCAATGGTTCGGACACGCTCCGTAACGTAGGGATGACATCCCGGTACGGGTGAACGGAACGCCGAGATCAAGGGCTACGCGCTCCTCCCATGGTATCCCGCTGGCCGCTCTCGCGCCCAGGTGTAGCGGGACCCGGCCCCGGTGCGGGAGGCTGGAAGGTGAGCCGCTGTCCGCTCTCCGAGACGGTTTCAGGGGGTCCGATGGGCATGCCGGACGCTGAAGGCCACGGGCCGCCCGAAGGGTTGCCCGACCTACCACCGGAGTGGGGCCGGGTGGTCGTCCCCGACGACGCCACCGCGCTCGCCCCCGAGGCCGCGCAGGTGCGCCGGGAACTACGCCGGGCCGCCCGCCGGGCAGCCGGGCGACCGCCGCTCGGGCTGCCGCTGCTGGTCCTGCTGGTCGCGGTCCTCACCACGCTCGCCGGGCTGGTGGCCGTCAACTGGCCCCGCTCGACGCGCACCACCGACCGCCCGAGCCCGGGCCCCTACGCCCCACCGGCGGCGCTGATCGGCCGGCCGCTGCCCGCCCTGGACCTGGTCGACGCCGGGCAGTCACCGGTGCCGCTGCGCGGGCTGGTGCCCGCGGTGATCATCCTGGTGGACTCCTGCACCTGCCCGGAGCGGATCGCCGAAGCCATCACCGCCGCACCACCGGGGGTCACCGTGGTCACCGTCACGCACCTCGGGGCCGCACCGGCCACGCCGACAGCGGGCGCAGCCGCGGTACGGGCGCTCGCCGACCCCACGGACGGCCTGCGCTCGTTCCTGCACCTGCCACCCCGGCCAGGTGCCCTCGGCGCGGTGCTGGTGGACCGCGCCGGCCTGGTGGTCTCGGTGCACCCCGACCTCGGCCCGGTCGGGTCCTACCGCGCCGACCTGGCCCGGCTCGCCGCCTGAGCCGGCGGTCGACCCTCGGCCCGCGCTCGCCGCCGTTGCCCGCGCTGCGGTCAGTCGAGCCCGACGAGCTGCGCCTCGATCCGGACCGGTTCGCTGTCCACGGTCGTCAGGGAGATCCGGATGGGCGAGCCCGCCCCGGTCACCACCTGCACCTGCAACGAGCCGTCGCAGGTCGGTTGGGAACGTTCGTCGGAGCGCGAACCGGTGATCACGAGCAGCAGCTCGCCCGGCCCCGAGCAGCGACCCTGCAGCAGGTAGCGGACGCCGTCCTCACCGGCGGACTGCCGGGTCACGCCCCGCTCCGGGCTCAGGGTCGTCCGCTCCCGCCAGAAGGTGTTCGGCGACCAGGGCAGGTCGGCGTCGGCGTCCTCGCCACGCGACTGCGGTTCGCTCGGGTCGCCGCCGTCGGGAGCCCGGTCGACCCGGAAGGCGGCGCCGGTGGACGGGTCCACGTGGAAGACCGCGCCGGTGTCGGAGTCCGAGGACACGAAGCGCTCGGCGTCCGGCGACGGGGGGCTGGCCCCGTCGGACGACGAGCCGGTGACCGGGACGTTGGCCCGCCACCACCAGCCCCCGACGACCAGGGCGAGCACGGTCGCACCGGTCAGCACGCCGGCGCTCAGCCGGTCTCCCGCCACGACCCTCACCCGGCGAGCGTACGGCCCGGCGCTCAGCTCTGTCGATCCAGCAGGACGGCGTAGAGGGTCAGCCCGGGGCCGAAGGCGAGCATGACGATCCGCTCCGGCGGCGCGGCGGCCCGGCGCAGCCGGTCCAGGATCAGCAGCACCGTCGGCGACGAGCAGTTGCCGTGCTCGTTCAGCGTCGCCCGGGACGCCGCCAGCGCCTCGGGCGGCAGCGCGAGTTCGCGCTCGACCACGTTGAGGATCCGGGGGCCGCCCGGGTGCACCGCCCAGCCGTCCACCTCGGCGACCGTGGTGCCGTGCCGGGCCAGCAGGTCGTCGACCAGGCCCCGCACGTGCGAGGAGAGCACCTGCGGCACCTTCGGCGAGAGCCCCATCCGGAAACCGGCGTCGGTGACGTCCCAGGTCATGTGGTCGGCGGTCGAGGTGTCGGTGACCGAGGTGACCTCGCGCAGCGCGTACCCGGGTCCGCCGGGCAGCACCACGGCGGCGACCGCGGCGTCCGAGAAGAGCGCGTGCGAGACGATCTGCTGGGTGTCCACCCGGGCGGTGGAGGGCTGGATGTGCAGGCTGGTCAGCTCCGCGCAGAGCAGCAGCGCGGGGCGGCCCCGGGCGGTGACGAAGTCGCTGGCCGCACCGAGCCCGGGCAGGGCCGCGTAACAGCCCATGTGCCCGACGAACATCCGCTGGGTGTGCGGGGCCATGCCGAGGTCGCGAGCGAGCAGGATGTCCAGCCCCGGGGTCGCGTAGCCGGTGCACGAGCAGACCACGAACAGGCCGATGTCGCCCGCGTCCAGGCCGGCCGCCGTCAACGCCCGGCCGACCGCCTCCTTCCCCAGCGGCAGGGCCTCCACCTGGTAGCGCCGCATCCGCCGCTCGGTCGGCCAGTCGGAGACGTCCTCCAGCAACGGGTTCACCGCGGCCTGCCGGCGGGTGACGCCCGAGTTGGCGAAGATCCGCTGAGCCAACGACCGGGTGGTACCGGAGAAGTGCCGGGAGAAGAAGCCCTCCCACAACTCGTCCTGCCGGGCGGAGGGCGGCTGCGCCGTCCCCAGGCCCGCGATCACCGGTACGGACACGATGCCCACCTCTCGTCCGACGCTGCCCTTCCGGAGCCCCTCCCCCGACCCGGGACGACCCCGGGTGGCTCCACGATCACCAACGAGGCGCCGATGCGTCACGGTCCGGGTCGCCGCCCAGCGCCGCGATGCCGAGCCAGTCGGCACAGACATCCGAGGTGGCCGGATGCAGCGAGCCGCAGCGGGCGTCCCGGTAGAGCCGCTCCAGCGGGTGGCCCCGTCGGGTGGCCGAGGTGCCTGCCGCCTCCAACATGGACGCGGCGACGTCGGCGGCGGTGGTGCCGGCGAGCAGCTTGGCCCGCCACACCCAGCGGTTGGTCTCGTCGTCGCCCGGCGCCTCGTCCACCCGACGAGCCGCCTCGGCCACCACCAGCTGCGCCGCGGCCACCGCCGCGTCGGCCCGGCCGAGCCGGGCCCGGACCGCCGGCAGGCCGGCGAGGTTGCGGGCGTTGAGGTGCTCGGCGGCCGCGTCGATCGCCGCCCGGGCCACCCCGACGTAGACCGCGGCGTAGCTGGCCACCAGCCAGTGCGGCATGAGCTGGGCGACCACCAGGGCGAGCCCCTCCACCCCGCCGAGCAGCCGGTCGGCCGGCACCGTCACGTCCAGGTGCAGGTCGTGCGAGGCGGTGGCGCGCATGCCGAGCGAGTCCCAGGTCGGCTCGACGGTGATCCCGGCCTCACCGGCGGCGGGAACCAGGAACTGGGAGACCACCGACTGGTCGGCGGCACTGCGGGCGGCCACCAGGTAGCCGTCGGCGTGCCCCGCGCCAGAGCAGAAGGTCTTGCTCCCCTTGAGGTGCCAGCCGCCCTCGACCGGCTCGTAGACCGTGCTGAGCTGGGAGAGCCGGGCACCGGCGCCGCGCTCGCTCATCGCCACCGCGTACCAGGCGCCCTGGGCCGCCGCGGCGAGCAACCGGTCCCGGGCGGCGAGGGCCTCGTCCGGGACGCCGAGCGCCTCGGCCAGCTCCTCGGTGACGGCGCCGAGCGCGCCGGTGACCGAGGCGTGCATGTTGAACACCAGCGCGGTGGCCCCGTTGCCCCGGGCCAGCTCGGTGGCGACCGCCGCGTACTCGGCGAAGGTCGCGCCCTGCCCGCCCAGCTCCCGGGGGACCATCAGGCCGAAGAGGCCGGCCTCCCGCAGATCGTGGAAGTCGTCGACCGGGAAGACCCCGTCCCGGTCGTGCTCCGCCGCCCGGGCGGCGAGTCGCGGCGCCAACCGGCGGGCCGCCTCCAGCGCGTGCACGGTCATGTCCGCCCCCTTCTCGGCGTGCCAATACCCCCGCCGGTCTCCGACTATCCTTTCCGGACCCCCCAGCCCTGGTACAGCACCGCGGTCGAGCGCGTCGGCACGATCCGCGGCGCGCGGCCGGCCGGCGCCCCGGCGTTGCGCATCCGGCGGACCAGCCAACCGAGCAGCCCGCGCACCTCCGGTCGGACGCCGCGCAGGCGCAGCTCGACGCCGTGCCGGGCGCACTCGGCGACCAGTGCCCGGGCGTCCACGAACAACCGTGGATCGTGGATGCCCCGCGGCACGGTCGGCAGCCGCTCGCCGAGGTGGACCGCCACCACCCGACTCACCGCGGTGTCGTTCAGGGTGTCCAGCACCAGCAGACCGCCCGGGCGGAGCAGCCGGCACGCCTCGGCCACCGCTCGTCGCCAGTCAGGCACATGTTCCAGCAGCTCTCCGGCGGCCACCACGTCCGCGCAGCCGTCCATCAGGGGCACCGCGGTGGCATCGCCGTTGACCGCGGTCACCCCGTGCGCGGCGGCCTGGACCAGCGCCGACCGGGTCAGATCGACGCCCACGTGCCGGTAGCCCTTGCCGACCAGGTGTGGCGCGAGCAGCCCGGCACCGCATCCGAGGTCGACGAGCAACGCGCCGGGCCGGTCGGCCGGCGGCACCAGGGCCGCCCGCGCCTCGGCGAGCCAGTGCAGCATCGCGAACACACCGTCGGGCCGCCACCACTCGCCGGCCAGGTCGTCGTACTGCCGCGGATCGTTGGGCGGCAGCACCCGATCAGGGGTGGGCGCCGCAGCCGCGTCTCGCATGGCAACGAGCGTGGCACGACTCCCCGGTAACGACCAGACTTCCCTTATGTCGACAAGGGTGTTAGGGCTGGTCAAGGCGAGCCATCCGGAGCCGGCCGCGGCGGTGACCGCGGTGACCGGCCTGCTCGCCGCCGGCGTCGGGCACCGGCCGGCCGGGATCGCCGCCGTGGTCGCCACGGTGCTGGCCAGCCAGCTCGCCACCGGCTGGGCCAACGACGCGCTGGACGCCGACCGGGACGTCGCTGTGGGGCGTACCGACAAGCCGATCCCCGCCGGCGTGGTCGGCCGGCGCACGGTGGCCCGGGCCGCGGCGGTGGCCGCGCTCGCCACCCCGCTGCTGGCGCTGGCCACCACCCCCGCCGCCGCCGTATGGATCACCGTCGCGCTGGTCTCCGCGCTGCTCTACGACTGGCCGTTGAAGTCCACCCCGGTGTCGGTGCTGCCCTACGCGGTCTCCTTCGGGGCGCTGCCCGCCTTCATCGTGCTGGCGCTGCCCGGGGCGCCGGCGCCGCCGGCCTGGTTGGTCGCCGCCGGGGCCTGCCTCGGCGCCGGCGCGCACTTCGCCAACGTCCTGCCGGACCTCGACGACGACGCCCGCACGGGGGTGCGCGGGCTGCCGCACCGGATCGGCCCGGCCGGCAGCCGGGCCGCCGCGGCGGGGCTGCTGCTCGCCGCGACCGGCATCCTGGTCTTCGGCCCGCCCGGGCCGCCGTCGGGGGTCGGGCTCGTCGCGGTGCTGGTCGCCGTCGTGGTGCCACCGCTCGGCTGGTACGGCGGGCGCGCGGCGTCCCGAGCCGGACGGCGGCCGGTCGCGGCCTTCCGGGCGGTGATGCTGGTGGCGCTCATCGACGTGGTCCTGCTGGTCACCAGTGGTCGGGTGGTCTGAGCGTCACCCCCCGAGGTGGCATCCCCGGGTCGGCGTGCGCGCCTCGATCAGCTCCAACTACCCTGGAGCGCGGTCTGCGCGGGCATGGCCAGCCGTGCCCGGCGTACGCACCGGGTGTGATCGTGACGAGGAGGACCGACGTGACGCGCTCGATCAGGGGTTCCCGGCGGGCGGCCCTGCTGCTGTCCGGCGCGGCGGCGGCGACCAGCCTGCTGCTGTCCGGGTGCGGCGCCGGCCAGATCGCCGAGACCGCCGGTAAGGAGCCGTCGGTCCAGGGCGTCAACCTCACCACGGGAAGTGGTCAGCTGTCGGTCCGCGGCCTGCTGGTGGCGTTCCCCGGCACCGAGGGCTACAAGGCGGGCGAGAACGCGCTGCTCAACGCGGTGATCTACAACGACTCGCCGAACCCGGTCACGGTCACCGTCAGCAGCGAGGACGCCCGTGAGGTCGTGATCACCGCTGCCGGCGCGTCGGCGAGCGCTTCCGCGTCCGCCTCGGCCAGCCCGTCGGAGTCGGCGTCGGCGAGCCCGTCCGCGTCGGAGTCCGGTTCGGCCACGCCGAGCGGTTCCGCCTCGGCCAGCCCGTCCGGTTCCGCCAGCCCGTCCGAGTCGGCCAGCCCGTCGGCTCCGGCCAGTCAGCCGGCGCGGATCGAGATCGCACCGCTGAGCTACGTCCAGCTGAACGAGCAGGGCGAGCACCTGCTCCAGCTGATCGGCCTCGACGAGGCGCTGCTCTCCGGGCAGAACGTCACCGTGACCTTCGACTTCGGCAACGGCAACGCGGTCACCGGCCCGGCCCCGGTCGCGGTGCCGCTCACCCCGGGCGCCCGGCCGTCGCCCATCGTCGAGCGTGAGGGCGGCCACGAGGACGCCTCCGAGGAGGGCGGCGCCGGCCACGGCGGCTGACCATCGGAACAACCGCGACTGACACCGCCGGCGTGGCGACCACCACGCCGGCGGTGTTTTCGTCGTACGACAGGACTAGCGTCCTGTTGTGACCACGCCCCGATCCACCTCCCCCCGCGGCGGCGCGGCGACCGGTCGGGGCCGCGCCACCGGCCGCGACCCCCGGCCCGCCTACGAGTGCGACGCCTGCGGCCACCAGCCGCCCAAGTGGGTGGGGCGCTGCCCGGAGTGCGGCGAGTGGGGCTCGGTGGTGGAGTGCACGGTGACCGGCCCGACGGTCTCCGGCCGGGTGGTCAGCTCGCGGATGCCGGCCGAGCCGGCCCGGCCCATCGCCACCATCAGCGCCGCGCCCGCCCGGGCCCGGCCGACCGGCGTGAGCGAGCTCGACCGGGTGCTCGGCGGCGGCCTGGTGCCGGGCGCGGTGGTGCTGCTCGCCGGCGAGCCGGGGGTGGGCAAGTCGACCCTGCTGCTCGACGTGGCCCAGCAGTGGGCCGCCGGCGCGGGCAGCCCCTCGCTGGTGGTCAGCGGCGAAGAGTCGGTCAGCCAGGTCCGGCTGCGCGCCGAGCGGATGGGCACCCTGCACGACCAGCTCTACCTGGCCGCCGAGAGCGACCTCGCCGCGGTGCTCGGCCACCTCGACGCGGTCAAGCCGGGGCTGCTGGTGCTCGACTCGGTGCAGACCATCTCGACCACCGGCACCGAAGGGGTGCCCGGCGGGGTGACCCAGGTCCGGGCGGTCACCGCCGCGCTGGTCTCGGTGGCCAAGGAGCGCGGCATCGCCACCGTGCTGGTGGGCCACGTCACCAAGGACGGCCAGGTCGCCGGGCCCCGGGTGCTCGAGCACCTGGTCGACGTGGTGCTGCACTTCGAGGGCGACAAGCACTCCTCGCTGCGGTTGGTGCGCGGCGTCAAGAACAGGTTCGGCGCCGCCGACGAGGTCGGCTGCTTCGAGATGCACGAGGGCGGCATCACCAGCCTGGCCGACCCGTCCGGGCTCTTCCTGACCCGCTACTCCGAGCCGGTGCCCGGCACCTGCGTCACGGTGGCGATGGAGGGGCGACGGGCGCTGGTCACCGAGGTACAGGCGTTGATCGGCGCGACGGTGGCCGGCTCGCCCCGGCGCACGGTCTCCGGGCTCGACTCGGCCCGGCTGGCCATGGTGCTGGCGGTGCTGCAACGGCGCACCGAGCGGCTCACCCTGCACGACCGGGAGGTCTTCGCGGCCACCGTGGGCGGCATCCGCGTGGTCGAGCCGGCCGCCGACCTCGCGGTCGCCCTGGCCGTCGCGTCCGGCGGGCTCAACCTGGCGATCGCGCCGCACCTGGTGGCGATCGGCGAGGTCGGGCTGACCGGCGAGGTCCGCCGGGTCGGGGCGGTGCCGCGCCGGCTCGCGGAGGCCGCTCGGCTGGGGTTCCGCGTCGCGCTCGTCCCGCCCGGATGCGGCCCCGAGTCGACCGGAGTGGCGTCGGAGCAGCTCCAGGTGACGGAGGTCACCGACGTCCGAGCGGCGCTGCAGTGTGCGGCGCGCGCGTCGGCGGGGTGACCGAGGGTGGCCGGCGCGGCGGGACCGCACGGGCGATACCGGACAGCATGTCGAGGGCCGGGCGGGGCATCGTGACACATCACAGTAACCGCGACAGCACCCACCGCACGTCAGTCCGTAGACTGTGCCCGTGCCGATCGACCGCGACACCACCAAGCCTGCCGGCGCGACGCCTCACGCCCGCACCGCTGCCGTGGGCTCGCCGGCCCGTCCCATCAGCGTGAACGTGACCGGGGCCGCCGGAGCCACCGGCGGTGACCCGCTGCGCGCCAACCTCGCGTTGATGGCGCCCGGCACCGCCCTGCGCGACGGCCTCGAACGGATCCTGCGGGGCCGCACCGGCGCCCTGATCGTCCTCGGCTACGACAAGGTGGTCGAAGGGCTCTGCACCGGAGGCTTCCCGCTCGACGTGGAATTCTCCGCCACCCGGGTCCGCGAGCTGTGCAAGATGGACGGCGCGGTGGTGCTCTCCAGCGACGGCACCCGCATCGTCCGGGCGGCCGTGCACCTGATGCCCGACCCGTCCATCCCCACCGAGGAGTCCGGCACCCGGCACCGCACGGCCGAGCGGGTGGCCCGGCAGACCGGCTACCCGGTCATCTCGGTCAGCCAGTCCATGCGGATCATCAGCCTCTACGTCAACGGCCAGCGGCACGTGCTGGACGACTCGGCCGCGATCCTCTCCCGGGCCAACCAGGCCCTGGCCACCCTGGAGCGCTACAAGCTCCGGCTGGACGAGGTCTCGGGCACGCTCTCCGCGCTGGAGATCGAGGATCTGGTCACCGTGCGCGACGCGGTCGCGGTGGTGCAGCGGTTGGAGATGGTCCGGCGGATCGCCGACGAGATCGCCGGCTACGTGGTCGAGCTGGGCACCGACGGCCGGCTGCTCGCGCTTCAGCTCGACGAGCTGATGGCGGGGGTCGACGCTGACCGCACACTCGTCATCCGGGACTACCTCCCGGCCGGCCGCAAGTCCCGCACCCTCGACGAGGCGCTGGTCGAGCTGGACCTGCTCGGTGCCACCGAGCTGATCGACCTGGTCTCGGTCGCCAAGGCGATCGGCTACCCGGCCGCCTCCGACGCGCTGGACGCGGCGGTCAGCCCGCGCGGCTTCCGGCTGCTGGCGAAGGTGCCGCGGCTGCCGGTGGCGGTGGTCGACCGGCTGGTCGTGCACTTCGGCAGCCTGCAGCGGCTGCTCGGCGCGACCGTGGAGGATCTCCAGGCGGTCGAGGGGGTCGGCGACGCCCGGGCGCGCGGCGTCCGGGAGGGGCTTTCCCGGCTCGCCGAGGCGTCCATCCTGGAGCGCTACGTCTGACCGGGCTCAGCCCGAGATGGTCAGCTTCACCGGGTCGCTGAGCTTGGTGCCCACCCGGGCGAAGACCTGGTAGGTCCCGGCCGGTGGGTAGGGGCCGGCGGCCAGCCCGTTCGCGCACCGGCTGGTGTCCCGGCCGTTCCAGCCCACCTGGTAGGAGCGCTCGAAGCCGGGAGTGAACGACTGCACGTCGGAGCCCTTGCCGGTGCCGCAGGTGTCGGAGGACCAGACCTTCTCGGCACCGGACTTTATGAACAGCTCCTGCAGATCGGCGCCCACGTTCCGGCTGCACGTCCGGTCCGACCGGTTCTTGATCTTCAAGTGCAGGTCGACCACGGCGCCGCGCCGTACCGAGGAGGGCAGCGCCACCGCGGTCACGCTGATCTCGGTGTCGGTGCAGCTCCCGTCGTTGGTCCCGGCGGCCGGCGCCACCGGCGGATCCTCGGTCGGGGAGGCGGGTGCCCCGGTGGACGGGTCGGCGACGTCAGGGTCGTCCGACGCCTCCGGCGGCGGCGCCCCGGTCTGCGGGGTGAGCACCGAACCCGTGGGCCCCGGGGTGGCCGTCGAGCTCGGGGACGACCCGGCCTGCGGGGTGTCGCCGCTGTTGCCCGACCCGGTGCACGAGTAGAGCAGCACAATCAGGAAGAGAAGCCCCGCTCCGAGTACGACGGCGCGACGCCGCCAGTACACGGCGGGTGCCAGGGGGCCGACCGTCAGACGCATGATGCCCCCACCGTAGCCGCGCGCCGGCCGGCACACCTGCGCGACGCGCCGGCAGCTTCACCCGCGGGTCGGCCCGTGCGTCCACTATAGACATCGGATTCGCTCGCCACGGCGAGGTGCCGACTCAACGTGCCCCTCCCCTGGCGACGCCCCACCGGTGGCGCCGCGGCCCGGCTCACGATCGACCCGGTGGCGCGGCCCGGCCGCTCAGAGGTACACCTTGCGCTGGTAGATGGCGTGCGCCCCGGCCACCCGGTCCAGGAAGAGCAGGCCGGCGCAGTGGTCGATCTCGTGTTGCAGCGCACGCGCCTCGAAACCGTCGGTGACGAGCCGGACCGTGGCGCCGCTGCCCGGCAACTCCCCCTCGACCACCAGCCGACTGGCCCGCTTGACGTCCCCGGTCAGGTCCGGCACCGACATGCAGCCCTCCCGGCCGGGCTTCCAGCGGGTCGCCTCGACCACCCGCGCGTTGCAGAGCGCGAAGGTGCCGTGCACGGTGACCGCCTTCGGATGCCCGGTCACGTCCACCGCGAAGACCCGGGCGCCCACGCCGATCTGCGGGGCGGCGAGACCTACACACCCGGGCGAGACCCGCATGGTGGCGATCAGGTCGGCGGCCAGCCGTACCGTCTCCGCCGAGGTCGGGTCCACCTCGCCGCCCGCTCGGCTGAGCGCCTGGTGCGGGGCGGCGACCACCGCACGGACCTCACCGGGCACGGTCAGCGTCTCCGGTGTCCAGTCGCCGAGCCCGGCGTACTCCGTGCCGGTGGAGCCGGCCTCCGGCTCCCGCACGTCCCCCGTCACAGCAGGTCCGGATCCGCCGGCCGGATGGTGACCTCGACGCCCAACTCGGCTGCGGCCCGGTCCAGCCGGCCGGTGAGGGCGTCGACGGTGCCGGGCGGCAGGTCCACCTCGGCGAGCACCACGTAGAGCGAGCCGACCAGTCGGGTGCTCAGATCGGTGACGTTGCCGCCGGCGTCGGTGAGCACCCGGGTCATCGCCGCGACGATGCCCATCCGGTCCGCCCCGTGCACCGCCACCACGTACGGCTCACCACCCGGCGCGACCTCGCCGTCCGGGGTCACCGCCCGTACGGTCGCCAGCAGCTGGCCGTCGGCGGCGAGCGGCGCCAGCGCGGCCTCGACATCGGCGGCGGCCGGCCCGACGCAGATCAGGGTCATCGCGAAGTGTCCCCGCAGCCGGGTCATGGTGCTGTCGGTGAGGTTCGCGCCCAGCCGGGCGAGCACCTCGGCGACGTCGGCGACGATGCCCGGCCGGTCCCGGCCGATGACGGTGATCGCGAGCTCGTTCATCCGGGCATTCTGCCCGATCCGCCACCGGTGCCCGCGCCGCCCCGCCCAGCCCGCCCATCCTCCGGGATCGGCCCGCGTGACATCATCGGCGGCACGATGACTGAACCGAACTTCGCCACCCTGGTCAGCCGCTGGTACGAGGAGAACGCCCGCGACCTGCCGTGGCGCAAGCCGGACGTCGGCCCCTGGGCGATCCTGGTCAGCGAGGTGATGCTCCAGCAGACGCCGGTGGTCCGGGTGCTGCCCGCCTTCGACGCGTGGCTCGCCCGGTGGCCGGTGCCGGCCGCGCTGGCGCAGGAGAGCCCGGCGGAGGCGATCCGGATGTGGGGGCGGCTCGGCTACCCACGCCGGGCGGTACGGCTGTACGAGTGCGCGGTGGCGATCGTGGAGCGGCACGGCGGGGAGGTCCCGGACCGGCTGGACCAGCTGTTGGCGCTGCCGGGCGTCGGCACGTACACCGCGCGGGCGGTCGCCGCGTTCGCGTACGGGCAACGGCACCCGGTGGTCGACACGAACGTCCGTCGGGTCGTCTGTCGGGCCGTCGCCGGCCAGCCGGACGCCGGGCCGACCACCCGCCCCGCCGACCTGGTCGCCACCGAGGAGCTGCTGCCCCTGGAGCCGGCCGCGGCGGCGCTGGCCAGCGCGGCCTTCATGGAGTTGGGCGCGGTGATCTGCACCGCTCGGACACCACACTGTGCCCGCTGCCCGGTGGAGTCGAGTTGCGCGTGGCGGGCGTCCGGGCAGGAGGCGCCGGCTGGGCCCACCCGCCGGCCGCAGCGGTACGCCGGCACCGACCGGCAGGTCCGCGGCCTGCTGCTCGGAATGCTGCGGGAGGCGACCGGCCCGGTGCCGCAGCAGCGGCTGGACCAGGTGTGGACGGACGACGTCCAGCGGGCCCGGGCTCTGGCCGGCCTGGTGCAGGACGGCCTGGTGGAGCCGGCCGGCGCGGACGCGTTCCGCCTCGTCGGCGACGGCCCGCCCCAGCCCGTCGCCGACCTCACCCACTGACCGCCGCCATCTCCCGCCAGCGCCGACTCTGCCGGCGCGGCGGCTGATCCACTCCATGTCGCCGACATGGGGGTGTCCGGCAGGCGCGGAAAGCGCAATGTCGCCGACATGCAGTTGATCGGGTTGGTCAACTCGGGTCCGGGATGTCGGGTTGTCCGGTCACCTGGTGGGCCCGATTTTCTGTGAACCCGAGTCGATCAGCTGGCCGGCATCCGCAGGGCGGATGCCAACGGCAGGCGCGCGGGTCGGGCTGGCATGGCAAGCGCATCAGGGCCGGCGTGGCATTCAGGCGCGAAAGCCGAGTCGGGCTGGCCTGGCACGCGCGAGAGCCGGGCCAGCTCCGGGACGGTGAGAAGCGCGGCCCGGCGCGGTGCGGGCAGGGTGGGCAGCAGCACCGCCGGAGGCCCGGGCACCGGCGTCGGGCCACCAGGCCGAGCGCGAGAGGGCGGGAGTGGCAGGGCCGGGCGGGGACAAAGGGCGGGGCCCCGGCGGCTTACGCCACCGGGGCCCCGTCACATTCGCCTAGCCTTTACGCCGCCGAGTCGTCCGCACCCGCGGTGGCCGCGCCACCGAGGTCCGCCGGCACGGCGTCCGGCACCTCCACCGGCTTGTCCGCGCCCCGGAAGACGAGCTTGGACTTGTCGATGTCGGCCGGGTCGCCCTCGCAGTCCACCACCACGATCTGACCCGGGGTCAGCTCGTTGAAGAGGATCCGCTCGGAGAGGTTGTCCTCGATGTCGCGCTGGATCGTGCGACGCAGCGGACGCGCGCCGAGAACCGGGTCGAAGCCCTTCTTCGCCAGGTACTTCTTGGCGTTGTCGGTCAGCTCCAGGCCCATGTCCTTGTTGCGCAGCTGCGTCTCGATCCGCTGGATCATGATGTCGACGATCGAGAGGATCTCGGACTCGCGCAGCTGGTGGAAGACGATGGTGTCGTCGATCCGGTTGAGGAACTCAGGCCGGAAGTGCTGCTTGAGCTCGTCGTTGACCTTCTGCTTCATCCGGTCGTAGTTGGACTCGGAGTCCTCCGACGCCTGGAAGCCCAGCGACACCGCCTTGGCCACGTCGCGCGTGCCGAGGTTGGTGGTCAGGATGATGACCGTGTTCTTGAAGTCCACGATCCGACCCTGACCGTCGGTGAGCCGACCGTCCTCCAGGATCTGGAGCAGCGTGTTGAAGACGTCCGGGTGGGCCTTCTCGATCTCGTCGAAGAGGACCACCGAGAACGGCCGACGCCGCACCTTCTCGGTCAGCTGCCCGCCCTCGTCGTAGCCGACGTAGCCGGGAGGGGCACCCACGAGCCGGGAGACCGTGTAGCGGTCGTGGAACTCGGACATGTCCAGCTGGATGAGGGCGTCCTCGCTGCCGAAGAGGAACTCGGCGAGCGCCTTGGAGAGCTCGGTCTTACCGACGCCGGACGGACCGGCGAAGATGAACGAGCCCGACGGACGCTTCGGGTCCTTCAGGCCGGCCCGGGTACGCCGGATCGCCTTCGAGACCGCCTTGACCGCGTCCTCCTGGCCGATGACGCGCTTGTGCAGCTCGTCCTCCATGCGCAGCAGGCGCGAGGTCTCCTCCTCGGTCAGCTTGTAGACCGGGATGCCGGTCCAGTTGCCGAGCACCTCGGCGATCTGCTCGTCGTCGACCTCGCTGACGACGTCCAGGTCACCGGCCTTCCACTCCTTCTCCCGCTGCGCCTTCTGGCCAAGGAGCTGCTTCTCCTTGTCGCGCAGCTGGGCGGCGCGCTCGAAGTCCTGCGCGTCGATCGCGGACTCCTTGTCGCGGCGGACCTGGGCGATCCGCTCGTCGAAGTCGCGCAGGTCTGGCGGCGCGGTCATCCGGCGGATGCGCATCCGGGCGCCGGCCTCGTCGATCAGGTCGATCGCCTTGTCCGGCAGGAAGCGGTCGGAGATGTAGCGGTCGGCCAGCGTCGCCGCCGCCACCAGGGCGGCGTCGGTGATGCTCACCCGGTGGTGCGCCTCGTAGCGGTCGCGCAGCCCCTTGAGGATCTCGATGGTGTGGGCCAGCGAGGGCTCACCCACCTGGATCGGCTGGAACCGGCGCTCGAGCGCGGCGTCCTTCTCCAGGTGCTTGCGGTATTCGTCGAGGGTGGTGGCGCCGATGGTCTGCAGCTCACCCCGGGCCAGCATCGGCTTGAGGATGCTCGCCGCGTCGATCGCGCCCTCGGCGGCACCCGCACCCACCAGGGTGTGGATCTCGTCGATGAAGAGGATGATGTCGCCCCGGGTGCGGATCTCCTTGAGCACCTTCTTGAGGCGCTCCTCGAAGTCACCGCGGTAGCGGGAACCGGCGACCAGCGCACCGAGGTCGAGCGTGTAGAGCTGCTTGTCCTTCAGCGTCTCGGGCACCTCGCCCTTGATGATCTTCTGGGACAGCCCCTCGACCACGGCGGTCTTGCCGACGCCGGGCTCACCGATCAGGACCGGGTTGTTCTTGGTACGGCGGGAGAGCACCTGCATGACCCGCTCGATTTCCTTCTCGCGCCCGATGACCGGGTCGAGCTTGCCCTCGCGGGCGGCCTGGGTCAGGTTGCGGCCGAACTGGTCCAGCACGAGGCTGGTGGACGGCGCGGCCTCACCCGGCGCGGCGCCCGCCGCGGCCGGCTCCTTGCCCTGGTAGCCGGAGAGCAGCTGGATCACCTGCTGGCGGACCCGGTTGAGGTCGGCGCCGAGCTTGACCAGCACCTGGGCGGCGACGCCCTCACCCTCGCGGATCAGACCGAGCAGGATGTGCTCCGTGCCGATGTAGTTGTGGCCGAGCTGCAGCGCCTCGCGCAGCGACAGCTCCAGCACCTTCTTGGCCCGCGGCGTGAACGGGATGTGCCCGCTCGGCGCCTGCTGGCCCTGGCCGATGATCTCCTCGACCTGCTGGCGGACGCCCTCCAGGGAGATGCCGAGGCTCTCCAGGGCCTTTGCCGCGACGCCTTCACCTTCGTGGATCAGGCCCAGCAGGATGTGTTCCGTACCGATGTAGTTGTGGTTGAGCATCCGGGCCTCTTCTTGGGCCAGGACGACAACCCGTCGCGCTCGGTCGGTGAACCGCTCGAACATGCCCTCGTGCTCCTCACGTGCCGTGCGCCTTGATGGTCAAGATCTTGGCGGGGCCGGTGCGCGAACGTCCGGGACGGGCGTCCGTGCCTCATTACTCTATCGCCGCGGACCGACTCAGCTGAGGTCGTGTGTCTCCGGGGGGAGCCGGGTTCGCGTCGTTTTGCACAACCGTGCGCGCTCAGAAGGTGTTCCGGCACCTCCGGCGCTACGCGCAGAGCGAAATTCGCCCCCGCCCGTGGAGGGGCCGTCCGGCCCCAGGAGGGGCCGAATCCGCGTCGGCGCGGCCCGCTGGGGGCCGCCCGGGAGTCATCCACAGGCTGTGGACGGAATCTCCACCGCCTGTGGACAACGTCGGCTCGCGGGGCTTTCTTCCCAACCGCCGCCGGCCCGCGGGGGTGGCTCGACACCGACCGGGCCGCGGGGGTGGTTCGGCACCGAACCGGGCCGCGGGGTGGTTCGGTGCCGATCGGGGCTCGGGGGCGGGAATACGGCGACGCCGGCCCGAAGCGGTGCTCCGGCCCGGCGTCGGGTCGCCCGTACTGTCCGCTCGGTCAGCGCCGGGCGTGGAACTCGTCGACGATCTCCTGCGGGATCCGGCCCCGGTCGGAGATGTCCTTCCCGGCCTTCTTGGCCCACTCCCGGATCGCCCGGTTCTGCTCCCGGTCGGCGGTGGCGCCGCCCCGGCCCCGCGCCGCCCGGCCGCCGACCACGACGCCGCCGCGACCGACCTTGTTGCCGGCCGCCACGTACTGCGCGAATACGTCACGCAATTTCTCGGCGTTCGCACTCGACAGGTCGATCTCGTACTGAACTCCGTCCAGCGCGAACTTGACCGTCTCGTCAGCGTCCCCGCCGTCCAGGTCATCGACCAGCTTGTGAATGATCTGCTTGGCCACGTCCCACATTCCTTTCGAGCAGGGTGCTCCTGCTAACTCAGAGCACAATAACCCGTTCGGCGCTCGTTCCGTCAATAGGATGCGGTATAACGACCGGTGGCCGGGCCGGCGACTACTCGGGGCGGACCAACGGGAACAGGATCGTTTCCCGAATTCCCAGGCCGGTCAGCGCCATCAAGAGCCGGTCGATTCCCATTCCCATACCACCGGCCGGCGGCATTCCGTACTCCATCGCCCGGAGAAAGTCCTCGTCGAGCCGCATCGCCTCGTCGTCGCCGCGGGCGGCCAGCTGCGCCTGGGCCACCAGCCGTTCCCGCTGCACCACCGGGTCGACCAGCTCGGAGTAGGCGGTGCCGAGCTCGAAGCCGAGCACGTAGAGGTCCCACTTCTCGGCCAGCCCGGGCTCACTGCGGTGGGCCCGGGTCAGCGGGCTGGTCTCCTCCGGGTAGTCCCGGACGAAGGTCGGCGCCTGCAGGCCCGGGACGACCAACTCCTCGAACAGTTCCTCGGCGAGCTTGCCCGGCCCCCACTTCGGGTCGACGGCCAATCCCACCTTGTCGGCGTACTCCACCAGGCGGGCGCGTTCGGTGCGGACCGTGACCTCCTCGCCGAGCGCCTCGGAAAGCACCCCGAACAGGGTCACCGATCGCCACTCGCCGCCCAGGTCGAACTCCTGCCCGTCGGCGTGGGTGACCACCGTCGAGCCACTCACCGCGATCGCCGCCTGTTGCACGAGATTCCGGGTCAGCTCGGCCATCGTGTCGTAGTCGCCGTAGGCCTGGTAGGTCTCCAGCATGGCGAACTCCGGCGAGTGCGAAGAGTCGACGCCCTCATTCCGGAAGTTGCGGTTGATCTCGAAGACCCGGTCGACGCCGCCGACCACGGCCCGCTTCAGAAACAGTTCCGGCGCGATTCGCAGATACAGATCGGTACTCAACGCATTGCTGTGGGTCACGAATGGGCGGGCGGCCGCGCCACCGTGCAGCAACTGCAGCATCGGGGTCTCGACCTCGATGAAACCCTGCCCGTGCAGGGAGTCGCGCAGACTGCGGACGGTCGCCGCCCGGGTGCGGACCATCTGGCGGGCCTGCGGGCGGACGATCAGGTCGACGTACCGCTGCCGGACCCGGGCCTCCTCGGAGAGCGGCTTGTGCGCCACCGGCAGCGGCCGCAGCGCCTTCGCGGTCACCGCCCACTCCTCGGCCAGCACCGACAACTCACCCCGACGGCTGGTGATCACCTCGCCGGTGACCCCGACGTGGTCACCGAGGTCCACCAGGCGCTTCCAGTCCTCCAGCCGCTCCGGGCCGACCCGGTCGAGCGAGAGCATCGCCTGGAGTTCGGTGCCGTCGCCGTCGCGCAGGGTGGCGAAGCAGAGCTTGCCGGTGTTCCGGATGAAGATCACCCGGCCGGTGACCGAGACCCGGTCCCCGGTGGCGGTGTCGGTCGGCAGGTCGCCGTAGCGCGCGCGGACCTCGGCGAGGGTGGCGGTACGGGGAAAGCCGACCGGGTACGGCTCGACGCCGTCGGCGAGCATCCGGTCCCGCTTCTCCCGGCGGACCTTCATCTGCTCGGGAAGGTCGTCGGCGGGGTCCACTGGCAGGGCGTTCTGCTCGGTCACGGCACGCTTCCTCGTCACGGAGATACGGGGGGTCAGGCCCGAGCGTACTCAAGCCCACAGAGGGCCGTTACCGGATAACCTGCCCGCCATGGGCGATCACACTCAGGCTCTCTCGTTCGGTGCCGCGGCGGCCGACTACGACCGCTTTCGGCCCCGATATCCGGAATCCGCCGTACGGTGGGCGCTCGGCGACGTGACCGGCGCGGACGCGCCGGCCCGGGTCGTCGATCTCGGCGCGGGCACGGGCATCCTGAGCCGCGCCGTGCTGGCCCTGGGCCACCGGGTCGTACCCGTGGAGCCCGATCCGGGGATGCGGGCGCAGCTGGCGAGCGCCACGCCGGGCACGACGGCGTTGGCGGGCAGCGCCGAGGCGGTGCCGCTGGCCGACGGCGCGGCGGACGCGGTGCTGGTCGGCCAGGCCTACCACTGGTTCGACCGGGAGCGCGCGCACGCCGAGATCGCGCGGGTCCTCCGTCCCGGCGGTACGTTCGCGCCGATCTGGAACACCCGGGACGAGCGGGTCGGGTGGGTGGCGGAGCTGGGCCGGATCGCCCACCTGGGCGACAACGCCGGGGACGTGACCGAGAAGTACGCCGACTTCGGCCCCGACTTCGAGCCGATCGAGGTGGGCCAGTTCGCCCACGCCACCACGCTCACGCTGGACGACCTGGTCGCCCTGATCCGGACCCGCTCCTACTGGCTCACGGCGCCGGCCGAGGCCCGGCAGCTGGTGGAGCGGGAGCTGCGGGAGCTTCTCGCCACCCACCCGGAGCTGGCCGGGCGGGAGACGGTCGAGCTGCCGTACCGCACGATCGTGCTGCGGGCCCGGCGGCGGTGAGCCCCGCGCGGCGCCCGGGGCCGGCGGCGGCCGGGGTCAGACGTTGCGCTCGTAGACCATCCGCAGGCCGATCAGCGTGATCATCGGCTCGTGGTGGGTGATCGTCCGACACTCGTTGAGCACCAGCGAGGCGAGCCCGCCGGTGGCGATCACCGCCCGCACCTCGCCCAGCTCGTCGGTCATCCGCTCGACGATCCGGTCCACCTGACCGGCGAAGCCGAAGTACAGGCCGGACTGGAGGCACTCGACGGTGTTCTTGCCGATCACCGAACGCGGCCGGGTCGCCTCGACCTTGCGCAGCTGGGCCGCGCGGGCGGCGAGCGCGTCGAAGGAGATCTCGATACCCGGGGCGAAGGCGCCGCCGAGGAACTCGCCCCGGTCGCTGATCACGTCGAAGTTGGTGGTGGTGCCGAAGTCGACCACGATCGACGGGCCGCCGTAGAGGGTGTACGCGGCGAGGGTGTTCACCACCCGGTCGGCGCCGACCTCCTTCGGGTTGTCGATCGCCAGCTGCACCCCGGTCCGCACGCCGGGCTCGACGATCACGCTCGGCAGGTCGGCGTAGTAGCGGGCGAGCATGGTACGCAGCGAGCGCAGCGCCGCCGGCACCGTGGAGCAGGCGGCCACGCCGGTGATCTCGACCGCGTCCCCGGCGAGCAGGCCGCGGAACATCAGGCCCAGCTCGTCCGCGGTCGACCGGGCGTCGGTCTTGATCCGCCAGGAGTGCACCAGCTTGTCGCCGTCGAAGGTCGCCAGCACGGTGTTGGTGTTTCCGATGTCGATGCAGAGCAGCACGACCGCAGCCTAGACAACGACCGTACGGGCGGGTGCGGACCGGCCGACGCCCCGTATCCTTGTCACATCGCGGCATGAACATGGGTCGATCCACGGCACGGCCGGACGGGGAGCGGACATGTCGGGAAAGTGGTGGGTGCGTGGGCGCAACACCCTGCGCCGGCGCCGGCGCCACGTGCTCGTGCTCATCGCCCTCGCGGGTGGGGCCGTCTGGATGGTCGTGCAGGCCTGGCACGCGTCCCGACGGGAGACCGGGAGCTTCGCCGGCGAGCTCTACCTCAACATCGGCGCCGCGCTGATCATGACGTTGCTGACCTACGTGGTACTCAACCCGCTCTTCCGGGAACTGCAGACCGCGAGCATCATCGAGCATCCCCGGCTGGATCGGGACGCGCTGATCGAGCGGGTGGCCCGGTGCCGCGAGCTGGTCGCGATCCTGGAGACCTGGACCAGCATGCTGGAGGGCCCGTACGCCCGCCGGTTCGTCACCGCGCTGCGCTCCTCACTGGCCAACGGCGCGACGGTACGGATGCTGCTGCTCGACCCGGACTCCCCCGCGGTCCGGCTACGCGGCGAGGAGCTGCGCCGCCGCGACGCCTCGGTGGCGATCCTCAACAACCTCTGGCACCTGGCCCGGCTGCACGAGGAGCTGCCCGAGTCGGCCCGGGCCCGGCTCCAGGTCCGGATCTACAGCGCGGCGCCCTCGGTGCAGATGTACCGCTGGGACAGCAAGGCGTTCATCTCGTTCTTCCCGGTGCGGGGCAGCACCTTCGACACCCAGCAGATCGAGGCGTACGTCTCGACGCCGCTCGGGGAGTTCGTCGACGACCGGTTCGCCGAACTCTGGGACACCGCGCCGACGCAGGACCTGGCCGCCTGCCTCAGCCTGCGGCTCTGCCTGCGCCAGGGCGGCCGCGACCTGGAGACCTGCGAGGCGCTCTACGTACGCTCGGACGGCGACTGGTACATCGCCGGTGCCGACCTGGTCCGCAACGTGGCCCGGCACGGCATGACCGGGCTGACCGTGGTGCTCGACCGGCCGGAGGCCGACGGCGAGGTCTTCGCCATCGGCGAGGCCGACGAGCTGGCCCCGGAGGTCTACAACCGGGTGCTCGAACTGTTCCGGGCCAAGTACGGCCTGGACAGTCGCCAGGACACCGAGAACCGGGTCATCTTCAACCTGGCCAGCACCTCGCTCACCACGGTCTGACCCGCCCGGGACGGGCCCGGTCTGTCGACCGGGCCCGGGACGGTCATTCGGTACGCAGGTCCATCGCGATGTCGAGGATCGGCGAGGAGTGGGTCAGCGCCCCCACCGAGAGGAAGTCCACTCCGGTCGCCGCGTACTCGGCGGCCACCGCCAGGGTCAGCCCACCGGTCGCCTCCAGCTCGGCCCGGTCACCGACCGCGGCCACCACCTCGACCAGTTCCTCCGGCGTCATGTTGTCGCAGAGCAGGAAGCCCGCGCCGGCCTCCACCGCCTCCATTGCCTCGGCGACGGTGGTCACCTCCACCTGCACCGGGACCTCCGGGAACGCCTGCCGGACCCGGCGGTACGCCGGCGTGATGCCGCCCGCGGCGAGCTTGTGGTTGTCCTTGATCATCGCGACGTCGTAGAGGCCGAGCCGCTTGTTGGTGCCGCCGCCGGCCCGCACCGCGTACTTGTCCAGGGCGCGCAGGCCGGGCGTGGTCTTGCGGGTGTCCAGCACCATCGCCTTCGTACCGGCCAGCGCGTCGGCCCAGGCCCGGGTGTGGGTCGCCACCCCGGACATCCGGCAGAGCAGGTTGAGCGCCGTCCGCTCGGCGGTGAGCAGCAGCCGGGTCGGGCCGGTGACCGTCGCCAGCACGTCCCCGCGGGCAACCCGCGCGCCGTCGGCCGCGACCAGGGAGACCGACACCGCGCGCTCGGCGGCGGTCACCTCGCCGACCAGCTCGAAGACCGCGGCGGCGACGGCCAGCCCGGCCACCACCCCGTCGGCGCGGGCCACCAGGTCGGCGGTGTCGGCCTGCTCTGCCGGGATGGTGGCGACGCTGGTGACGTCGAGGAAGTCCGGGCCCAGGTCCTCGGCGAGGGCGTTCTCGATCACTCGGCGCACCTCGGCAGGATCCAGGCCACCGGCCCGCAGCGCCTGCTCCGTCGACTTCCTCATGGCGTTCCCTCCCACTGCTGCGTCAACCGACCCTGCGCACCGACCACCTCGACCAGGTGGCCCAGCCACCGGTCGTCGGCCGTCGGGAAGTCCTCCCGCCAGTGACACCCACGGGTCTCCTGCCGGGCGTACGCGGCGGCGACCAGCGTCGACGCCACGGTGATCAGATTCGTCGCCTCCCAGTCGGCCAGCCGCGGCCGGCCCCGCCCCGAGCCGAGTTCGGTGAGCTCGCCGGCGGTCCCGGCGAGCGTCGCCGCCGAGCGGAGCACTCCGGCGCCCCGGGTCATCGCCCGTTGCAGGGCCGGCGTCCCCTCCGCCGGGACGACCCAGCCCGTGCCACCGACCCACGCGCCGGTCTCCGCCGGTCGGGCCTGCTCGGGCAGGCCGGCGGCGATGTCCTCGGCGATCCGGCGGGAGAAGACCAGCCCTTCCAGCAGCGAGTTGCTGGCCAGCCGGTTCGCGCCGTGCACCCCGGTGCAGGCGACCTCGCCGCAGGCGTACAGGCCCGGGATGGAGGTGCGGCCGCGCAGGTCCGTGCGGACGCCGCCGGAGGCGTAGTGGGCGGCCGGCGCCACCGGGATCAGATCGGTGGCCGGGTCGACCCCGATGGCCAGGCAGGACGCCACGATGGTCGGGAAGCGGCCGGCCAGGAACTCCCCGCCCAGGTGCCGGGCGTCGAGGAAGACGTGGTCGCTACCGGTGGCGAGCAGCACCCGGTGGATGCCCTTGGCCACCACGTCCCGCGGGGCCAGTTCGGCCAGCTCGTGCTGGCCGACCATGAACCGCTTGCCGTCGGCGTCGACCAGATGGGCGCCCTCGCCGCGCAGCGCCTCGGAGACCAGCGGCTGCTGGGCGCGCAGGGCGCCGGGCGTCCGCGCGTGCTCCGGCACGATCAGCGCGGTCGGGTGGAACTGGACGAACTCCACGTCGGTCACCGCGGCGCCGGCCCGGATCGCCAGCGCCACCCCGTCGCCGGTCGAGACGGCCGGGTTGGTGGTGGCCGCGAAGATCTGCCCCATCCCGCCGGTGGCCAGCACCACGGCCCGGGCCAGCAGCGCGCCGACGCCGTCCTCGCTGCCCTCGCCGAGCACGTGCAGGGTGATACCGCAGGCCGGGCCGAGCCCGCCCGGGCCGTCGCCGGGCGCCCGGATCAGGTCCAGCACCAGGGCGTGCTCGACCAGCCGGATCCACGGGTCGCGGCGGACCGCGTCGTGCAGCGCACGCTGCACCTCGGCGCCGGTGGCGTCGCCGCCGGCGTGCACGATCCGGTCCGCCCGGTGCCCACCCTCCCGGGTGAGCATCAGCGACCCGTCCGGGTTCCGGTCGAACTCGGCGCCGATCCGCATCAGCTCGCGAAGCCGGGTCGGCCCCTCCTCCACCAGGACGCGGACCGCCGCCGGGTCGCAGAGCCCGACCCCGGCGACCTCGGTGTCCGACGCGTGCGCGGCCGGGGTGTCCCGGGGGTCGAGCACCGCGGCGATGCCGCCCTGCGCCCAGCGGGTCGACCCGTCGTCAATGTTGACCTTGGTGACGACGGTGACGTGCAGACCCGCCTCGCGCAGGTGCAGCGCGGCGGTCAGCCCGGCCACGCCGGAACCGACCACGATCACGTCGGTGGTCTCCACCCAACCGGGCGCGGGCGCGGCCAGCAGGCTGGGCAGGGCCGGCAGGTCGACGGTCGGAAGGTCCATGCAGACAGTCAACCGCGAACGGCGCTCGCGAGAGGCGGCGGGGGCGGGACGAGTGGTTTCGGCTACCTCGTCCCGGGCCCGGTCAGCTGGTGCGCACCGGCAGGCCGGCCGGCCCGGCGCCCTTGAGCGAGCCGGTCACCGTCCGGTCGCTGAGCCACAGGTAACAGCGCACCCCCCGGTCGCCGATCCGCCAGCGGCCTGCGCCGGGCGGCCGGACGACCACCCCGCTGCGGTAGCGCAGGTCGTTGTCGTCCGGCACGCCGACGTACCGGCCGAGCACGGTGCGGCAGCCGGCGTAGAGCGGGGCCCAGTCGGCGTCCCGGGTGGGGTAGGCGCCTTCGGGCGCCGGCCACACCCCGACGAACTCGGCGTCGTGCCGGGACGCGCAGTCGACCGGGAGCAGCGTCTGCACGCCGCCTCCGCCCCGACCGGTCCGGGCCTGCTGACAGCCCAGCCGCAGCGGGGAGGGGCCCTTCAACACGTCCCGCAGACTGCCGGTACGGGTGACCACGGTCGCTGCGGCCTCGACCGTGGTCAGCTCGGACACGTCGCAGCGGAACCAGCGGGAGCCCGCCGACCAGCCCGGGCCGGAGGGCAACGCGACGGAGAGGCGCAGCCGGCCCGCCCGCCAGTCGGCACCGACGTAGCCGCTGGTCCGGGCGTCGCATTCGGCGAACGCGCCGCGCAGCTGGGCTGAACCGCCGGCTGGCGGCGTCGCCCACTCCACCGGGAAGGCACCCACGTGCACGGTCTCCACCCGGTGCGGTGCGGCGCAGTCGACCGGCTGGTAGGCGGCGAGGGTCACCACGTCGGTGAAGTCAGCCGCCTGGCAGACCCCGACGGCCGGGGTGAACGCCCCCGCGACCGGCAGGGCCGGCCAGTCGTCGGTCAGATCACCGTCGCCGTCGGCGGCGCAGCCGACCAGCAGGGCGGCCATGCTGGCGAGCGCGAGCAGGACGGTCAACGAACGGCGCATCGCGGCCTCCCCCAGCCACCGCCCGCCCCGCGACGGGTGTGACAAGGGTAACCAGGAATGACCTACCGGTGACAGACCGCACAGGCCACCCGGCGCGGGTCAGCGGCGCACCCGCGCGGCCGTCCCGCGCAAAGGGGACGAACAGCCCACGCCGGTACGGTCAGACTGCGGCGAACGGATTGGGCACCGGATCACCGGCGGTGCCGACGGCGGCGGTGGTCGGGTCCGCGTTCAGCTCGACGACCCGGTTGTCCGCGTCCACGTGCACCACCCGGGGCCGGTAGGTGCGGGCCTCGGCGTCGTCCATCTGCCCGTACGAGATCAGGATGACCAAGTCGCCGGGGTGCACCAGGTGCGCGGCGGCGCCGTTGATGCCGATCACCCCGCTGCCCCGCTCGCCCGGGATGACGTACGTCTCCAGCCGGGCGCCGTTGGTGATGTCCACGATCGCCACCTGCTCGCCGGGGAGCAGGTCGGCGGCTTCGAGCAGCTCCTCGTCGACCGTCACCGAGCCGACGTAGTGCAGATCGGCCTGGGTCACCGTGGCGCGGTGGATCTTCGACTTGAGCATGGTTCGCAACATCGGGGTGCGCCTTTCGCGGAACGGGCCGGGTTTCAGGATCGGGGGGCGAGCGGGATCGCCGCGTTGTCGATCAGACGGGTGCCGCCGACCCAGGCCGCGATGAGCAGCCGGGCGGGCCCGCTGACCGGTCCCGGCTCCAGGTCCGGGTCGGTGAGCACCAGGTAGTCCAGCCGGGCGCCCGGCGTACCCGCGCCGAACGCCTGGTGCGCCGCGGCCAGCACCTCGCCGGCGTCGCGCCCCTGCTCGGCCGCCTCGGCGCCGGCCCGCAGCGCCGCCGACAGGCTCAGCGCCGCGGCCCGCTCGGGCCCGGAGAGGTAGCGGTTACGGCTGGACAGGGCGAGCCCGTCCGGCTCCCGCACGGTCGGCACGCCGACCACCCGGACCGGCACGTCGAAGTCGCGGGCCATCCGCCGGATCAGGGTCAGCTGCTGGTAGTCCTTCTCACCGAAGAAGGCGAGATCCGGGCGGGTGAGCTGGAACAGCTTCAGCACCACGGTGAGCACCCCGTGGAAGAAGCCCGGCCGGCTCTGCCCCTCCAGCTCCTCGCCCAGCGGGCCCGGATTGACCCGGACCGTCGGCTCGCCGCCGGGGTAGATCTCGTCCCGGCCCGGCGCGAAGACCACGTCCGCGCCGGCCCGCCGGCAGATCTCCAGGTCGGCGGCGAGGGTACGCGGATAGCGGTCGAAGTCCTCGTTAGGCCCGAACTGCAGCGGGTTCACGAAGATCGTCACCAGCACGTGGTCGGCCTGTTCCCGGGCCGCCCGCAGCAGCGTCTCGTGCCCGGCGTGCAGCGCGCCCATCGTCATCACGACGCCGACCGTGCCGGTCAGCGCGGCCCGCGCCTTGGCCAGCTCCTCGCGGGTCGTCACCAGCTCGGTCACGCTCCCACCTCCCGCCCCGTGCACAGCGCCGACGGGCCTGCGGCCATTCCCGGTCCGGTCACGCGGCCACCTGCCGCTGCGTGTCGGCGAGCACACCGAGCAGCGGCGCGGCGTCGGCCGGGCGCAGCCGACCGGCGGCGATCGCCCGGTCCGCGGTGCGCCGGGCCAGCGCCAGGTAGGGGGCGACCGACTCGGGGGCGGTGGCGGCCAGTCGGGCCAGGTGCCCCCCGACGGTGCCCGCGTCGCCCCGGGAGACCGGGCCGGTCAGCGCGTCGTCGCCGAGGCGCAGCGCGTTCTCCAACGCGGCCCGCAGCAGCGGGGCGAGCACCTTCTCCGGCTGACCCACGCCGGCGTCGCGCAGCCGGTCGGCCGCCTCGTTGACCAGGGTCACCAGGTGGTTGGCGCCGTGCGCCAGCGCCGCGTGGTAGAGCGGCCGGTCGGCCTCACCGATCCACTCCGGCACGCCGCCGAGGTCGGCGACCAGCCGGGCGGCCAGCGGGCGCAGCTCCGCCGGCGCGGTCACCCCGTACGAGATGCCGGCGAGCCGGCCGAGGTCGTCGGACGTACCGGTGAAGGTCATCGCCGGGTGCAGAGCCAGCGGGCGGGCGCCGACCGCCGTCGCCGGGGCGAGCACGTCGAGACCGTGCGCACCGGAGGTGTGCGCGACCAGCTGGCCGGGGCGGAGCGCGCCGCTGTCGGCCAGGGCGGCGACGACGCCGGCCAGCGAGTCGTCCGGCACGGCGATCAGCAGCAGGTCGGTGGCGGCCCGGGCCACCGCGGTCGCGGCGCGACGCGGGACGGCGGGCAGCAGCAGCGCCGTGCGGGCTCGGCTCGCACCGGACCCGCCGGTGACGGCCACCACCCGGTGCCCGGCGGCGGCGAGCGCGGCGCCCAGCACGGCGCCGACCCGCCCGGCGCCGATCACGCCGACGGTGAGGGTACGGGGGTAGGTGACAGCAGCCGGGGCGCCCGGTCGGGCGCTGCCCACGGTCGCGGCGGCCCGCCGGGGGGCGGCCGGACGCGGGCGCAGCGGTGCGCTCATGTCGACGATCCAGTCCTCGAGAAGGGGTACCGGTCGATGGCAAGTATGCGCCGAAGTCACGCAGGGGGAACAAGGGTGTGTGAAAACCTTCACCGCCCGCGAGCGCCCCGGCGTCGGGTCGGACCCGGCCGGTGAAGCACCGCCCGGCAGGGGCCCTTACCGCAGGTCAGCGGCGGTCGGCCAGGTAGCCGGCGTCGACGAACCGGTCAGCAGCAGCGGTACGCCGACGCGCCGGGGACGAGGAGTCGTCCCACACCGGCTGACCCGTAGGGTCGGCACGGTCACGGAGCCTGGACGAGGGATGAACTGATGCCGATCCGCTGGCGGGACGCGATGGACCGGGCGCTCTACGGCCCGGGTGGCTTCTTCGTCTCCGGGCCCGGGCCGGCCGGGCACTTCCGCACCAGCGCGCACGCCTCCCCGGCCTTCGCGGCGGCCCTGCTCCGCGTGGTGGAGCAGGTGGACGCCGCCCTCGGCCATCCGGCCCGGCTCGACGTGGTCGACGTCGGGGCTGGTCGCGGGGAGCTCCTGCGCGCGTTGGCCGAGGCGGTGGGGCCGCCGCTCGCGGGGCGGCTGCGGCTCACCGCCGTCGAACTCGCGCCGCGCCCCGACGACCTGCCGGGCGGCATCGACTGGGTGGCCGAGATCCCCTCCGGGATCACGGGGCTGCTGCTGGCCACCGAGTGGTTGGACAACGTGCCGCTCGATCTTGCCGTGCACGCCTCGGATGGCTGGCGCTATCTGCTGGTCGATCCGGCAACGGGCGCGGAGGCGATCGGTGATCCGGTCAGCGCCGAGGACGGCGAGTGGCTGGCGGCCTGGTGGCCGGTGCCCGACACGGCGGTCGAGGCGCGGGCCGAGATCGGGCGGAGCCGGGACGAGGCCTGGGCCGGGGCCGTGGGCCACGTCCACCGTGGGCTCGCGCTGGCCGTCGACTACGGACACCTGCGTGGCGACCGTCCGATCGACGGCAGCCTGACCGGGTACCAGGGCGGGCGTCAGGTGCCGCCGGTGCCCGACGGGTCGTGCGACGTCACCGCGCACGTCGCCATGGACTCGGTCGCCTCCTGCGGTGAGCGGGTCGCCCGGTGCGCGTACACCCTGGGGTCGCAGCGGGAGGCGCTGCGGGCGCTCGGGGCCGACGGTGGCCGACCGCCGTTGACGCTGGCCGGCACCGACCCGGCCGGCTACCTGCGGGCGCTCGCCGCCGCGTCCACGGTGGCCGAACTGACCGACCCGGCCGGCCTCGGCGGGCACTGGTGGCTGCGGCAGCCGGTCGGCGTCGAGTTCGACCCGCTCGTGGCACGATGACGGGCATGACCACCGAGACCGGGGACCTCCGCGAGCTGACCGTCGGCACCGGAGCGGGCCTGGTGGCGGGCACCGGCGGGCGGCAGCTCGGCACCGACATGGTGCTCAACATCGGCCCGCAGCATCCGTCCACGCACGGCGTGCTGCGGCTCAAGCTCGTCCTCGACGGCGAGCGGGTGGTCTCGGCCGAACCGATCGTCGGCTACATGCACCGGGGGGCGGAGAAGCTCTTCGAGGTACGCGACTACCGGCAGATCATCGTGCTGGCCAACCGGCACGACTGGCTGTCGGCCTTCGCCAACGAACTGGGCGTCGTGCTCGCCGTCGAGCGGCTGATGGGCCTGGAGGTGCCGGAGCGGGCGACCTGGCTGCGGATGGCCCTCGCGGAGCTGAACCGGGTGCTCAACCACCTGATGTTCCTCGGCTCGTACCCGCTGGAGATCGGTGCGATCACCCCGGTGTTCTACGCGTTCCGCGAGCGGGAGACCCTCCAGGCGGTGATGGAGGAGGTCTCCGGCGGCCGGATCCACTACATGTTCAACCGGGTCGGCGGGTTGAAGGAGGAGGTGCCGGCGGGCTGGACCGTCCGGGCCCGGGCCGCCATCGGCGAGGTACGCCGTCGGATGCCCGACCTCGACAACCTCGTCCGCCGCAACGAGATCTTCATGGCCCGCACCGTCGGGGTGGGAGTGCTGTCCGCCGCCGACGCCGCCGCGTTCGGCGCGTCCGGCCCGGTCGCCCGCGCCTCCGGGCTCGACCTGGACCTGCGCCGCGACGACCCCTACCTGGCCTACGACGAGCTGGACGTGCCGGTGGTGACCAAGACCGCCGGTGACTGCCATGCCCGGTTCGAGGTGCTGCTCGACCAGGTCTACGCCTCGCTCGACCTCGCCGAGCAGTGCCTGGACCGGGTCGACCGGCTCACCGGGCCGGTGAACACCCGGCTGCCCAAGGTGGTCAAGGCGCCGGAGGGGCACACCTACGCGTGGACCGAGAATCCGCTCGGGATCAACGGCTACTACCTGGTCTCGCGCGGGGAGAAGACGCCGTGGCGGTTGAAGCTGCGCACCGCGTCGTACGCCAATGTGCAGGCGTTGGCGACCCTGCTCCCCGGCTGCCTGGTGCCGGACCTGATCGCCATCCTCGGCTCGATGTTCTTCGTGGTCGGCGACATCGACAAGTAGCGGGCCCGGGCTGCTCCGGCGGGCGGTCAGCGCCAGCGGTCGGTGCGGGCCCCACCGGCGCGCGGCACGTCGTCCTGCGGCGGATAGCCGTAGTACTCCTCCTCGCCCCGCGCGCGCCGGCCCACCCGCTCCGGCTCGACGTCGGTCGGCTGGTAGCCCCGCTGCCGCGGCGGACGCCACTCGTCCGGCACCGGCACCCCGCCGGCGGGCAGCCCCGGGCGCTCCTCCGGCTCGGCCCAGCCACCCCGCCAGCCCTCGTCACCACCCCGGTCGTAATCCCGGCGCGGCTCGTCCCGGCGCGGCTCATCCCGGCGGGGCTCCTCGCGGCGGGGCTCATCCCGGCGGACCGAGGCCCAGCGGTCGGCCACCCGGTACTCGGTGCCGGTGGCGTCGGCGTGCACCTCGGCGTGGCGCTCGCCGACCCGCAGCTCACGGCCGCGATCGTCGTCCCGGACCGCCGCCCACCGGTCCCCGGCCCGCAACTGCGCCCAGTACTGCCCGGTGTCGTCCGGCCGCTCCGGGCCGGGCCGCTCGGCCGGGACGCCCCAGCTCGGCTCGCCCGCCACGGGCTGCTCCGACCAGTCCCGCTGGTCCTCCGGGGCCGACCGGGACCGGTCGTCCCGCCGGTCGGCCCGGCCCCGCTCGCGTTGCCCCTCCCAGCCCGACTCGGCGCGCGGGTCGGACTGCCCAGCCCACCGCCGATCGTCGCCGGGGCGAGAACGCTCGTCGGGAGCGGCGTACCCGGGTCGGGACCGCTCCTCGGGCCCGGTGCCGGCCCAGGAGTGCTCGTCGGGGCGGGGCCCGCCCCACGACCGCTCCTCTGCCGGAGGCGACCAGGCGCCGGTGTATCCGCCGCCGTAGCGGCCACCCGCCGTGTCGGCCGATCCCCCGTCCACGATCGTGTGCCGGGTGGTGACGTGCACCGTCTCGGTGTGCCGGACCATGCCGACCGGGCGGTGCGGCTCCGCGGCGGCCCGCCCGTCGTGCTCGGCGGGACGCGCGGCGGCACCGTAGACGCCGGGCTGGGCGGCGGCCGGACGGTCCCCGCCGTACATCCCGGCTGAGCCGGACCGCTCGCCGTACACCCCGGCGGGGCCGGGGCGCTCGCCATAGACCCCGGCGGACTCCGGGCGCTCGCCGTAGACCCCGGCCGACTCCGGGCGCTCGCCGTAGACCCCGGCCGGCTCCGGGCGCTCGCCGTAGACCCCGGCGGACTCCGGGCGCTCGCCGTAGACCCCGGCGGACTCCGGGCGCTCGCCGTAGACCCCGGCGGACTCCGGGCGCTCGCCGTACACGGTGGCTGGCGGGCGCTCAGCGCCGTGTTGACCCGGGCCGGGCCGGTCGGCGCCGTGCCGGGTGGGCTGCGCCCGGCGGGGTTCCTCGTCGTCCTCCCAGTCGGGCCGCCCCCATCGCGGTGCGGCGTCCTCCTGGGCCGCCCGGCCTCGGCCGGACGAGGGCTCCTCGGCCGGCTCGGCGGCAGCGGACACCCGGGCCCGACCGGCGCCGGCCGCCTCCGCGCCCCCGGCGAGGGCGGCGCTGGTGGCCTCCATCCGGCGGCGCACCGCGGCGACCGCCTCCTGCGCCCGCTGGGCCTGGTCGAGCGCCTGGTTGCCGCGCTGGGCGGCGGCCACGATCTCGCCACGCAACTCCCGGCGGAGCTGCTCCATCTCGTCGAGCAGCTCCTCGGAGCGGGCCTGACCGCCCTCGCCGTCGGCGCGCAGCGCGATCGACAGGCCGATCAGCACCACGGCCAGGATGGCGAGCACGGCGGCGAAGCGCAGCGGGCCGTTGCCGTCCGCGACCAGCAGGATCAGCGCCGCCACCGGGGCCAGCGCCACGCCGATCCAGAAGAGGACGGTCAGCAGCGCCGGACTGCGCTTGGCGTCGGAGGTGACCGAGGCGGGCATGGCTGTGGAGCCTACCGAGAGTTGCCGCCCGTGGGAACGGGCCCACGACCGGCGGCGTACGCCGGCAACCGCCCGGGCGGACGGGGTGCACCCGCCGTTCACCGTGCCCCCGCCCGGCGTTCGGGGCGCAACGGCCGCGGCCGGTCGTCGGTGACCGCGAGGGCCACCGGCGACCGGCCGGCGTCGGGATGTCGGGCGCTGCCGCGCCCGGGCGGGTCAGCTGGCGGCCAGCGCCCCGTCCGAGGAGAGGACCAGGCCAACGCTGGCGGCGCCGGTCTTCAACGCGTTCTTGGTCTGCGGCCCACCGGCGTCCAGCGAGCTGAACGAACCGGCGTTGAAGTTGTAGACCTGCACCAGACCGGCCTGGCACTTCGGCCGCTGCGGGCACTCCGGCGGACCGGCGAGCACCGTCGCCTGGCCGGAGCACTTGCTGGCCAACTCGGAGAGGTTCTTGACGCCGTACTTGTCGGCGAACGCCTTGGTGACCGCGAAGGCGTTCTGGTCCTGCGCCTGCGACGGCGCACCGAAGACGATGCCCACCTTGTCACCGCTGGCCTTCAGCGCGGTGACGGTCTTGTCCAGATCGGGGGACGAGACCGGCTGGGCGTTCGCCCCGTTGGCCTTGGTGTTGAGGAACTCGGCCATGGACGCCGCGTACTCCGGGACGACCTGGATCTCGCCCTTCTCCAGGGCCGGCTCGTAGAGCTCCCGGTTACCGATCTGCTGCACCCGCACCTGGTAGCCGGCGGCGGTGAGCACGATCCGGTAGAGCTCGCCGAGCGTCTCGCTCTCGCTGAAGTTGCCGGCGCCGACCACGATCTGGCCGCCCGGCCCCTTGGCGATCCCGTTGGTCAGGTTGTTGGCCGTGGCGAACTCCTCGGCCGCCGCCTTCGGGGTCTTCCGGTCGACGTCGACCGCCTTGTTGAGCTGGATCAGCTTCGGGGTGTCCAGCGCGGCGGAGACCTTGTCCAGCGCGGCGATCAGCTGCGGGTTCGCGGCGTCCGCGTTGACCGCGGGGATGATGTTGTCACTGTTCTGAAGCTTCTTGTCGTCGTCGAGGACCACCAGCTGGTCACCGGCCACCGGGGCGCAACCGGCCCCACTCGCCCCCTGCTGGGGAGCGTCGGTGCCGGAGGAGCCGGCGCCACCGCAGCCGGTCAGCAGCCCGGCGACGGTCAGGGCCGCGGCCCCGCCGATGGCCAGTCGTGTGCGTGCGCGCATGATGCCCGCCTTCCGTGTCCCGGCGCGACCCCGTCCGGGCCGGCCGCGTGTCCGACGGGCGATCCTGCTGTCGGGTCACCCGCGATCTATCACCCAACATCTTCCACCCGGGTACGACAACCGGAGGCGACCTTTGTCACCGTATCGTCACACCCGTGACCTGGCCGTCGGCCCGGATGCGCATCCCCACCGCCGGCACGGGTCTCGCGGGCCGGTGCCGACCGCCCGGTGGCTCAGGTCGGCGACGCGGGTCGGCTCAGCCGCCGGCGACCGCGTCCGCCGCCCGGCGGTTGGCACGCCGGCGGGTGGCGCGCAGCGGGCGGGGCGTGACGACCCGCTCGACCAGCGCCAGGATCAGCTCCACCAGCACGGCGAGCCCGGCGACCAGCACCCCGCCGGCCAGGATCTGCCCGCCGCCCGCGGCGATGTCCAGCCCGAAGCCGGCCCGGATGATCTGGCCCAGCCCGCCGCCGTTGACGAACGAGGCCAACGCGGCGGTCGCCACCACCTGCACCGCGGCCGTCCGGAATCCGGCCGCCAGGTAGGGCACCGCCAGCGGCAACTCCACCCGCCGCAGTACCTGCCAGCCGGAGAGCCCCATCCCCCGCGCCGCGTCCCGGGCCTCCGGGTCGGCCTGACGCACCCCGGTGTACGCGTTGGCCAGCAGCGGCGGCACCGCGAAGACGGCCAGCGCGACGATCACCGACGGGCGGCCGAAGCCGAGGAAGGTCAGCGGAAGGATGGTCAGCAGGGCGAGCGTCGGAATGGCCAGGCTGACGTTGGACACCAGCACCACCAGGCCGCCGCCCCGCCCGGCGTGCCCGAGCCAGAGCCCGATCGGCCAGGCCACCAGGCAGCCGAGCGCCACCGCGGCGGCGGAGAGGAACAGATGCTCGCCGAGGCGGTCCAGCACACCACCGGGGTTGGTCCAGTTCAGCGGGTCGTTCAGCCAGACGACCGCCTGCTCGATCACGCTCACGACGACCTCCGGGCCAACCACGGCGTGAGGAACCGGCCGACGGTGGCCAGGATCAGGTCCAGCACCAGGGCGAGCAGGACGCAGAGCAGCGTCCCGGTCATGATCTGGGCCTTGAAGAAGTTGTTCTGGAAGCCGGCGAAGATCAGCTGCCCGAGCCCGCCCCGGCCGACCACCACGCCGACGGTGACCAACGCCACGGTCGAGACGGTCGCCAGCCGCAGGCCGGTGAGGATGCCGGGCAGGGCGAGCGGAAGATCGACCCGGAACAACCTGCCCCAACGGCCGTAGCCCATGCCCTCGGCCGCCTCGCGTACCTCGGGCGGCACCTGACTCAGCCCGGCGACGGTGTTGCGGACGATCACCAGCAGCGCGTAGAGCACCACCACGCTCAGCACCGTGACCACGCCGATGCCGAGGTAGGGCGCGACGAACGCGAACAGGGCCAGCGACGGGATGGTGTAGAGCACGCCGGTGAATGCCAGGATCGGGCCGGCCAGTGCGCGGAACCAGTACGCCGCCACGGCCAGCGGTACGGCGATCAGCGCGGCGATCAACACCGCGCGGGCGGTGAGCGAGGCGTGCTCACGCAGCGCGGCGAGGATCGTGTCAGAGTTGTCCCGCACGTACTGCCAGGAGAACCACGGGTTACCCGGGTCGGCCCGGTAGCTCAGGCGGAAGGACATACGTGGACGTTACCCCGGAGACCTCCGGCGCCGGCGGGCGCGCGACGGCCGACGCCGCACGCGCCGCGTCGATCAGCCTCGAGGGAATCCACAAGCGCTACCCGGACGGGACCGAGGCCGTACGCGAGCTGAGCCTCGAGGTCAAGGCCGGCGAGTTGGTGGTGCTGATCGGCCCGTCGGGCTGCGGCAAGTCGACCGTGCTGCGGATGATCAACCGGTTGATCGAGCCCACCGGCGGCCGGATCATGCTCGGCGACGAGGACGTCACCCGGGTCGACCCGGTGCGGCTGCGCCGCCGGATCGGCTACGTCATCCAGAACGTCGGCCTCTTTCCCCACCAGACCGTGCGGGCCAACGTGGCGACCGTCCCCCGGCTGCTCGGCTGGCCCCGGGAGCGCAGCCGGCGCCGGGTCGACGAACTGCTCGACCTGGTCGGCCTCGACCCGGGCCAGTTCGGCCGCCGCTACCCGCACGAACTCTCCGGCGGTCAGCGGCAGCGCGTCGGGGTGGCCCGGGCGCTCGCCGCCGACCCGGTGGTGCTGCTGATGGACGAGCCGTTCTCCGCCGTCGACCCGATCGTCCGGACCAGGTTGCAGGAGGAGTTCCTCCGGTTGCAGGCCGAGGTGCGCAAGACGATCGTGCTGGTGACCCACGACCTCGACGAGGCGGTCCGGCTCGGCGACCGGATCGCGGTGCTCTCCCAGGGCGGGCACCTGGAGCAGTACGACACCCCGGCGGCCCTGCTCGGCGCCCCCGCCACCCCGTTCGTCCGCGAGTTCGTGGGCGCCGACCGGGGGATCCGCCGGCTGGTGGTCACCCCGCTCGACCGGGAGACGCTGGAGCCGCTGCCCGCCGGCGGCTCGCCGGACGCGCCGACGGTGCCGCTGCGCGGTTCGGCGTACGACGCGCTGGCGGTGATGCTCACCTCGGCGGCGGACCGGGTGGTGGTCACCGACGAGGGGCGACCGGTGGGTGTGCTCGGCCGCCAGCGCGTGCTCGACCTGGGCCGACCGGAGTGATGCCGAGCTGGGCCGGCCGGGCGGTCAGGCCCGGCCGCCCAGGCTCGCGGTGGCGATGATCCAGCCGGTGAGGAAGCCGTAGCTCGCGCCGGCGGCGGCGGTCTGCAACGCGCCGAGCATCGAGGCGCCGGGCCCGAGGAGCACCCCGAGCAGCCCGGCGATCCCGCCGGCCAGCACGTACGCCGCCCAGCCGGAGAAGAACTGGCTCAGCGGCCCGGGCACCCGGGCGACCTGCGTGGCCGGCAGCAGGTAGAGCAGAGCCGCCGTGAGGATCACCAGCAGGATGGCCCGCAGGTCGGCGACGAGCACCCCGCCGGCCTGGTCACTGCCGTCGACCAGCCAGGCCGGCCAGGCGAGCAGCCGCAGGTACCAGCCGCCGGCCGCGTTCGGGTCGGTGTGACCCTGCGCCCAGCCGACGTACGCCGGGCTCCCGGTGACGGCGACGAGCACGAGCGCGGCGAGCGTGCCGGTGCCGGCCGCCGTGCCGTAGCGGCTGACCGGACCGGTCCGGTTGGTGAGCGCCATGATCCCGTCACTTTCCGGCCCGCCGAGGCGGGCAGATGCGTAGCTGCCGGCCCGTCAGTGCTTCATCAGGTAGTCGATGAAGGCGGCCCGCAGCAACGGCTCGTGCTCCTCGTAGCCGTGCCCGGTCAGCTCCCGCCAGAGCGCGTTGGCCTCGTCCACGATCGGACCGACCGAGTTGGGCGCGCCGTCGAGCGCGGCGGCCTCGTCCGCGTTGGGCAGGCGCCGCAGCACCGACCAGAAGAACCCGAAGTCACGGTGCTCCCGGGCGAGCGCGAACGCCCGCTCCCGCAGCTCCTCGGTGGGAAGCGCATCCAGCTCCGCGAACGAACGGCCGCCGGTGGGGGTCGCTGGTGTCTCGGTCATGCCGCCGAGCCTAACCGCCGAGATCACGTGCGGCCCGTTGGACCGGGGCTCACCGTTCGTCGTCGTCCCAGCGGCGCGGCTCGTCCTCCCAGCGGGGCGACCGCCACGGGTCCACCGGGCTCTCCGCGGAAGGGGTGGGCAGGGCGGGCGGCCAGTTGTCGACCGGTCGCGGTCGGGGCATCGCCCAGCCCGAGCTGATCGCGCCGTCGCTGACCGGCTCGGGCGCGTCCGCGATCACCGGCCCGGGGCGCCCGTACCGCTCGACCAGCCGGGTGACCAGCAGCCCGACGCCCAGCGCCGCACCGCCGAGCGCCCACCGGCTCACCGACCAGCCCCGCGCCTGCGCGTACGCGAGGAAGGCCGACACCAGGCCGACCGCGAAGAGGGTGCCGAAGATCCCGCCGCGCCGGCCGTACGCGCTGGTCCCGGCGAGCAGCGCCACGCCGATCGCGAGCACCGTCCAGTCCAGGCCGGCGGTGGGGGCCACCGGCGCGGTGCCGTTCGCCGCGATCAGCACCCCGGCCAGCATGGCCAGCACCGTCGAGCAGACCAGCGCGCCGGTGGTGACCACCGCGGCCACCACGCCCCGGCGCCGGGACGGGTCGGCGACCGGACGGGACCGGCCGACCAGCCGGCGGATCGCCCTGATCGCGCCGAACAGCCCGCCGAGGACGGCCACCGCGGCGAACCCGGCGAAGAGGTAGACCGCGTGCCGGCGCGGGTCGTACTCGCCCTGCACCAGCACCGGGGCGGAGCGGTGCTCGATGTAGACCACGACGCCGGCCGCGCCGGCGAGGCTCGCCGCCCAGCCCGGCACGTGCAGCACCACCACCGCCAGCCCCAGCAGCAGCCCGGCCACCGCGGCGACCGCGGCGGCCGGCGCGACCGCGTCCGCCACGCCCCGGTCGCCCTGCTCGGCGAAGTGCAGCGCGGCGGCGACCGCGACCGGCCCGACCGCCAGGTTCGGGGCGGCGGTGCGCAGGCTCAACCCGGCGGCGAGAGTGAGCAGGCCGAGGGCGACCACGTCGACCAGGAGGGTGCGCAGCCCGGAGCCGCGCAGGACGTCCGGATCCTCCCGCCAGAGCAGCCAGGCCACGGCGGCCAACCCGACCAGCAGCACGATCTCCCAGCCGATGTGGACGCCGACCCGGTCCCGGCCGGGCTCGCCGTGGCTGGGATCGTCGAAGACGTTCTCCAGGACCGCGGCGGGCACCCCCGATGAGGGCTCGATCGACCCGTCGCGGCCCGGTTCGTCGTACCCCATTGACGCCGCCTCCCTTGGCCGGTCGTCCTGGTCCGACGCGCGGGCGGACCGGCGCGGCCGTTGCTCTCCGGTCGCAGGCACGCTACCCGCGCCGCGAGCCGGACGTAACCCCTCGACCAGCACCGATCCCGCGCGGGCCGGTCAGCGCGGGCCGGGGCGGCTCTCGCGCTCGTCGGGCTCGCGCTCGTCGTCGGGGCGCTCCGGCACCCGGCAGGACCGCTCCAGCCACAGCGCGGCCGCCACCAGGGCCAGCGAGGCGAGCAGCCCACCGCCGGCGGGCGCCCGGTCCTCCATGGCGGCTCGGGTCGACTCGACGAAGAGCCATCCGGTCAGCCCGGCGTAGAAGCCGGCGAAGATGGCACCGACCAGCGAGGACGCCTTGGCCAGCACCACGAACCGGGCGACCAGCAGCGGGTTGACCGGCTCGCGGCCCGGCCGCTGCTCGATCCGGCCCCGGGTGTTGATCGCGGCGTACCCCTCGAGCACGGCGAGCGCGGCGAGCGTGACCACCGGCAACCAGGGCAGTCGGGGGATCCCGTTGTAGTAGAGGCTGCTGATCAGCAACCAGGCCGCCGCGGCGGCGGCCAGACCGGCCACCACCAGGGTGGAGATCCGGGTCGGGCCCATCCGGAACTGATCCGGGCCTCTCCCGCCGGGCCTCGGGGACCGCGACTGCGTCATGCCGGCCGCCTCCGCTGGGTCATGCCGTCGACTCTATCGCCAGATCCGGGCGAGGGCGCAGTTCCGGCGCGTCGGCGGCGGCCGGGCCGTTGGTGAGCAGGTCGGTGAGCCAGCCGTGGCCGGGCAGCCGGCCGTACGGCTGGATGTCGATCCACGGGCGCAGCACGAACGCGCGCAGGTGGGCCCGGGGGTGCGGCAGGGTCAGCTCGGGGTCGTCGCTGAGCACCGGCTCGTCGTCGTCGCCCCAGACCGCGATGACGTCCACGTCGAGGGTGCGCGGCCCGAAGGGTCGTTCCGGGTCGCGGGTCCGGCCGGCCGCGCGCTCCGCGGCCCGGGCCCGCTCCAGCCAGTCGCGTGCGGTCGCGGTGGAGTCCTGCGCGAGCAGCGCCGCGTTGAGGTACCCGGGCTGGTCCGGGTCCCCCCACGGTGGAGTCTCGTACACCCCGGAGACCACCAGCACGGTGTCGCCGAGCGCGGCGACCGCGGCGCGCAGGTGGGCCAGCCGGTCACCCAGGTTGCTGCCGATGGAGAGCACCGCGCGGCTCACCGGGCACGCGCCCGGGTCATCGTGACGGCCACGTCGGTGAAGGTGTGCGGCACCGGCGCCTCCGGTTTGTGCACGGTGATCGTCGCGCTCGCCACCCGCGGGTCGGCCAGGCAGACCGTGAGCAGCCGGTCGGCGAGCGTCTCGATCAGGTTGACCGGCTCGCCGGTCACCACGGCGACCAGGCCCTCCGCCAGCTCGCCGTAGTGGACGGTGTCCGCCACGTCGTCGGAGCGGGCGGCCGGGCCGAGGTCGAGGTCGAGCACCGCGTCGACGACGAAGTCCTGCCCCTGGGCGCGTTCGAAGTCGTACACCCCGTGCCGGCCACGCGCCCGCAGGCCGGTGAGCTGGATCCGGTCGGTCACCGCTCCCCCTGCCCGTGGGCACGGGCCGGAGCGGACCCGACGTCGGCGGTCGCCAGCAGACGCGGGCTGCCGCTGGCCCGCCAGACGGCGAGCGCGTCCGCGGTCGCGCGGACGTCGTGCACCCGCACCCCCCAGGCGCCGGCCGCCACGGCGAGCAGGCTGGTCGCCACGGTGGCCGCCTCCCGCTCGCCGGTGGGCCGTGCACGGCCGTCCGGGCCGGCCAGCAGCGCGCCCAGGTAGGACTTGCGGCTCGCCCCGAAGAGCAGTGGGTAGCCGAGGTCGAGCAGCTCGGGCAGGCGGGCCGTGAGTTGCCAGTTGTGCGTGGCGGTCTTGGCGAACCCGAGCCCCGGGTCGAGGACGATCTTCTCGGCGGCGACGCCGGCGCGCAGCGCCTCGTCGACCCGCTGCGCCAGCTCCGTCCGGACGTCGGCGACCACGTCGGCGTAGGTGGCCAGGTCGCGCATGCCGCGCGAGTGACCGCGCCAGTGCATCAGCACCCACGGGCAGCCCGCGTCGCGTACCACCCGGGCCATGTCGGAATCGGCCAGGCCACCCGAGACGTCGTTGACCACCACCGCGCCGGCGGCGAGCGCCGCCTCGGCGACCCGGGCCCGGCTGGTGTCGATGCTGACCGCCACCCCGGCCCCGGCGAGCTCGCGGATGACCGGCAGCACCCGGGCGGCCTCGGTCTCGGCGTCGATCCGGTCGGCGCCCGGCCGGGTGGACTCGCCGCCCACGTCCACCAGCTGCGCCCCGTCGTCGCGGAGTCGGACGCCGTGTCCGATGGCGGCGTCGACGTCGGCGTACCGTCCGCCGTCGGAGAAGGAGTCGGGCGTGACGTTGAGGACGCCCATCACCACCGGGGCCGGGGCCCGTACCAGATCGGTCACGACTAGACCGTACCGGTCGGCCGCAGGGCCCTCAGGGGGCCGGGTGGCGACCTCTCACACCGACCCTGACATGCGCATTGGAACAGGTGTACGATCGGTCGTCCGGGTCGGATCGGGCAGCCTCTTCGCGGCTTGTCGCATTCCGGGGCGGGCCGTACGCTTTGGAATTGCCCAGCATCGAGATGGCGAAGCTTGGAGGGAGGGCCGAAGCGGGAAGAATCCGGCCAAACCTCGCCACTCTCCGTGGTGAGTAACGAACACAGGGTCAGTCACGCTGCGCCCAGTGAGCACATTTCCCGCCAGGCTTGCCTATTGCACCGCCGCGGCTGCGCCGGCCGCGATTTGGGGAGGTTTCAGTGATCGCCATCGAGCTCATGGAGACGGCGTCCTCCGGCGTCGCCCACGCGCTCTCCACCCTGGCGTCGACTCCACTCGCCGAGCCGGCGCCGAAAGGCATCGACACCGAGGGTGTCGTCACCTTCTTCGCCAGCAAGGTAGCGCCGATCCTGCTCGCCGTCCTCGGCGTCATCTTCATCGGTCGAGCCAGCCGCGGCGAGATCTCCAAGGTGCTGACCAGCTCCGCCATCGCGATCGTCGGGTTGGCCTTCATCGCCGGCGCGGCCACGCTCTTCTTCGTCGGTGACTACCTGATCGATCTGATCTTCGAGTAGACGCGGGCAGATATGCGGCTGCGCACCGACGACGACATCTACCGGGCACGCCTGGTCTACCTCGGGCCGCCCGGCTACACCCTTCCCGTCCACCTGCCGTACGCCCAGTACGGACTCTTCATGCTGCTCGTCCCCCTCTACATGTTCATCCACTGGCTGTTCACGCTGCAGGTGGAGCTCTTCCCCGCGTGGGAGATCGCGCTCGCCATCGTGAGCACGTCGTTCATCTTCCGGTACGTCGACCCGGACCGGCCGGCGCGGATGGTCATCCGTACCGCGCTGACGGACTGGCGACGCACCCGGGAGCCGGCCGCCGAGCAGCGCGATCCGCGCCTGGTCGGCAGCGGGATCAGGATCCGGGAGGAACTGGCATGACCGGGCGTACACCGTTCGGACGGTCGCACGACGCGGGTGAGGCGGTCGCATGAGTCGCTCTACCACGCCGGGTTCCCCGGCCGGCCGTCCGGCTGTGCCGGACAGTCACCGTGCGCGTTCGCTCGATTACCCAGACGCCGAGCTGGACGAGACTGCCCTCGATCCCGCCCTGGCGACCTCGCCGGGGCATGGAGTCGGTGTCTTCCAGGCACCCCGGCCGGTCCCGCGCCGGGCTCCGGCCGCCGAGCCGGGGCCGACCGGGGAGAGCCCGGACATCGACTCCCCGTTCCTCGACCTCTTCGGCGTACCACGCCCCGGCCCGGGCCGCCCGGCCGCGCCGCACGACGGCACCGGCCACCAGCACCCGCCGATACCGCAGCAGCAGGCCGCGATCGAGTCGGCGCCCGCCGCCGGCCCGGTCCCACCGCCGCCACGGCTGCCCGCCGCCCCGCCGGACCGGTCGGCCGGGCAGCCCTACCGGGCCCCGACCGCGTCGGTCACCGAGCCGGAGCCGCCGGCCCGCCCCCGGGTGCCGCACCAGGCGGGCGACCGACTGCCGGCGGTACGCCCGCCGGTCGACGCCGAACCGCTGCCCGACCGGCCCACGCCGCTCGCGCCCGCCGCGCCGGTTCCGCCCGCCGAGCCCGAGCCGACGTCCCGGCGGTCGACGGAGATCCGGCCGGAGCGCGGTCGACCGGCCAAGCCGGCGAACGGACGTGAGGTGGCCGCGCCCCGACAGCGCTCGGCGGCGCGGAACCAGCCGATCAAGCCGGCCCGGGTCCGCGCCCCGAAAATCAAGTTCGGGGATCGCGACCCGTCGGTCGAGTTGGCGATCACCGAGATCGCCGGTCACCTCACCTTCACCCCGAACACGGTCACCGCCTGGTACTGGCTCCCCGAGGTGCGGTGGGCCTTCCGGCCGGACGCCGAACGCGAGGCACTGCTCTCGGCGATCTCCGAGCAGTACGCCGGCCTCGCCGGCTTCCGGCTGCACCTGCGCCGCACCACCCGCCCGTTCCCGGCCGACGAGTGGGCCCGCACCATCGACGCGCACACCGCCGCCCCGCTGCCCGACGTGCCCGGCACGACGAGCTGGGCCGACCACCTGGTCGCCGCGCAGCGCCACCTGATGTCGGTCAACCACGCCGAGGGACAGACCTACCTCGGGGTCACCTTCGCCCGCCGGTCGCTCGGCGACACGCTCAGCGAGCGGGTCCTGCGCGCCTTCGGCCGCGGGGTCGCCGAGGGTGAACGCCGCCGGCTGGGCCGGACGGTCGAGCAGTTCGACGAGGTGCTCGGGGCGTTCGGCATGCGCGGGCGGCGGGTCACCGCCCAGGAACTGGAGTGGCTGCTCTACCGCTCGGTGGCGCTCTGCATGGCGCCGCCCGGCGCGCTGTCACCGGTCACCGACGGGCGCTGGGAGCGGGGCGACCTGCTCGCCCTCACCGAGCAGGTCGAGCGCTACCGGACCCCCTACGGCTCCACCGTGAAGCTGGTCAACCGGATGACCGGCGAGGAGCGGCACGTGGCCGTGCTGGCCGTGGGCCGGATGGAGCCGCTGGAGATCCCCGAGCGGCACGAGCCCTGGCTGCACTTCCACGAGCGGTTGCCCTGGCCGATGGAGATCTCCACCCGGGTCGACATCCTCGGCTCCGGCGACTCCTTCCGGAACCTCGAACACCGGCTCCGCATGATCCGGTCCCAGCAGCTCGACTACGCCGAGCACGGCATCGACGCCCCGCCGGAACTGGAGCGGCTGGCCAAGCGGGCGCTGGTGATCGGCGACGAGATGACCACCGGCCTGCCGGTCGACTCGGCGCGGGCGCACGGCTGGCACCGGATCGCGGTCGGTGGCCGGACCCGCGAGGAGTGCATGGAGCGGGCCCGACGGCTGATCCAGCTCTACTCCCGCGAGCTGCGCATCTCGCTGCAACACCCGAAGAACCAGGACTGGCTCGCGCGGGAGTTCATCCCTGGCGAGCCGATCGCCAACACCGGCTACGTGCGGCGGATGCCCGTCCCGCTGCTGGCCGCGGCGCTGCCGCAGGCCGCCTCCACCGTCGGCGACCGGCGCGGCGACCTGATCGGCCGGACCGCCGGCACCTGCCGCCGGCCGGTCTTCCTCGACCTGCACTACCCGATGGAGGTGCGCGAACGCTCCGGGCTCGCGGTCTTCGTCGCCGAGCCCGGCGGCGGCAAGTCGACCCTGCTCGGCGCGCTCGGCTACCTGGCGGCCCGGCGGGGCGTCCAGGTGACCCTGCTCGACCCGTCCGGCCCGCTGGCCCGGCTCTGCGCGATGCCCGAGCTGCGGCCCTACTCCCGGGTGCTCAACCTGACCGGCTCCGAGCACGGCACCCTCGCACCGTACGCGCTGATCCCGACGCCGCTGCGTAGCGAGTTCGCGGTCGGCGCCGCCGGCGACCGGGAGTTCGAGATCGCGGTCTCCAACGCCCGGGCCGAGCGGCGGATGCTGGTACAGGACATCTGCATGATGCTGGTGCCACCGCAGGTAGCCCGGGAGGCGTCCACCGCGACCCTGTTCCGGCACGCCGTACGCCAGGTGCCGGCCGAGGAGACGTCCACCCTGGACGACGTGGTCACCTGCCTGGGCCAGCTCGACGACGACGCCGGCAAGGAGCTGGCGAACCTGCTGCTCGACACCGCCGAGATGCCCCTGGCGATGCTCTTCTTCGGCCGGCCACCGGAGGGCCTGCTCGGCCCGGACGCGGCGCTCACCGTGATCACCATGGCCGGGCTGCGGCTGCCCGACCTGAAGATCGAGCGCGAGTACTGGTCGGCCGAGGAGGCGCTCGCCCTGCCGATGCTGCATACCGCGCACCGGCTCGCGGTTCGGCGCTGCTACGGCGGGTCGATGTCGTCCCGCAAGCTGGTCGGCCTGGACGAGGCGCACTTCATGGAAGGCTGGCGCTCCGGGCGCTCCTTCCTGGTCCGGCTCGCCCGAGACTCTCGCAAGTGGAACCTCGCCGCGCTGGTCGCCTCCCAGAACCCGCGCGACATCCTCGGCCTCGACGTGCAGAACCTCGTCTCCACCGTGTTCGTCGGCCGGATCGCCGAGGACAGCGAGATCGCCTCCGAGGCGCTCCGACTGCTCCGGGTACCGGTCAACGACGGCTACGAGGCCACCCTGGCCTCGCTCTCCACCGCCGACGCCTCGTCGGCCGCCCGGCTCGGCTTCCGCGAGTTCGTCATGCGCGACGTCGACGGGCGCGTGCAGAAGGTCCGTGTGGACGTCTCGTACGTCGACGGGCTGCTGGACCACCTCGACACCACGCCCGCCGCGATCGCCTCGGCGGCCGGAGTACTGCCGAACCTCCCCCTGCCGGATCTGGAGGCGTGACATGGCGAGGGCCCGGGCAAGGATCACGGCGCTCCTGCTCGCGCTCGGCGTACTGGCCGGGGCCACCATCGGCTGGCCACTCGTAGGCGCGACCCCGGCGGTGGCCGCACCGGTCGCCACCCAGGCGGCCGCCGACCTCTGCACGACCCAGGAATGGCAAGCCGACTTCCGCGCCTGCGTCAAGAAACTCCAGCAGGTTGCCGAGTCCGAGGCCAACTGCTGGAAACCGCCGACTCCCACCGCACCGGATTCCGGGCTCGCCGGATGGTTCGCCTCGCGACCGGAGTCCTCGAAGCAACTCGGCCCGAAGGGTTACTACAGCGACTACGGGTACGCCGGCTACGGCTACACGACCTACCGGGTCGAGGGCGGCTGTGCGTCCTCGGTGCTGCACCCCGACTACAAGTTCAGCAATACCGTCGCCAACGGCGAGTTCATGGTCGCCACAGCGATCGTCGGGGCTTCGAATGCGCTACGTGAGCGCGCCTGGGACCCGCGCTCGATGTGGAGCTGGGCCGACCCGCTGGTGGACCAGGCGACCAAGGCCGTCTACCAGAAGGTGTTCAGCGTCTTCGGGATCATCACGCTCTGCGTGGTCGGCCTCTACCTACTCTGGCGGTCGCGCCAGTCCGACATGAGCAACGCCATGACCACGGCTGGCTGGGCCCTGCTGGTGATGGTGGCGGTGACGGCCTTGGCCGCGTGGCCGGTCAAGTCGGCAAACCTCGCTGACAGCACCCTGATCACCACCCTGGGCGTCGTACACGATGCGGTCGGGCCGGCATCCAAGGGCACTCCTCCTGAGAAGTGCGTAGTACCGAACCCGGACGCCTGCGTCGAAAAGCGGCCACCGGCGGTGCGAGCCAGCGACACGGCCACCGAATCGATGCTCTACCGGAACTGGGTGCGGGGTGCCCTCGGCTCGGCGGACAGCGAGACGGCGAAGAAGTATGGACCGGCGCTTTACGACGCTAAATCCTTGAACTGGGATGAAGCGGAGTCCATCCGCAGTAATCCCGCCACTCGCCCTGTGATCATCAAAGCTAAGCAGCAGCAGTGGATGACCGTCGCCGCGCAGGTCGAGCGGGAGGATCCGGAGGCCTACGAGTACCTCCAAGGGGTCCGGGACATGGATCGCATCGGCGCCGGTTTCATCGCCGTGCTCGCGTCGTTGCTCTTCGCGATGTTCGACCTGACCGCCTCGCTGCTGGTGCTGCTCGGCTTCCTGATCTTCCGGTGGGCGGTGATCGCGGCACCGATCCTCGGCACGGTGGGCCTGATGCGCCCCGCCAGCGCGGGGCTGCGCCGGCTGGCCAACGCCGTCGTCGCCGCGGTCTTCAACATCGCCATCTTCGGTACCGGCGCCGCCATCTACCTCTTCGCGGTCGACCTGATCATGAGCACCGCCACGTTGCCGGGCTGGCTCCAGGTGGTGCTGGTCTGGCTCTGCGGGGTCGTCGGCTGGCTGCTACTTCGTCCCTACCGACGGATCACCCAACTCGGCGGCAAGGACAACAGCGAGGCGGTCAGCTCGGCCGGCTCGTGGCACCGCCGGTTCTTCCGCGACATGCGTGCCGCCGCTCGACTGGACGTCGCGGAACCGGGTGGAACGGCGGAGCCGGCCATCGGTCGCCGCAGGGCGGTGGTGGCGGAACAGACCAGACTTCGCCCGGAGGCGCGACACGAGGATCCCGTACACACCGCACCCGTTGGCACCGAGCGCCAGCGACCCGACGGCCGTGAGCGCACGGACGAGTCGTCGAAGACCGAGGAACGTTCCGCCGCTTCCCGGCCGGCGGCACCCCGGCCCCGTCGTCAGCCGGCCACCTGGACCGAGCCGGACGTCCCGGACGAGAGGCCGTCGTTCGTCGTCTACCGGCCCGGCTCGGTGGAGACCACACCGGATCGGCCGACACCACGGATCCGGTCCGAGGCGCGGTGATGGCGGTGCGACGCGCTCTGGAGTTCCTGCTCACCCGGGTGCTGCGGTCCCGGCTCGGGATCGCGATCGCCCTTGCGGTCGTCGTGTTCGGCATCATCGGTGCGGCGCGGCTCGTCGCCGGCTCCGGTGATCCGGCGCTCGGCCTGAGCAATCGCCCGAGCCAGCCGATCACCACGGTCGAGCCGGACGCCGGTGACGACGGGGTGATCGGCTCCGACACACCGGCCAGCCCGACCACCCGGCCCGGTGCCCGCACTCCGGAGCAGACGGCCGACCGGTTCGTCGCCGCCTGGTTGGGCGGGCCGGGCATGACCGCCGAGCAGTGGCACGAGGGCATGCGTCCGCTGTCCACGCCCAATCTCGTCGCGAAGCTGGCCGGGGCGGACCCGGCCGGAGTTCCGGCCGGGCAGGTGACCGAGAAGGCCACGCTGCTGCCACGCACGGAGACATTCGTCGAGGCGCTAGTGCCCCTGGACACCGGGCGGCTCCGCTTGGAGCTGGTGGCACCGGACGGGCAGTGGTTCGTCGACGCGGTGGACTGGGAGCAGGGATGAGTGACCAAGGTCGTCCCCGTCGGAAGTTGCGCGTTGGCGCCGTCGCCGGCGCGCTCACGATCACGATGGCGTTGCTCTGTTGCACCGGGGGCAGCGCTGCGTTCTTCCTGACCGAACTGGGTGGCGACTCGGCCGAGGAAATGACGCCGATGAGCGCCGAGTGCACCGGTGACTTCCGGGTCGACGTGACCGGCGATATGCCCCGGCTCGCCGACTACGGCGACAAGCAGCTCCGCAACGCAGCGAAGATCATCAAGGTCGGGCAAGAGATGAAGGTCCCCGCACGCGGGTGGGTGATCGCCGTGGCGACCGCGATGCAGGAGTCCAGGTTGCTCAACCTGGCGAATAGCACGGTCAAGGAATCCGACAACCTACCCAACGAGGGTGTCGGGGCAGACCACGACTCGGTCGGCCTCTTTCAACAGCGCGCCTCGTGGGGCAGTGTCCGGCAGCGGATGACTCCTGAGTACGCCGCCCAGAAGTTCTACGAGAAGCTACTCAAGGTGTCCGGGTGGGAAGGGTTGCCGTTGACGGCCGCCGCGCAGAAGGTGCAGATCAGCGCCTTCCCGGACGCGTACGCCAAGCACGAGGCCCTGGCCGCACAGATCGTCGACGTGCTGGCCGGCGGGGCGGCCCGAACGGCGTTGGTCGGCGGTCGGCAGGTCTGCGACGCGGCCTCGGGCAAGGAGATCGCGGCGTCCGGTTGGACGGCCCCGATCGTCGGCGGCGTCGGCTCCGGGTTCCGGACCGCCAGTCGGCCGGGGCACAACGGTGTCGACATCGCCGCGTCCAAGGGCACGCGCATCCACGCGGCCGCGTCCGGCCGGGTCCTGGTCTCCCGCTGCGACCCGGACAACGGCGGCCAGTTGAGTTGCAACGTCGATGGCTACCCGGGCAAGGGCGGCTGTGGCTGGTTCGTCGACATCCTGCACGCCGGAGGCATGATCACCCGCTACTGCCACATGGTGACCAAGCCGTTCGTCGAAGTGGGGCAACGGGTCCAGGCCGGTGACGTCATCGGCGAGGTCGGCAGCAGCGGTAACTCCTCCGGCCCCCACCTGCACTTCGAGGTGCACCAGGACGGGGACCGCAGCAGCCGGGGAGCGATCGATCCCGTGCCGTTCATGCGCACCCGAGGTGCGCTGCTCAAGGACGCAGGCTGAGACAGCGGCTGCCATGAACGAACCACTGCCCGATCCGTTCGCGGACCAGCCCGACTGGGCGCCCCGGCCACCGCGACCGATCGACATAGTGCCGGCCACCGGTCGGGTCGAGTTGCGCGGGCGGCGAATACAGGTGGGACTTCCCGGTCTGGGCTGGCGCGGCGACCTCCGGGCGGATGACCGCGTCGTCCAGAACAGCCGCACCTACGTCCCGGTCATCCCGGAGCACGAGTGGTACCGCGCCGAGGCCGAGCAGGTCGAGGTCTTCGCTCCCCTGATACCGGTGGAACGGGTCTGGGTCGAGACCGTCGGCACACGCCGCGGTTCCGGCCCCCCGTCCCAGGAGGGGCCGATCCGACTGGTGTCCCTCGACGGCCCGAGCCACCGAGCCCCGACAGCGGTGATCGACGCGGACTCCGTCGTCGGGCGCCGCGTCGTGCACGTCATCGACTCGACGGAGCGGCGCGACCTCCGCGCCGTCACCGAGACCTACTCGGGTGCAGAGGGCGACATCTGCGTCCGGGTCACGCCGGAGGACGAATGGTATCGATGGGCATGGCGAGGTCAGGCACCCACCACCCTGGAGGTACCCGTCCACCTACTGTGGATTGAGTGACATCAGCTGCTCAGGCGTGCGCCTTCGCAGACTCTCCAGTCCTCCCCCAGCTGCGTGCTGAACCGCCACGGCTGTCGATCACTTTGAGTGATGCCGTCGACCATCGCAGAAATGATCAGCTCGACCTGCACGCTGGCAGCATCTCCCTGCCTCTGCACGGCAAGGGGACCCCAGCCGACCGAGATCGAAACGCCAAACCGCTCTTCCCGAGCCAGGAGATCGTCGCGCAGCGCTCGTAGCGCATCGAGCTCTCCGCCGCCCTCGCAGGTGAACTGGTCGGCTCGCACGTCGTTCCGATCGACGAAAAAGGCTTGGATGTAATTGGCTACGACCACGTCGGGGGCGCTGCGGTCTGGGGTGGTGGCGCGGTCGTACAGGATGTAGCCGGTTATGGCGCCGCCGAGACAGAGCAGCGCGAGCACCCCGCCGACGACGGTGAGCACGGTGCGCAGCCGGCTTCGTGGTGGCTGCGGCGCCGGGGCAACCGGGGCCGGCGGCAGCTGCTCCGAGGGGGTCCGCTGCGCCGGTACGCGGGAGACCTGGGAACCGGCGGGGGGCTGCACTGATTCCACCTCCTGAGGCTATCGGCTGGACGCCGCGTACCCAATGCCTCAGTTGCCGCGGATCGTGACGGACCGCTCCCATGCGGTGAGATCCACGACAACAACCGCGCACCGCCGCCGCACTTCCCGGGTAAGCGGCCTCAGCTGGGATACCGTCTCTGCTCGGGGAGGTTGCCAACCTCGGGCAGAGGGGGTGGACACGGTGACCGGTCCGAAGACCCGTACGAACCGCGCCGCTGCTCTGCACCGCCAGGCGGCGGCCACCGCGGCGGCCGCCGCCAACATCCTCGACGAGACCCGGCCGGTCCCCGCTGACCAGCGTCGCCAGTACGAGCTGGCCGATCGGCTGCGCTCGGTGGCGGCCCTGGTGGCTCCCGGCTGGTCCGGCGCTCCCCTGGAGACACTCGCTGCCGACGCGCCGCCCGGTGAGGGTCCGCCGCCGTTCGTCCGGGTCGGCACCGCTGCCCCGCTGGACGACGCCCGTTTTCCCGCCCTGGTGCCGCTGATCGGGACCGGCCACCTCAGCATCGACACCGACGCTCGGGATCCGCGGGTCGCCGGTCTGCTCCGGGCTGTCCTGCTGCGCGCGCTCGGTGCGACGCCGGCCGGTGCGCTGCTGGTCCGCGCGGTGGACGCGGAGGGTGCGACGCTCACTCCGTTCGCCGCGTTGGCCGACGCCGGGCTGCTCCCGCCGCCGGCCGTCGACGTGGCCGGCCTGCGGTCGGTGCTGACCGAGGCCGAGCAGTGGGTGGCGCCGGGGTCCAGTGGCCGGCGGCGGCACGACCGGACGCTGCTGCTGGTCGTCGCCGCGCTGCCCGAGCTGACCGGCCCGACCGACCTGGCCCGGATCGAGGCGCTGGCCGAGCAGGGCCCTGCGGCGGGGCTGCACCTGGTCGTCGCCGGCTGGGCGGCCCCCGGCCCGTACGCCAACCGTCCGCCGCTGCCCCGGGCCACCACGCTCGCCATGCGCAACGCGTACGCGCTGCTCGGCGACCCGCCGGAGGCCTCGTTCACCAGCCCGGGCGCGGATCCGCCGGGTGGGCTGAACTCCCCGGTCTTCGTCGAGGTCGAGCCGCCGGCGGAGCTGGTCGGCGCGGCCTGTCGGCGGCTCGCCCGGCAGGTGGAGGCGGGCTCCCGGCTGGCGCTGGCCGATGTGCTTCCCCCGACCGACGAGGAGCGTTGGTCAGCCAGCTCGGTCGACGGCCTGAGCACCACGGTAGGTGACGCCGGCGGACGGCCGGTGCCGCTCGGCTTCACCGAGCTGACCCCGCACTGGCTGGTCAGCGGACGTGCCGACGGCGGACGCTCGGCGTTCCTCACCACCGCCCTGCTCGGTCTGACCGCCCGGTACGGGCCGGCGGAGCTGGAGCTCTACCTGGTGGACCTGGGCGAGGGCGAGTCCTTCGTGGAGTTCCTGCAGACCGAGCGGGACCGGTCCTGGGTCCCGCAGGTCCGGGCCGCCGCGATGGCAGCCGACCGGGAGTACGTGCGGGACCTCTTCGACCGGCTGGCGACGGAGGTCCGCCAGCGCGAGGAGGCCGGCCGCCGGGCGGGCGGGCAGCGCTACGCGGAGCTTCGCGAGCACCGGTCCCTTCCCCGGATCGTCTGCGTGGTCGACAACGTGCCGATGCTCTTCGCCGAGCGGGACCGGCTCGCCGCCGACATCGCCGCGCGGCTGGAGGCGCTGGCCCGGGCCGGCCGGGCGTACGGCGTCCACCTGGTGCTGGCCGGCGCCGGCGAGCTGGGGCTGGCCGGCCGCTCGGACGGCGGGCACCGGGATTCGCTGCTCGGCCAGTTCCCGGTCCGGGTGGCGCTACCGGGTGGCAGCGCCGTGCTGGAACCGACCAACGACTCGGCCGCCGGCCTGCCCGTGGGCAGCGCGGTGGTGAACACCGCCGGTGGTCTGGGCGGCCCGCGTGGCGCGGTCCGCGGGCACGAGCGGCTGATCCGGTACCCGGACCCGCAGGACGCGCCGGAGGTGGTGGAGCGGCTGCGGCACCAGCTCTGGTCGGCCCGACCGGAGGGTTCCGCCCCGCCGGTGGTGTTCGCCGGCTACGCCCGCCCACTGCTGCGCAACGACCCGCGCCACCGGGCGGCGGTCGCCGGTCAGGTGCACGCGCCGGCCGCCCTGCTGGGCCGCGCGGTCGACGTCGGCCGGTCGACGGCGGCCGTGCCGCTCGGTCCGGCGGCCGGCCGCAACCTGGCCGTCCTGGGCCCCGGCCCGGAGGCGGCCCGCCTGCTGGTCACGGCGGCCCGGAGCACCGCCGCGCACCATCCGCCCGGCAGCGCTCGCTTCGTCGTCGCCGCCCCCGACCCCAACTGCCGGGTGCTGGCCGAGGCGTTGACCACCGAGCTGGCCGCCCGGCACACCGCGACGACGGTCGACGTCGCCGACGTGCTCGACGTGACCGGCGACGGCGAGCCGACCTACCTGGTGGTCTTCGGCCTGGACCGGGCCGGCGCGGAGGAGCTGCCCGTCGAGCGGCTGCGGGCGCTGCTGCGGGACGGGCCGCCGGCCGGGCGTCACCTGCTCGGCTGGTGGCGGGTGGTGCCGCCGTTCGCCGCGCTGCTCGAACCGGAGGGCGCCGTGGACAAGCTGGCCGCCGTCGCCGCGGTCGACGTGCCCGGCGCGCAACTCGCCGCGGTCTTCCACCGCCCGGTGGAGTGGCGACCCCGCCCGGGTCGGGCGGTGCTCTGGGACGGCCCGGACGAGCAGGGGTTGGTCCTGGTGCCGTTCGCCGAGGAGGAGGCGCCGCGATGATCGGAAACGGGGGCCGGGCGTCGGGCCGGAAGGTGGGCGGGACCGTCCGGCAGGAGCCACGGGATCCGGTCGGGCCGGGCCGGCAGCGCACCGCCGGGGAGCGGGAGGCGATTCCGCGGTCCCCGAGCCCGGACGCCGCCCTCGACGCCTGGCACGACTACCTGGCGGCCGCCCGTCAGCTGGACGGCGTGCGCCGGGGCGCCGCGGACGCCGCCGGTGAGCAGGCCCGGTCGGTGCAGGCGGCCCGGGAGGAGCTGACCGAGGTCCGGGCCCGGCTGGCCGCCCAGCAGACCCGGCTGCGCGAGCGGGGCGTACCGGCGATCTCGCTGGTGCCCTCCCCGCCGGAGTTGACCGAGTCGGCCCGGTCGATGGCCGGCGGGCCGGCGACCGTGCTGGCCGCGCTGCGTACCGCCCGGGGCCGGGCCGACGCCGCGGACGCCGCGCTGGTCGCGCGGCATCCGCTCCGGCCGGCGAGCTGGTCCGCGCGACCGCGGAACCTGCTGGTGTACGGGCCCTTGGCGCTGCTGGTGCCGCTGATCCAGGTGGTGGTGTACGTGGCGACCGGTGCCGGCCCGGCGAGCGTCGCCGCGCTGATCTTCGGGCTGCCGATGCCGGCGGTGGCCTTCGTGGCCGGCTGGGTCGGTATCGGGCGGCTGTTCCGGCCCGGTCCGAACGAGCGGCTGGACCGTACCTCGCGGTTCGGCGCCCTGGTCTGCCTGGTCCCGGCGGTGCTGGTCACCGCCGGCCTGCTCCTCGCCATGCTCGCCGGCTGACCCGGCTGCTACCCGCCGCCACCACTGCCGGAGCTGAGAAAACGGCCGGCCGCCCCGGTTACCCGGGCCGGCCAATCGCAAGCTCTTCCAGGTCGGGTCAGCGAGGCATGATCAGGGCCATCGCCTCGGCCCGCGACTTCGCGTCGTTCTGCAGGCTGCCGCGCACCGCCGACGTGATCGTCTTCGCGCCGGACTTCTGGATGCCGCGCATGGCCATGCACATGTGCTCGCACTCCAGCACGACCACCACGCCGCTCGGCGCGAGCTTGCTCATCAGCAGGTCCGCGACCTGCGAGGTGAGCCGTTCCTGCACCTGCGGGCGGCGGGCGAAGACCTCGACCAGCCGGGCCAGCTTGGAGAGCCCGGTGATCCGGCCGTCCGGGCCGGGGATGTAGCCGATGTGAGCGCTGCCCCGGAACGGGAGCAGGTGGTGCTCGCAGAGGCTCATCACGTCGATGTCCCGGACGAGCACCAGCTCCTGGTGGTTGGCCTCGAAGGTGGTGCTGAGCACCTGGGCCGGGTCGACCCGCAGGCCGGCGAAGAGCTCGGCGTACGCCCGGGCCACCCGGGCCGGGGTCGCCAGGAGCCCGTCGCGGTCAGGATCCTCGCCGACCGCGATCAGGATCTCGCGTACGGCCTTCTCGATCCGGGCCAGGTCCACGGTCTCCTCGACCGGCCCGCCCGCGAGCTTTCCGTTGATCAGGCGGGCGGCGATGTAGTCCAGCCCGTCGTCACCGTCGGGCTCGGTAGCGGAAGCGGCCAGCCCCCGGTTCCGGGAGCTGGCCGCTGGGTCCGTACTCAGTGCGTGCCGTCCGAGTTGTTGGACGAGGTACCGCCACCGACCGACGCCTGCGCGCCGTCGGCCTCGGCCTGCGCCTTGAGCTTGTCCTTCTCCGCCGGGGTGAGCACGGGCGGCTCGGTGGAGGGCTGACGCTTGCCGAACCCGTTGTAGGGCGCGAGCGGCGGACGCTTGACCACCCGGGCGCAGATCCGCGCCATGTCGGCGGTGGAGAGGGTCTCCTTCTCCATCAGCTCGAGCACGATGTTGTCCAGGACGTCCCGGTATTCCACCAGGATCTCCCAGGCCTCGTCGTGCGCCAGCTCGACCAGCGCCCGCATCTCGCCGTCGATCTCGGCGGCCACCGAATCGGAGTAGTCCCGCTCGTGGCCCATGTTGCGGCCGAGGAACGGTTCGTCCCCGCTGGTGCCGTACTTGATCGCACCGAGCTTGGAGCTCATGCCGTACTGGGTGATCATCGCGCGGGCCAACTGGGTGGCCTTCTCGATGTCGTTGCCGGCACCGGTGGTGGGCTCGTGGAAGACCAGTTCCTCAGCGGCCCGGCCGCCCAGCGCGTACGCCAGGGTGTCGATCATCTCGGCCCGGGTCTGGGTGTACTTGTCCTCCGTGGGCAGCACCAGGGTGTGGCCCAGCGAGCGGCCACGGGATAGGATCGTCACCTTGTGCACCGGCGCGGCGTGCGGCAGCGCCCAGGCGACCAGCGCGTGCCCACCCTCGTGGTACGCGGTGATCTTCTTTTCCTGGTCGCTCATCACCCGGGTCCGACGCTGCGGACCGGCGATGACCCGGTCGATCGACTCCTCGAGGGAGTCGTTGCTGATCGCCCGCTGGTCCTTACGCGCGGTGAGCAGGGCCGACTCGTTGATCACGTTGGCCAGGTCGGCGCCGCTGAACCCCGGGGTACGCCGTGCCACCGAGTCGAGGTCGACGTCGGGGGTGAACGGCTTGCCCTTGGCGTGCACCCGCAGGATGGCCTTGCGGCCCTCCATGTCGGGGGCGTCGACCGGGATCTGCCGGTCGAACCGGCCCGGGCGCAGCAGCGCCGGGTCGAGGATGTCCGGCCGGTTGGTGGCGGCGATCAGGATGACCCCGCCCTTGGTGTCGAAGCCGTCCATCTCGACGAGCAACTGGTTGAGGGTCTGCTCGCGCTCGTCGTGACCGCCGCCCATGCCGGCGCCACGGTGGCGGCCGACGGCGTCGATCTCGTCGACGAAGACGATCGCCGGAGCGTTCGCCTTCGCCTGCTCGAACAGGTCCCGGACCCGGCTGGCGCCGACACCGACGAACATCTCGACGAAGTCGGAACCGGAGATGGAGTAGAAGGGCACCCCGGCCTCGCCGGCGACCGCGCGGGCCAACAGCGTCTTACCGGTACCGGGCGGACCGAAGAGCAGCACGCCCTTCGGGATCTTCGCGCCCAGTGCCTGGTACTTGGCCGGGTTCTGGAGGAAGTCCTTGATCTCGTGGAGCTCCTCCACCGCCTCCTCGGCGCCCGCGACGTCCGCGAAGGTGGTCTTCGGCGTGTCCTTGGTGATCATTTTCGCCTTGGACTTGCCGAAGTTGAGCACCCGCGAGCCGCCGCCCTGCATCTGCGACATGAAGAACAGCAGCAGGAGCACGAGCAGCACGATGGGGAGCAGGTTGACCAGCAGGCTCACCCAGATGCTGTCGGACGACACCTTGGCGTCGGCGGGACCGGTGACCCGGTTGGCCGCCTTGGCCGCGAGGACCTCGTTCCAGACCTCGTCACCCACCTCGGCGGGGAACTGGGCCTGGATCCGGTCGGTGTTGGTGTCGCCGAACTTGGTCTTCTGCGCCAGGTCGAGCTGGAGCGTCTGCTCCTTGTCCTGGAAGACGACCTTATTGATCTTGGCGGTGTGGAGCTGGTCAAGCGCAACGGAAGTGTCCACCCGGTGGTAACTGGGACCAGAGGTGAACAACTGACTGAGCACAACGGCGCCGAGGATGACCAGGATGATCCAGACCACCGGTCGGCGGAAGAAACGCGTACGTTCCATACTGTTGTCGAGCGTCGAGACGCCCGCATCCTCCTGATCGACGTCCTGACCGTCTGATGGTGTTGCCGCCTGTAGCGGCGGCCGGAGCCGCCGTGCGGGCCGGCCTCGACCCCGAAGCGCGACAACTGCCGCGCCGCGGTCATTCGACGGTACACCGTGTGCGCACGGAGTGAGCTTGCGAGCCCCGCACTCGGCACACTCGTCGACATCGACGCAGCGCCCCGTGGGCGGAGCCCGCCAGCCCGCGCCGAGACGTACGGCGGGACCGGGCGGGACCAGCGTGGCGGGGAGTCCGACCCGGTCACCAGCGAACACCCGGTCAAGCGTTCGAGGGGCCGAGCGCGAAGGTGCCTCCGCGCCACCGGGCTCCACGGTAGCCGGAAGAGCTGAGAGTCCGCTGAACGTCGGCTTGACAGATGCCGATGCGAGTGGGGCTCAGGAGCGGGCGTAGACCTCGGGCTTGAGCACGCCGACGTAGGGCAGCTCGCGGTAGCGCTCGGAGAAGTCGAGCCCGTAGCCGACGACGAACTCGGTCGGGATGTCGAAGCCGACGTACTTCACCGGCACCTGGACCTTGACCGCGTCCGGCTTGCGGAACAGCGCGACCACCTCGACGCTCGCCGCGGACCGGGACTCCAGGTAGCGCAGCAGCCAGGAAAGGGTGAGGCCGGAGTCGACAATGTCCTCGACGACCACCACGTGCCGGCCGGCGATGTCCCGGTCCAGGTCCTTGAGGATGCGGACCACGCCCGAGGAGGTGGTGCCCTGGCCGTAGGAGGAGACGGCCATGAACTCCAGCTCGGCGGGGGGCCCTTGCCGGCCCAGCGCCCGGGCGAAGTCGGCCATGAACATCACCGCGCCCTTGAGCACGCAGACCAGCAGGAGCCCGTCGCTCACGTGGGCGTAGTCCGCCGAGACCTGCTTGGCCAGCTCCGCCGTCTTCTCGCGGATCTGCGCTTCCGAGATGATCACGTGGTCGATGTCGGCGTCGTACCAGGAGCCGTCAGCCATGACTCCTAGCCTGCCGTACGCCCACCGGCCCCCGTCGGCGGGGCCGCCCCTTTTGGCGCGGTCCCGCCCGGGATTTTCTCGGCAAAACTGGACCAAGGGTATCAGCAGGTACGGGACTGCCAGCGGCGACCTTCGTCGCTCGGCTTCCAGTCGGCCGAGTCGCGGGTGTCGGCGGTCAGACCGGCCGCCGAGGCGACGGCGAGCAGGACGAGGAACAGCAGGAAGAACAGGAACTCCATGGCGGCGCTCACTTTCGCACGATTGCTAATGGTTTCGCCGCCGGTGCGCACCGGACTTGACCCCAGTCTGCGCCGCTCCGTTCCGGGTCGACAGTGGCAGGAATGCCAATGGCCCTCGATTTCCTGCCACCGGTGGGGTTACCCTCGTCACATGCTCCGCACCGTCGCCGTCCTCGCCCTCGACCAGGTCGCCGCCTTCGAGCTCGGCGTGCTCGCCGAGGTGTTCGGCACCGACCGCACGGCCGACGGCTTTCCCGGCTACCGCTTCCACGTGTGCAGCCCGGACGGCGCCCCGGTGCGCACCGCGTCCGGCTTCCAGCTGGTCCCGCACGCCGACCTCGCCCCGCTGGAGGACGCCGACCTGGTCGCGGTGCCCGCGCACTCCCAGGGCACCACCGTCCCCGCACCGGTGCTGGAGGCGCTGCGACGGGCCGACGCCCGCGGAGCACACCTGCTCAGCGTCTGCTCCGGGGCCTTCCTGCTGGGCGCGGCCGGCCTGCTCGACGACCGGGAGTGCACCACCCACTGGCGCTATGTCGACGAGCTGCAACGGCTGCACCCGAAGGCCCGGGTCCGCTGCAACTCGCTCTACGTGGCCGACGGGCGGCTGCTCACCAGCGCCGGCACGGCCGCCGGCATCGACGCCTGCCTGCACCTGATCCGCCAGGAGCACGGCTCGGCGACGGCCACCCGGTTGGCCCGCCGGATGGTGGTTCCGCCGCACCGCGACGGCGGCCAGTCGCAGTACATCGAGGCGCCCATCCCGAGGGCGCCGGAGGCGCCGACCCTGGAGCCGGTGCTGGAGTGGCTGATGGGGCATCTGGACCGCACGGTGACCGTGGACGAGCTGGCCGCCCGGGCCGGCATGGCGCCGCGTACCTTCGCCCGCCGGTTCCGTGCCGAGACCGGCACCACCCCGCACGACTGGATGACCAACCAGCGGGTGCTGCTGGCCCGGCGGCTGCTGGAGGAAACCCGGCTGAGCGTGGAGGCGGTCGCCGACCAGGCCGGCTTCGGCGACGCGGCGGCCCTGCGCCACCACTTCACCCGTCGGGTCGGTGCCACCCCGCACAGCTACCGGACGACCTTCCGCGACCGCAGCCAGACACCGGCCTGAGCGCCGCCGCGCTGATCACCGAGCCGCTCGAGACCCGCCGTTCCGGCCGTCGCCGAAGGGCCGGGGTCAGCCGGGATCGGCGGCGAGCAGCCGGTCGGCGCGACGGAGCACCCGGAAGCCGCCGGGCAGGTGCGCGGCGCCCTGGCCGTGCCACTCGACGACCAACGCCTCCAGCGCGGCCACGTGCCGGTGGGACAGGGCGCCCGGCGGAGCGCCCAGCTCGCGCGCCCAGGCGTGCAGCACCCGGCCGCGTACGGCGGGGGCGAGGGCGGCCAGCTCCGGCACGGCGAGCCCGCCGTCGGGGTGCCGGGCCGCCGCGAGCGCCGCGTCGGCCAGGTCGTCGAGGGCGGCGGTGTCCGCGGCGACCAGCCGGGCGGTGCGGGCCAGCCCGTCGAGCACCCCCGGCCCCAGCGCGCGGACCAGCGCGGGCAACACCTCGGCCCGGACCCGCGCCCGGGCGTACGCGGGGTCGACGTTGTGCGGGTCCTGCCAGGGCTTGAGGCCGAGCGCCGCGCACGCCGCCCGGGTCTGCTCGCGGGTCACCGCCAGCAGCGGCCGCAGCAGCGGCACCCCGGCCAGCTCGCGCCGGTCGGGCATTCCGGCCAGCCCCCGGGGGCCGGCGCCCCGGGCCAGCGCGAGCAGCACCGTCTCCGCCTGGTCGTCGCGGGTGTGCCCGGTCAGCACCGCCGCCGCCCGGTGCCGCCCGGCCGCCGCCACCAGCGCCTCGTAGCGCGCCTCGCGGGCCGCCGCCTCGGGCCCGCCCGGCCGCCCGGCCGGCTTCACCCGGACCGACTCGACGGGGGTCAGGCCGACGTCGGCGGCCCAGGCCACCACCTCGGCGGCCCGATCGGCGGAGCCCTCCTGGAGGCCGTGGTCGACCGTCACCAGGCCGGCGGGCCGGCCGAGCCGTGGGGCGACGAAGGCGGTGGCGGCGGCCAGCGCGAGCGAGTCGGCCCCACCGGAGCAGGCGACCAGCACCGGCCCGTCACCGGCCAGACCGGTCAGCGCGTGACGGACCGCCAGCCGGATCGCGGCAACCGGCGGGGCGAGTACGGCCACCGGCGTGCGGTCAGCCGGCGGCCGGCACCGAGCCGGCCGGCCCGTGCACCCGGGCCACCCAGGCACCCGGGTCGCTGATCTCCTCCAGCCGGGGCAGGGTCAGCGGCGAGCCGAAGATCTTGTTGAAGCCGTCCATGCCGACCCGCTCCACCACCCCGTGCACGAACGTGCGGCCCTCGGCGTACTGGCGCATCTTGACGTCCACGCCGAGCAGCCGGCGGATCGCCTTCTCCACCGGGTTGCCGGCGGCGCGCCGGCGGTTGAACGCCGCCCGGATCCGGTCGACGCTCGGGATGACCTGCGGGCCGACGCCGTCCATCACGAACTCGGCGTGCCCTTCGAGCAGCGTCATCAACGCGGTGAGGCGGTCCAGCACGGCTCGCTGGGCGGGCGTCTGCACGAGGTCGAGCACGCTGGTCCGGCTCTCCGGGTCACGGATCGCGTCGGAGAGGGTGGTCACCCCGCGGCGCAGCCGCTCCACCACGTGCTCGTTGCCGGACGAGGCGTCCACGAAGGCCTGCACCTCGCCGAGGAAGTAGGCCCGCATCCACGGCACCGCGGTGAACTGGGTCCGGTGGGTCACCTCGTGCAGGCAGACCCAGAGCCGGAAGTCACGCGGGTCGGCACCGAGCTTCCGCTCCACCTCGACGATGTTGGGCGCGACCAGCAGCAGCTGGCCGGGGTCGGCGGAGAAGACCTCGTACTGGCCGAGCACCCGGCCGGAGAGGTAGGCGAGCACGGTGCCGGCCTGCACGCCGGTCAGCCGCGAGCCGATCGCCTCGGTCAGCGCCCCGGGCTGCTTGTCGCCGGTGAGCCGGCCGACCAGCGGGCTGATCACCTCGCGCAGGCCGGCGATGTTGGTGGCGGCCCAGTCCCGCCGGTCGACCACCCGCACCGGCGGGTGGGTCACCTGCGCCCGCAGACCGGTGTAGTCGGCCACGTGCCCGGCCGCCTCCTCGGTCAACCGCCGCAGGTCGCCGACCACGTCGGTGGCCTCTGCGTACGACACCCGGGGGCCCGACTTGCCCAGCGCCCCCGCGGTCGCGGCGGCCAGATCCCAGTCCACGAACTGCGCCATGCACCCCACCGTACCCGCGCCGGAACACCCCGACCCGGGCTCGCGGTGGGCGATCGAAGCTGGTCGCGCCCCCGGTCAGCGGCAGCCGCAGCCGGCCAGGGTGGCGGCGATCCGGTCCAGCGCCACCCGCGCCGCCGTCATTCCGTCGGCCGGCGCCCGGTCGGTGAGCACGGCGAAGGTGAGCAGCCGCCCGTCCGCGGTGGTGACCAGCCCGGCGATGGCGTGCACGCCGGTCAGCGTCCCGGTCTTGGCCCGCACCACCCCGGCGCCGGCCTTCGTCCCGGTCGTCTCGTAGCGCTCGCCCAGGGTGCCGGACCAGCCGCCGACCGGCAGACCACCGAAGATCGCGGCCAGTTCCGGATGCTTGCCGTTGCCGGCGAGCGTGATCAGGTCGGTGAGCAGGGAGGGGCTGATCCGGTCGGTGCGGGACAGGCCGCTGCCGTCGGCGAGGGCCAGCTCGTCGGCGGGTAGACCCAGCTCGCCGGCGACCGTGTCCATCGCCGCGGCGGCCCCGCTGAACGAGGCGGGCTTGTCCCGCGCGAGTGCGACCTGACGGGCCAGCGCCTCGGCGATGATGTTGTCGCTGTCGGTGATCATGATGTCGACCAGCCGGACCATCGGCAGCGACTCCACCTTGCCGAGCTCACCGCCCGGCGCGCTCGGCGTGGCGCCCTCCCCGGGGGCCTTGCCCCGGCTGACCGCACTCGTGGGCAGGCCGAGCAGCCGGGCGAACGAGCGGCCGGCGGCGAGGTCGGGCTCGGACACCCGCTCGGCGCCGTGGTTGCCGGCATCGTGGTCCTTCTTCGCCTGCGGCACGTCGCTCCGACCGGCGTCGGTCATCAGGGCGGTGATCGCCCCGCCGTAGCCGCCGGTGGGGATGTCGTCGTCCCAGCCGGGCTCGTAGACCGGCCCGGAGTAGAGCGACGAGTCGACGATCACCTTCGTCGGCGCGACGCCCCCGAGCGCCTGCTTGACCTGCGCGGCCAGGTCGTCCAGTCGGGCCGCGCCCGGGTAGAAGCCCTTCTTGTCGACCGCCAGGGTCGGGTCGCCGCCGCCGACGATGACCACCTCGCCGGGGTTCGCCCCGGCCACCGCCCGGGTGGGGATCCGGTACGCCGGCCCGCGCGCGGAGAGCACGGCCACCGCGGTCACCAGCTTGGTCACCGAGGCGGGCACGGTGCCGTCGTCGGCGCCGCGGGCGAAGAGCGACTGCCCGGTCGCCACGTCCGCCACCGACACGTTCACCCGGTCGCCGAGGGCGCCCACCCCGACCAGCGGGTCGAGTGCGGCGCGCACCCCGTCGGGGGTGGGCAGCGGGGCGTTCGGGTCGGCGCCGGCGAGCACGGCCGACGGCGCCGGCTCGGGCGCCGCGGCGGCGGCCTGCGGGTTGTCGGCCTCGCTGCCGAGCCAGCCCGCGACCGGGCCGGGGCGTACCACCGCCACGCCGGCGCCGACCAGCACGAGCAGGAGCAGGACGGCGAGCACCACCGGCAGCCGGCGTCGACGCCGGGGCGCCGGGGCCGTCGGGCCCGAAGCGCCGGGCGGCGCGTTCACCGGGCCGGCGCCGGAGGGCCCCCCGGGCGGGATCGGCCCGGCCCCGCCGACCGTCGCCCGGCCGGCCGCCGCCGGCGGGGCGGCACCCGCCGGGGCGTACCCCGGATCGGCGGGGTGGTGGTCCCGGCGCGGCCCGGCGGGCGCGGGGCTGGTGGGGATCCCGGAGGTCGGTGCGGAACCGGAGGGGTGGGCCGTCGGGAAGTTCGGCGGGGTCATCGGGCGCTCGGCGCCCAGGACGGGGAAGCGGCCCTGGCCCGGGCCGGTGGCGCGGGGGTCCGTCGGCGGCCGCCAGGCCGGCGGCGGGGTGCCGTCGGGGGCCGCTGCGGCGGGCTGCCGGGGGTGCGCGTCGGGCACCGGTACGCGCCCGGTGGCACCACCAGAAGCAGGTCGTCCGGTTTCGCGTCCAGAGCCTGCCTCCGGGCGGTAGTGTGAATCTTCCCTCCCCACGACCCCCTCCTCTCCTGCGACATCCGGCTTGGGTGACACTACTTTGGTCCGAACACTATGCGGCGGCCAGAACCGGTGGGTGGCTTTCACCTGTCCGGGCGGCAGCCGCTGGTTCCGTTAGCCAGCGTGGGCAAACGAGGGAGCGTGCAGATGGATTTCGACGTCACGGTTGAGATCCCCAAGGGTCACCGCAACAAGTACGAGGTCGACCACGCGACCGGCCGGATCCGGCTCGACCGGACCCTCTTCACCTCCACGCAGTACCCGGCGGACTACGGGTTCATCGAGGGGACCCTGGGCGAGGACGGCGATCCGCTGGACGCGCTGGTGCTGGTCCCCGAGCCGACCTTCCCCGGCTGCCTGATCCGGTGCCGCACCATCGGCATGTTCCGGATGACGGACGAGAAGGGTGGCGACGACAAGGTCCTCTGCGTCCCCTACGAGGACCCGCGCCAGGAGCACCTGCGCGACATCCACCACCTCGGTGAGTTCGACCGGCTGGAGATCCAGCACTTCTTCGAGGTCTACAAGGACCTCGAACCGGGCAAGTCGGTCGAGGGCGCGACCTGGGTCGGGCGGACCGAGGCCGAGGCCGAGATCCACGCCTCGTACCGGCGGGCCAAGGAGGCGGAGGAGCGCGGCGAAGCCACGCACTGACCCCGCCACGATTCGTACCGGGCCCGGGGGCCGCTCAGCCGAGCAGCCCCCGGGCTCGTTCGTAGAGGTCGAGGACCGCGCAGGCGACCGGCACCACGGCCACCACCAGCGCCGTGTCGGCCAGGTCGGCGACCCGGCCAAGGTACGGGGAGACCGGCCGGCGGGCGTACGTGGTGCCCGCCGTCACGGCGAGCAGGGCCAGCGCCACCCCGCCGGCGACCAGCAGGAGCCGGCCGGCGCCGCCCGCCCGCTCGGCGAGCACGGCGCCGAACACGGCGTGACCGGCCAGCCCGGCGGCCACCGGGGGCACCCGGTGCCGGACCGCCACGAAGAGCCGGGACCGCAGCAGCAGCACCGCGGCGGTGACCGCCACCAGCACCAGACCGGCGACTCCACCGGCCGCCGCGAGCACCGCCATCGCGGCGGTCGCCAGCACCGCGTGCCCGAGCAGCATCCCGGTGAGCATCTCCTCGGTACGTGCCACCGCCGCGTAGACCCGGCCGCGGTCCGGCAGGTCGCGCACCGGCGCCCCGCCGTCGGACGGGGTGGGCAGGGTGATCGGCGGCAGCGGCAGCTTGCCGAGCCGGATGGCCAGCAGCGGGATCACCCCGACCGCGAAGACCAGCGCGCAGAGCAGCACCGCCGCGGCACCCGCCGGGGCGAGCAACAGTCCGCCGAGGGCGGCCGCCACGCCGACCAGCCCGACCGTGGCGCCGGCCACGAACACCCGCAGCCGGGTGGCGACGCCGAGCAGCCCGAGCACCGAGACCAGCAGCAGGGCCGCCGCGCCGGCCAGCAGTTCGGGAGCGCCCACCCAACGCAGCGGCCCGAACAGCCCGACCGGGTCGCCTGAGCCAACCGCGAGGGCGCCGGCCGTTGCGGCGTACGGCAGCGCGTAGCCCCCGAGGGTCGCGGCGGTCGCGGCGTCGCCGTGCGCCCGCGAGGCGACGGTGGCGGCAAGGGTGAGCAGCAGCGCCACCGCCGCGGCGGCCACCCAGCCGGCCTGGTGCCGTGGTCCGCCGTCGAGCAGGGCGAGCAGCCCGACGGCGAGCGGCACGCTCACGCCGGCCAGGACCGCGACCCGGGTCGCCATCGGCGACCAGGCCCCGCCCCGACGCCGGGCGCCGTCGGCGATCGCCTCCACCACGTCGTCGTACTCCAGCTCCGGCCAGTGCGCGCGGGCCGGGACCAGGTGCAGCACCTCGCCGTCGCGGACCCCCTGCGGCAGCAGCGCCTGGGCGGTCGACAGCACCGCGCCGTCGGTGCGGCGCAGCAGCCACCCGCCGTGCCGCTCACCGTCGTCGGCCAGCCCCTCGCCGGCATGCCGGAGCACGTCGGGCAGCAGCTCGGCCAGGGGCACCTGCTCGGGCAGGGCGACGTCGACCCGCCGCTGCGGGGCGCTGATCGTGACGCGGGCCAGCCCGGTGGTCATCGAAGCATCTCCATATCGAACAGGTTCGGTGGCTGCGCGGACGACAGGACTTTACCTACGATGAGCCAGCTTCGGGTTACCGAGCGTTCCGGGAGGATCAGTGTCCACTGTCGTCATCAAGCGCCCGCCGCGCCGGCCGGCGCCGGAGATCCCGGTCGGCGAGTTGCCGGTCGAGCCGCCGCCGGAGATCCCCGCCGTGACCGGCGGGCGCTGGCAGCAGCTGCTCATGGTGCTGCCGATGCTGGGCGGCACGGTGGCGATGGCGATGATGTTCGGTCGGGGTGGCGGCGCCTACGCGTACGTGGTGGGCGGGATGTTCGGACTCTCGTCGCTGGCGATGCTGGTGACCTCCTGGGGCAGCGCCGGGGGCACCCCACGCAAGTCGGAGATGATGGCCGCCCGGCGGGAGTACCTGCGACACCTGACCGCCCTGCGCCGCCGGGTCCGGCAGACCGCCGGGCAGCAGCGGGCCGGGCTCTACTACCGGCACCCGGACCCGGGGCGGCTCTGGTCCACGGTGGCGAGCCACCGCGTCTGGGAACGCCGCCCGGGCGACCCCGACTTCGCGGTCGTCCGGGTCGCCGTCGGGCCCCAGACCCTGGCCACCCCGCTGGTCCCGCCGGTCACCCGGCCACTCGAGGAGCTGGAGCCGATGACCGCCGGCTCGCTGCGCCGGTTCCTGGACGCGTACTCGGTGGTGCCCGATCTGCCGGTGGCGCTCTCGCTGCGCAGCTTCGCCCGGGTCTTCGTCGCCGACGCCGGCGACCGTGCCGCCGGAACGCTCGCGCAGCCGGCCGGCGGCACCGGGCCGGCCGACGACGGCGGCCCGACGCGCGGAGCGGCCGGCCGGGCGCTGGTCCGGGCGGTGCTCACCCAACTGGCGGTCTTCCACGCCCCGGACGAGCTGCTGATCGCGGTCTGCGCCGGCCCGGAACGGCGGGCCGCCTGGGAGTGGGTCAAGTGGCTGCCGCACGCCCACCACCCCACCCGCACCGACGCCCTCGGCCCGGTCCGGCTGCTCACCAGCTCCGCGGTCGAGCTGGAACGGCTGCTCGACGAGGTGCTCGGCAACCGCGCCCGGTTCAGCGCGGCCGGGCCGGCGACCGACGGGCCACACGTGGTGGTGGTGCTCGACTCCGGCGACCTGACCGGGGCCACCGACCTGACCGGCGACGGCGGCATCGACGCGGTGACCGTGCTCGACCTGGACACCCCGCCGCCCCGGCTGCTCGACCGGTACGCCCTCCGGCTCGAGCTGCGCGACCAGCGGCTGCACTCGTACTCGGCCGACGGGCACGCCGAGGTGGGCGTGGCGGACCGGCTCGATCCGGCCGACGCCGAGGGGGTCGCCCGGCGGCTGGCCCCGCTGCGGCTGGCCGGCACCGCCCGTGGCCCGGACGCCCTGGTGCACGCCGAACTCGGCCTGCCGGAGCTGCTCGGCCTCGGCGATCCGCAGAGCTTCACGGTCGAGCAGGGCTGGCTACCCCGCTCGACCCGGGAGCGCCTGCGGGCGCCGATCGGGGTGGGCGCCGACGGCGGCGCCATCGAGCTGGACCTCAAGGAGTCCGCGCAGGACGGGATGGGCCCGCACGGCCTGCTGATCGGGGCGACCGGCTCGGGCAAGTCCGAGCTGCTACGGACCCTGGTGCTCGGGCTGGCCGCCACGCACAGCTCGGAGCAGCTCAACTTCGTCCTGATCGACTTCAAGGGCGGCGCCACCTTCGCGTCCTTCGACCGGCTGCCACACACCGCCGCCGTGATCACCAACCTGGCGGACGCGCTGCCGCTGGTCGACCGGATGGTCGACGCGATCAACGGGGAGCTGGTACGCCGGCAGGAGCTGCTCCGGCGGGCCGGCAACTTCGCCAGCCTGCGGGACTACGAACGGGCCCGGGCGGCCGGCAGCCCGCTCGCCCCGCTGCCGTCGCTGCTGCTGATCTGCGACGAGTTCTCCGAACTGCTCTCCGCCAAGCCCGACTTCATCGACCTCTTCGTGCAGATCGGTCGGCTGGGCCGGTCGCTCGGCGTGCACCTGCTGCTCGCCAGCCAGCGGCTGGACGAGGGGCGGCTGCGCGGGCTGGACACCCACCTGTCGTACCGGATCGGGCTGCGCACCTTCTCGGCGCTGGAGTCGCGCACGGTGCTCGGCGTCCCGGACGCCCACGAGCTGCCCCGCACCCCCGGCCACGGCTACCTGCGCTTCGGCACCGAGCCACTGGTCCGGTTCCGGGCCGCGTACGTCTCCGGCGCACTGCCCCGCCGCGGCCCGGCTGCCGGCCCCGGCACCGGCTCACCGCGCCTGCTCACCTTCACCAGCCACCTCGTGCCGGCGCCCGAGCCGGCCACCCCGGCGCTGCCCGCGACGGCGGAGGAGGAGAGCCGGGGAAGCCTGCTGGACCTCCTGGTGGACCGGCTGGCCGGGCAGGGGCCGCCGGCGCACCAGGTCTGGCTGCCGCCGCTCGACCATCCGCCGGCGCTGGACGACCTGCTCGGCCCGGTCACGGTCGACCCGACGCGCGGGCTCAGCACCGGCAACCCGGAGCTGCACGGCGCGCTCGGCGTGCCGGTCGCCGTGGTGGACAAGCCGTTCGAGCAGCGCCGCGACCTGCTCTGGCTGGCACTGGACGGGGCGGCCGGGCACGTCGCGGTGGTCGGCGCACCGCAGAGTGGAAAGTCGACGGTGCTGCGGACGCTGATCTGCGCGCTGGCGCTCAGCCACACGCCGGCGGAGGTGCAGGTCTACTGCCTCGACTTCGGCGGCGGCGGGCTGGCCGCGCTGCGCGAGCTGCCGCACGTGGGCGGGGTGACCGGCCGGGCCGACCCGACCGCGGTCCGGCGCACCGTCGGGGAGGTTGCCACCCTGCTCGCCGACCGGGAACGCCGCTTCGCCGAGCTGGGCGTGGAGTCGATCGCGGCGTACCGGCGCCGGAGGGCCGCCCTGGCCACCACCAACCAGCCCGGCGTCGACCCGTTCGGCGACGTGTTCCTGGTGGTCGACGGCTGGACCACCCTGCGCACCGAGTACGACGACCTCGAGCCGCTGATCACCGACCTGGCCACCCGCGGGCTCTCGTACGGGGTGCACGTGGTGACGACCGCGCTGCGCTGGCTCGACTTCCGCCCGGCGATCCGGGACCTGTTCGGCTCCCGGCTCGAGCTGCGCCTGGGCGACCCGGCCGACTCGCTGGTGGCCCGCCGAGCGGCGGCGAACGTGCCGGAGAAGACCCCCGGTCGGGGCGTCACGGCGGAGAGCCTGCACTTCCTCACCGCCCTGCCCCGGCTCGCCGGCGCCACGGCGGACACCGCGGACCTGGTCAAGCGGGTCGCCGAGGGCTGGGCCGGCCCGCCGGCGCCCCGGGTACGGCTGCTTCCGCCGGTGCTTCCCTACGCCGAGCTGGACCTCACCGCCACGACCGGGCTGCGGTTGCCGGTGGGGATCGCGGAGGCCGACCTGCGCCCGGTGGTGCTGGACTTCGCCACCGAGCCGCACTTCGTGGTCTTCGGCGACGGCGAATGCGGCAAGTCCTCCTTCCTGCGGGCGCTGGCCACCACCATCACCACCCGGTTCACCCCGGAGCAGGCCCGGGTGATCCTGGTCGACTACCGGCGCAGTCTGCTCGGCGCCATCGAGACGGCACACCTGATCGGCTACGGCACCGCCGCCGCGCACACCGCCGACCTGGTCGAGTCGGCCGCCGGCTACCTCGCCGGTCGGATCGCCGGTCCCGAGGTCACCCCGCGGCAGCTGCGCGACCGCTCCTGGTGGTCGGGCCCCGAGCTGTTCGTGCTGGTCGACGACTACGACCTGGTGGCGGCCGGGCCGGCCAACCCGCTGCGCGCCCTGGAGGAGTACCTGCCCCAGGCCCGGGACGTCGGCCTGCACCTGGTGCTGGCCCGCCGCTCCGGTGGCGCCGGCCGGGCCCAGTACGAGCCGATCGTGCAGCGGCTGCGGGAGCTCTCGACCGCCGGGCTGGTGATGACCGGCAGCCCCGAGGAGGGGGCGTTGGTCGGCCCGGTCCGCCCCGGGCCGCTACCACCGGGGCGTGGTCGGCTGGTCACCCGGCGCGAGGGCGTACGCCTGGTTCAGCTGGCTCACCTGCCGCCACCATGACCGGTGTCCGTGGAACGTGCCGGGATCGGGGTGGGAACCGGTAATCTCCGATCGTCGTGGTTCTGTCCCGATGAATGGCTGAGGATGTGACTGGGGTTCCGCACAGCTGTCCGGCAGCGGCGCGACGGACCGCCGGCCGGGCACTGCTCGGCGTCGCGGCGACCGTCGTCGTGGTCGCCGGCCCCGTGCTGCCCGCCGGCGCCGCGACGGCCGCCCCGCACCGCGTCGCCGGCCCGCCGGTGGTGTTCGCGCCCGCCGAGCCGAGCCGACCGGACCAGGTCCGCGACGAGCAGTGGCAGCTCGACGAGTTGCAGGCCGAGACGGCCTGGCGCAGCTCGACCGGGCGCGGGGTCACCGTCGCCGTCATCGACTCCGGAGTGGACGGTAGCCATCCCGACCTGGCCGGGCAGGTGCTGCCCGGGACGGATCTGGTCGGTCCCACCGGCGGCCCACCCGACCCGGTGGGCCACGGCACCACGGTGGCCGGCCTGATCGCCGGCCGCAACGACGACAAGCGGGGGGTGGCCGGTCTCGCGCCCGACGCGAAGATCCTGCCGGTACGCGTGCTGGACGCCGAGAATCGCTACGACGACGCGATGATCGTGGCGAGCGGGGTGCGCTGGGCCGTCGACCACGGCGCTCGGGTGATCAACCTGTCGCTCGGCGGCAGCGGCGACAGCCCGGCCCTGGCCGCCGCGCTCGACTACGCGTTCGCCCGGGACGTGGTGGTGATCGCCTGCACCGGCAACCTGGCCACCTCGACCAGCACCCGGGTCTGGTACCCGGCCCGGGAGCCGGGCGTTATCGCGGTCGCCGGCCTCGAACGCAGCAGCGACAACCTCTGGTCCGGGTCGATCACCGGGCGGGCCACCGTGCTCAGCGCGCCGGCCACCGGCCTGGTGGGCGCCCGCCCACCCGACGGGTACTGGCGGGTGCAGGGCACCAGCTTCGCGGCACCGCTGGTGTCGGCCACCGCGGCGCTGGTCCGCTCCCGCTACCCGCAGATGTCGGCCGGCGAGGTGGTCAACCGGTTGCTCACCACCGCGCGGGACATCGGCCCGACCGGCCGGGACGACCGCTTCGGCTTCGGCCTGGTGGATCCGGTGGCCGCGTTGACCACCGACGTGCCATCGGTGACCGGCAACCCGCTCGACGACAACGACTCCCCGGGCGTGGTCGGCTTCGGGCCGGCGCCGGGCGTCGGGCCGGAGGAGCCGGTGGCCGGCGCCGGCAGCGACCCGCTCAGCCTGACCGCGCCCCGGCAGCACACCCGGTGGAGCCCTCGGGCGGGCGGCAGCCAGGAGGACCCGGCGCCGGAACGGCTCTGGACCGGGGCGGCCCTCTTCGTCGCGCTGGTCACCGGCGCGGCGCTGATGGTCCGCCGGTTCCGGCAGCACGGTCGCTGACGGCCGGGCCCGCGTCTCGCCGCCCGCCGCGCTGGGTAGAACTGACGCCATGAGTACGCCCGGCCCGCCCACCCTGGATTCCGCCACCCCATCGTCCTGGCGACGTCGCCGGCTCGACCCGGAGCACTCGCTCGGCCTGCGACTGACCCTGGCCGCGGTGGGCGCCTTCCTGGTGCTCGTGCCGTTCGCGCTGCTCGCCCTGCTGGTGCTCGGCAGCTGGGCGCCCCTGCACCGGCTGGACACGACGGTGACCGACGCGCTGCACGGCTATGCGCTGACCCACCCGGGTTGGGTCCGGCTGATGAGCGTGTGGACCGACGTGTTCGCGCCGATGCCACTGCGCGTAGCCGCGCTGGTGGTGGTGATCTGGCTGGTCAGCCGGGGCGCCCGCCGGCTGGCGCTCTGGGTGGCGGTCACCATGCTGGCCGGCGGGCTGCTCGGTCCGCTGCTCAAGCTGCTCGTCGGGCGGGAACGGCCGGACCTGCTGGACCCGGTGGCCCGGGCCGCGGGCTTCTCGTTCCCGTCCGGGCACGCGCTCAACGCGACCCTGGCCGCCGGGGTGCTGCTGGTCGTCTTCCTCCCGCACGCGCGGGGTCGGGCGGGGCGGTGGGCGCTCTGGGCCGCCGCGCTGCTGCTCGCCGTGCTGACCGGCGTCAGCCGGGTGGCCCTGGGGGTGCACTTCACCAGCGACATCGTCGGCGGCTGGCTGCTCGGCACGGCCGTGGTTGCCGCCACCACCGCCGCCTTCACCACCTGGCGGCACCGGGTGGGGCTACGCCCGGTCCGCGTCGCCCGGGAGGGCGTCGCGCCGGAGACCGGGTCGCGGTCCGAGCAGGACTGACCGGCGGCGGGGTGGCCGCGCGGGCGTCGCACACCGCTCGGCCGGCAAGGCGTAGCGGGCGGACCCGACGGGTACTGGCCGGGCCATGCCCGACACCGTGCTCCAGATCGCCCGCCGCGTGGTGCTGCCGGTGGCTCTCCTGCTCGCCGTCATGCTGCTGCTGGGTGGGCTGGTCACCCGGGTCCTCGCCCGGTCCTGGCCGTTCACCGTCGAGGACGCGGTCAACCGGGAACTCGCCGGCGATCGCACCGCCGGTTGGAACGACGTCTCGCTGGTCTTCAGCACGCTCGCCAGCACCCAGCTGATCGTGCTGGTCACCGCGCTGGTCGCGCTGGCGCTGCGGCTGTGGCTGCGCCGCTGGCGGGAGCCGCTCTTCCTCTGCGCCGCGGTCAGCGCCCAGGCGCTGGTGTTCCTGCTGACCACGATGGTCATCGACCGGCAGCGGCCGGCCGTCGAGCACATGGACGTCTCCCCGCCCACGTCCAGCTTCCCGTCCGGGCACACGTCCGCTTCGGTGGCGCTCTACGTGGGCATCGCGGTGCTGCTCGCGCTGCGGTCTCGCAGCACCGCGGCCAAGGTCAGCTGGTGGACGCTACTCGTGCTGGTGCCGGTCGGTGTCGCGCTGACCCGGATGTACCGGGGCATGCACCACCCGAGCGACGTGGTCGCGTCCTTCCTCAACGGCGGCGCCTGCGTGGCCATCATGGCCCGGTCGATTCTGGACCGTGGCGTTCGCTGGGGGCGGGCGGCGCTGCCGAGCGTCACCCGCGCCGGGGGCGACGGCGTGACACCCCGCCCGAAGCCGCGCGTGTCGTGACCGCCCCCGCCGGCTGTTCCGTCAGGCGGCGGGCTCCGGCCGCGCGGGGGTCAGGTGCACTCGCCGGTGCCGACGCCGCGGGTGCGCTCGGCACCGGCCAGGGCCACCGGACGCGCCTCCGCGGCGGTGACCGCGAAACCGGTGTTCGGGTCGTCCGCTGCCGCCGCGAAGATCACGCCCAGCACCAATCCGTTGGACGAGACCAGCGGGCCGCCGGAGTTGCCGCTGCGGACCAGCGCCCGGATCGTGTAGATCTCCCGGGTCACGTCGCCCGAGGAGTAGATGTCCGGCCCGGTGATCCGGTCCACGTCGCGGACCCGGGCGGACTGGGCGTCGTACGGCCCGTCGAGCGGAAAGCCGAGCACGATCGCGTCCGCGCCGCTGCCCGCGTTGCCCGCGGCGAACCGCATCGACGGCCCGGGCAGCCCCGGCACGTGCAGCACGGCCAGGTCCCGGTCGGGGTCGTAGACGACCACATCGCCGTCGTAGCGGTCACCGCCCAGCTCCACCGCCACGGTACGGGTGCCGGCGACCACGTGGGCGTTGGTCATCACCCGGTCGTCGGCGTACACGAAGCCGGAGCCCTCGATCCGGCGCGAGCAACTGGGGGCGGAGCCGAGCACCTTGACCACCGAGCGCTGGCCGTTGACCACCACCTGGGAGCCGGCGAGCGCCGGATCGGGCGGTGAGACCTGCCGGGCCCGGGTGGGCGCGAGATCGCCGAACACGTCCGGGAAGCCGTTGGTGTCGACGGTGTCCCGCAGCGCGGTGGAGAGCTGCTGGGCCTGGTCGGGCAGGACCCGGTCGACCACGGTGAGCAGCGCGCTGTTCCGGACCGACGCGGCCAGCCAGGGCAGCGAGGACGAGCCGAGCGGCACCGCGACCAGCCAGGCCACCAGGAGCACGGCGAAGAGCGAGACGAACGCCCCGCCGACGTCGTCGACCTTGCGCAGGCCCGAGCCGGTGATCGCGGCCCGCAGGCTGGAGCCGAGCCAGCCGGCGAGCGCCTGACCGGCGACCGCGAGCCCGAAGACCGCCACCAACGAGATCAGCACCCGGGTGCCGCTGTCCACGAACTGTCGGGCGAGCAACGGCCCGATCTGGAGGCCGATCAGGGCCCCCAGGAAGAACCCGGTGAACGACAGGATTCCGATGACGAAGCCCTGACGGTATCCGCTGATCGCGAACACGAGCATGAGCAGCAGCAGGACGAGATCCACGGCGGACACGGGTCAAGCGTACGGGCAGCGGGCTCGCCGGATGACCATCGCTTGCGTAAGGGTGACCGCGCGGTCAGCGTACGGTTGCCTCGTCCACCTCGTCGGTCCCGGCGGAGGGGGCCGGCGACGCGCCGGTGGGCGGCAGCTCCACCACCCGGTCGGGCGACCACGGGCGGGCCCAGCCGCCCATCTCTAGCAGCGTGGCCAGCACTCCGGCGGTGAACCCCCAGACCACCATCCCGCGCGCGGAGAACGCCGGCCCGATCCAGCCGCTGGGGTGGCGCACCCGCATCCGGTTCTCCGGGTCGACCAGCTCCGCGATCGGCAGCCGCGCCACGTGCGCCACCTCGGCCGGCTCCCGGGGGTGCACCGGGTGCGGCGCGTGCCACCAGGCGAGCACCGGGGTCACCACGAAGTCGCTCACCGGAATCCAGAGCTTCGGCAGCTCGGCCAGAACGGTCACGCTGCGCGGGTCGAGGTCGACCTCCTCGTTCGCCTCGCGCAGCGCGGTCGCCCGGGCGTCGGCGTCCTCCGGGTCGGCCGCCCCGCCCGGGAAGGCCGGCTGGCCGGCGTGGTTGCGCAGGGTCGCCGCCCGCTGCAGGACCAGCACGTCCGGGCCGGTGTCGGGCTGCTCGCCGAGCAGCACCAGCACGGCGCTCTCCCGGCCACCGCTCGCCGGGGTGGCCAGCCGGGTGAAGTCCTCGGTGCGGGCGGTGCCGAGCCGAGCCAGCAACGGCTCGATCCACTCCGGCGGTCTCCGGGTCACGCCGGCACCGCCACCCCGAGATGCTCGCGCACCAGCGCGGCGAGGCGAGCGTCGTCCAGCGCGCCGGAGGTGTCGGTGTGCCGGATCCGCCCCTGCCCGTCGATGAAGAGGGTGAGCGGGAAGGCGTTGCGGTTCAGCGCCCGTTGCAGCGCCTCGCCCTGGTCGACCAGCATCGGGAAGCGGACGCCGAAGTCCTCGCCGATGGACTGGGCCGCGGCGCGGCTGTCCCGGCTGTTCACCCCGATCACCTGGAGCTGGCCGGCGGTCGACTGGCTGAGCCGCTGGAAGGCGGGCAACTCCTTGCGGCAGGGGCCGCACCAGGAGGCCCAGATGTTGACCACCGCCGGGCCGGGGATCTCGCGCAGGGCCACCGGCGCGCCGCCGGTGAAGCAGGAGAGGCTCAGGGCCGGCAGCGGGTCACCCGGGGCGGACGTCGGGGTGGTCGTTGAGGCGGTTGTCGGCGCGGTGGTCAGCGTGGCGCAGTCGGCGAACGGCGACGGCCGGCTGGGCGCTGGGCGCCCCGGTGCCGCCGCCTCCGGCGGGGTGGCGGTGCAGCCGGCGACCGCCAGCAGCAGCGGCAGGAGCAGCGTGGCGGCCCTGCGGTTCACGGCACCTCCGCGGCGACCGCCTGGGCCGGCACCAGCTCCGGGTCGATCCCGGCGGCCACCGCCAGGTCGCGGGCGCGGGGCCCCTTGAGCAGCTTGACCGCGACGGTCGGGTCGGTCGGCCCGGTGCCGTACGACGGGCAGAGCTTGGCCAGCGTGCAGGCGCCGCAGGCCGGCTTGCGGGCGTGGCAGACCCGCCGGCCGTGGAAGATCACCCGGTGCGAGAGCATCGTCCAGTCGCGCTTCTCGTAGAGCGCCCCGACCGCGTGCTCGATCTTGACCGGATCAGTCTCGGTGGTCAGCCGCCAGCGGTGCATCAGCCGCTGGAAGTGGGTGTCGACGGTGATGCCGGGGACGTCGAAGGCGTTGCCGAGGATCACGTTGGCCGTCTTGCGGCCGATCCCGGGCAGCGTCACCAGGTCGACCAGCTTGCCGGGCACCCGCCCGTCGTAGCGCTCGACGAGCGCCCGCCCCAGCTTGATCAGCGAGTCGGTCTTGTTCCGGTAGAAGCCGGTCGGCCGGATCAGCTCCTCCATCTCGCCCCGGTCGGCGCCAGCGTAGTCGGCGGCGCCCGGATAGCGGACGAAGAGCTTCGGGGTGACCTCGTTGACCTTCTTGTCGGTGCACTGGGCGGAGAGGATCGTCGCCACGGCCAACTCCAGGGCGTTGGAGTGGTCCAGCTCACAGTGCGCGTCCGGGTGGGTCTCGGCCAGCGCCCGGCCGATCCGCCGGGCACGGCGCTTGCGTCCGAGGTCTGTCTCGGTGGCGCCGGGAGAGCTACTGGTCACGCCGGCCAGCCTACGTCGCCCGACCGACTCCCTTGGGCGGCCCACGCCTGCACCGCTGCGCGCACGTCGGGTCTCTCGCGGAGCCGGCGGAGCGCCGGATCAGCCGGCGGCGGGCGGGCTGATCCTGCCGGCGTCGTCGAACCGGGCCGCGGTCTTCGGGAAGTCGGTGCGGCTGAGCTGCTTGACGAGCCCCAGACCGCGGTCGCCCTGATCCATCGTCGGCTTGCCGGCGCCGTTCATGTAGGTCGAGGTGAAGGAACCCCCGGCCCAGCTGCCGTCCGGCCGTAGCGACACCTTGAGCACCCCGCCCCAGCCCAGCCGGCCGGCGTTGCTGAGCGAATTGCCCCCGCCGGCGAAGTTCCCGAGGCTGTAGGCGATGAGCCGGCCCTTGTAGAACTCCATCCCGCGCAGCACGTGCGGGCCGTGCCCGACGATCAGGTCGGCCCCGGCGTCGATCATCGCCTTCGAGAACTTGACCGGGTCGCCCCGGTTCTCGCCGAGGAACATCTCGGTGCCCGGCCGGACCCGGGTCTTGTCGGACCCCTCGCCGCCCATGTGCACCTGCACCACGACCAGATCGGCCATGGTCGCCGCCTTGGCGATCACCTGCTTGGCCGCGGCGATGTCGACCAGGCTGTTGGACCAGACGTACGAGGAGAAGCCGGCGACCGCGACCTTGACGCCCTGCACCTCGACGACGGTGATCTGGTCCGGAGCGCCGGTGTGCGCCAGGTCGTACTTCTCCAGGGCCTTCTGGGTGTTCTGGTAGCCCTTCGGGCCGTAGTCGTAGCCGTGGTTGTTGGCCTGGTTGAGCAGGTCGAAGCCGGCGTCGCGCAGGTGCGCGGCGTAGTCGGGCGGGGCCCGGAACTGGAAGCAGCGGGTGGAGTTGGCCCCGCACTTGCCGGTGCCGGTGTCCACCGTCAGCGGCTCCTCCAGGTTGCCCATCACCAGGTCGGCCTTGAGCGCCTGCTCGACCGAGTCGAAGAAGCCCTTGCCGCCGTTGCCGGGCAGCCGGTTCGGCGCGTTGCCCATGATGATGTCGCCGGTCGCGGAGAGCGAGATCGCCTCGCCGCCCGCGTCGGGGCTGCCGCTCGCCGACGGGGCGGCCGTGCCGATCGGCGCGCCGGTGCCGCCGCCACCGGCCCCCGGCTGCCAGACCGGGGCCTCGCCGGTTTCGGCGCAGCCGGCCAGCAGCACGGCGAGCAGCGCGCCGAGCGCGAGGGCGGCTCGGCGACGCGGGCGCGACGCGGCGGAGGCGGGAGCGTACATCGTTGAGCGACCCTACCGGGACGGAAACGCCGCGACGAGGGCCGATCGGCTGGAAATTCAGCCGGTGAACCGCTCCGACCAGGGCACCACGGCGTCGGCGCCGCCGGCGAGGACGGCGGCGTGCACCGCCCGGGCCAGCGGTGCGCCCCAGGTCGACCGCGGCCCGCCGTAGGCGAACTCCGGACCGTCGGCGGGGCAGAGCACGGTGACCGCGTCCGTCGGGGTGCCGGTGGCCGCCAGCCCCAGTTCCATGATCGCCTGCGCCTTCGCCTCGGTGGCGGTGGCCACCGCGTTGACCAGGGCGGCGTCGCCGAGCCGTGCCGGCACGTGCACCACGATGTTGACCGTGCCGACCCGCTGGCCGGGCGCGGCCGGCTCGGGCGCGGCGGCCGGGATCAGGGTGCCGAGGCCGACCGTCGCCCAGGCCCGCACGCCGGTGTCGGTGCGGGCCACCACCTCCGCCACGTCGACCCCGGTCAGCAGGCCCACCCCGGGCCCGCCGAGGCCGAGGCCGCGGGCCAGTCCGGCCAGGTGCTCCGCGGGGTCGTCCCTGTCGTACGACATCGGCACGGTCGCGTTCAGCACCCACTGGCGTACGCCGATCCCGCCGCCGAGCGGCGCGGAGCTGACCGCGCGCAGCGGCGTCGCGGAGCGCCACACCAGCATCGGGACGTCGAGCCCGCCCTCCCGGCGGGTGGTCAGCAGCGGCTCCGTCAGCACGCCGCTGACCCTACGGCCCCCCGACCTGCGAAGGCGGCACGGGCCGGCGGGCCGGTGATCTTAGTAGCGGATCGGAACGCGTGGGTTACGCCCAACGATCAAGTTTCCAGGGGTGCAGCTCTGATTCCAGCTCACGTGCGCCTAGACTTGGCGGCGCGCGAGGGACCAGCGGACGGCGGACCCGGCCGAGGGACGGCAGCGCGCAACCGGAGGTGCGCGATGGACGAGGTACTGGCCCGCAGCGGGATCTTCCAGGGTGTCGACCCGGAGGCTGCCGAGGCGCTCGCCAAGGAGATGGAGACGATCGAGGTCCGCAAGGGCGAGATCGTCTTCAACGAGGGCGAGCCCGGCGACAGTCTCTATATCCTGCTGTCCGGCAAGATCAAGGTCGGTCGCCGGGCGGCGGACGGCCGGCAGAACCTGATCGCGGTGATGGGGCCGTCGGACATGGTCGGCGAGCTGTCGCTCTTCGACCCCGGCCCGCGGACGGCGACCGCCACCGCGGTGACCGACACCCGCCTGGTCCGGCTGCGCAAGCAGGCGCTGCGACCGTGGCTGAACAACCGGCCGGAGATCGCCGAGCAGCTGCTCCGGGTGCTGGCCCGCCGGCTGCGCCGGACGAACGACTCGCTGGCCGACCTGATCTTCACCGACGTGCCCGGCCGGGTGGCGAAGAACCTGCTCCAGATGGCTGGCCGGTTCGGCACCCGGGACGGCGGCGTGCTGCGGGTGACGCACGACCTGACCCAGGAGGAGATCGCCCAGCTCGTCGGCGCCTCCCGGGAGACCGTCAACAAGGCGCTGGCCGACTTCGCCTCGCGTGGCTGGCTGCGGCTCGACGGCAAGAGCATCATCATTCTCGACCCGGAGCGCCTGGCCCGCCGCGCGCGGGTCTGAGTCGCCCCGTCGGGCCTGTCCCGACACGGAGCATCCCCGGCCCGGGCCGCCGCTGGCGGTCCGGGCCGATCCGTGTCCGGGCCGCCGTCTGCTGCTGGCAGAAGTGCTGGACTCACCGGCGGGCCGGCGGGAGGGTGGAGCGATGCTGAACCGGGTCGCCGTTCTCTCGGACATCCACGGTGTGCTGCCCGCCCTGGAGGCGGTGCTGGCCGAGCCGGACGTGGCCGCCGCCGATCTGATCGTGCTCACCGGCGACATCGCGGCCGGCCCGCAGCCGGTGCAGGTGCTCGACCTGCTCGCCGACCTGGGCGACCGGGTCTGCTGGGTACGCGGCAACGCCGACCGGGAGCTGGTCGAGGCGCGCGCCGGGCGCCCGTCCCCCATCGAGGTGTCGAACTGGGCGGCCGGCCAGCTCCGCGACGACCAGCTCGAGCGGCTCGCCGCGCTGCCGCTGACGGTCACCCTGGAGATCGACGGCCTCGGGCCGGTGCTCTTCTGCCATGCCACCCCCCGTGACGACGAGGAGGTCGTGCTGGTCGACACCCGGATGGCCCGGTGGACGGAGGTCTTCGCCGACCTGCCGGCCGAGGTGCGCACGGTGGTCTGCGGGCACACCCACATGCCGTTCACCCGGCTGGTCGACCGGCGGCTGGTGGTCAATCCGGGCAGCATCGGCATGCCGTACGGCGGTCCGGGCGCCTACTGGGCGCTGCTCGGGCCGGGCGTGCAGCTGCGCCGCACCGACTTCGACGTGGACGCCGCCTGCGCCCGGGTGGCCGCCGAGTCGACCTTCCCGGACGCTGCCGGCTTCGCCGACGAGTACCTGCGCTCCCGGCACAGCGACGCCGACGCGCTGGCCGTCTTCGCCCCCCGCGACGGCCGCTGACCGCCCCCGGCCGTCGCTTTCTGGCGGCCCGGTCCGCAGGGTCGCGGTCCGCAGGGTCGCGGTCCGCAACGCCGCTGAGCGACCTGCCGTCCGTTCGCCGTGGTCGCGGCCCGCCCCCGCCCACCCGGCCCGGCTGCCTCGCACGCTGTCGAACTGCTCCAGATATGAACAGCGTGAGCAGGGTGCGGGCCCGCCAGGCCGGCCCATATTTGGAGCAGTTCGACAGCGTCCGCGAGTGACGTCGGCACCCGACCTGGTGGATGGCCGAGCCGGCCCAGAAAAAGTCAGGCTTGACTGTTTGTTTCGAGGGCGGCACGCTGTCCCCGTGTCCGCCGCATCGATCCGCGTCCCCCAACAGGAGCGCAGTCGGGCCACTCAGGCCCGGCTGCTGGAGGCGACCGTCGACTGCCTGATCGAGCACGGCTGGTCCGGCACCACGACCACGCTGGTCGCCGCCCGGGCCGGCGTCTCGCGCGGCGCCCAGCTGCACCATTACCCGACGAAGGCCGCGCTGGTCACCGCCGCCGTCGACCACCTCGCCGAGCGCCGGGCGGCCGAGCTGCGCACCGAGGCGGAGGCCCTGCCGGCCGGTCCGCAGCGCCTCGACCGGGTCGTCGACCTGCTCGGCGCGGCCTTCACCGGGCCGCTCTTCGTCGCCGCGATCGAGCTCTGGGTCGCCGCCCGCACCGACCCGGAGCTGCGCGCCGCCCTGGTGCCGCTGGAGGCGCGCGTCGGCCGGGAGATGCACCGGCTCACCGTCTCGCTGCTCGGCGTCGACGAGCGGCGGCCCGGCGTCCGGGAGGCGGTGCAGGCCACCCTGGACCTGCTCCGCGGGCTGGGCGTGGCCAACCTGCTCACCGACGACTCGTCCCGCCGCAGCGCCCTGCTCACCACCTGGAAGCGCCAGCTCTCCACCCTCCTCACGCCCTGACCGGCCCCGCGCAGGTGGGGCACGCCGAGACCGGAGGCACCATGGTCGACCTGACGGATCTGCTCGCGGACCTGGCCGACGAGTCCGCCGAGCTGGACTCACTGGTGCATCCGCTGCCGCCGGCCGAATGGGCCCGCCCCACCCCGGCGGCGGGTTGGACCATCGGACATCAGATCGCCCACCTCGCCTGGACCGACCACGTGGCGCTGCTCGCCGCCACCGACGCCGACGCCTTCTTCGCCTCGGTCAGCTCGACCCCGGACCCGACCCGGCTGGTCGACCGGGGCGCGGAGGAGTTCCTCGCTCCGCCGGACGAGCTGCTCGCCCGCTGGCGCGCCGGCCGGGCGGCGCTCACCGCCGCCCTGGCCGCCGTACCGCCCGGCGAAAAACTGCCCTGGTACGGGACCCGGATGTCGGCCACCTCGATGGCCACCGCCCGGATCATGGAGACCTGGGCGCACGGCGAGGACGTGGCCGACGCGCTCGGCGTACACCGGAGGGCCACCAACCGGCTCCGGCACGTCGCGCACCTCGGCGTGCGTACCCTCGGGCACGGTTTCGCCGCCCACGGCCGGGCCGTGCCGGCGGCGCCGGTGCGGGTCGAGCTGTCCGGGCCCGACGGCGACACCTGGAGCTGGGGCCCGGCCGACGCCGCGGACCGGGTGACCGGCCCGGCGCGGGACTTCTGCCTGCTGGTCACCCAGCGCCGGCACCGCGCCGACCTGGCGCTGAGCGCCGCGGGCCGGGTGGCCGACGAGTGGCTGGACGTCGCGCAGGCCTTCGCCGGCCCGCCCGGCGCCGGCCGGCCGGCGAGCGGGGTGCCGGCGTGATCCGCGTCGGCAACGCCTCCGGCTTCTACGGCGACCGCTTCACCGCCTGGCGGGAGATGCTCGACAGCGGCGAGCTGGACGTGCTGACCGGCGACTACCTGGCCGAGCTGACGATGCTGATCCTCGGCCGGGACCGGCTGCGCGACCCCGGCCTCGGCTACGCGAAGACCTTCCTCCGCCAACTCGAGGAGACTCTCGGCACCGCGCTGGACCGCGGCGTACGGATCGTGACCAATGCCGGCGGGTTGAACCCGGCCGGGCTGGCCGCCGCGATCGGCACGCTCGCCGACCGGCTCGGCCTCGACGCCCGGATCGGGTACGTCGAGGGGGACGCGTTGGGCCGCCCGGACGCGCTCACCGCCAACGCCTACCTGGGCGCGTTCGGAATCGCCGCCTGCCTGGACGGCGGGGCGGACGTGGTGGTCACCGGCCGGGTCACCGACGCCTCCCTGGTGGTCGGCCCGGCGATCGCCCGGTACGGCTGGCAGCGCGACGACCTCGACGCGCTCGCCGGGGCGACCGTCGCCGGCCACCTGATCGAGTGCGGCACGCAGGTGACCGGCGGCAACTACAGCTTCTTCACCGAGCTGCCCGACGGCGGTCACCGGCCCGGCTTTCCGATCGCCGAGGTGCACCCCGACGGCTCCGCGGTGATCACCAAGCATCCCGGCACCGGCGGCGCGGTGACCGTGGAGACGGTCACCGCGCAGCTGCTCTACGAGGTGGGCGGGCCGGAATACCTGGGACCGGACGTGGTGAGCCGGCTGGACACGGCGACGCTGCACCAGGACGGCCCGGACCGCGTCCGGGTCTCGGGCGTCCGGGGCACCCCGCCGCCGGCGACGCTCAAGGTCGGGCTCACCAACCTCGGCGGCTTCCGCAACTCGATGACCTTCGTCCTCTGCGGGCTGGACATTCCGGCGAAGGCGGCGCTGGTCCGGGGGCAGCTCGAACAGGCGGTCGGCAAGGAGGGGCTGGAGTTCACCCTGGCCCGCACCGACCATCCCGACGCGTACGACACCGAGACGGCGAGCGCGCTGCTGCACGTACACCTGCGCGACGGTGACCGGGCGCGGGCCGGGCGGGCGTTCTCGGCGGCCGCGGTGGAGCTGGCGCTCGCCTCCTACCCGGGCTGCACGCTGACCACGCCACCCGGCGACGCCACCCCGTACGGGGTGTTCACCGTCGACACCGTGCCGCAGGACGCGGTGCCGCACGTCGCGGTGCTGCCCTCCGGCGAGCGCGTGGAGATCGCCCCGCCGGCCGTCACGGCGCCGGTCGCCGACGAGCGCGTCGAACCGGCGCCGCCGAGCGGGGAGCCCGACCGGCCGACCCGGCGCGGGCCGCTCGGCGAGCTGGTCGGTGCCCGCTCCGGCGACAAGGGCGGCGACGCCAACCTGGGGGTCTGGGCCCGCACCGACGCCGGGTACGCCTGGCTGCGCAACTGGCTGACCGTGCCGCGCCTGGCCGAGCTGCTGCCGGAGACCGCGCCGCTGACCGTGCACCGGTACGAGCTGGCGAACCTGCGGGCGGTGAACTTCGTGATCAAAGGGCTGCTCGGTCCGGGGGTGGCCGGCTCGACGAGGTTCGACCCACAGGCGAAGGCTCTCGGCGAGCTGCTCCGGTCCCGCATCGTCGACCTGCCCGCCGACCTCACGCCCGGGCCGGGCGCCCCCGCCCGGCCTACGTCTGACGAGGTGACGCGATGACCATCGTGGACACCCCGGAGCGGCGGCAGTTGCGCGAGCTGACCCGGGCCTTCGTCACCCGCGAGGTGCTGCCGCACCTGGACGACTGGGAGCGCGCCGGCGAGGTCCCCCGGGAGCTGCACGCGACCGCCGCGAAGCTCGGCCTGCTCGGCATCGGTTTCCCCGAGTCGGTCGGCGGCAGCGGCGGCGACCTGCTCGATTCGATCATCGTCACCGAGGAGATCATCCGCTCAGGTGGCTCGTCCGGTCTGGTGGCCGCGCTCTTCACCCACGGCATCGCGCTGCCGCACATGGTCGCCGCCGCCGGCGGCCGGCTCGGTGGCTCGCTCGGCGGCCGGCTCGGGGGGCAGCGGAGCACCGATGACGACCTGATCGACCGGTACGTCCGCCCGACGCTCGCCGGCACGATGATCGGCGCGCTGGCGGTCACCGAACCGGACGGCGGCTCGGACGTCGCCGGGATCCGCACGACCGCCCGCCGGGACGGCGACCACTACGTGGTGAACGGGTCGAAGACCTACATCACCAGCGGAATCCGGGCCGACTTCGTGACCACCGCCGTCTGCACCGACTTTCCCGGCAGCGGCGAACTCACCCTGCTGGTGGTCGACAAGGGCACGCCCGGGTTCACCGTGGGGCGTCGGCTGGAGAAGCTCGGCTGGCACTGCTCGGACACCGCGGAGCTCTCCTTCGTGGACGTGCGGGTGCCGGTGACGCACCGGATCGGCGCGGAGGACACGGGCTTCCTGGCGATCATGCAGCACTTCGCCACCGAGCGGCTCTCCCTGGCCACGCAGGCCTACGCGACCGCGCAACGCTGCGTCGAGCTGGCGGTGCGCTGGTGCCGGGACCGTTCGACGTTCGGCCGTCCGCTGGCCAGCCGGCAGCTGATCCGGCACCGGCTGGCCGAGATGCACACCCGCGCCGAGGCCGCCCGGGCGTACGTGCACGAGGTGGCGGCTCGGGTGGCCGCCGGTGAGCCGGTGGTCGCCGAGGTGGCGATGGCGAAGAACGTCGCGGTGGCCGCCTGCGCCGAGGTGGTCGACCAGGCGCTCCAGTTGCACGGCGGCTACGGCTACCTGCGCGACGCGGAGGTGGAGCGGCACTACCGGGACGCCCGCATCCTCGGCATCGGCGGCGGCACCACCGAGATCATGAACGAGATCATCGCGAAGGGAATCGGGCTGTGACCACGTTGAGCAGCGCGATCGAGGTGTCCGCGCCGGGCTACGCGCAGAACCGGGCGGCCCTGCTGGACCGGCTGGCGGAGCTGGACGCGGCACTGGACCAGGCCCGGGCCGGGGGCGGCGAGAAGTACGTGAACCGGCACCACGCCCGGGGCAAGCTGCTTCCCCGGGAACGGATCGAGCTGCTGCTCGACCCGGACAGCCCGTTCCTGGAGCTGTCGCCGGTCGCCGGGTACGGCACCGACTTCCCGGTCGGGGCGAGCGTGGTCACCGGGATCGGCGTGGTCGAGGGCGTGGAGTGCCTTGTCGTCGCGAACGACCCGACGGTACGCGGCGGCGCGGTGAACCCGTGGTCGCTGGCGAAGACCCGGCGGGCCGGTGAGATCGCACTCGCGAACCGGCTGCCCATGGTCAACCTGGTCGAGTCGGCCGGCGCCGACCTGCCCACCCAGGCGGAGATCTTCATCCCGGGCGGACGGGTCTTCCGCGACCTGACCCGGCTCTCCGCGGCGAAGATCCCCACGGTCAGCGTGGTCTTCGGCAACGCCACCGCGGGCGGCGCGTACGTGCCGGGCATGTCCGACCACGTGATCATGATTCGGGACCGGTCGCAGGTCTACCTGGCCGGGCCGCCGCTGGTGAAGATGGCCACGGGCGAGGTCACCGACGACGAGTCGCTCGGCGGGGCCGCGATGCACGCGTCGACGTCCGGGCTCGCCGACTTCCTCGCCTCCGACGAGCGGGACGGCATCCGGCTGGCCCGGCAGTGCGTACGGCGGCTGAACTGGCGCAAGCAGGGCCCGTCGCCACGTAATCCGGTGCCGCAGCCGCCGAAGTACGACCCGGAGGAGCTGCTCGGCATCGCCAGCGCCGACCTGAAGGTGCCGTTCGACCCGCGCGAGGTGCTGGCCCGGATCCTCGACGGCAGCGAGTTCGACGAGTTCAAACCCGGCTACGGCAGCGCCCTGGTGACCGGCTGGGGCGAGCTGCACGGCTACCCGGTCGGCGTGCTGGCCAACGCCCGCGGCGTGCTCTTCAGCGAGGAGGCGCAGAAGGCGACGCAGTTCATCCAGCTCGCCAACGCCGCCGACACCCCGCTGCTCTTCCTGCAGAACACCACCGGCTACATGGTCGGCACCGAGTACGAGCAGCGCGGCATCATCAAGCACGGCGCCCTGATGATCAATGCGGTGTCGAACTCGACCGTGCCGCACCTGACGGTCAACCTGGGCGCCTCCTACGGCGCCGGCAACTACGGCATGTGCGGGCGGGCGTACGAGCCGCGCTTCCTCTTCACCTGGCCGAACGCGAAGTCGGCCGTGATGGGGCCGGCGCAGCTGGCCGGGGTGCTCTCCATCGTGGCCCGGCAGGCCGCCGCCGCCCGGGGCCGGGACTACGACGAGGAGTCCGACGCCGCGATGCGGATGATGGTCGAGCAGCAGATCGAGTCCCAGTCGGGAGCGCTCTTCCTCTCCGGCCGGCTCTACGACGACGGGGTGATCGACCCCCGGGACACCCGTACCGTCCTCGGCCTCTGCCTGTCGGCGATCCACAACGGACCGGTGAAGGGCGCCGACGGCTTCGGCGTCTTCCGGATGTAGGGGGTTGTCCTCGTGATCACTCGACTGTTGGTGGCCAACCGGGGCGAGATCGCCCGGCGGATCTTCGCCACCTGCCGCGCGCTCGGCGTCGAGACGGTGGCGGTGCACTCCGACGCGGACGCCGACGCGCCGTACGTGGCCGAGGCCGACCAGGCGGTCCGGCTGCCCGGCAACGCACCGGCCGAGACGTACCTGCGCCCGGAGCTGATCCTGGACGCGGCCCGCCGCTCCGGCGCGGACGCCGTGCATCCCGGCTACGGCTTCCTCGCCGAGAACGCCGAGTTCGCCGCCGCGGTGACCGACGCCGGGTTCACCTGGATCGGGCCGCCGGCCAAGGCGATCGCCGCGATGGGCGACAAGATGACGGCGAAGGCGCTGCTCGCCGAGGCGGGCGTGCCGATGCTCCCGACCTGGACCGAGCCGGACCAGATCAGCGACTTCCCGGTGCTGGTCAAGGCGTCCGCGGGCGGCGGCGGCCGGGGCATGCGGGTGGTCCGCGACGCCGCCGGCCTCGCCGACGCGGTCGCCTCCGCGCGCCGCGAGGCGGCGGCGGCGTTCGGCGACGGCACGGTCTTCATCGAGCGGTACGTCGAGCGCGGCCGGCACGTCGAGGTGCAGATCTTCGGCGACACCCACGGGACGGTGGCCGCGCTCGGCGTCCGGGAGTGCTCGATCCAGCGCCGGCACCAGAAGATCATCGAGGAGGCGCCCGGTGTCCTTTCAGCCGAGGTGCGGGAGCGGCTGCACGAGGCGGCGGTCGCGGCCGGCCGGGCGGTCGACTATGTGGGCGCCGGCACTGTCGAGTTCCTGCTCGCGCCCGACGGGGAGATCTACTTCCTGGAGATGAACACGCGGCTCCAGGTCGAGCACCCGGTGACGGAGCTGACCACCGCCCTCGGCGGGTTGGACCTGGTCCGCCTGCAACTGCTGGTCGCCGAGGGCGCCCCGCTGCCGGAACACACCCGGCATCCCTCCGTGCGCGGCTACGCGATCGAGGTGCGGCTCTGCGCCGAGGAGCCGGCCGAGGGCTTCCGCCCGGCGACCGGTGTCCTGCACCGCTTCGCCATCCCCGGCGTGGAGCGCGAGTTCGGTAACCTCCCACGAGCCGGGCTACGGCTCGACTCCGGCGTGGTGGACGGCTCGATGGTCGGCGTCCACTACGACTCGATGCTCGCCAAACTGATCGCCTGGGCGCCCAGCCGCGCCGAGGCGGCCCGCACCCTCGCCGGCGCGCTGGCCCGGGCCGAGCTGCACGGGGTGGCCACCAACCGGGACCTGCTGGTCCGGGTGCTGCGCAGCCCCGAGTTCGCCGCCGGCGAGATCGACACCGGCTTCCTGGAGCGGCACGCCGAGGTGTTCGCCCCGCTGGTGCCGGCGGCACGGGTACCGGTGTACGCGCTGGCCGCCGCGCTGGCCTCGGCCGCCGGCCGCCGGGCGACCGCCCCGGTGCTCGCCGGGCTGCCGTCCGGCTGGCGGAACGTACCGGCGTTTCCGCAGGTCGTACGCTTCGTCGGCCCGACCGGCGAGGTCGAGGTACGGTACCGCCTGGACCGCGCCGGCAACCTCACCGAGTGGTCGACGCACCCGGCCGACGGCGAGCCGATCGCCGCCGCTCCGGCCGGTTCCACGATCGCCGGCGCCGCCCCGGCGCACGCCGCAGTCGACGGGCCGCCCGAGGTGACGCCGGTGTCGGCCGCTGCCGACCGCGTGATGCTGGCGGTCGACGGGGTCCGGCACCCGTTCCGGGTGCACCGGGTGGGGCCGGCGGTCTTCGTCGACGGCCCGGACGGGTCGGTCAGCCTCACCGAGCTGCCGCGCTTCCCGGAGCCCACCACCGAGCTGGCCGCCGGCTCGCTGGTGGCGCCGCTGCCCGGCACGGTCACCCGGCTGCACGTCGAGCCCGGCCAGCGGGTCGCCGCCGGTGACCTCCTGCTCACCCTGGAGGCGATGAAGCTCGAGCATCCGGTGCTCGCCCCGATCGACGGCGTGGTCGCCGAACTGCCGGTGCCGGCCGGCGGCCAGGTCGACACCGGCGCCGTGCTGGCCGTGGTCAACCCCGAGGAGGACCCGCGATGAACGTCGACCTGACCGACGAGCAGGAGCAGCTCCGCGACGCCGTACGGGCGCTGGGCCGGCGCTACGGTCACGAGTACTTCGTGGCCAAGGCGAAGGCCGGCGAGCACACCACCGAGCTGTGGGCGGAGGCCGGCGGGCTCGGCTACCTCGGGGTCAACATCCCCACCGAGTACGGCGGCGGCGGTGGCGGCATCACCGAGCTGGCCATCGTCTGCGAGGAGCTGGCCGCCGCCGGTTGCCCGCTGCTGCTGCTCGTGGTCTCCCCCGCCATCGCCGCCACCGTGATCAACCGGCACGGCACCGAGGCGCAGCGCAAGCGGTTCCTGCCCGGCTTCGCCGACGGCTCGCTGAAGGTGGTCTTCGCGATCACCGAGCCGGAGGCCGGGTCGAACTTCCACCGGCTCGGCACGGTGGCCCGCCGCGACGGCGACGGCTGGCTGCTCTCCGGCCGCAAGTGCTACATCTCCGGCGTCGACGAGGCGGACCACGTCCTGGTCGTGGCCCGGGTCGCCGTGGACGACGACGGCGCGGGTGGACGGCAGCGTCTCAAGCCGGCGCTCTTCGTGGTGCCGACCGACGCGCCCGGGCTCACCCGGTCCAAGCTGGACATGGAGATCCTCTCCCCGGAGAACCAGTTCCTGCTCTACCTCGACGACGTCCGGCTACCGGCCGACGCGCTGGTCGGCGAGTCGGTGGACGCGGGGCTGCCGGCGCTCTTCGCCGGGCTCAACCCGGAGCGGATCACGGTGGCCGCGATGGGCGCCGGCACCGGCCGGTACGCGATCGAGCGCGCGTCCAGCTACGCCGCCGGCCGGAAGGTCTGGGGCGGCCGGAGCATCGGCTCACATCAGGGGGTGTCCCACCCGCTGGCGCACGCGGCGGTGCAGGTGGAGCTGGCCCGCCTGATGATCTACAAGGCGGCCGCGCTCTACGACGCCGGCCGGGACCTGGAGGCCGGGGTGGCCGGCAACATGGCCAAGTACGCGTCCGGTGAGGCGGCCGCGCTGGCCGTGGACACCGCCGTGCAGGCCCACGGCGGGGCCGGCATGACCACCGAGTACGGGGTGGCCACCCTGCTCGGCGCGGTACGGGCCGGGCGGATCGCCCCGGTCAGCCGGGAGATGATCCTGAACTTCGTCGCCCAGCACGTGCTCGGCCAGGAGAAGTCCTACTGATCGCCGCGCGCCCCCGCGCGGATCCTGGGCGTTCAGCGGCAGGCGGCGTCGATGCGGTGCACCGGTCGTACGCGGCGGCCCAGCCCCTCCAGCAGCGAGTCCTCCACGTGGAAGTCGTGGATCCGCAGCTGGTGGCGCGGCAGCTCCTCCTCGCTCGGGCAGAGCACCTGCCCGCGTACCAGCCCGACCGGCACGTACCGGACGCCGCCCTGCTCCTGGAGGATCACCATGTTCACGTCGTCGGTGGTGACCACGTGCCCGCGGACGTCCTCGGTCGGGCCGGTCTCCGCCCCGACGGTGGTCACGGTCAGCGGCAGCACAGGCGTGCTGATCACCGGCAGCGCCGCCCAGACCAGCATGGCCAGCACGGCGACCTCGGTGACCGAGGCGAGCGGTCGGATGACCGCGCCGGGCAGCGGGCCGGAGATGCCGAGCGCGAGCAGCGGCGGCACGGCGAGCAGCGCCAGGGGCAGCAGTTCGCCCTGCCGTCCGGCGTCGAGCAGGGTGGGCAGCAGCAGCCAGGCGTACCCGCCGAGCAGGGCCACCACCAGCAACACCCGAGCTCCGACCCGCTCGTGCAGGTGCGCCGGGGTCAGCTGGAGCGCGGCCACGAACGCCGGGATGAGCAGGGGCAGGTAGAGCAGCGGCCAGGTGACCAGGGCGAGCAGGAAACTCGCCAGCACCAGCCAGATCGGGGTGATCTCCGCCCAGCGGGTGAAGAGCGGGCGGCGGCGGGTGCCGGGCGGCAGCCGGTCGACGCTGGCGCCCAGCACCGCGCCGAGCGCGAAGACGGCAACCAGACCGGTGGAGAGCAGCCGGGCCGCCGTGGTCAGGAAGCCGGCGAGCAGGTTGACCGGGCCGACGTTCGCCACCAGCAGCAGGGTGGTCTGGAGTTCGCCGCCGGCCTCCACCCCGAGCCGGAGCACCGAGAAGATCGCCGGAACGCCGACCAGGGCGGTCCAGAACGACTGGCTGGCCCGGGCCCGGCGCTCGGCCGGATCCCGGCCGTCGGCGAGCGGTCGAGCGCGGTCGTACCAGGCCGCCGGCTCCGGTGGCACCGTCCGCGCCGCGCTGGCCTCGGGCCCGCCTGAATGCCCGGCATCGGGCACCGCCGAGCCGGTTTCGGGTGGGGCGGACGACGACGCGGCGCTGAGGGCGGTCTGGGCGGGAACCGGCGGGGCATCGTCACGCAGCGTCGACCCCGAGCCGCCGGCGTCCGGGGCGCCGGGGGCGGTGGTCGCCGACGCGCTCATCGTGTCGGCGCCTTGTCGTCGAAGTCGACCAGTTTCGGCACGTCCAGCGGCTGCGGTTGCCGCTTCTCGGCCGGCAGCCAGGGCCCGAGCGTCCGGTTGTACGCGGTCTGCCAGGGGCTGGCCTGCCCGTCGCGCCCCTGCCGGTAGCTCTTGTCGAGGAAGAACGCGACCAGGTCGCGCAGTGCCGGGTCGCCGATCGGCACGCCCACGCCGAGCAGTTCGCTGGTGCCGAAGGGCATGTCGACGATCTCGAACTCGGTCGGGAACCGGGCCAGGAAGCCGGCCAGGATCGCCTCGTCGGAGCTGACCGCGTCGTAGCGACCGGCCCGGATGCCGTCGACGCAGTCACCGACGTCCTTCACCACGAGCGCCCGGACCTGGTGCTTCTCCAGCTCCGCCTCGGTGGTCGAGCCGCCGCTGGTGCAGACCTTGTAGTTGGGGTCGCGGAGGTCCTCGATCGTGCGGATCTTGTCCTTGAGCCGGGTCGGCACCATCGCCTCCTGCGTGGTGACGAAGTACGGCCCGGCGAAGCTGACCAGCTTCTTGCGCTCCTCCGTGATCGAGAAGCTGGAGACCACCAGGTCGACGGTGCCGCCCTGGAGCGCGGGAATACGGTCCTCGGTGGCGACCGACACGAACTCCAACCGCTGGTCGCCCTCGTAGCCGAGGGAGGCGGCGATGTAGCGGGCGATCTCCACGTCGAAGCCGACGTGTACGCCATTGCGCAGCTCGCCCATCATCGGCTCGTTGGTCGCGACCCCGATGCGCAGTTTCGTCTGGCCGTAGATATGCGTCTCGCGGAGCTTCTCCTGTACCGACAGGAGATCCGGCTCCTGCCGGCTGTCGCAGCCGGCCGCCGCGGCGAGGGTCAGCGTCAACGCGACCGCCAGCGTGGTCGTGGCCGAGCGGAGTCGGGTGCGGAAGCGTGCGTTCATCGGCGACCTCGCTGACGTATCCAGCCTGCGGGACACCGAGAGTAGCGGCTCGGGGCCATTTTCGTGGTCGCCACGACGCGGCGCCCTCGGGGCGGAGCCGGGGTGCGGCGGGCGCCCGATCGCCCGCCGCACCCCGGGGTCCTCAGCGGACGGTCAGCCCCGCCAGTCTAGAGATCGTGGGCAATGTATGTGGCCCGAGAAACGCTTACAAGAAAGACAATCCACGTGCCGATGTAACGTTTCCGTCATGCCCGACGCTACGCGTCATCACCGCTCAGCGGTTGACAGCCGGGGCGACGGCGACATGCTGGACAGGTGAAGAGGTTGACCAGGCCCGATGCGCGTACGGTGGCAGCCGTCGCGGCGCTGGGCGCGCTCATCCTGCTGGTGACGCTCGTCGTCTGGCGGCGACAGGATCTGCTCGGCGTGGGCCTGGCCCTGCTCTTCGTCCTGCTCGCGATGATCGCCGGGGTGTCGGTGGCCGCCGCCCGGCAGGCCGACGAGCCGCCGGCGGAGCGGGCGCCGGCACCCGGGCAGCACCTGGCGGACCCGTTGGCGGTGGACGCGGACACCCTCGACGCGCTGGACAGCCGCGACGCGTTGCGCGCGGTACGCGACCGCCGGCGTGGCTCCGGCTGGCTCGACGACCCCGCCGGCCGGTTCAGCGACCGGTGAGGGTCGGCGCCGTCAGCGCGTCGACGCCGCGCCCGGCCAGGCAGCGGAACACCCGGTCGACGTTGCCCTCGACCGGCGGGAGCACCTCCAGGTGCCAGCCGGCCACCGAGCTGATCCCGGTGGTCAGTCGGAAGGTGCTGGTGCTGCACACCTTCTGGACGGCCGGATCGGCGCGCACCTCGGGGTAGCCGGCACCGACCAGCGCCACCGGCAGCAGACCCTCAACGTAGGCCTCCCAGGTGTGCGGGCCGTCGCAGGCCACCCGGGCCGCCTCGGCCCGATCACCGCGCACCCGCACCGGGCCGAAGCACTCCAGCTCAGGCAGGCATCGGGCGTCGCCGGGCAGCACGGCGGCCGCCCCGGACTCGGTGGTGCAGCCCGGCGGCATCCGGTCAGCCGCGTCCGCGGCCGCCCGGCTCACCGACGGGGACGGACTCGGCGCGGGCGGACGGTCGGCCATCCAGGCCCCGGCGGTCGCCGACCCGGCCAGCGCGAGCGCTCCGGCGCCGCCGAGGAACCAGCGCCGCCGCCACCGCCGAGCACCGGCCGGGGCGGGCAGCGTGGGGTGGTCGTCCTCGGCCGCGGGGCGGGGCAGTGGCTGGCCGCCGCGGCCGGCCGCGTACGGGCCGGCGGAACGGCCACCGGTCGGCAGCCCCGCTGCCGCCGCGCCGCCGACCGGCGCCGAGGTCGGGTCGAGCGGCAGCGCGGAGAGCATCGCGCGCAGTTCGACCGCGGTGGGTCGATGGTCCGGGTCGTTCGCCATTCCGGCGCGCAGTACGTCGATCAGCTCGTCCGGCACGCCGGGCAGCCCGGGGATCGGCTGGTTGAACATCTCCAGCACGGTGACCAGGCTCGGATTGCGTTCGGTCTGCCAGCGGGGCGGCCGGCCGTGCATCACCGCGTAGAGCGTGGCGCAGAGCGCGTAGACGTCGACGGCGGGCGACGGCGGGCTGTGACTGAACATCTCCGGCGGCGCGTAGGCCGGGGTGAGCACCTCCAGGGTGACCGACGCGTCGCGTACCTCGGCCAGCACGGCCAGCCCGAAGTCGGCCAGCACCGCCGGGTTGAAGTGCGAGTAGAGGATGTTGGCCGGCTTCACGTCCCGGTGCAGCACACCGGCCGCGTGCGAGTGGGCCAGCGCATCGGCGATCTTGATGCCGAGGTCGCGCGTCTCCGCGGCGTCCAGCGGGGAGGTACGCATCCGCTCCGCATAGGAGCCGTCGCAGAGTTCCATGATCAGGTAGGGGTGCTGGTCGACGGTGACCCCGACGTCGAAGAGGTCGACCACGTGCGGATGCGACGACATCCGGCCGGCCGCGCGCGCCTCACGCAGGAACCGCGCCTGGTCGCGCTCGCTGTCCAGGGTGCGATTCTCCACCTTGACCGCGACCTCGCGGCCGACGGAGATCTGGGTGGCCCGGTAGACGGTGGCGTAACCACCCCGGGCAAATACCCGCAAATCGGTTAGACCGGGCACGATCGGTACCGGTAGGCCGCCGGACGGAGTGTCGGTCACAGCTTCGAAAATACCCAACCGGGCAGACGTCTCAGCGCACCGCGTCGACGGCGGGTGCCGAGCCACCGGTCCCGGACCCGTCCCCGCCGCTCGAATCGGCCGCCGACGGCGCTGCGTCTCCGCCCGCCGCGACACCACCGGCCGAGGCCGCCCGGCGGGCGTCCCACCACAGGCCGACCGCGGTCGCCACCGCGCCGACGCCCTCCCAGGCCGCCACGCCGAAGAACCGGCCGGGCGCGATGTCGGACAGCACCGCGATGCTGAAGACGGTGAAGGTGACCAGCCGGAACACCACGGTGAAGCGGTAGAAGGCACGCCACTCGGTGGCGGTGGCCAGCAGGTAGTAGACCCCCATGTTGAACGAAGCCATCGAGGAGGCGAGCAGGAAGGTCCCGGTGTGGTCGCCCGGGGCCCGGCTGGCCGGCACCTCGAAACCGAGCGACCGCAGCATCGCCTCCGGCCAGAGCAGCCCGACCGCGCCCATGACCAGCGCCAACACGCCGAAGACCGCAATCGTCCAGCCCGCGGCGGAACGCGGCAGTTTCATCTCGGTCCTCCCCAGGTACCGGTGCGGCCGCCACTGTGGACCGCCGCATCAACGCCGACACGCTAACCGCCGCCGGACCGGGGCACCATCGGCGAAACCGGCAGACCCGTCCCACCACTATCCGACCGTCCGCAACCACCCGCAGCCGGGGGGGCCGGGAGGGAGCAGCCGGGGGTCAGGTGAGGAGGCGGGCGCGCAGGGCGTCGGCGGCTGGTCGCTCGCTGCGCTGCTCGGTCGCGTACGCCAGGCGGACCGCCTCCTCGGCGCTGGCCAGCGCCTCGGCCGGGCGGCCGCAGGCGGCCAACGCCTCGGCCAGCACGCCGGCCGCGATCACCTGACTGCGGACGTCCTCGGCCGGAGCGGCGGCCGCCCGCCGGGCCCAGTCCAGCGCCTGGTCCCGCTGCCCGTGGGCGAGCAGCGCCGAGGCGTACCGGGCCATCGTCTGGCGGCGGGCGAAGAGCAGCGCGGGGGTTTTCGCGGCGGCGGTGGTGGCCAGCGGGGCGAGCAGCCCCACCGCGGTCGCCGAGTCACCGGCGGCCAGCCGGGCGGTGGCCAGCAGCACCCGGGGCGCCACCTGGGCCGGCGCCTGGGGATTGTGCGGCTCGACGGCGGTCAGCACCGCCCGGGCGTCCCGCTCGGCCGCGGGCCCGTCACCCATGTCGAGCGCCACGAAGCCGCGCAGCGTGCCGGCCATCCCGGTCAGCAGCGGGTGCGCCGTACGAGCGGCGTAGGACAGCGCGTCGGTGAACAGGTCGGCCGCGTGCTCCGGCTCGCCCAGCCCGCGCGCCACCACCCCCCGCACCACCAGCGCGAATCCGCGCCCCCAGTCGTCCGAGGCGGCGGCGAACTCCCGGTACGCCCGACGCGCCTCCCGATCCGCCTCGGCCAACTCACCCAGCTCGGCGCTGGCGAACGCCTCGACCGCGCGCAGCGTGCCCACCGCCCACGCCTCACCGACCCGCTCGCCGAAGGGCAGGAAGACCCGCGCCAACCGGTCGGCCTCGCGCAGCCGCCCGGCGAGCAGGCGGGCGTAGGCGGTGGTGCCGCGCAGCCAGGCCCGACCGTACGGGTCCTTCAGCTCGGCGAAGAGGCGGGCGGCCCGGCCCAGCACCGCGTCCGTACCGGCGAAGTCGCCCCGGGTGGTGGCGACCCAGGCCAAGTTCTGCAACGACCAGGCCTGCCCGTGCCGGTCCTTCGCGCCCAGGCTGACCTGGTACGCGCCGGCCAACCGGCTGCTCGCCTGGCTCAGTCGCCCCGCCACGAAGTCGGCCATGCCCAGCCGGCGCATCGCCGAGGCGCGCTGCGTGGCCAGGCCGCCCGCGGTGGCCACCTGCAACGCCTCCTGCCACGCGGCCACCGCGCGGGTCTGGTCGCCCAACGTCTGGTGGGCCTGCCCGGCGAGGAGCAGTGCGCTGGCCCGCACGGTCTCCTCGCCCGCGTTGGCGGCGATCTTCTCGGCCGAGGCCAGCGCGTCGGCCGCCCGGCCGACTTGGAGCAGCGCGCGGGCGTGCACCACCCGGTCCGTCGCCGGCACACCGTCGGGGGCCAGCTCGGCGGCGCGCTCGGCGTACTCGACGGCCAGCGCCGGCTCGCCGGCGGCGAGCGACCGGCGGGCGGCCCGGCCGAGCGCGACGACCCCGAGCGGGACCACCGCGCGGGCCGGCGCGTCCGGGCGCAGCTTCACCGCGTCGGCGAGCGCGGCGGCCCGCTCGACGTGGGCGGCGACGAACTCGTCCCGGTCGGCGTCGGTGAAGGCCGCCGCCGGGTTCGGTGCCGCCGGCTCGTTCCCGGCGTCGCCCGGCGCCGCCCAGCGGGCCAGCGCGGCGTGCCGCTCGGCCAGCTCGGCCTTGCTCACCCCGGCGTACACGGCTTCGCGCATCAACGGCGTCGCGAAGGCGTAACCGGTGCGGGTGCGGTGCAACATGCGCCGTTGCAGCAGCTCTTCGACGGCCCGCTCCAGCTCGACCGCGACCACCGCGGCGGGGCGACCGTCCCGCCCGGCGTGCTGTTCGCGCAGCGCCTCCAGGGCGCCGGCCGGCACGGTGTCCCCGACCACCGCGGCGTCCCGCAGCGCCGACCGGGCGTCCGGCGGCAGCGCGTCGATGCGGGCCGCCAGCACTGCGGCGAGATCCCGGGAGAGCAGCCGGCTGCCCAGCGAGCCGGGGGCGAGCCGCCAGCCGACGTTGGCGCCGCGGCCCGGCCCGGCGGTCAGCGCGCCGCGCTCCAGGAGCAGGGTCACCAGCTCGGCCAGGTAGAACGGATTGCCCTGCGCGGTGGCGAGCAGCCGGTCGGCGTCGGCCTGGGGTAGCTTCCCGCCGCTGAGGTAGCTGGTCAGCAGCCGGGCCGCGTCGGCGCCGCGCAGCGGCGGCAGCGCGTGCACCTCGGCGTCGGCGACCCGGGTCAGCGCACCGGCCGTCCGGACCAGCTCGGGGCGGCCGAGCAGCAGCACCAGCACCGGGCCGGCGAGCCGGGACAGCGCCATCCCCAGCGCCCGGATGGTCTCCGGGGTCGCGTCGTGCAGGTCGTCCACGATCACCACCAGCGGCGCCTCCACCGCGAGTGCGCTGAGCAGGTCGGCGACCGCGTTCGGCACCGCCTCGGCGTCGGCCGGCAGCGCACCGGCGCCGGTCCACTCGCCGTTGTCGGTGCCGCCGTGCGCGGGCAGCTCGGCGTAGCCGAGCAGGGCGAGGAGCTGGTCGGTGGGGATCGGCGCGGGCTCAGTGCCGGCGCGGGCGAGCCGCTGGCCGAGCCGGCGCAGGCGCTCCTCGACCGCCGGGCGGGTCAGCGCGGTGGCCGCGTCGCCGGGCAGGCCGACCGCCGCACGGACCAGGTCGGCCAGCGGGGCCAGCCGGCGTCGCTCGCCGAAGGCGGCGCAGCGCACCGAGAGCACCCGAGCGCCGGTGTGCGCGGCGTACCGGCCGGCGCCCACGTCGTAACCGGCGGCGAGGCGCTCGACCTCGGCCGCGAACCGGGACTTGCCGATGCCCGCCTCGGCGGTCATCAGCAGCACCCGTGGCTCGCCCCGGTCGATCACCTCGGCGAGCCGGCCGGCGACCCGACCGATTTCCGTCTCCCGGCCGACGAACGGCGCCTCGTCGCCGAGGCCGGAGCGGGTGCCTGGCGCGTCCAGGAGGCCGAGCAGCTCGTACGCCTCGACCGGCTCGCGCTTGCCCTTCAGTCGCAGCGGCCGCAGGGCTCGCCAGGAGGCCACGTGCCGGGTCGCGGCGGCGGTCCGGCCACCGGCGTAGACCGAGCCGACCGCCCCGGCGTCGGCGAGCCGCGCGGCGGTGTTCACCGTGTCGCCGATGACCGTGTATTCGATGGCCGCCTGGATGCCGGCGATCACGTCGCCGGTGTTCAACCCCACCCGCAGGCCGAGGGGAGCGCCGCCGCCGCGCTCGTCGTCGAGGACCCGGCGCACCGCCCGCTGCATGGAGAGCGCGGCGCGGACCGCCCGCTCGGCGTCGTCCTCGTGCGCCACCGGAGCGCCGAAGACGGCCATGATCCCGTCACCGGTCAGCTTGTCGACGTGCCCGCCGAAGGTCTTGACCGCGCCCGCGAGCGCGGCGAGCACCCGGTCGGTGACCGCGCCGACCCGCTCCGGGTCGAGGTCCTCGGACCAGGAGGTGAAGTCGGAGAGGTCGCCGAAGAGCACGGTGACCACCCGGCGCTCGGCGGCCGGCAGCGTCGCGGCGGCCGGCAGCGCGGCGCCGCAGTTGTGGCAGAACCGCGCGCCGGGCACGGCGACGGTTCCGCACACCGGGCAGGTCACGGCTGCTCCAACTCCGTACCCCCGTCCCCGGATTCCCGGGTCGGCACCGCGAGGTACTCCAGCTGTGCGCGCACCGACCACTCGGCGGCCCACCAGAGCGACCGGTCCACGTCGGCGTAGACCGCCGCGACCACCTCGGCCGCGGTGCCGACACCGGCGGCGACCGCCGCCCGCACCTGGTCGAGCCGGGCCCGCCGGTGGGCGAGGTAAAAGTCGGCCGCCGCACCGCAGTCGGCCAGCGCCGGCCCGTGCCCCGGCAGTGCCGGGATCCCGCGGTACGTCGAGAGCAGCTCCAGGCTGGCCAGGTAGTCACCGAGGTGCCCGTCCGGGTGGGCGACCACGGTGGTGCCCCGCCCGAGAATGGTGTCGCCGGTGAGCACCACCCGCTCGGCGGCGTGCTCGACCAGGAAGCAGACCGAGTCGGCGGTGTGCCCGGGGGCCGGCACGAGTCGCACGGTCAGCCCCGGGACGTCCGGCGACGCGCCGGCGGCGAGTGGTGACCCGCCGAGCGTGTGCGCCGGGTCGGCGGCGAGCACCGGCACCCCGCCGAGCAGTTCGCTCAGCCGGCGGGCGCCCTCGGTGTGGTCCGGGTGGCCGTGCGTGATCAGCACCAGCCCGATCGGTCCGCGCGCCGCGACCGCGGCCAGGTGGCCCTCGTCGGCCGGCCCCGGGTCGACCACGACGCCCAACTCCTGGTCAGGGGCACGGAGCAGCCAGGTGTTCGTGCCGTCGAGCGTCATCGGCCCCGGGTTCGGGGCGCGTAGCAGCGTCACCCAGTCCGGCAGTTGGTCGGCGAGCGCCGCCGCCGGCGCGGTCACGTGCCCCGTCATGGCTGCGATCGTACGACCCCGCCCACCGCTCCCCGCGATCTTGCGGGTACCGCCCGAGGTTTGTGCCTGTTCACGGCATTCGCCGGGCGGTGACCCGCGAGATCGCGGAGAGTCGGGCGGGAACGGTCAGCTGACCTCGACGATGACCTCGATCTCGACCGGGGCGTCGAGGGGCAGCTCGGCCACGCCGACGGCGCTGCGCGCGTGCCGGCCGGCCTCCCCGAAGACGGCGCCGAACAGGTCGGAGGCACCGTTGATCACCGCCGGCTGGCCGGTGAAGCCGGGGGCCGACGCGACGAAGCCGGTCAGCTTGACGATCTTGACCACGTTCTCCAGGCCGACCAGCGAATCGACCGCGGCCAGCGCGTTGAGCGCGCAGCGTTGGGCGAGATCCTTGGCCTGCTCGGCGGAGATGCCGGCACCCACCTTGCCGGTGGCGAGCAACTTCCCCTCGGCCATGGGCAGCTGCCCGGAGACGTAGACGTGCTGGCCGGTCTGCACCGCCGGCACGTAGCTGGCCACCGGAGGCACCACCTCGGGCAGCTCGTGCCCCAGCTCGGCCAGCTTCGCGTGCGGACCGTTGCTCATGCCGCCACCTTGCCCGGGCCAGCGATGCGGGCGTCGCGCCCACTCATGCCTTGGGCCGCTTCAGGTAGGCGACCAGCTGGTCCGGATTCGGACCGGGCACCACGGCGACGAGCTCCCACCCGTCCTCTCCCCAGTTGTCCAAGATCTGCTTGGTCGCGTGGACCAGCAGCGGGACCGTGGCGTACTCCCACTTCTGCATCGGTGCAGGGCTCCCTCGAGTGCGCGGAATCTTCGAGGCACAGCCTACGGTCCGGCTGACGGCCGGGGCGCGGGACGCTGCTCCGGCGCGGCCGGCAGTTCGCCGCACGGCCCGCCGTGCTCGTAGCGCTGGGGACAGCGGGAGCGGTCCGCCAGCAGCAGGTCGCAGAAGACCCGGTGCCGGTTGTTCTGGTCGTCGGCGTTGGAGACGGTGGTCTCGCCGGCGTCCAGCTCGGGCAGGAAGCCCAGGGAGACCGCGATCCGGCTGGCGAGCACGGTGGCCGCGGCCAGGTCAGGCACCCGGATCGGCAGATGGATCACGTAACCGGGCTCCTCGTCCTCCCGGCCGGGCTCCACGGGGCGGCTCACCGTCCGCACCACCTCCACCGGTTCGGAGATCCGGCGGTAGGACCGCTCGTTGATCGGCAGGCTCCCGACCGGCCCCTCACCCTCCGCCGAGCCAGACCCGGGCCGACGCGACCGGTCGTTGGCCGGGAACTGGGCTCGAGGGATGTTGTCGGTGTCGCGCATGCACTGCCTCCGGGCGTCGTACCTGGTCAAGTCCCCGCTGTTCCGGTCCGGAGCTCCCGCCCGACCCGGTTCCCCCCGCGACGGCACGACCGTAGGCCGGGGGCGAAGTCCCGCCAACAGGACGCGCGCGCCCGACCGCCGGCCAGTCGCATATGTGACAGATGCCGGGTACGCTCCGCCGACTGGTCGCGCTCCCACCCCCGGTCGGCGCCACGGGCGACACCGACGGGGTCATCGACCGCTACCCTTCCGGTCGGACGGCACGCGACGGCGTCGCCGCGAGCTCGACTTCACGCTCGTCGCCGGCTGGCGGCGAGCGCCGCACCCCCGGGGGAAGAGATGACCCAGCCACCCAGCGGCGACCCGACCGGTTCGCCGGCCGTCCCGCCGGCACACCCCGGCGCCGCCGGACAGTCCGACGCCCCGGGCATCCCCGCCCAGCAGGCCGGCCCGAGCACCCCGACGCAGCCCACCTCCGGCGTTCCCGCGCAGCCGGCCGTCGGGCAGCCTGGTGGGCCGGCCTTCCCCGGGCAGCCTGGCGCGCCGACCTTCCCCGCACAGCCTGGTGCGCCGGCCTTCCCCGCGCAGCCTGGTGCGCCGGCCTTCCCCGGGCAGCCCGGCGACCCGGCCGCGGGCGGCGCGGCACCGTCCGGGCATCCGCCGGTGACCGACCCGTCGGCGATCCCGGCGCCCCCGGCCGGCTACCCCCCGTACGGGGCGCCCGCCCCGCCGAAGAAGAAGCGTGGGCTGCTCATCGCCGCGATCGCGCTGGTGGTGGTCCTGGTGCTCTGCGTCGGCGGTGGCGTGACCGCGTTCCTGACCCTGCGCAACGTCGAGACCGGCGAGGGCGCGAAGGAGCCGGCGGTCGCGGTGGAGCGGTTCCTCACCGCCGTCTACCGGGAGCGGGACGCCGCGAAGGCGACCGCCCTGGTCTGCTCCTCGTCCCGGGACGAGGACAAGATCGCCACGAAGGTGGCCGAGGTGGAGAAGTACGTCTCCGAGTACAAGAGCCCCCGTTTCCGCTGGACCACCCCGAAGGTGGACAACCAGACCGGGGACCGGGCCACCGTCTCCACCAAGGTCACCATGACCACCGCTGACGAGAAGGTGGCCGACCAGGAGCTGCGCTTCACTGTGGTGCAGAAGACGGGTTGGTGGGTCTGCGAGGTCGCCTGACCGCCACGGCTGGATAGGCTCGACGGGTGCGAGCAGCTGAGCGGCCGACAGACCCGGCCGGTACCGGATGGCCGGCCCGACTGCACGTGGTCACCGGCAAGGGCGGCACCGGCAAGACCAGCATCGCGGCGGCGCTGGCCCTGGCGCTGGCCCACGGCGGGCGGCGCACCCTGCTGCTCGAGGTCGAGGGACGGCAGGGCATCGCCCAGCTCTTCGGCATCGACCCGCTGCCGTACGCCGAGCGACACCTCGCCGGCGCGCCCGGCGGCGGTGAGGTGCGGGCGCTCGCGGTGGACGCCGAGGAGGCGCTCCTCGAGTACCTCGACATGTTCTACAAGCTCGGCGCGGCCGGCCGGGCGCTGCGCAAGTTCGGTGCCATCGACTTCGCCACCACCATCGCCCCGGGCCTGCGCGACGTGCTGCTCACCGGCAAGGCGAAGGAGGCGACCACCCGCACCGACGGCCAGCGGCGGGTGTACGACGCGGTGGTGCTGGATGCCCCGCCGACCGGACGGATCGGCCGATTCCTGAACGTGACGGCCGAAACCGCCCGGCTGGCCAAGGTCGGCCCGATCAAGACGCAGAGCGAGGGCGTCGCGGCGCTGCTGCGCTCGCCGATGACCGCGGTGCACGTGGTGACCCTGCTCGAGGAGATGCCGGTCCAGGAGACGGTCGACGCGATCGCGGAGCTGACCTCGCTCGGCTTCCCGGTGGGCCGGGTGATCGTCAACGGAACCCGGCCACCGCTGCCCGCCGGCCGAGTGGTCACCGCCGCCGAGCTGCGACGCGGCCTGCTCGCCGCCGGGCTGCCGACCGACCGGGAGATCGTCGCCGGGCTGACCGACGAGGCGCGTGACCAGGTGATCCGCCGGGAACTGGAGGACTCCCTCCGGACCGACCTCATCGAGCTGGGTTTGCCGCTGATCGAGCTGCCGCTGCTGCCCGACGGGGTCGACCGCTCCGGGCTGGCCACCCTGGCCGCGGCGCTGCTGAGGGCGGATTGACTCACACCTGCGGTCGGCACGGGCGCACGGACCCGGTCGGCCCGATACGCTCGATTGGTGCCTTCCGAAGACGCGGCGCCGCAGCTGGACGTCGACCAGATCCTCGCTGATCCGGGCGTCCGGATCGTGGTGTGCTGCGGCGCGGGTGGGGTGGGGAAGACGACCACGGCCGCCGCGCTGGCGCTGCGCGCCGCCGAGCAGCACGGCCGCCGGACGGTGGTGCTCACCATCGACCCGGCCCGCCGGCTGGCCCAGTCGCTCGGCCTGACCGAGCTGGACAACACCCCCCGCCAGGTGAAGGGCATCGACGTCGAGACCAGCGGCGGTGAGCTGCACGCCATGATGCTCGACATGAAGCGGACCTTCGACGACGTGGTGCTCCAGCACACCGATCCGACGAAGGCGGCCGAGATCTTCGCCAACCCCTTCTACCAGGCGATGAGTTCCACCTTCTCCGGCACGCAGGAGTACATGGCGATGGAGAAGCTCGGGCAGTTGCACGCCCGGGGCGAGTGGGACCTCATCGTGGTCGACACCCCGCCGTCGCGCTCGGCGCTGGACTTCCTGGACGCGCCGGCCCGGCTCTCCCGGTTCCTCGACGGCCGGATGCTGCGCCTGCTGCTCGCGCCGGCGCGCAGCGGTGGCCGCAGCATGTTCAGCCTGGTGACCGCCTCGTTCGGGATGTTCTCGAAGGTGGTGCAGAAGGTCCTCGGGGCACAGCTGCTGACTGATCTGTCCGGCTTCGTGGCGGCGCTCGACTCGATGTTCGGCGGCTTCCGCCAGCGGGCCGAGCAGACGTACCGCATCCTGCAGGCCGGGGAGACGGCCTTCCTGCTGGTCGCGGCGCCCGAGTCGGACGCGGTGCGGGAGGCGGCCTACTTCGCCGGGCGGCTGCGCGACGAGCGGATGCCGCTGGCGGGTCTGGTGCTCAACCGGGTGCACCGGCCGGCGGTGCCGGAGCTGGACGCGGCGCGCAGCAAGGCCGCCGCGGAGCGGCTGGCCGAGCTGGGTGGCCACGAGGGCACCGCCGACGTGCTGCGGGCACACGCCGCGCTGGCCCGGCAGGCGGTACGCGAACAGCAGGTGGCCGCCCGCTTCACCGAGGCGTTCCCGGCGGTGCCGACGGTCTCGGTGACGGCACAGCCCGCCGACGTGCACGACGTCGACGGGCTGCGGACGATCGGCGCGGCGATCAGCCGGTCGTGACCAGGATCTTGTCCTTACCGGTCTTGTCCTGGCTGTTCTTCTTCATCGCGGCCTCGAACATCTTGCGCCAGCTCGTCACCTGGGGGTGACGACGCAGCAGCGCCCGGCGTTCGCGTTCGGTCATGCCACCCCACACACCGAACTCGATCCGGTTGTCGAGCGCGTCAGCCAGGCACTCGTACCGAACTGGGCAGCTCCGGCAGATCCGCTTCGCCACGTTCTGTTCGGCGCCCTGTACGAACAACGCGTCCGGGTCCCCGTTCTGACACGCCGCCAGCGACGGCCAGTCGGCAATCATGCCCATGTGTACACGTCCCCCCTTGCAGTACCTACCGACCTCGTTACGCGTCAGCCGGCAATTCCCCCCGATCGCCCTGCCGGCCTTCCCCAAGGCGGCACGGACGACATGTGGCGCTGTCGCCGCCACCATCATGCTCTGTAGTCGACTGATTACGCAACGTTGTCGGCTAAATCCATCATTCCGGACACTCCCGGCTTCCCGGGCCATCGCTCGCCGGTTACCCCGAGGCAGAACGTGAAAACGCTGCGGAGCCCACTCCAGACGGAGGAGACTCGGCGCCAGTCACACGCAACCACGCACCAGGGGTCGTGCGTTTAACACAACGAGGGCAGCGCGCGCAGGAAATGGGGAAAGAACACCCCAGCGCCCCTCGTTCCCTGTACGCGTACCCTGTCGAGGTGACCTGGATGCGGAAACGTGACCACAACGTACTGACCAACGCCGCATCGCTACTCATCTGTGGCCTGTTGGCCGGCGTGGTGGTCGCGGCGGCGGCCTTCCCCGCGGTGGCGATGTCCGGACTTGCCGCCAAGGCCGGCGCCGAGACCTTCGGTGCACTGCCCACAGAGCTGACGGTGGCCCGCGCGCCACAGATCAGCTACCTGCTCGCCTCGGACGGCAAGACGCCGCTCGCGACGATGTACGACGAGAACCGGCGCGACGTGAAGCTCCCCGATGTCTCGCCGTACATGCAGAAAGCCATCATCGCGGCCGAGGACCACGACTTCTACAAGCACAACGGCGTCGACATCAACGGTGTCGCCCGCGCGTTCGTGAACAACCAGAACGAGGGCGCGAACGGCCGGCAGGGCGCCTCGACGCTCACCATGCAGTACGTCCGGCTCGCCATCGCCTACTCGGCCACCCACCCGGCCGACGTCGTCGCGGCGACCGAGGACACCAGCGCCCGCAAGCTGCGGGAGATGCGCTACGCGCTCCAGATCGACAAGGAGCTCTCCAAGGACGAGATCCTGGAGCGCTACCTGAACATCGCCTCCTTCGGCAACGGCGCCTACGGCATCTACGCCGCCAGCCAGGTCTACTTCGGCAAGCCGCCGAGCAAGCTCAAGATCGAGGAAGCCGCGCTGCTGGCCGGCATGGTGAAGGCTCCGACGACGAACGACCCGACCACCAAGAGCGGCTACCCGCTCGCCCTGGACCGGCGCAACTACGTCATCCAGAACATGGTCGACATCAAGGCCATCACCCAGCAGGAGGCCGACGCGGCCAAGGCCACCAAGCTGGTGGTCAAGGACAAGCGCACCCCGAACGGCTGCGTCGCCACCAACGTCAACAGCTGGGGCTTCTTCTGCGACTACTTCTACCGCTGGTGGATGCAGCAGGAGACGTTCGGCTCGACCTCGTACGACCGCGAGCGCCGGCTGAAGAGCGGCGGCTACACCGTCGTCACCTCGATCGACGTGCAGGCCCAGAAGGGCGCCGACAAGGCGGTCCGCAAGGCCAAGAGCGTGAACAGCAAGGAAGCCGTGATGGTGGCGGTGGTCGAGCCGGGCACCGGGCGGGTCCGGGCCCTCGCGGTGAACCGGAACTTCAAGCTCGACGACCCGAAGCACCCGACCAACAAGCCGCACAGCGACCCGAAGCAGCGCAACAAGGGCAAGCTCGGCAACTACCCGAACACGGTGAACCCGCTGCTCACCGGCGGTGACGGCATCACCGGCTACCAGGCCGGCTCGACCTTCAAGATGTTCACCATCGTGGCCGCGCTGGAGAAGGGCGTCCCGCTCAGCTACAGCATGAACGCGCCGCAGCAGTTCAAGTCGGAATACATCATCGACAGCAGCAGCCCGGCCGCCTGCCCCGGCACCCACTTCTACTGCCCGACCAACTCCGGCAAGAAGGCCGGCGGCGTGCAGAACATGTGGAGCGCGTTCAGCGCGTCGATCAACACCTACTTCGTGCCGCTGCAGCAGCAGGTCGGCGCGGAGAACGTGGTCGACGTCGCCAAGCGGCTCGGCATCCAGTTCCGGCAGAGCGAGGACGCCAAGTTCGCCGGCACCAAGGACGCCGCGCACCAGTGGGGCGCGTTCACCCTCGGCGTCTCGCAGACCACCCCGCTGGAACTCGCCAACGCGTACGCCACGCTGGCCGCGGACGGCAAGTACTGCGAGCCGATCCCGGTGCAGAAGATCACCGGGCCGGACGGCAAGAACCTGGACATCGCCAACCCGCGCTGCGAGAAGCGGATCAGCACCGAGGTCGCCCGGGCCGCCGTGGACGCCGCCCGCTGCCCGGTCGGCGACAACTCCGCCACCACCAAGTGCGGTGGCAGCCGGACGGCGGCGAACGTGCGCGGCATCGTCGGCAAGCCGGTGGCCGGCAAGTCCGGCACCACCGACTCGGAGAAGACCGCCGCCCTGGTGGCGATGACCAAGCAGTACGCGGTGGCGGGCATCATGGCCGACCCGGACTGGCCGCAGACCAACGTCAAGATGGGGCACAACGTCAAGAACGGCATCAACCCGCCGGTCTACGAGACGTTGCGCGACGCCATGAAGGGCAAGAAGGGCGTCAACTTCGAGCCACCCGGCAAGAAGATCTCCGAGGGTGACCAGCGCTCCATTCCGGACGTGAAGTGCCAGTCGGTCGACACCGCCCGGTCCCGGATCAAGGGCGCCGGCTTCGAGGCGGTCGTCTCCGACACCAAGGTCGCCTCCAGCTGCCCGCCGGGCACCGCCGCGGGCACCAGCCCGGACGGCCGGACCATCAAGGGCGGCGTGGTCACCATCCAGATCAGCAGCGGTGGCGGCGCCACGCCGCCGGGCAACCAGCCCGGCAACCCACCCCGCAATCAGCCCGGCCGGCCGCCCGGCCGGAACTGAGGCTGAGCTCCGGGCCCGGCGGCGACCGCCGGACGGGCCCGGGGTCGACAGCGTGAACCGCGACGGGCGGGCACCCAGCGAGGGTGCCCGCCCGTTTCGGTTACCGGTTCCGGAGCGCGGCGGGTTCGGGGCGCGCCAGCCCGGTTGGCCACCGCTCGACCCAGCGGCAGCGACCGGGTCAGACCAGCCCGGTGACCCGCGCCATGGTGATCAGAGGCCGAGCTGCCGGCGTACCTCGGCGGCCACCCGGCCTCCCTCGGCCCGGCCGGCGACCGCGGTCTGCGCCGCCTTCATCGCCGGGCCCATCTGTGCCTTGCCGGTGAAGCCGCCGGCGCTGAGCGCCCCGGTGACCAGCTCGGTCAGTTCGGCGTCGGAGAGCTGCTTCGGCAGGTAGCGCTCCAGCACCTCCTCCTCCGCCGACTCCTTCGCGGCCTGCTCGCCGCGACCGGCCTCGGCGAACGCGCTCGCCGCCTCCCGACGCTTCTTGGCCTCCTTGGTCAGCACCGCGAGCACCTCGTCGTCGGTGAGGTCGCGCTTGGCCTTCCCGGCCACCTCGGCGTTGCCCACGGCGGCCAGGGCCATCCGCAGCGTGGAGGTGGTCAGCTCGTCGCGCGCCTTCAAGGCGCTCCGCATGTCCGCGGTCAGGCGGTCCTTCAGCGTGCTCATGGACGGTCAAACTACCCTGAACGGCATGCGAAAGCGCACAGTATTCCGGCTCGCGGCCTCGGCCGCCGCGGTGGGCGCCGCCACCCTGGCGTACGCGTCGCTCATCGAACGCAACATGTTCACCCTGCGGCGGTACGACGTGCCGGTGCTACCGGCCGACGCGGAGCCGCTGCGCGTCCTGCACCTGTCGGACCTGCACATGATGCCCGACCAGGCGCGCAAGCAGCGCTGGGTGGCGTCGCTCGCCGCCCTCGACCCCGACCTGGTCGTGGTGACCGGCGACAACCTGGCACACCCCGACGCCGTGCCCGGGGTGCTGCGGGCCCTCCAGCCGCTGCTGGACCGCCCGGGCGCCTTCGTGTTCGGCTCCAACGACTACACCGGCCCGGTCCTGAAGAACCCGTTCACCTACTTCCTCCCGGACCGGGAGTACACCGAGGGCGTCGAGCTGCCGTACGAGGAGCTGCGCGAGGTGTTCACCGGGGCGGGCTGGCTCGACCTGAACAACGCCCGGGCCATGCTCAAGGCCGGCGGGCGGCTGATCGACCTGGTCGGCGTGGACGACCCGCACATCGAACGGGACGACTACCCCGCTGTCTCCGGCCAGGTCGCCGTGTCGGCCGACCTGTCGATCGCGCTCACCCACTCCCCCGAGCCGGCCGTGCTCGACCAGATGGCGGCCGACCGCTTCGGCCTGCTGCTGGCCGGGCACACCCACGGCGGGCAGGTCTGCGTGCCGGGGTACGGGGCGCTGGTGACCAACTGCGGGCTGCCCCGGTCGATGGCGCGCGGGCTGCACCGTTGGCCGGGCTCCGACTCCTGGCTGCACGTCTCGGCCGGCCTCGGCACCCACCCCACCGCCCCGGTCCGCTTCGCCTGCCCCCCGGAGGCGAGCATCCTCACCCTCATCCCCCGCTGACCCCCACGCGGGCGGCGCGCGGGCCGGGCGGGCCGGCTCAAGATCCGCGCAACTTCCCTGAAGTAGTGGCCTCGTTCGACCTGGGAGGCCCCTACTTCCCGGAAGTTGTGCGGATCTTGAGCCAGGCTCGGAGGGGTGCGCCGGCGGCGCGGGGGTACCGAGTTTGACCACCGGGGCGGGTGGGCTACTATTTGTCGGCACGCCTCGGGGTGTGGCGCAGCTTGGTAGCGCGCTTCGTTCGGGACGAAGAGGTCGTCGGTTCGAATCCGGCCACCCCGACCAGAGGTAACAGCAGGTCAAGGCCCCTCCGTGGAGGGGCCTTGATTCATTTCCGGCGATCACTGCTCGGCCGGAGGCAGCGAGAAGGCAGCAAACGACGCGAGTACCCTGCGATCCCGCTCACGGGTCGAGTGCGTGTAGCGGTCCAGAGTCGTGGACGTCTGCTCGTGACCCATAACCTTCGCCACGTCGTTGATCGGCACGCCGTCGGAGACGAGCCAGGTCGCGTACGAGTGCCGAAGATCGTGGAACCGCAGCCCGATGGGCAGGCCCGCTCGATGCAGGGATGGCTTCCAGATCCGCGCCCGGAACGTGCCGCGCTTGAGCGGTTCGCCCGTCCGGGCGACGAAGATCAAGCCTTCAGCACCCGTCTCGAAGGACTGCCGGTGGCCGGTCAGCGCCTGGACGACGAACGGCGGAAGCGGCACCGTCCGCCTGCCAGCTCGAGCCATGGAGATCGTCGGACGGGGAGCTAGCGAGGAAGGTCTGGGGCAAGTTGAGCGACAGCGCGAAGGCGCTGTTCTCTATCCTGATCGACGCGCCGGGACGGGAGTTCAGCGGCGATGAGTTGGCGGAGCGGCTGGGCATGTCCGGCAAGAACGCAGTTGCAGGCCTGTTCGGCTGGCCTGGCCGACACTGCATCGAAGCTGGACGCGAATGGCTGTGGGACTGGCGCTACCCCGACGGAAAGACCGCGGTGTACTGGCTGACTCCCGAGATGGCTGAGTTGTTCAGGTCGGCGCGTGATACCCGATGAAGCATCGCTCCCGAGCAGCCAAGGGAGCAGCCAAGCCGGCGAGCTGTAGCGGACGATCGCGGACGTAGACATCATGTCTGGCAGGGCGCCCAAGTGGCGGACCAGCACCTTGGAGCCGACTCGTAATGCGTAGGTCGATGATTCGGTTCCGTCAGGCTGCCAAGTGGGCTCACTGGCGCCTTCTTGACTGCAGGCGGGGGACGGCCCGGCAAGCAGGCGCGACATAGTTATGCCCCGACAGCCAACTACCGCGCTAGTCAGTTGGTGCCGGCCTTTCGGCATAGGAGTAGGGCAAGAACTAATGCGCCGAGGTGGAGCTACGGTGAGCGCCTCCGGTGGTCTTCTTGTGCGCGGCCAGCAGCTTGCGGGCCTCGGCCAGCAGCTCGCGCAGCTCCTCGCGGTCGCGGCGGGAGCGCAGGCGGCCGCGGTCCTGCGGGGTGGTGCGTTCCAGGCCGAGGGCGTCGGCGGTCTCCTGGGACACGCGCGCGCGCACTAGATTGCCGACGTGGTACCGGGTGGCGGTCTGGGTGACCTTCCGCTCCTCCGGGGTGTAGCCGGCCTGGGCGTACAGCCCGCGTACGGCGTACCGATACGCGCCGGTGCGGCCGGTCCAGTCAGGGTCGCCGGACGGGGTCAGGTAGTGCTCGCGCAGGTCTACCATCTGCTCGGCGAGGTCACGCAGCATCATCGTGCGGCGCTCACCCGTGGTTTGTCGCACGACACGGAGGATACGCACGATTTCGCGCTCGATGTGCTGCTTAGAAGGGGTCATACCGCAGAGGGTACGCGCACGCGTGAGCGCAAAAGACGGCGGACAATCCGACGCAGACAGCTCCCCATATCGCCTGCCCATACCCGGGCGCCGTGTGAACCGCGAGGGCGTGGGCGCGGAGCTGGCGATGTCTCGGTCGTTGTCGTTCGTGAAGTCCACCGGGTGGTCGCCAACTCGGACCGTCAGCCGCGGATCAGGTGACTAGCCAGCTGTCGACAGCAACCGGCCCGGACGAGGACGCCCGTCGGCAAGAGGATGCGGACAGTCGCCCGAGGTCGCGAACGCGGACAGACGGCGCCCGAGGATCCGCACAGAACTCGTAAGCGAGTAGTCCGGCGGTGTAGCAAGATCCGGAACATACGCGGAATGATCAAGGTCAACAGCCGGGAGGCGTTCAAAGTATGTCCTGGTAGGAGGCACGCAGCGCAGGCGGCGCTACCTCCTTCCTAAACCGTGTGTTGTGGGGCCGCCGACAGCAACGCTGACAGACAGCAACGAGCCGGGACCACGCCAACCGGCGACGGTGGCGACTTTACGAACACCGAGGTCGCGGACGGGGGTAGACGCTCGCCCAGACCGGGTTGGATCGTCGGCCCGACGGGGTGGTGCATGATCACCAGCGGTGGGATCCGTCGTGGTGGAGTCCGTTACCCTGCTCGTCTGCTGCCAGAGCGGTTCTAGTCGTTCACTCTGGTGTGGGCCGCTCGCGGCCTTCACGGTCATCCCCGAGGAGGAACCCTTGACAGAACCGCTGCCGCAGACGATCGACAGTTGGCAGAAGGCTGAGTTGAACGCTGCGGAGTGGATGCGGTTTTGGGGCTTTGGTGATGCAAGGGTTACCGAGGGCGGTGCGGACTCAGGCGTAGACGTCTGGTCACGCGGAGCGCTCGCCCAGGTGAAGTTCGAAGCGGTCCAGGTCGGGCGGCCCGTGTTGCAGCGCTTGGTCGGCGCTCGGGGGCGCAGCGTCGAGAAAGCCCTGTTTGTCTTCTCCGGCGCCGGGTTCTCCTCACCCGCCGTCGAGTACGCAAACGATATGGACATCTGTCTGTTCAAGTACACTCTCGCGGGTGCGATGACGCCCGAGAACGGCATTGCTCGCGATTTTCTACGGCGGTTTGATGCTGAGCGGCTTGCGGCCGAGCGAGCGCGCACTGCCGCCTGGCGTGGCGCCGAGTGTGGAGACTCCGCGGAGCGGGCGCTCGTGGTGGCGCAGTTGGCGACTGCGCTGAGAGCTGTGGAGGCGAAGCGGGTTGCTTCAGGGGAGGCGGAGAAGAAGCCCGACTCCCCGGGGCAAGGCCTGTTGGGGTGTGGTGTCGTACTTCTGCTGACCTGGGTTTGTTTGGCGGTCAAGCTCGGATCGCTCGGTAACAAGATCGTCATGGCGGTGTGGATCGGCGTTTCAATCGCTTTGATCGTTTCGGGAATCGTTGCTTCATCATCTGGGGCTACCGATGAGGAGAGCAGCAAGGAGGCAGCGAACGCGTCGCCTGCCGTCGACAAGTCCCGACAGCGGGCGGGGTCGGAGCCGAGCTAATAGGCACGGGATGACAACCGATGACAGCAGACGGTGCACCGCCGCCGCGTTCGGGACGAAGAGGTCGTCGGTTCGAATCCGGCCACCCCGACCAGAGGTAATCGCAGGTCAAGGCCCCTCAACAGAGGGGCCTTGATTCGTTTCCGGCAATCACCGTCCGGCGGCGCGGCGTCTATTCGTCGGCTAGCTCCGCGAGCGCGGCGCGGATCCGCCGCCCGAGCTCCGCGATCTCCTCCGGCGTCTGCCGCAGCACGCCGTCCTCGGCCATCAACGCCCGGTACTGCTGCTGCTCGTACGGGACTCCGGGTGGCAGCGGCGCGACGTGCCAGTGCACGTGGGCGTTGCCCTGCCTGCTGCCGAGCGACAGCAGGTAGGTGCGCTCCGGGCGGAGCACCTGGTTGACGGCGCGGGCGACCCGGTGCACCACCGCCTGGAGACTCAGGTACTCCGCCGGGTCGAGATCTCGTACCACGTCCTCGATGTGCCGGCGCGGCGCGACGAGGGCGGAGCCGGGGAGCGTCGGGTAGCGGTTCAGGAACGCCACCCACGAGCCGTCGTCGTAGAGCGGTTCGTGCTCGTAGCCCGCGTCGCCGGCCAGGAACGCACAGATGAAGCACCTGCCGGACCGGGCCCGCCGCTCGTAGGCCGTCAGGTCCATCGGCAGCCGCTCGCCCACCCACGGATGGTAGCCAGCGGCGTCGGGTCGCCGTCAGAGACGTTTCGGCTGGCCGCGGCGTCGTTAGCATCAGCGGCGATGGAGCTGCTGGAGCGCGCGGAGACGCTCGGTGCGATGGACGATCTGCTGGCCGCCACCGCCAGCGGCGGGCAGATCGCGCTCGTGGCCGCCGAAGCGGGCGCCGGGAAGTCCACCCTGGTCACCGCGTTCGCGGCGGCGCTCGGTCCGCGCGCCCGGGTGCTCTGGGGCTCGTGCGATCCGCTGCTCACCCCGCGGGCGCTCGGCCCGGTGCACGACGTGGCCCGCCAGGTTGGTGGGGTGCTGGCGGAGCGGCTGACCGCGCTGCATGCCGACGGCCGGCCGGACCCGCTACGCCGGGGCGCCGTCTTCGACGCGCTCCTCGACGAGCTGGCCGGTCCGCGGCACCGACCCCGGCCGGTGCTGGTGATCGAGGACGCGCACTGGGCCGACGAGGCGACCCTGGACCTGACCGCCTTCCTGGGCCGGCGGCTGGCCCGCTGCCACGCCCTGCTCGTGCTGACCTTCCGCGACGACGAGGTCGGGCCGGGGCATCCGCTGCACGCCGTGCTCGCCGGGCTGCCCCGGACGCTGGTCCGCCGGCTGCCGTTGCCGCCGCTCTCCACCGCCGCCGTCGCCGAACTCGCCCGCCGGGCGGGCCGGGCCCCCGCCGGCCTCTACCAGGCCACCGGGGGCAACCCGCTGCTGGTCACCGAGGTGCTGGCCGCGGACGGGGCGGGCGTGCCGCCGACCGTACGGGATCTCGTGCTGGCCCGGCTCGCGACGGTCTCCCCGGCCGCCCGGGCGGTGGCCGGGCTGGTCTCGGTGGTGCCGTCCCGGGCCGAGTCGTACCTGCTCGACGACCAACCCCCGGCGGCCGTGCAGGAGTGCCTGGACCGGGGGCTGCTCGTACCGGCGGGCAACGGGGTGATGTTCCGCCACGAGCTGCTCGGCCGGGCGGTGCGGGAGTCGCTGTCGCCGGTGCAGCGGGCCGCCCTGCACGTCACGGTCCTGGCGAAGCTGGCGCCCCGACCCGATGTGGACACCGCCCGGCTGGTGCACCACGCCCACCACGCCGACGACGCCGAGGCGGTGCTCGCCTGGGCCCCGATCGCTGCGCGCCGGGCCGCCACAGCGGGCGCGCACCGGCAGGCCGCAGCCCACTACGCGGTGGCGCTGCCCCGCTCACGCGCGCTGCCAGCACCGCGCCGGGCCGAGCTGCTGGAGGCGTACGCGACCGCCGGTTACCTGGCCGGGCTGGGCGTGGAGGCGCTCCACGCGTGGCGCTCCGCCCTGGCCCTGCGGGAGATCGAGGACGACCCGCTGCGGATCGGAGAGGACCTGCGGTGGGTGTCCCGGCTCTCCTGGTGGACCGGGGACAGCGTCGGGGCCCGGACGGCCGCGGCACGGGCGATCGAGGTGCTGGAGTCCGCGCCGCCCGGCGTACAGCTCGCCATGGCGTACAGCAACATGTCCCAGCTGCTCATGCTCGCCGACGACGACGAGGCGGCGATCCGCTGGGGCGGACGGGCGCTCGCGCTGGCCCGGCGCCTCGGTGACGTGGAGACCGAGGCGCATGCGCTGGTGAACGTCGGATCGGCCCGGTTGCAGCGCGGCGACGTCGACGGCACAGCCGAGTTGGAGCGCGGGCACGCGCTCGCCGCCGCGCACGGCCTGGACGACCACGCCGCCCGGGCGTTGGTCAACCTCGCCACCATGTCGATGGAGTGGCGCAGGCTGACGACGGGGGCGGACGCGCTGGACCGGGCGTTGCGCTTCACCAGGGCGCGTGACCTCGACGGGTACGTCCGGCACCTGCTCGGTCACCGGGCCCGGCTGCGGCTGGACCGTGGCGACTGGGCCGGAGCCCAGACGGACGCGGAGCTGGCGCTCGCCGGGACCGACCAGCCCGGCAGCAGCCTGATTCCCGCACTGGTCGCGCGCGGCCGGCTCGCATCGCGCCGCGGCGAACCGGCCGGGCCGGACCACCTGGCGACGGCGGCGCGGTGGGCGGAGCGGAGCCGCGAGCTGCAGTTCGTCGGGCCGGTCACGGCGGCGCTGGCCGAGCGGTACTGGCTGGCCGGAAAGCCGGGTCGGGCCGCCGGCGAGGCCCGCCGCGGCTACCGGCTCGCCGCCGAGGCGGGGCATCCGTGGTTCGCCGGTGAGCTGGCGTACTGGCTGTGGCGGGCCGGCGAGCCGGTCGGGGAGGGCACGGTGCTGGCGTCGCCGTACCGCAGGTTGGTCGAGGGCGACTGGTCCGGCGCGGCCGACGAGTGGGAGCGGCTGGGCTGCCCGTACGCCCGGGCGGAGGCGCTGGCCTGCGGCGACGAGGAGTCGGCCGGCGAGGCCCTGCGGATCCTGGACGGGCTCGGCGCGACCGGCACGGCCCAGCGGGTGCGGGCGGAGCTGCGCCGGCGGGGCATGGCCCGGGTGCCGCGCGGGCCGCGACCCGCGACCGCCGCCCACCCGGCCGGCCTGACCGGTCGGCAGCGCGAGGTGCTGGCCCTGCTCGCCGAGGGGCTGAGCGACGCCGAGATCGCCGGCCGGCTGTCGTTGTCGGCCCGTACCGTCGGCCACCACGTCTCCGCGGTGCTGGAGAAGCTGGCCGTCCCGAGCCGGGGCCAGGCGGTCGCCGCCGCCCGCCGGCAGGGCCTGCTGCCGCCAACATAGGTGGTTCTCCCCATCCCCCGGCGCACCGCCGTATCTAGCGTCGGCACGGCAACGAGCTTCGCGACCGGAGGGAAGGCACCGATGAGCACCACACTGGATCTGACCGCCGTCAAGGCACGCCAGCAGAAGACCTGGGCCAGCGGCGACTACGGCGCCGTCGCGGCCCGCATCCATCCGATGTCGGAGTGGCTGGTCGACGCGGCCGACCTGCCGGCCGGGGCCCGGGTGCTGGACGTGGCGACCGGAACCGGCAACGCCGCCATCGCGGCGGCCCGCTGCGGCTGCCTGGTGACCGGGGTCGACTACGTACCCGAGCTGCTGGAGCGCGGTCACGCGCGGGCGGCGGCGGAGGGGTTGCCGGTGACCTTCGTGACCGGCGACGCGGAGCGGTTGGCCTACCCCGACGGGGCCTTCGACGCGGTGCTATCGGTCGTCGGCGTGATGTTCGCGCCCGACCAGGAGCGGGCGGCAGCGGAGCTGGTCCGGGTCTGCCGGCCCGGCGGCACGCTGGCGCTGGCGGCCTGGACACCGGACGGCTTCATCGGCGAGCTGTTCCGGACGGTCGGCCGGCACGTACCACCGCCGGCCGGGCTGCGCGCCCCGGTCGAGTGGGGCAGCGTGGAGCGGGTGCGCGAGCTGCTCGGCGGGTCGGTGCACGACCTGCGGACGACGCGCCGGGAGTTCGTGTTCCGCTTCACCACGCCGGAGGAGTTCGCCGACTTCTTCCGGGCCAACTACGGCCCGACTCTGAAGGCGTTCGAGGCGCTGGAGGCCGACCGGCGACCGGCGCTGCACGCCGACCTGGTCGAGTTGGCTCGCCGGCACGGCGTCGGCACCGACGGCACGGTCCGGATCCCGTCCGCGTACCTGGAACTGGTCGCCCGCCGCGCGCCCGCGAGCTGACCCCGGGGGGACCGAACGGTCGGGGCCGGGAGTACCCGTCGGGGTGCTGCCGGCCCCGACCGCAGTACGCGGCGAGCTACGCCGCAGCCGCCGCCAGCCGACCGGGCGCGCGCCGCTCCACCGCCAGCTGGGCCGCCAGCGCCGCCACCAACAGCGCCAGGGCGGCCAGGGCGGGCAGCAGCCGGACCAGCGGCAGGGCGGCCAGGCTCAGTCCAATGCCGACCAACGGAGCCGGCGTGACCCGGCCCGTGGTGAGCCGCAGGAAGAGCGCCCGACCGGCGAGATACAGGGCGGCGCCGCCGTAGAGCGCGACGGCGGCGGGCATGCTGAGCGCCCCGCCCATCTCCCCGGGGGCCTCATGGATCAGCGTGGCCAGCACCTCCTGGATGCCGAGCGCGACGTACATGATCCCGGCGATGAGTGGAAAGTGGGCGAGGCTGTACGCGTCGCTGGCGAGGGTCCCCCGGCGCGACCAGGGCACCTCGGCCAGCGCCCCCTCGGCGGTCGGCGCGATTGCCTCGAAGTAGAGCCGCCACAGGTAGACCGCCGTGGCGAAACCGAGCAGCGCCGCCACCAGCACCGCCCACCTCATCAGTTCGGTGCCCGCGCCGGCACCGATCGAGATGAGCGACTCGCCGATGGCGATGATGAGCACCAGCCGGTGCCGCTCGGTGAAGTGACTGACACTGCGCAGCTGCCAGGGGCTGTACCGGGAGAGGAACCGGCCGCCGCCGACGTCGATGATGAAGGCCAGCGCCCAGAGCAGGGTCTGGGCCGTCCCGCCGACGAGCGCGCCGACCACGAGCGGAACCCAGGCCAGCACCCCCGGGACGCCGCTGAGTCGCAGCGTACGGCTCAACTGCGGGCTCCCGGAAACCCGCAGGTAGATCAGCAGGTGCAGCCCCCGGACGATGATGTACGACAGCGCCAGGACCAGGGGCGCGGGCACTCCGGCGCCGAGCGCCTCGTGCCGCCAGGAGTCGGGAATGACGACGGCGGCCAGGAACATCGCCGCCATCGCCGCGAGGGTGCCAGTGCGGACCACGCCGACGTCCGCCCGCACCTCGTTGCCCAACCAGGCGTACGCCGACCACGAGAACCAGAGCAGCAGAAAGAGCAGCAGCCCTCGGGTCATGCTGACGGCGGTGGGCTGGTCCGCCATGAACTCGATGATCCGGGTGAGCGCGAAGACGAAGACGAGATCGAAGAAGATCTCGAAGCTCGTCGTCCGGTGTGTCTCCTCGGTCCGCTCGTAGCGGGACCAGAAGGCGGGCATGCTGCCATCTTCTGCCCAGATCCGGCACAGCGCGCCCGGTTCCCCGATCAGCCGCGCCGGCGGCGTTCAGCGCGGCGGCGGTGCGCGGCGAGGATTCCCCGCCCGAGCTGGGCCGGGCGCTGCGGCTCTCAGTCCTGCCGCTCGGCGCGCTCGATCTCGGCGAAGGCCGCCGACAGGTAGCCGGCGAGTGGTCGGCCGGTGCTGGCCAGCAGGTCGGCGACGAGCAGCGGGACGTGCCGGGCGAGCGCCGACGAATCCGGCGGGGACTCGTCGCCGTCCGGGTCGTACACCCCGAGCGCGCCGGCGAGGAGCACCAGCAGCACGTGCGGGTCGACGTCGGGACGCCACTGGGCGGCGCCCCGGACGCAGCGCTCCAGCACCTGGCGGACGTCGTCACCGTCCAGGCCGTCCGGGTGGCTCTCCTCGAGCAGCAGCCGGACCACCGCGCCCAGTACCAGGCCGGACCGTTCGGCCGCGCCGAGCCGGGTCACCGCGGCGTCGTACGCCTCACCGTCGCGCTGCTGGGCGGCGGTCACCGCGTCGACGGCGGTCACCGCGATCTCACGGGCGGGGGCGGGCAACTGGCGCCAGGTCGTGGTCACCGGGTCAGCATCGCAGAACGCCCCGACGTCAACCGGACGCGTGGGCTTCGTCACGTCGGCGACGCCCGTACACCGGGAAGGCGCGGCGTTCGCGACCGCCGTGCCCGCCGGCGGCGATAAACGGGTCGCTGCTCGTCACACCCGCCGACCAGAATCGCGGCATGTTAGGTCGCGCCCTGCCCCGCCGCCCGGAAGCCCGCCGGATGCTCCTCGGCACCCTGCTGTCGGCGGTTGGGCGTGGCCTGACCCTGCCCTTCCTCTTCATCTACCTGACCGACGTACGGGGGCTCACCGACGCCCGCGCCGGCCTGGTGATCGGCTGGTACGGCGCGGTCACCCTGGCGCTGTCGCCGCTGGGCGGCACGCTGATCGACCGGTTCGGCGCCCGCCGGGTGGTGCTGCCCTGCCTGCTGATCGAGGCGGTGGGCACCGGTTCGCTGGCCCTGGTCGACTCGACCGCCTCGGCGTTCCTGGTGATGACGGTGATCGCCGTCGGCAGCTCGGCCATCTGGTCCGGGCAGAACACCATCCTCGCCTCGCTCACCGACGACGGCGAGCGGCAGCGGGTCTTCGGTCTGAACTTCGCCCTGCTCAACCTCGGCATCGGCATCGGCGGCCTGACCTCGGGCGCGATCATCGACACCAGCCGCCCGGTCACCTTCCAGACGATCTACCTGCTGGACGCGGTGAGCTACCTGATGCCGGCGCTCATCCTGCTCACCCTCCCCGGGGTCGGCCACCGGCTCGCCGCCGGGCCGGTCGGCGAGCGGCTGTCGGCGGGCGGCTACCTCACGGTGCTGCGCGACCGTCCGTTCCGGCGCCTGGTGATCTTCGGCCTGGTCCTCACCACCTGCGGCTACGCGCAGATCGAGGTGGGCTTCGCCGCGTACGCCGTCCGGGTCGTCGAGGTCAGCCCACGGGTGGTGGCCTGGGCACTGGCCGGCAACACCGTGATGATCGTGCTCGCCCAACTGCTGGTGATCCGGCGGATGGAGGGTCGCAGCCGCACCGCCGCGCTCGCCGTGGTGGGTGCCGTGTTCGCCATCGCCTGGCTGGTCCTCGGCGCCGCCGGCGTGGTGGGCACGAGCAATGCGCTGCTGGCCGCGCTCGGCGTGGTGGCCTGCTCGGCGATCTTCGGCTTCGGCGAGACCCTGCTCTCGCCGGTGATGCCGGCGCTGACCAACGCGCTCGCCACCGACGAGCTGCGCGGCCGCTACAACGCGATGAGTTCGATGATCTTCGGCATCAGCGGGGTGATCGGCCCGGTGACCGCCGGCCCGCTGATCGGCGCGGCCGACGGAAAGATCTGGGTCATCGCCGTCGTCAGTGGCTGCCTGATCGCGTCGCTGGTCGCGCTCTCCCTGCGCCGGCTGCTCAACCCGACCCAGGACGGCCGCCAGCTCCTCACCCCGTCGTCCCCCGAGCCCGCTACCACCCCGCCTGACCCCACCTCCCGCCGCCACAGTGGCGGCGGCGCGCCAAGATCGCGCTCGATCCCGGATGTAGTCCCCTCCACCCCAGCCCAACCCCGCTCTTTCCACGATCGAGCATGATCTTGCCGGCCCACCTGGGGCGGACCGGCCGGGGAGAGCGGGTGGGTACGGGTCGGGCCCCGGAGCGGGTGCTCCGGGGCCCGATGGGTTCGGGGTCTGCCGTCAGGCGGCGGAGACCTCGGTGGTGGTGCGGATCCGGTCCAGCGCCGGGGCGGAGACCGGCGACTCGGCGGTCAGGTACGCCACGAAGGCGTCCAGGTCGATCTGGCCGGTGACCAGATTCGTGCCGGCGGTGAGGGCACTGAAGCCGTCGCCGCCGCCGGCCAGGAAGTTGTTCACCGTCACCCGGTAGGTGGCGGCGGGGTCGACGGTCGCGCCGCCCAGCGTGAGGCTGCCCCGGACGACCCGGCTACCGGCGCACGGGTCGGTCGTCGGTGCGGTGGTGCCGTTCGGGTCGACCACGTAGCCCACAGTCGACGACGGGTACAGGATCCGCCCGGTGACGAACTGCTGCTCCAGCACGCAGTAGAGCTGCGCGCCGGTCAGGTCGAGCGTCACCAGGTTGTTGGCGAACGGCTGGACCGTGAACGCCTCCTCGTAGGTGACCGGGCCGGCGTCCAGGTCGGCCCGGACGCCGCCGGGGTTCATGAACGCGGCGACCGCGTTCTGCTCGTCGTCGGTGGCCGCGAGCTGCGCGTCGGCGATCAGGTTGCCCAGTGGCGACTCGCCACACGAGGCCGGCACCGCCGGCGAGCACGTGCCGAGCAGGTTCTCCTGCGTCCGGGTGATCGCCGCGGTGGTCTCGCCGACCTGCCGGTCGGCGACCGGGCCGAGGACGGTCTTGTAGCGCTCGATCAGCGCGGTCTGCTTCGGGTCCTTGGCGACGTCCCGGGTGACCACGACGTTCTCGGCCTGCGCGGTGAGCACGTCACCGGTACGCCGGTCGATCTTCAGGTCGATGTCGGTCACCAGCCGGCCGAACGAGCTGGCGCTGGTCACCAGCTTGCCGTTGATGTCGCAGTTGTACGCCTGGTGGGTGTGCCCGCTGACCACGACGTCGATCGACGGGTCCATCCGGTTGGCGATGTCCACGATCGGGCCGGTCATGCCGACGCAGTCGTTGATACCCCCGCCAGCGGCCTGCGTGCCGCCCTCGTGCAGCAGGACGACGATCGTCTGCACGCCCTTGCGCCGCAGCTCACGGGCGTACCGGTTGGCGGTCTCCGCCTCGTCGGCGAAGCTCAGGCCGGCCACACCCTGCTGGCTGACGATCTCCGGGGTGCCCTCCAGGGTCATCCCGATGAAGCCGACCTTGACGCCCTGCACCTTGTGGATGGCGTACGGGGGCAGCAGCGGCCGGCCGGTGGCGGTCTTGAACGCGTTGGCCGAGAGGTACTGGAAGCCGGCGCCCTTGAACGGGGTGCCGTCGGCGCAGCCGTCCACCGGGTGGCAGCCGCCGTTCTGAATCCGCAGCAGCTCGGCGGCGCCCTCGTCGAACTCGTGGTTGCCGACGCTGGCGTAGTCCAGCCCGGCCATCGACAGCGCCTCGATCGTCGGCTCGTCGTGGAACGCGGCCGACAGCAGCGGGGAAGCGCCGATCAGGTCACCGGCGGCCACCGTGATGCTGTTCTTCTTCTTGGCCGCCGCGCGCAGCTCGGCCAGCTGGGTGGCCAGGTACTCCATGCCGCCCGCGGTCTGCCCGGCGATGGTGCCGCTGGAACCGGTCGGCGGTTCGAGGTTGCCGTGGAAGTCGTTGAGGGCGAGCAGGGTGACGTCGACGGGCTTCGGTCCCGCCTCCGCCTGGTCGGGGGTGGTGGTGACCGCGCCGAACGCGGCCACCGCGAGTGCGGTCAGGCCGACGGCGGCCCGACGCATCCCGGGGATGGTCATGGAACTCCTCATGGGAATCGGTGCGTGCGGTGCCCGGACGATGGGTGGGCCGGGCACCGACCGACACCGTCGGAAGGATCGGTCTCGGTGGCAGCGGTTGGGGGTCACTGCCCCGTCCGGGACAGCCTCTCATCCCCGGCCCGGCCGGTCGACCGAGGAGCCCATCAGACCTGCGAATACGTCCGGCGACCCGGCCCGGTCAACCGGATGAGTCCGACCTGACCGTCGGGTCACCACGGGTCGCCCCGCCCGAGACCGGAGACCGTCCACCAGGGATGCCGGTGGCGCCGGCCGGCAGCTCCGCGGCCACCAGGGCTTCGACTTCGGCCCGCTGCCATCCGCCGGCGACGCCCGGCCGGTCGGCGAGGTAGCTCGCGATCCGGGCCGCCGGCCAGCCGTGCGCCTCGTGCAGGCCGCGGGCGATCATCCGGAGGTAGACCGGGGCCGGCGGCGTCCAGGGCATCGCCGACGCGGGCCCGGGCGCGGTGAAGGTGAGCAGCGGCATGCCGTCCCGGCGGCCGGCGCAGACCAGCGTCTCGTAGCGGCCCGGCCCGATAGTGGCCCGCCCGGTCGCCACCGCCTCGGCGATCAGGTGGAGGTCCGCGCCGGGCGGCCCGTACATCTCCTGCGCCGCGACGTCGGCGAACTGGTCGGTGGTGAGCAGGTACGCGCGGGCCGCGGCCCGGCCGGGCAGGTGCGGGTCGTAGAAGGCCATCCCGCCGGTCCAGGCCCGGGACTCACCGGCGAAGTAGACGCCGCCGGGCAGCCACACCGGCGCGGTGCGCCGGGGTGGTCGCGGGTCCCGGCAGCCGGGGTACGTCCGGCGGCCGCCGGGTGGGCAGCCGCCGGTCAGGTACCAGTTGAGCCGGGCGGCGTGCATGTTCGACCCGTACGCGACGTACCAGAGGTGCATCGGGTCAGAACCCGCAGGTCTGCCCGGCGGCGTGGCTGACCTGCACGGTGTGCGTGACACATTCTTGGCCGTCGACGAGGTGCAGCAGGAAGGCGGTCGGCTCGGCGACCCAGCCGATCTCGTCGTCGGCGCGCATGGTCAGCGAGCTCTGCCGGACGGTGCTCGGGGCAACGGTGAGCACGGTGCCGGCGAACGCCGCGGTGACCGGCCGGTGCAGGTGGCCGGCCGCCACCCGGACCACGTGCCGGTGCCGGCGGATCACCTCGGCGAACGCGTCCGCGTCGGCCAGCCGGATGGCGTCGGCGGCCGGGATGCCCACCGGGACCGGCGGGTGGTGCAGGCAGACCACGGCCGGCACCTCCGAGCGACCGGCCAGCACCCCGTCCAGCCAGCTCAGCTGCTCCTCACCGAGTTGCCCACCGTCGGCGCCGGGCACCAGGGAGTCGAGCACCACGACGGTGGCTTCCGGGTGGTCGACGTGGTAGTAGGCCGAGAAGCCCCCGCCCAGCCAGGGCGTGCCGCCGAAGGCGTCGAGCAGCGACTCCCGGTCGTCGTGGTTGCCCGCCGCCAGGTGCACCGGCAGCGGGAACTGGCCGATCAGTCCGCGCAGCGCCTGGTACTCCTCGGGGCTGCCGTGCTCGACCAGGTCGCCGGTGATCACCACGCAGTCGGGGCGGGGCCGCAGCGCGAGCACCCGGCCGAGCGCGCGGTGCAGCCCGGCGGCCGGTTCGGCGGCGAGCGGGCCGGTGGTCAGGTGCGGGTCGCTGAGTTGGGCGATGAGCATCTGCGCGCCTCCTCGCGGCGGGATGTCCACGCTATCGTCGCGCCGCCCCGTCGGCGGGCCGCTCTGTCCACCGGCTGTGTCCACAGCCTGTGGATAGCACATGTGTACGAAGCCGCTGCGCGTTCCTGAGCGGGACGGCACCGCGCCGAACGTGAGTACGCTTGATCGCACGGTTCGGCGCCGGCCGACCCCACCCCTACCTGGAACGACGTGCGAGTGGATCACCAGCGAGTCATCCGTGACGTCACGGTCCGCCTCCCCATGGCGTCGACCGCCGTGGAGGCCTGCCAGTGGACCGTCACCACGCTCGCCCGGTACGCCCCGGCCACCATCTCCGTGCTGCTCCAGGCCCACGACCGGCTGCGCTGCGTCGCCGCCACCGGCGCCTGGCAGGTCTTCGCGACCGTACCCCCGAAGACCGGCATCGTCGGGCGGGTCTACGCCTCCGGCGAGGTCGCCGTGGTGCCAGACGTCAACGCGGACCCTGACTACCTACCGGTCCGCCCGGACGTGACGGCCGAGATCTGCGTCCCGGTGCTGGACCGGGCGGGGCGGCCGATCGGCGTGCTGGACCTGCAGTGGGGCACGCCGGTCGACCTGGCGCCGTGGCGGGACACCGCGGCGCGGCTGGCCGTCCAGCTCGGCGCCCGGATCACGGCGCTCGGCGGGGTGCCGGCGGAGAGCCGCAGCGAGAAGCTGCTCCGGCACGCCGCCGCGCTCTCCACCGCCGGAAGCGAGTGGGACCTGATGAGCGCGGCCATCTGCGCCGCCCGGGACGTCTCCACCCTCTCCGCCGCCGTGCTGCTGCTCGGCGACCGGGACGAGGCCCGGCTCGGCGCGCCGCCGCGCGCGCCGGGCGAGCTGGAGTCCCGAATCCGCGCCGAGCTGACCGAGGCGGGGCCGGCGGCGCTCGGCCGCATCGTCGGCCGGGCGCACCGCTACGGTGCCGGCTACACCCTCGGCGAGGCCGACCACCCGCCGACCGAGGACTACCACCCGCTCGCCGCCGCCGGCGTACGCACCCTGGTCGCGGTCCCGGTCGGCCCGCCGGACGAGGGCGGCGTGCTCCTCGTCGCCGACGAGCGGCTGCTGCGCCCCGACCCGACCACCGTCAGCCTGATGGAGCTGCTCGCCGCGCAGGCCTGGAACGGCCTGGACCGGCTGCGCACCCTGGCCCGGTTGCGCGAGCAGGCCAGCTCGGATCCGCTCACCGGGTTGCGGCACACCGGGCCGTTCGGCCAGCGGATCGCGGCGGCCACGCCCGGCCGGACCGCCCTGCTGGCGATCGACGTGGACGGCTTCAAGACGGTCAACGACACGTACGGCCACCAGGCCGGCGACCGGCTGCTGGTCGACCTGGCCCGGGCGTTGGAGGGTGCCCTGCGCCAGGGCGACGAGCTGTACCGGATCGGCGGCGACGAGTTCGTGGCGGTGATCGAGGTGAACCGCCCGGAGGAGGCGGTCCGGATCGCCGAGCGGCTGACCGAGGCGGCCCGGCGCACCGGCCGGACCATCAGCGTCGGGGTGGCGCTCCCCCGCTTCGGCGAATCCGCCGAACTCACGCTCCGCCGCGCCGACCAGGCCCTCTACGCCGTCAAACGGCACGGCCGCGACGGCGTACGGCTGGCTCCCGCCTGACCCACCCCGGTAGGGGAGGGAGATCAGCGCGGGGTCAACTCGGTGGCCAGGACCTCGGCGATCTGGGCGGTGTTCAGGGCGGCGCCCTTGCGGAGGTTGTCGCCGGTGATGAAGAGGTCCAGGGCCCGGGGGTCGTCGAGGGCGCGCCGGATCCGGCCGACCCAGGACGGGTCGGTACCTACGGCGTCGATCGGCATCGGGAACTCACCGGCGGCCGGGTCGTCGACCAGGATCACGCCCGGTGCGTTCCGCAGCGCCTCGCGGGCCCCCTCGGCGTCGACCTCGGTGGCGAAGACGGCGTGCACGGCCACCGAGTGCCCGGTCACCACCGGCACCCGGACGCAGGTGGCGGAGACCTTGAGGTCGGGCAGGCCGAGGATCTTCCGCGACTCGTTGCGGATCTTCATCTCCTCGGACGACCAGCCGCCGTCGGCGGGCGAGCCGGCCCAGGGCACCACGTTCAGCGCCAGCGGCGCCGGGAACGGACCGAGGTCGTCGCCGACGGCCTGCCGTACGTCGCCCGTGCGCGAGCCGAGCGCCCGGTCGCCGGCGATCTTGCCGAGCTGGGCGTGCAGGGCGTCCACGCCGGCTTGGCCGGCGCCGGAGACCGCCTGGTAGGAGGCGAGTACCAGCTCGCGCAGGCCGTACTCGCGGTGCAGCGGGGCGACCGCGATGATCATCCCGAGGGTGGTGCAGTTGGCGTTGGCGATGATGCCCTTCGGCCGGTTGCGGACCTGCTCCGGGTTGATCTCGGGCACCACCAACGGCACGTCCCGATCCATCCGGAACGCACCCGAGTTGTCCACCACCACCGCGCCGCGGCCGACCGCCACCGGCGCCCACTGGGCAGAAACCTCGTCGGGCACGTCGAACATCGCCACGTCGACGCCGTCGAACGCCTCGGCGGTCAGCGCCTGGACGGTCAGCTCCTCGCCCCGGCAGCGCACCTTGCGCCCGACGGACCGCTCGGACGCGATCAGCCGGATCTCGCCCCAGACGTTGCGGCGCCCGGTGAGCAGCTCGCACATCACGGTGCCGACGGCACCGGTCGCCCCGACCACGGCAAGGGTGGGCAGCGCCCCCATCGGCGCTACCGCCCCGTCCCCGCGTAGACCACGGCTTCGGTGTCACCGCCGAGCTCGAACGCGTCGTGAATGGCGCGGACCGCCGCGTCGAGGTCGGTGTCCCGGCAGACCACGGAGACCCGGATCTCGGACGTCGAGATCATCTCGATGTTGACGCCGGCGGCGCCGAGCGCCGCGAAGAAGCCGGCCGCGACGCCCGGGTGCGAGCGCATCCCGGCGCCGATCAGCGAGACCTTGCCGACGTGGTCGTCGTAGAGCAGGCCCTTGAACTTGACCGACTCCTGGATCTTGCTCAGCGCGGCCATCGCGGTCGGACCGTCGGTCTTGGGCAGGGTGAAGGAGATGTCCGTCCGCCCGGTGCCCTCTGTGGAGACGTTCTGCACGATCATGTCGATGTTGATCTCAGCGCCCGCCACGGTGTCGAAGATGCTCGCGGCGGCGCCCGGCTCGTCGGGCACCCCGACGATCGTGATCTTCGCTTCGCTGCGGTCGTGGGCGACCCCGGTGATCAGCGCTTGCTCCACAGGAAGGTCCTCCATCGATCCGGTGACCATCGTGCCGGTGTTGGTCGAGTATGACGAACGGACGTGGATCGGCAACCCCGCCCGCCGCGCGTACTCCACGCTACGCAGGTGCAGCACCTTGGCGCCGCAGGCGGCCAGCTCCAGCATCTCCTCGTAGGTGATCTGCTTGATGTGCCGGGCGTTCGGCACGATCCGCGGATCGGCGCTGAAGATGCCGTCGACGTCGGTGTAGATCTCGCACACGTCGGCGTGCAGGGCCGCGGCGAGCGCCACGGCGGTGGTGTCCGACCCGCCCCGGCCCAGCGTGGTGACGTCCTTGGTGTCCTGGGAGACGCCCTGGAAGCCGGCGACGATCACCACCGAGCCCTCGTCGAGCGCGCCCTTGAGCCGGCCCGGGGTCACGTCGATGATCCGCGCCCGGCCGTGCACCGAGGTGGTGATCACTCCGGCCTGCGAGCCGGTGAACGAGCGGGCCTCGTAGCCGAGGTTGTGGATGGCCATGGCGAGCAGCGCCATGGAGATCCGCTCCCCGGCGGTGAGCAGCATGTCCAGCTCGCGGCCCGGGGGCAGCGGGCTGACCTGGTTGGCCAGGTCGAGCAGCTCGTCGGTGGTGTCGCCCATAGCGGAGACCACCACCACGACGTCGTCACCGGCTTTACGGGCGGCGACGATCCGCTCCGCCACCCGCTTGATCCGCTCGGCGTTGGCGACGGAGGACCCGCCGTACTTCTGCACCACGAGTGCCACGACGGTGCACTCCCTCCCGGCGACCCTGAGCGTGCCGACGCCGCCGGTCACGGGGCCGGCGGCGCGTGTCAGACCTCCTGAGCGTATCGGGCCGGCCCGACCGGCGGGTCAGGTGATCCCACCATCCGGCCCGGGCGGGCCCGTCCGGACGGCGGGCGACACGCCGACCGGCGGCGGGTCCACCGGGCCCCGCCCGGAAGCGGGGCACCGGAGAATGGGCCCGTGCCTGCCCACTCCCACCCGGCCCGACGCACCCGCCACGAGCGCCCGCTCGGCCGCCTCACGACCGGCCCGCGCCGCCTGCGCCGGCTCTCGCTCGGTGCGCTCGCGCTCACCCTGCCGGCGTTCCTCGTCGCCTGCGCCACCGACCAGCCCACGACCCCGCCGCCGGCCGAGCCCGAACCGGTGGCGGTCGACGCCGCCCGCGACGAGCTGGCCGGGTTGGCCGCGGCCGCGCAGGACCGGCACCTGGTGGCCAGCTACACGCAGACCAGGGCCGGTCAGCCCGATCGGACGATCGTGGTCACCAGCGCGAACGACGGCAGCTGGCGGGTCGACGTGCCCGGCGGCGCGCTCGGTGGGGCCGCCGACATCTCGCTGGCCGCAACCCCGGACGGGCTCTTCCAGTGCGGCCTGCCGTCGGCCGCCCGGCCCGAGCCGGCCAGCTGCGTACGCCTCGGCGACCGGGACGACAACCTCCCGCGCCGGCTGGACCCCCGGGTACAGCATCCGTTCACCGACTGGCTGGACGTGCTCACCGACCGGCGCGCCCCGCTGTCGGTCTCGCCCGCGAAGCCGCTGCCGGGCGCCGGCGGCGCCTGCTACTCGGTGGAGACCACGTCGGCCTCGCTGAACGCCCCGCTCGACGTCGGTATCTACTGCTACGAGCAGGACGGCACCCCCACGGCGGTGCGGACCGAGCACGGCACGCTGAAGCTGGCGGGCCCGCCGGGACCGGCGCCGGTCACGGTGCAGCTCGCCGGGCCGGTGGTCGAGAGCGAGCCGCTCGGCACCAGCTCTCCCCCGCCACCCGACCCGTCCGGCAGCCCGAGCCCGGGAACGTCCTGACCTTCATCCCGTTACGGGTGCTCTTGCCCACATTTACCTGGCCCGTTCGTTGGGGCGAAACGGCCATACGGGACGCTTCCCCCATGGTCGATCTCACCCCACTACTCGCCTTCCGCTGGAGCCCCCGGGCCTTCGACCCGGACGCCGAGCTGAGTCCGGACGAGGCGGCCTCGCTGCTGGAGGCGGCGCGTTGGGCGCCGTCGGCGGAGAACGGGCAGCCCTGGCGGTTCGCCCTCGGCCACCGGGACGACGAGACCTGGAAGCGAATCCTGATCAACCTCCCGGGCCACGACCAGGGCTGGGCCCGGCATGCCGCCGCCCTGGTGGTCGGCGCGCACACCGGCGGCGACGCCGAGCGGGCCGCGTACGACCTGGGGCAGGCGATCGCACACCTGACGGTGCAGGCCACCGCGCTCGGCCTGCACGTGCGCCAGCTCACCCGCTTCGACCGGGCCGGCCTCGCCACCGAACTCGACCTGCCGGGCGGGATCCGCCCGCTGGTGGTCGCCGCGGTCGGCCGGCTCGGTGACCCGTTCACCCTCCCGGCCGAGCTGCGCGACCGGGAGACCGGGCTGCGCCACCGCCGCCCCGTCGCCGACCTGCTGCTGCGCTGAGGCAGGAATGAATCCGGTCTCATAGTGCGGACCTGCCTTCCCACCCCCGATCCCATCACGTAGGGTCACCCTGTCATGTGGCGTGCGCTCCTCCTTCGCTGCCGCGACGAGGCCTGACCGGCCGGCACCTCGTCGCGGAGTCGAACCGCGCCGTCCAGCACATCCGAACTTTTCCTCGGCACCCGCACGGGCACCGTCGCCCGGCACCTCGCCGACACCTTCCGATTGCTGACGCCCACATGACCCACGGGAGCACTCCGTCATGGCTCAACCTGTCACCGACGCCGAGACCGATCCGATCGCCCGGCAGCGCCCCAGCCGGATGCCGTTCCAGCGCTACCAGCCCTACCAGCAGCAGTTCCGGATCGACCTGCCGGACCGCAGCTGGCCGACCCGGCACGTCGAGGCCGCACCCCGCTGGTGCGCAGTGGACCTGCGCGACGGCAACCAGGCGCTGATCGACCCGATGTCGCCCGAGCGCAAGCGCCGGATGTTCCAGCTGCTCGTGCAGATGGGCTACAAGGAGATCGAGGTCGGCTTCCCGTCGGCGAGCCAGACCGACTTCGACTTCGTCCGCCAGCTGATCGAGCAGGACCTGATCCCGGACGACGTGACGATCCAGGTGCTCACCCAGTGCCGGGAGCACCTGATTGAGCGGACCTTCGAGTCGCTGCGCGGCGCGAAGCGCGCGATCGTGCACTTCTACAACTCCACCTCCACGCTCCAGCGCCGGGTGGTCTTCGGTCTGGACCGGGACGGCATCACCGACATCGCCACCACCGGCGCCCGGCTCTGCCAGAAGTACGCCGAGATCCACACCCCGGACACCGACATCCACTACGAGTACTCGCCGGAGTCGTACACCGGCACCGAGCTGGAGTACGCGCTGGAGGTCTGCGCCAAGGTCATCGAGGTCATCGACCCGACGCCGGACCGGAAGCTGATCATCAACCTGCCGGCCACCGTCGAGATGGCCTCGCCGAACGTCTACGCCGACTCGATCGAGTGGATGCACCGGCACCTGCCGCGCCGCGACAGCCTGGTGCTCAGCCTGCACCCGCACAACGACCGGGGCACCGGCGTGGCCGCCGCCGAGCTGGGCCTGCTGGCCGGCGCGGACCGGATCGAGGGCTGCCTCTTCGGCAACGGTGAGCGGACCGGCAACGTCGACCTGGTCACGCTGGGCCTGAACCTCTTCTCCCAGGGCATCGACCCGATGATCGACTTCTCGAACATCGACGAGGTGAAGCGGACCGTCGAGTACTGCAACCAGCTGCCGGTGCACGAGCGCCACCCGTACGCGGGCGACCTGGTCTACACCGCCTTCTCCGGCTCGCACCAGGACGCCATCAACAAGGGCTTCGACGCGCTGGCGGCGGACGCCGCGGCCGCCGGGGTGCCGATGCACGAGCACAGCTGGGCGGTGCCCTACCTGCCGATCGACCCGAAGGATCTGGGCCGCACCTACGAGGCCGTCATCCGGGTCAACTCGCAGTCCGGCAAGGGCGGCGTCGCGTACATCATGAAGAGCGAGCACCAGCTCGACCTGCCGCGCCGGCTCCAGATCGAGTTCTCCGGCGTGGTCCAGCAGGTCACCGACCACGACGGCGGCGAGGTCGAGCCGTCGGCGATGTGGGAGATCTTCGCCCGGCACTACCTGGTCGACCACCAGCCCGACCCGGCGGTCACGCTGGCCGGCTACACGATCAGCACCGTCGAGGGCAAGGTCGAGATCGAGGCCCGGATCGGCGTCGGCGGCGAGCAGCCGTCGCTCACCGCGGTCGGCAACGGCCCGATCGACGCGTACGTCAACGCGCTCCAGTCGGTGGGCGTGGGCGTACGGGTACTCGACTACCACGAGCACGCGCTCTCCTCCGGCGGCGACGCGCAGGCCGCCGCGTACGTGGAGTGTGAGGTCGACGGCGGCACGGTCTGGGGCGTCGGGGTGGACGCGAACATCGTGACCGCCTCGATCAAGGCGGTGACCAGCGCGGTCAACCGCGCCCGCGGCTGACTCGGCGACGGGGAAGGGCGCGGTTCAGCCGGGCCCTTCCCCGCGGTCGCGCCGGCTGGCGGGCGGGGTGGACACCGGGAACGAGTGGCAGGGCTGCGAGGGTGGCGCCGACCGCGGCGGGCGGTGGATCAACAGGAGGGCCATCACCGCGCCGGCCACCAGCAGCCCGGCGCACCAGGCCAGCGCGCCCCGGAACGCGTCGGTGAGCGCGCCGCGCTGCTCGTAACCGGCGCCGGAGAGGCCGACCAGCAGCGGTAGCGCGGCGACCGCGAGCAGGCCGCCGGCCCGGGCGGCGGCGTTGTTGAAGCCGCTGGCCACCCCGGCGAACCGGTCGGCGACCGCGGCCAGCACCGAGGCGGTCAGCGGCGCCACCACCAGGGTCAGGCCGGCGCCGAAGAGCAGCACCCCGGGCAGCACGTCCGGCCAGTACGACGCCCCGGGGCTGACCTCGCGCAGCAGCAGCAGCCCGACGGCGGCGACCACCGGGCCGACGGTCAGCGGCAGCCGCGGCCCGATCCGCGCCGACAGCGCGCCGGCCCGGGCCGAGCCCACCAGCAGCAGCACGGTCATCGGCAGCAGGGCGATTCCGGTGAGCAACGCCGACCAGCCGAGCACGTTCTGCAGGTAGACGGCGAAGAAGAAGGTGAACCCGCCGAGCGCGGCGTAGACCACCACGGTGAAGATGTTCAGCACCGAGAAGAGCCGGCTGCTGAACAGCCCGGTGGGAAGCATGGCGGTGTCGCCCCGGCGCCGCTCCAGCAGCACGAAGGCGACCGCCCCGACCACCCCGGCCAGCGCCGCCCCCCACACCGGCGGGGCACCGAGGCCGCGGCCGGGGGCGTCGATCAGCGCGTAGGTGACGCCGCCGAGGGCGAGCGCGCCGAGCAGCGCGCCCGCCACGTCGAACCGCCGCCGCTGGCGGCTGCCGGCCCGGGTACGGGAGGCGTTCTCGTCCCGGCTCTCCGGCACCCAGCGCAGCGCGGCGAGCACGACCAGCACGGCGAGCGGCAGGTTCAGAAAGAAGATCCACCGCCAGGAGAGCGCGTCGATGAGCCAGCCGCCGATGAACGGGCCGAGCGCGGTGGAGACCCCGGAGAGCCCGGACCAGGCGCCGATAGCGCGCCCCCGGTCGTCCGGATGGAAGCTGGACTGGAGCACCGAGAGCGAGCCGGGGGTCAGCAGCGCCCCGCCGGCACCCTGGAGGAACCGGGCGCCGACCAGCCAACCGGTCCCCTGGGCCAGCCCGCAGAGCACGGACGCGGCGGTGAACCAGACCACCCCGATCAGGAAGATCCGGCGCCGGCCGAAGCGGTCACCGAGCGCCCCGCCGAGCAGCACGAACGCGGCGAGCATCAGCAGGTAGCCGTTCACGGTCCACTGAAGATCCGCCACGGTGGCGTTCAGGTCGCGGCCGAGCCGGGGCAGGGCTACGTTGACGACCGTACTGTCCAGGAAGACCATGCCGGAGGCGAGGACCGCGGCAAGCAGTGTGCCCCGGCCCGCGGCGGTGCCCATCCGGAGGGCGGGAGCGGGCTGGGTCACGGCTACCCATCTTTCCCGCACTATCCGGGAGACGCCACGAAACGCCGAAACCGTGTCCGGGTACTGTGCGGGATCGCCGGAAGCGCGCAAGCTGGAAGGGTGTCGTCTGTGCGTACCAGATCAGGACCGCGCGGGGTGCTCGCGGCCGCGGTGGCCGCGGCGCTGACGCTCGTCGCGGCCGGCTGTGTGCCGGTGGACGAGCCTGAGCCGGCGCCGACGAGCACCGGGGGCAACGCCGTCGAGCAGCTCGGCGAGCTGACCGTGGCCGGCGCCGGGTCGATGAAGGGCTACAGCCGGGAACGGTTCCCGCACTGGCGGGACACCGGCACCAACTGCGACGTACGGGACACCGTGCTGAAGCGGGACGGAAAGAACATCAAGCTCTCCGGCTGCAACGTGGTGGGCGGGCGCTGGGAGAGCGTCTACGACGGGCGCGCCTTCACCGATCCGTCCGACGTGGACATCGACCACATGGTGCCACTGGCCAACGCGTGGCGCTCCGGCGCCGACGAGTGGGACGACGCGAAGCGGGGCGATTTCGCCAACGACACCACGAGACCGCAGCTCATCGCGGTTTCCGCCTCCTCCAACCGGGCAAAGGGTGACCAGGACCCGTCGCAGTGGAAACCGGCGAACCGGTCGTACTGGTGCCAGTACGCCGAGCACTGGGTGACGGTCAAGCACCACTGGCGGCTGACGGTGACCAGCGCCGAGAAGGCCGCCCTGACCGACATGTTGGAGGGCTGCACATGGGCGAGCAAGCCGTGACCGGGCCGGAGACCAGCGCCGGCGGGCCAGGCACCGCCGGCATGAACGCGGACGGCGGAGCGCCGGCCGCGACGCCGGGTGCCGGCATGAACGCCGACGGGCCGTCGGGGGCCGCCGCCGCGGTGCCCGGCGCCGGCATGCAGGCGGACGCCGGCAGCGGCACCGCCCCGGCCGCCGGCCCGCAGAGCCGGACCGCCGATGTGGTGCCCGGACCGGGCGGGGTGATGACCGACGAGGTCGGCGTGGTCACCGGCGAGCTGACCCTGCGCGCCGAGTGGGCCGACGGCCGGGTCACCCTGCGGGTGCAGTACAAGGACGCCGACGAGTGGTACACGGTCACCGGTGGCAGCGCCGCCCTGCCCGACCCGGCCGGCCTGGACGCGGTGCACGGCATCGCGGTCGGCCTGCTGCACCGCCCCGAGGGCTGACCGCCGCCCCGCGCCGGGCCACACCGTCGCTGTACGTCGAAGCGCACCGCCGCTGAACGGCGACATGCCGCAGCATCACGACCATGACGCTGCGGCATGCCGCGCAGTTTCCGAGGCCGCCGCCGGAGCGGGGCCCGGATCAGACGTACGAGCCGGGCTCGCTGGGCGCGGAGACGACGCCCGGGGTCTCCCCCTCGCCCTCCGGGCGGACGATCTGGACACTGACCTTGTGCGGTCGCAGCTCGCCGCTGGCGATCTGCTCCGCCCAGTGGCAGGCCACCCGGCTGCCGCCGATGTTTCGCAGCACCGGCCGCTCGTCGGCGCACCGGGTGGGCTGCGCCCACGGGCAGCGGGTGTGGAACCGGCAGCCGGACGGCGGGTTCGCCGGCGACGGCAGGTCGCCGGCGAGCAGGATCCGTTCCCGGCGGTCCTCGACGTCCGGGTCCGGCACCGGCACCGCCGACATCAGCGCCCGGGTGTACGGGTGCAGCGGCTCGGTGTAGAGCCGGTCGCTCGGCGCCTCCTCCACCAGCGCGCCCAGGTACATCACGCCGACGGTGTCGGAGATGTGCCGCACCACCGCGAGGTCGTGCGCGATCACCAGGTAGGTCAGGCCGAGACTGTCCTGGAGTTCGTCCAGCAGGTTGACCACCTGGGCCTGGATCGACACGTCCAGCGCGGAGACCGGCTCGTCGGCGACGATCAGCTCCGGCCCGAGCACCACCGCGCGGGCGATCCCGATGCGCTGACGCTGACCGCCGGAGAACTCGTGCGGATAGCGGGACAGCGCCCAGCGGGGCAGCCCGACCGCGTCCAGCGTCTCACCGATGATCTTGCGGCGCTCGTTGCGGTCGGCGCCGATGCCGTGCGTCTGCAACCCCTCGGTCAGGATCGACTCGACGTTCTGTCGGGGGTCCAGGCTGGACATCGGGTCCTGGAAGATCATCTGCATCCGGCGGCGCATCGACCGGAGCTTGCCCGGTGCCAGCGTGGTCAGCTCGACGCCGTCGAAGCTCACCTCGCCGCCGGTGGGCGGGGTCAGCTGGAGCAGCGCCCGGCCCAACGTGGACTTGCCGCAGCCCGACTCGCCCACCAGCCCGTAGGTCTTACCCCGCGGGATGCTCAGGTCGACCCCGTCGACCGCCTTCACGTGGCCGACGGTCCGGTCGAAGAGCACCCCCCGCCGGATCGGGAAGTGCACCTTCAGGTCGCGTACCTCGACGAGGATGTCGCTGTCGCTCATGCTGATTCCTCCTCGCGCGGGGCGGGCACCTGGGCCGGTGCGGTCGTCGCGTCCGCCGGTGCGGTGGCCGGGTCGGCCGGTGCGGCGGGGGCGTCCGGGCCGAGCGTCGCCCCGGGCGGCACCGAGCCGGGCACCGGGGCCGGGTTGACGCACCGGTAGCTGCGGCCGTCGTGGGCGAGCACCAGCTCCGGCGGCTCGCCGACGCACTCGTCGATCCGCCGGGCGCAGCGCGGGGCGAAGGCGCAGCCGTCCGGCCAGGGCAGGACGTCGCGAACCGAGCCGGGGATGGGGATGAGCCGCTCGCCGCGCCCGGCGTCCAGGCGCGGCACCGAAGCGAGCAGACCCACGGTGTACGGGTGACGCGGCTCGCGGAAGAGCGGACGACGGCGGGCCGTCTCCACCACCCGCCCGGCGTAGAGCACGTTGACCGTGTCGCACATGCCGGCCACCACGCCGAGGTCGTGCGTGATCATCACCAGCGCGGTGCCCGAGTCGCGGACCAGCTCCTTGAGCAGCTCCAGGATCTGCGCCTGGATGGTGACGTCGAGCGCGGTGGTCGGCTCGTCGGCGATGAGCAGCCGGGGCTGGCAGGCCACCGCCATGGCGATCAGCGCGCGCTGTCGCATGCCGCCGGAGAGCTGGTGCGGGTATTCCTTCAGCCGGCGCTTCGGGTCCGGGATGCCGACCCGGTCGAGCAGCGCCGCCGCCTCCTTGGCCGCCGCCTCGCCCTTCATTCCCCGGTGCCGCGCCAGCACCTCGGTGACCTGCAATCCGATCGGGATCACCGGGTTCAGCGAGGAGAGCGGGTCCTGGAAGATCATGGCGATGTCCCGGCCGCGGATGTCCCGCCGGGACCGGTCGTCCAGCTGGAGCAGGTCCGTGCCGTCGAAGACCGCCTTGCCGCCGACCCGCAGGCCCGGCTGCTTCGGCAGCAGGCCCATGATCGCCAGCGAGGTGACGCTCTTGCCGCACCCGGACTCGCCGACCAGACCGACCACCTCGCCGGCGTCGACGGAGAACGAGACCCCGTCCACGGCGTTCACGGTGCGCTGACCACGTCGGGCGAACGTGACCGAGAGGTCGTCAACTTCAAGGAGTGCCATTCCGCAGACCTACTTCCGCAGCTTCGGGTCGAGGGCCTCGCGCATCGCCTCGCCGAGCAGCGTGAAGCCCAGCGCGGTGATGATGATGGCGAGGGCGGGCAGGATCGCCAGCCGGGGAGCGGTGTCGAGGTACTGCTGCGCGTCGGCGAGCATGACCCCCCACTCGGGGATCGAGGCATCGTTGTTGCCCAGGCCGAGGAAGGAGAGCGCCGCGGCCTCGATGATCGCGGTGGCCAGGGTCAGCGTGGCCTGCACGATGACCGGGGCGAGCGAGTTCGGCACCACGTGGGTCAGCGCGATCTTCGGCTTCTTCACCCCGAGCGACGTGGCGGCCAGCACGTAGTCGCTGTTCGCCTGGGCGATCATCGAACCACGCAGCAGCCGGGCGAAGACCGGCACCGAGACCACACCGACGGCGATCATCACCGTGGTGAGCCCGGCCCCGAGGATGGCGGCGATGCTGATCGCCAGGAGCAGGCTCGGCATCGCCAGCAGCATGTCGACGAAGCGCATCAGCACGTTGTCGAGGCTCCGGCCCCACCGGCCACCCAGACCGGCCGCGGCACCGGCTACCCCGCCGATGAACGAGCCGACGGCGAGGCCGATCAGCGTCGAGATCACGCCGACCAGCAGCGTCTGCCGGGCGCCCACGATCATGCGGCTGAACTCGTCCCGACCGATGTGGTCGGTCCCGAACCAGTTCTCGGCCCGCGGGCCGGGGAAGTCGCCGAGGCGGACCTCGCCCTTCCAGAGCTGGGCGTCCGCGGGGTGCGGGGCGAAGAACGGGCCGACGATGGCGACCAGCAGGAACAGCGCCAGGATGACCGCGCCGGCGATCGCCGCCGGGTTGCGGCGCAGCCGCCGGAACGCCTCCCGCCAGAGGCTGACGCCCTGCTCGTCGTCGCGGACGGCGGCCAGCTCACCGAGCCGGTCGATCTTTTCCCGCTTCTTACCGGTGGTGATGGTCATCGGACCCTCACCCTCGGGTCGATCAGGCTGTAGGAGAGGTCGACCAGGAGATTCACCAGCACGTACACCACCGCGATGATCAGGATGAAGCCCATCAGCACCGGATAGTCACGTTGGCTGATCGCTTCGTAGATGAAGGCCCCGATGCCGCCGTAGGCGAAGACGGTCTCGGTCAGTACCGCGCCGGAGAGCAGGCCGCCGGTGAGCAGGCCGATCGAGGTGACCACCGGCAGCAGCGAGTTGCGCAGCACGTGCCGGCCCCGGACGGTCCGCTCGGTGAGGCCCTTGGCCTCGGCGGTCCGGACGAAGTCCTCGTTGAGCACCTCCAGCACGCTCGCCCGGGTGATCCGGACGATGATCGCCAGCGGGATGCTGGCCAGCGCGATGCCCGGGAGCACGAGGTGCCAGAGCGCGTCGGCGGCGGCGTCCCACTCCCTGGTCATCAGTCCATCGAGGACGAAGAAGTTGGTGACCCGGGTGGCGCCGATGGTCGGGTCCTGCCGTCCGGTGGAGGGGAACCAGTGCAGGTTCTCCGAGAAGATCGCCTTGAGCACGTACGCCAGGAAGAAGACCGGGATGCAGATGCCGATCAGCGAGCCGCCGACCGAGGCGTGATCGAGGAACCGGCCCCGACGGCGAGCGGCCAGGTAGCCCAGCGGGATACCGATGCCGATCGCGATCACCATCGCCATGACGGTCAGCTCGACGGTGCCCGGGAAGCGCTCGACGAACTCGGTGACCACGGAGCGCTTGGTCGAGGTGGAGGTGCCGAGGTCCAGCCGGATCAGCCGTCGGACGAACCGGCCGTACTGCACCAGGATCGGCTCGTCCAGGCCCATGTTGCGGCGGATCGCGGCGCGCATCTCGGGCGTCCCGCGTTCGCCGAGGATGGCGGTCTCGGGGCCGCCGGGCAGGCGCCGGAGCCAGATGAAGAGCAGGAGGGAGAGCCCGAACAGCGTCGGTATCAGCTGGAGCAGGCGTCTGACGATGAACCGGAACACGGGCAGCCTCGGAGGGGGTGCGGAGGGTTGCGGGCGGGCGCTGAGGATCCAGCGCCCGCCCGCGTTCCTTGCGTCAGGTCAGGACTTGAACTCGGCGCTGGCGTAGCGCTCGTCGGTGAGCGGGCTGGCCTTGATCCCGATCACGTCCTTGCCGAACACGATCGCCGGCGGCGAGTGCGAGATCGGCACACCCGGCAGGAAGTCCATCACGGCCTTGTTGAGGGCCTTGTACTTCTCGGTCCGGGCCGCCTGGTCGGCGGTCGTGTCGGCGTCCTTGAACTGGTCGAAGAGGGCCTTGTTGGTGAAGCCCCACTCGTCCTTCGGCCGGTCGAAGAAGGTGCCGATGAAGTTGTAGGCGTCGCCGTAGTCACCGGTCCAGCCGAGGAAGTGGATGTCGTGCTTGGCCCCGGAGGTGGTGGCGTTCAGGTAGTCCGGGCTCCACTTCAGCGGGATGGCCTCGACCTTGATGCCCACCGCCTGCAGGTCGGCCGAGAGCAGCTCGAAGATGTCCTTCGGGCTCGGCATGTACGGCCGGGTGACCTCGGTCGGGTAGTGGAACTTCAGGGTCAGGTTCGACGCGCCGGCCTCGGCCAGCAGCTGCTTGGCCTTCTCCGGGTTGTAGTCGTACTTGGTGACGTCGCCGTTCCAGCCCTCGACGGTGTCGGGCATGAAGTTCGCCGCGACCTTGGCGCCCGGGGGCAGCTTCGAGTCGACCAGGGCCTGCCGGTTCAGCGCGTACGCGATGGCCTGCCGGACCCGGATGTCGGCGAGCTTCGGGTTGCCCTTCTGGTTGATCGCCAGGTAGAGCACGTTGAACGCCGGACGGGTGAGGACGTTGAAGCCCTCGTCACCCAGCGGCTTGACGTCGGCCGGGCCGACCAGGTCGTAGCCCTGGATGTCGCCCGAGCGCAGCGCCTGCTTGCGCGCGTTCTCGTCCGAGATGGTCTTGAAGATGAGGGTCTTCAGCTTGGCCTTCGTGCCGGCGTAGTCGTCGTTCCGCTCCAGGGTCAGCGTCTTGTTCGCGACGTCCCAGGACTTGAACTTGAACGGACCGGTGCCGGTCGGGTGCTCGGTGGCGTAGGCCGGGTACTTGATGTCCTCGGCGGTGCCACCCACGTTGCTGGCGTCGTACTGCTCCAGCGCCTTCGGGCTGTGGATGGAGAACGACGGCAGCATCAGCGCGGCCGGGATCTTGCTGGAGACCCGGGTGAAGGCCAGGTCGACAGTGGTCGCGTCCTTGGCGGTGCAGGACTTGAAGAGGCTCGGCGGCAGGTCCGGGTTCTCGTTCTTGGCGAAGCCGCCCATGACGTCCTGCCAGTACGCGGTCACGTCGGGGCTCTGCATGAGGCCCTTGCCGTTGTACCAGCGGTTGAAGTTGTAGCAGACGGCCTCGGCGTTGAAGTCCGTGCCGTCGTGGAACTTCACGCCGGAACGGAGCTTGAACGTCCAGGTGGTGCCGGCAGCATCCGGCGTCCAGGTCTCGGCCAGGCCGGGCGTCACCTTGGTGCCGCCCTCCTCCGGGCGGACCAGGGTCTCGAACACCTGGCGGGCCACACGCAGCGACTCGCCGTCGCTGGCGAAGCTGGGGTCGAGCACCTTCGGGTCTCCGGCGACGCCGAAGACGAGGGTGTCCTTCTTGCTACCGCCGGAACTGTCATCGCGGTTGCTCTCGGCGCAGCCTGCTACCGCGAGGGCCGCGACCGCGACGGCCGCGATCGCGACCTTCGGCCTGGGTGCACGCATGTGCTTCACCTCGTCCTTGGGGGTACGGACAACGTGGTGACAGGGGTCACCGATGGCGGTGACCATAGCTCCCGTTACGACCGTGCGGAAACCGTTGCATGGACGGTTGGTATCGGATCGTGTCTTTGCCGGGGTTTGGCCGTCGATTCGAAGGTGAACACCGGGCAAATCCGAGGATTCGGTGTTCACGATGCCAAACTGTTACGTCGATCCCGCCGGTCCGGGCGTCAGGTGTCAGATCAACGCACGCTGGTCGTCAGACCGCCCGGCGCCCCTCGAAGGCCCGCCCGAGGGTGATCTCGTCGGCGTACTCGAGGTCGCCGCCGACCGGCAGGCCACTGGCCAGCCGGGTCACCGAGATGCCCATCGGCTTGACCATCAGCGCGAGGTAGGTGGCGGTCGCCTCACCCTCGGTGTTCGGGTCGGTGGCCAGGATCAGCTCGCGGATCTCGCCGCCGCTGAGCCGGGTCATCAGCTCGCGGATGCGCAGATTGTCGGGCCCGATCCCCTCCAGCGGATTGATCGCGCCACCGAGCACGTGGTAGCGACCGCGGAACTCACCGGTCCGCTCGATCGCCACCACGTCCTTCGGCTCCTCGACCACGCAGAGCACCTCGTCGGTGCGGCGCGGGTCGCGGCAGATCCGGCACTGCTCGGACTCGGCGACGTTGTAGCAGGTGGTGCAGAACCGGACCAGCTCCTTGACCTTGCGCAGCGCGCCGGCCAGCCGGTTGACGTCGGCGGGGTCGGCCGACAGGACGTGGAAGGCGATCCGCTGGGCGCTCTTCGGGCCAACGCCCGGCAACCGCCCCAGCTCGTCGATCAGGTCCTGGATGGCGCCTTCGTACATCTGCCGCTCAGAAACCGGGCAGGCCGAGGCCGCCCATGCCGCCGGTGACCGGGCCCATCTTCCGCTCGGTCAGCTCCCGCGCCGCCTCGGCGGCGTTGTGCACGGCCGCGACGACCAGGTCCTCCAGCGTCTCGACGTCGTCCGGGTCGACCGCCTTCGGGTCGATCTTGATCGCCTTGAGCTCGCCGGAGCCGGCGACGGTCGCGGTGACCAGGCCGCCGCCCGCGGTGCCGGTCAGCTCGGCCTCGGCCAGCTCGGCCTGCGCCTTGGCGATCTGCTGCTGCATCTTCTGCGCCTGCTTCAGCATCTGCTGCATGTTCGGCTGTCCACCTGGGCGCACGATGGCTCCTTCTCGCACTCGTCTGCTCGGCCGCCGCTCAGCCTATCCGTTGTGAGCAGGCTCGCCCCGCCCGGTGCTTCCCCCCGCCGCGCGCCGGACGGACGATCACGGGAACCGAGCGCGAGGGGGCACCGGATGACCGTCGAGCACGCCGCGACCAGCCTGGAACGGCAGGCCCGGGCCTGCGCAGCCATGGCCGCCGGCCGATACGCCGACCTGCTGTCGCGGGCGGCCGCGGACGTCCGAGCCGGCGGGCTGTTCGCCGAGGTGCTCGCCGGCCACCTGGACGCCCCGTTCGGCGCGGCGGTCCCGCTGCGGCTGCTCGGCGGGGTGCACGCCCTGGTGCTCACCGGGCGGGCGCCGGAGCTGGCCGCCTTCTATCCCAGCGCCGGTGGGCGGCAGGTGCCGGGCGACGCCGACGCCTGCTGGGACGCGTTCCGCGCGGTGGTCGCCACCGAGCGCGACACGGTACGGGACTGGTTGCGCCGCCCGCCGCAGACCAACGAGGTGGGCCGGGCCAACCTGCTGGTCGCGGGCCTGCTCTACGCCCTCGGCGAGGTGGGCGGGCGGCCGGTGCGGCTGGTCGAGCTGGGTGCGAGCGCCGGGCTCAACCTGCGCGCCGACCTGTTCCGCGTCGAGGCGCCGGGCTGGGCCTGGGGACCGGCCGACTCCCCGGTGCGGTTGCCGGACGCCTGGCGCGACGGCACACCCGACTGGCTGCCGGCCGCGGCGGCGGCGTACCCGGAGCTGACCGTGCTGGAGCGGCTCGGCTGCGACCTCACCCCGCTCGACCCGACCAGCGCGGACGGCGCGCTGGCGCTGCGGGCGTACGTCTGGCCGGAGCACACCGACCGGGCGGCCCGGCTGGCCGGGGCGCTGGCGCTGGCCCGGCGGGTGCCCGCCCGGGTGACGGCGATGGGGGCGGCGGACTTCCTGGCCGGGATCGACCCACGGCCCGGCACGCTCACCGTGGTGTGGCACTCGGTGATGCGGCAGTACGTACCCGCCGACGAGTGGGCCCGGGTGAGCGCCGAACTCGACCGGCTGGCCGCCGCGGCCGACGCCGACGCGCCCGTCGCGCATCTGCTCTTCGAGCCGGACCTGCTGGACGGCCGTCACTTCCAGCTGCACGCCCGGATCAACACCGCCCCGCCCCAACTCCTGGCCGAGGCCCACCCCCACGGCCTCCCCGCCCACCACCCCTAACCCCAGACCCCCGCCCTCGCCCCGCCCCTGACCCCCGCCCCGGCGCGGCGCGCCCCCGCCCCTGACCCCGCCCCGCCCCAGCGCCACAGGTCCGGCCAGCGCCGGGCCGGCACGTCGGAGAGGTCGGTGTCGAGGGCCAGCGCGCCGCGCCCCGCCCGCCCCGTCGATCATGCAGTTGTGGTGGTGGACGAAAGGTGCGTAACGGCATCGCTCGGGCACCACAACTGCATGATCGACCGCAGCGTGGGGTGGGAGCGGGTGGGGCGGGTGGGTTAGCGGGCGTCTACTTCGTTGATCTTCTCGGCGCCGAACGCCTCGCGGAGCAGCCGTACCGCCTGCGCCTCGCTGGACTCCCGGGCGGTCTTCTCGTCGATCACGTCGTCCAGCGGCTCGTCACCGGGGTCGAACCCCTCGTAGACCGGGGTCGCGGCCGACGGGGCCGACGGTCGCCCACCGCCGGGCCGGACCGGCCCGTCATAGTCCGGGTCGTACGGCGGTTCGCCCGCCCAGTCACTGTCCGCGGTCTGCCGGGCCGGTTGAGTGGGACGCGGCCCGCGGCCCGCCGCGGCGGCCCGGGCGGCCGCGATGGCGCTGCTCACCGGGGCGCTGCCGTTCCCGCCCTGGCGCGGGGTGGCCGACGCCGATCCGCCGGACGCCGCGCCGCTCGACCGACCGGCCGGGCCCGCCGAGGCGCTGGTCGATGTGGCCGGACGATCGGACGGTCCGGTCGGCGCATCCGCCGGGGGGCCGCCCAGGCGGGCCGGCTCGGGCCAGTCCTCGCCCGTGTCGCTCGTGCTGCCGGTGTCGCTCGTGCTGGCCGGGTCGTCCGGGCCGGACGCGGCTCCGCCAGGGCGGGCCGGCTCCGGCCAGTCCTCCTCGTCGTCGGCGGGCGCGGCGGTACCGGCCGAACCGCCTCCGGCCGAACCGGCATCAGCCAGACCGGCACCAGCCACACCGGCACCAGCCAGACCGCCTCCGGCCGCACGGCCACCAGTGGACGCGCCGCCTCGGGCGCCGCCCGCGCCGGACGTCGGGCCGGCCGGCGAGGTGGTTGCGGAACGGGCCGGGGCCGCGCTCGACGAAGTCGCCGCAGCCCGCGAAGTCGCCGCAGCCGGTGAAGTCGGCGCGGCTGGCGAAGCCTGTACTGCCTGTGAAGTCGCCGCTGCCGGCGAAGTCGGTGCAGCCGGTGCAGCCGGTGAAGTCGCCGCTGCCGGTGAAGTCGCCGCAGCCGGCGAAGTCGGTGCAGCCGGTGAAGTCGCCCCACCCGGCGAAGTCGGTGCAGCCGGTGAGGGCTGTGCTGCCGGCACAGTGGGTGCGGCCGGCGCTGACGGGGCGGAGCGGGCCGGGGCGGTCGCCGCGGGGGGCGGCCCGGCGAGCGAGGCGGCGCCCCGCTCACCGGCGACCTCGCAGCGGATCTGCCAGCGACCGCCGAACTCCTCGTACAGCGCCTCGACCAGCACCGACGTGTGGTTGCCCATCATCTGGGCGAGCACCGGCGACTTCACGGTCAGCACCAGGGTGTCGCCGTCCACGTCGCGGACCACCGCGTCGCGCATCAGCGCGGCGGCCGGCTTCTTGATCCGGTTGACCTTGGCGACGATGTCCGGCCAGACCCGGCGGACCGCGACGGCGTCCAGCGCGCCGGCCGGGGAGGCACCGGGGCGCGGCGGCTCGGGGGTGGCCGGATCGGCCATCACCGCGGACGGCGGCACCGGGCGGCGGGCGGGGGCGGCGTGGTCCGCGCCCGCGATGGCGGGATCCGAGCCTTGCGCGGTGGCGCCAGCGCGGCCCGCGCCGGGGGCGGCTGGGGCTCCGGCCACCGGGGCGGAAGCGCCCGGGGACCGGTTGGTCGAGCCCGGGGCGGGCACGGTGGAGCGGGCGCCGGCGACCGTGGCGGCGGCGCGGGCGGCGGCCGCCCCGGTCAGCGCACCGGCAGCCGCCGGCGTGCCGGCGGTCTCCGGGTGCGGCGCGGCGGCAGCCGCGGGCGGGGCGGAAGGCTCCTGGCGTACCCCGGAGGTGGGGGTGGCCGAGCCGGAGCCGGCGGCGGCGGTCGGCGCGTCGGTGCCGGCCAGGGTGAGCCGGCGCTCCATGCGCTCCAGGCGCTGGAGCAGGCCGCCGGTGGTGTCGTCGGCGCCGGGGAGGAGCATCCGGGCGCAGATCAGCTCCAGCAGCAGCCGGGGCGCGGTGGTGCCGCGCATCTCGACCAGGCCGTTGTGCACGATGTCGGCGCAGCGGGACAGGGTGCCCGGGCCGAGCTGCTGGGCCTGCGCGGCCATCCGCTCGATCTGGTCGGCCGGGCCGTCGATCAGGCCCTTGCTGGCGGCGTCGGGCACCTGCTGGAGCACGATCAGGTCGCGCATGCGTTCCAGCAGGTCGGCGGCGAACCGGCGCAGGTCGTGCCCGGCCTCGGCGACCCGGTCGACGGTGGCGTAGGCGGCGGCGCCGTCCCCGGCGGCCAGCGCGTCGCACATCTCGTCGATCAGCGCGGAGTCGGTCACGCCGAGCAGCGCGGCGGCCCGGGCGTAGCTGACCCCCTCCGGGCCGGCGCCGGCGATGAGCTGGTCGAGCACGGAGAGGCTGTCCCGCATGCTGCCGCCACCGGCGCGCACCACCAGGGGAAAGACCGCCGGCTCGACGGTTACCCCCTCCGCCTCGGTGAGCTGCTCCAGGTAGGGGCGGACCACCTTCGGCGGGAACAGCCGGAACGGGTAGTGATGGGTCCGCGACTTGATCGTGCCGAGGACCTTCTCGGGCTCGGTGGTGGCGAAGATGAACTTGACGTACTCCGGGGGCTCCTCGACCAGTTTGAGCAGGGCGTTGAAGCCGGCCGACGAGACCATGTGCGCCTCGTCGATGATATAGATCTTGAAGCGGCTGCGGGCCGGCGCGAAGAACGCCTTCTCGCGCAGCTCACGGGCGTCGTCGACGCCGCCGTGGCTGGCCGCGTCGATCTCGATGACGTCGATCGACCCGCCGCCGTCAGGGGCCAGCGAGCGGCAGGACTCGCACTGCCCACACGGCTCCGGAGTGGGGCCCTGCTCACAGTTGAGCGAGCGGGCCAGGATCCGGGCGCTGGACGTCTTGCCGCAGCCACGGGGGCCGGAGAAGAGGTAGGCGTGGTTGAGCCGCCCGCTGCGCAGCGCCTGTGACAGCGGCTCGGTGACCTGCTCCTGGCCGATCATCTCGGCGAAGCTACGCGGCCGGTACTTGCGGTAGAGCGCCAGTGCCACTCGTCCCGCCTCCTCTCGACCGAGCCATTCTGCGCCGGTCCGCCCCGGGTGACCACCCACCCCGCCGGATCGTTGCGCGCGGGCCGCTCGGTCCGGCTGGCTTGATCAACTCGATGTCGGCGACAGGGCGGTGTCGCGGCGCCCGGGACAGCCCCACATCGGCGACGTGGAGTGGATCAACCGGTCCACAGACAGAAAGGCCTCCCGTGCACCCGGCAGAGCTCGCTTATCCTTGCTGCCTTCCGGCCCTGGGGAGGTTCACGAGATACCGCCGCACGGGAGGTGCCACCAACCCTACCCGACTGCTCGTCGATCTTCAGGGGGTGGTGGGGTGGCCCGGCCGGCGGGGGCCTGTATCCTGGCTCGCGGAGGATTCGCCTAGAGGCCTAGGGCGCACGCTTGGAAAGCGTGTTGGGTTTACACCCTCACGAGTTCGAATCTCGTATCCTCCGCTCGATCGAGCAGGAACACGACAGGGCCGGCCCCATCGGGGACCGGCCCTGAGTCGTCTCTAGGCCGTCGGCGCCGTGGGGATCTTGCGCAGCTCGCCGAGGGTGTACCTGGCCACGGCCTCGATCATCCGGATGCCGGCCGCCTGCGTCCGGTGGTGGTTGGAGAGTACGGCCACCAGCCAGTCGTGCCCGGGCTCGACGAGCCGCCCGATCGTGTTGACCTGCCAGAGGCCACCGTCGGCGGTCACCGTGTCCCACCCGTTCTTGACGTAGACCTTCGTGGTCCCCGTGCCGGCGGCGGCGGGAACTCCCCAGTCCTGGCCTTCCTCGACGTGGCTCATCAGGTCGAACAGGTAGCTCCGGCTGTCCTCGTCCAGTGGACCGTCCTCGTCCGTGAGCGAGGTGAGCAGACGGATCTGGTCGGCCGCGGTCGTGGTGGTCACCCCCCACTGCGCGTCGGGGGTGGTCTCCTTCAGGCCGAAGGTCCTGTTCGCCGAGGTCAGTCCCGGCTTCCGGCCGATCCGGCGGTACAACGCGGTCGCGGCGACGTTGTCGCTCGCGGTGATCATTTTCTTGGCGTTGCGGCGATCGGTGTCGGTGATCTCCTGGTTGCGCTGCCGCGCTCGCAGCAGCAGGGCAGCCAGGATGTCGACCTTGACGATGCTGGCCGTCTGGAAGCGGGTGGTGCCGACGGTGAGCGCGACGTCGGATCTCCGGTCCTTCACCGCCACCGTGACCCGGCCGTTCCCGACCTTCTCCAGGTACGCCGCGACCTTCTGCCGGGCGGCGGCAAGGTAGTCCGGCGTCGGATTGGGTGTGGGCGGGCCGGCAGGTCCTCGGCCTCCCGCCTCGGGCGTCGACTCGTCGCGGCCATCGGACAGGCGCCAGAGGGCGCTCGTCTCGGCCACACCGCCGCCGGTGAGGGCCAGCACCGCCGCCGCCAGCAGTCCGCGACGCGACGGCCCCCGCCCGTTCACTCGGCCCGCTGCGTCGACACGTCGCCGACGAGTGTTCATCAGGGTCCCCAATCGCAGAACGCCAGAGACGGCGCACCCCTGGAACGGAGATGCCATGGCGAGGGGTTGCACGACGCAAACCATCCGGACGCGCCGGCGGTCGATGAGCGGGCACACTCACCGACCGTCAGCTCACCCCACCAGGGAGTACGGCAGGGGTCAGGAGCCCGCCGGGGCGAATTCCTTGTCGGACCGGCAGCTCATCGGGGCACCGTCCGACACGAGGAAGTGGGCGACCTTGTCGAACTCTTCGGCTCCCCGCACCGAGAAGACGCTGAAGTAGATGCGGCTGTTCTTCGGCATCTTCGCCGGCGCGACGACGAGGTCGTACTGCTTCGGCGACCCGTCGGGCCAGTTGACCTTCTCGGTCCGGTAGACCTGGTCGGCCCGCGGCAGTTCCTTGCCCTTCGGCACGCAGAGGGCGTGGGCCTTGACCTCGGCGGGGACACCCGCGTCGGTCAGCGCCCTCTGCAGGGCCGCGGGATCCAGGACCTGCTTGTAGTTCAGGGTCAGCTTCACCGTGCTGTCCGCCTGCTCGGTCAGCGTGAACGCCACCGGCGCCATCGCCGTCGTAGCGCCGGTCGTGGTGCCACCAGCGGCCGGGCCGTCGCCGGCCGGGGCCGCGCCGAGCTGCTGGGTGGCCATCGGCACGGCCAGCGCGAGCGCCGCCACGGCCGCGAGGCCACCACCGGCCAGACCGAGGCTGCGGTTGCGCCGCCGCGCCCGGCCGCGCCGCTCGATCGCCCCGACCGGACGACCCATCTGTACGTCGGAAAGGGTCTGCTTCACCGCGTCCAGCACCTCATCGTCCTTCATGTCCAATCTCCTAACTGGCTACGGGCACGAGCTGTGCCCGCAGGGTTGCGGTGGCACGGGACAGGTGGACGGCTACGGTTCGGGCGGAGATGCCCAGCACATCGGCCACGGCCTTGGTGTCCAGGTCGAGCCAGATGCGTAACACGATCACCTCGCGCTGCCGCTTCGGCAGCCGGCGGATGGCGGTCAGCAGGACGTCGTCCATGCCGAGTCCGTCCTCGGCGAGCTGCGCCCGGTCGTGGCCGTCGAGAGCCACCTCGCGTCGGCGCCGCCGCCACCAGGACACCCGGACGTTGAGGGCGGTGCGCACCACCCACGCCGCCGGTGCCGGATGCCGGCTCACCTTCCGCCAGGAGGCCCAGGCTCGCGCGAACGCCTCAGCGACCAGGTCCTCGGCCAGCGCGCGATCGCCCGTACCGGCCAGTACGGCGCGCAGGCAGTCGTCCCGAGAGCGCTGATAGAACTCCGCGAAGTCCGTCCCGTCTCGTTCCACACCTGCTTTACGCACCAGCGCCCCGATCCATTTACCGCAGCCCGGAGAAAAAACGATGGGCCCGGTGGGCACGGTAGCTCGGCGGATCAGGGCGCAGACCCACCCCTAGCTGGGCGGATCAGCCCGTACGACCAGCGTCCGGGACCGCCCCGGGGCGCGGTGGCAGCACGGACGACAGGGCCGGCCCCAGAAGAGGGCCGGCCCTGAGTCGTCTCCACGGTCATGTCCGCCCGCCCGTTGCGTCGGCGGGACGGCGTCAGCTCGCGACCTGGACCTGCTCCGCGCCGTGCTCGGCGAACCAGGCCTGAAGGTCGGCGCCGCCGAGCGACCGGGTCGCCTCCTGGTCGACGAAGACCGGGCCGATGACGGACCCCTTCGCGCCCTCGAGCTGGCAGCCGAACAGTCGCGCGCCGGTCAGCACGGCGGGCATGTTCGTGCCGCCCAGCGTGCACCACCGCAGGCTGGCGAATTCGAGGTTGGCGTCGCGCAGATCGGTCCGGTAGAGCTTGGCCGAGTTGAGGATCGCGTGGCTCAGATCGGCGCCGGTCAGCACGGCGTCGTCGAGTTGCACCGAAAACAGTCGCGCCGCGCGGAACCGCGCGTTTCCGGCCAGGCAGCCGACCATTTCCGCCTTGGCCAGATCGGCGAAGGAGAAATCGGCGCGCCCGAGCTCACAGTTGTTGAGGTTGGCGTCGCCGAGGTTGGCATCCTCGAATCGCACCCCGGTCAGGTTGGAATTGGCCAGGTAGGCGCCGGTCAGGTCGAGGTTGCTGAGATCGGCGCCGCGAAAGTCGAGAAAGTCGCCGGACAGGTAGGACGTGCCCGGAGCAGCGGCGGCGAACCACTCCTCAAGCGCCTCCCTGGCGTCGGGGCTCTCCGGCCAGCGGATCACGTCCGCGCTGCTGCGCTTGTATCTGCTCATTTGTCAAACACCACCTTGCCGTCCCAGTCCGTGCGACCGGCGACCCGACTCTTCAGATCAGCCACGGCGCTCGGGGACAGATTCTTGGTGTCGATGACCACATTCTGTCCGCCGGCTACCTCGTCGGCGAGTTTCTGCTCGAACTCGTCGCCATCGTAGCGCCCCCTCATTCCCTCGGGCATCGGCTGGCCGGCGTGCCGCCCAGCGGGGAATACGTCGGCCGGCGCTTTCACGTCCCAGTTGTCGCCGTTCGAGTCGATGAATTCGCCCTGGTCCTTCTGGAACGCGGGATCGGAGTTGTCGAGCTCGGCACGGCGAATCGGACCGGGAATCTTGCCCTCCGCCTCCGCCGCGAGCCCGACCTCGGCCTCACGGCGGGACTTGGCGCTGATGTTGCCGTTGTGGGCCGGGTCCGCGGCCAGTTCCTCCACCCGGCGGTCGTACTCGGGGGTGCCGGGTTTGGGGGTGTGGTAATCGTCGTTGCCGCCGGAGGGCCGGCCCGGTGATTCGCCGGAGTCGCCGCCGGGCGGGCGACCCAGTCTCGCCTCCTCGCCGGCGACCTCCTGGGCCCGGGAGACGTTGTCGGGCACTTCGGTGGAACTGCGCCGCCGCTGCCCGGGGATGCCGCTCTCGCCGTCACCGTCACCCGGGCGCGGGGTCGTCCCGCCGTCACCGTGCCCGCCCGGGGGCGTCTTGGGCTTCGCCATCGCCGGCCCTAGCCGTTCAGCAGCTTGGAGAGGTTGGTCAGGCTGCTGATCAGTGCGGCGACGTAGGTCAGGATGCGTCCGCCCCACTTGACCACGGCGGCCACGATCTGCGTGGCGATCACCGGGATGGTGACCACGAAGATCGCCTCGACCGCCCAGATGACCACGCGCGCCACCAGGTCGGCGATGAGGTCGCGTACGACGTCACGGGTGAACGCCACGAGGTTGCCGGCGGCCTGCGTCGCCGCGGCCATCGCGGCGGAGATGCCGCTCATCCCGTCGATCGCCGCCACGTTGTGCGCCATCAGGCCCTGGTAGGCGGCGGCCGCCTGCCCCTGCCACAGCGGCGTGTCCGCGCCGAGGTGCGACTTCAGATCGACGGCGATGCTCTCCAGCTCGGCGGCCATGTTGTCCCAGGTGGCGGCGTGCGAGGCGACGACGTCGGGCATGCCGGTGAGCTCGTCGAGGATCTGCCGCAGCGGCTCGAAGTACTCCATCGCCCAGCCCAGCCCGTTGGCGAGCAGCGCGCTGAAAGGGTCCAGCACGGTCGCGACGGCCTCCACCCCGAACGCCGCACCGGCGATGAGGTCGTCGACCCAGCCCTCGCTGCGAATGGCGTCGACCAGCCCTTGGAAGCTGTCGGCGGCGGCCGCCCCGGTCCACGGCTTGCGGGTCGACTGGACGTCGGCGATCAGCGACCCGTCGCTCAATGCGCCGCCCCCGCCCGACTTCCGTCCAACCCGCTCCCCGCCTTGCGGATCGTGTTGGTGGAGTCGGCGTCGGCGTTGTCGTAGTTGTCGGCGGTCGTGCCCAGCCCCTTGACGACCAGAGCCAGGTTCTCCTCGACGTAGGCGATCAGCTCGTCCTGCCGGGTGTGCCGGCCCTCCAGGACGCCGGAGATCCACCCGCACAGCACCCCGTACGCCGCGTCGTCCCCGGTGATGTGCGCGCTGGCACCCTTGATCGCGCCGAAGCGGCCGCGCAGCGCGTCTATGTTGCGCGCGTGCTGGCGGATCTGCTCCGCGTCGACCTCGAAACCGTCGCCCACGCGGTCACCACCTGCGTTGCTGGTCGTCGGGGCCGTCCGCGGCGGGATCGGCGTCGCGCAGCTGCTGCCCGACCCGCTCGGCGATCGCCCGCGCCGCCGGTGACTCGGTGCCCATGGTGTCGGCGATGATCGCTTGCGACCGGTCGGCCAACTGCTGCCGGGCGGCTCGGATCGTGGTCATGACCGTCCTGGCGACCACGTCGGGCGCGACCCGGTGGATCCGCTGGCCGAGCCAGAGGTCGACCAACTGCCCGGAGGAGTCGACGGTGACCTCCACCAGCCCGTTGTCGTCGGCTGCCGTCACCCGCAGCTCCTGGAGCTGGTCGCTCATCGCCCTGGTGTCGGCCGCGAGCTGGTTGATCCGGCCCTTCCACTCGGCGAGGCGCTCCATGGCGCCGTCCGGGTCCAGCAAGCCGCCCGTGCCTGGAACGCCGGCCACCATGTGTCCCCTCAGTCGCTCAAGGTGATCATGCCTAGTGACAGAGATTAACACGTGGCGTCGCTGCTCACGGTCCACATCAGACTCACCTGGGCCTTCCGCCCGTGCCGAGCCGTGCATTCGCGGCAGCCCGTCCCTCAGGCGGGCGGGCGGGTCCAGGTGAGGAAGCGGTTGGTCAGGTCGGTCGGCGGCGGGGCCTGGTCGATGGCGGCGAGTTCCTCGGCGGCCTCGGCCTGGAGGGTCGCCAGGTAGACCGTCAGCGCCGCGCGGTCGTGCCGGTACTCGCCGAGCAGACGCAGTTTCGCCGGCGAGCAGGGCCAGGCGATGCCGCAGGCGGCGCAGCGCCAGGTGGGCCGGGTCGGCAGGTGTTCGCGGCGGCGGGTCACAGGGCTCGCACCTCGACCTGCCGGGCCCGGTCGACGCGGACGAGCGCGTAGCTCTTCCGGGCCCGCAGGGTGCCGTCCGGATGCACCTCGTGGCCGCGCACCTCGGCCCACTCGGCGCCCTGGAACGGCCCGACGCTCAGCACCTCGGTGATCAGCAGGGTCAGCGGCCCCTCGCCGAACCGGTACGCCTCCTCGGGCACCCGGATCGTCGTGCCAACGGTCAGGTGGTTCACCAGACCAGGCTCCCGTCAGTGGTCAGACAAACACAGGGCGTAGCGATATGGTGGCCAGATATTTTGGGACATCCGATGGAGGGGCCCGTGAACGACGCGCTCCGGGTGGCGCTCAGCGACACCGGGCACACGATCGAATCGCTCGCCGAACGAGTCGGCGTCGACCCGAAGACGGTCGGACGGTGGTTGACCGAGGGCCGCATCCCGCACGCCCGGCACCGGCTGTCGGCGGCGGAGGAGCTTCGCCGGGACGTCGCGGACATCTGGCCGGACACTTCGAGACGTCGTGACCCCATCTGGTTCCGGCCGTGGCAGGAGATCGAGCGCGAGGCGGTGTCGCTGCGGTCGTACGAGTCGGTCGTCCTACCCGGGCTGTTGCAGACCGAGGCGTACGCCCGCGCCGTGCTCGGCGAAGCCGGGCTGATCCCCCGTGGCGACGTCGAGCGGCACCTGATCCAGCGACTCAACCGGCAGGGCATCCTCAAGCAGGACGACCCGCCGCAGCTCACCGCCGTGGTCGACGAGGCGGTGCTGCGCCGGCCGGTCGGCGGCCCGGCCACCATGCGCGAGCAGCTGCACGCCCTGGTGGCGGCCTGCGCCGAGCCGCACGTCCGGGTGCACGTGGTGCCGGCCACGGTCGGCGCGTACGCCGGGCTGAACGGACCGTTCGTGATCGCCACCGCGCGGGACCACCGGATCGCCGGCTACTTGGACAACCAGCTCCAGGGACATTTGGTTAGCGACCCGAGCGACATCGCGGCCATGATGGCAGCGTGGGAGAACGTGCGCGGCGAGGCGCTCTCCCGCCGACAATCTCTCGACCTCATCTCAGAAGTGGCGGAGACATGGAGCTGAACGGCGCAAGGTGGCGCAAGAGCAGCCGCAGCAGCGGCAACGGCGGCAACTGCGTCGAGGTCGCCGACAACCTGCCCGGCGTGATCGGCGTACGCGACTCGAAGGACCCGACCGGGCCGGCGCTGATCTTCGCACCGGCGGCCTGGCACGCGTTCGTCGCGAAGCTGCCCGAGCAGCGCTGACCGAGCCCGGCCGAACACGACCCCGGCCGAGCGCCCGATCCGTCGTACACATGTTCCATCCACAGGCTGTGGATGCCGGAGGTTGCCGATGAGTTACCAGCTCAGCGCGGTGGTCGCGGATGCTGAACTGCTCCGCGAGCAGACCGCGGAGCTGGATCACGCGGTCCTCGGCGAGCTGCGGCAGGACTTCGCGCTGCTGCCGGTCACCCCGCAACTGATCGAGGAGCTGACCGGCGAGCTGCCGGACTTCCGCGTCGACCCTCCGGACGCCGGCCGTCCGTTCCACCTGGTGCTCGCGCCGGCCCTGACCGACGTGCTGGCTGGCTGGTCGCAGCGGGGGCCGCTCGGCTACCTGGAGGCGGAGTTCTTCGGCGGCCTCGGATATCAGTCGGCGGTGCTCTGGTTGGGCGGCACGGTTTCCTGGGGGCCGCGATTCGACGGCACGCTGGAGGCACCCCGGGCGCAGTGGCCGATCAACGCGGCGCTGGTCGAGCTGGGCGTCGAACCCGGGACGTGGATCGACCCGTTCGCCGAGCTGGGGCTGCACCTGGAGCGGAACACCGACGGTTGGCTGGCACACGGGCGGCGGCGGCTCAGCGCCGACTACTGGGACGACCTTGCCGAGCAGTGGGAAAGTCAGGAATCCGGCAAATAGCAGCAACCTGGACGCCCCCGTCCCGTTAGGACCCCCGGGGGAAGCCATGAAATTGCGCCAATTTGCCCTTATCGCAGGGCTGCTGACAGCTGCCGTCATCTCCGGCAGCGCACCGAACGGACCAACCTTCGCTCCACAGGGGCCGGTACGCACCGGCAGCGTGGAGGTGCTCGACCTGAACGGCCTGCGCAACGTCGCATTCGGCGACACCGAGGCCGAGTTGACCCGGAGGGGCGTGCTGCGCTCGGACGTCGACGCCTGCGGCCCGCTGCTCACCGGGCACGAGACGGTCAGCCCGGTCTTCGTCGACGACCGGCTGGTGCTGCTCTGGGCCGGCGACCCGATGCAGACCCCGGAGGGGGTGACCATCGGCACCCCGGTCACCGAGGTCTGGTTCCGATATCCCTCCGTCACCACGCTGCACGCGCCACGCGGGACGTACCGCTTCGACGGCCTGCTGGCCCGGCGCGGCGACCGCGGCTACCTCTTCCTCCATGATGGACAGACGGTGCGCAACGTCATCGCGGGCTACGCGGAGTGGGCCCGGCAACTCTTCGTCGAAGGCGCCGGCCCCTGCTGAACCGGCGCACGGGCCACCGGCAGCCGTCAGGTCGGGTCCGGGTCGCGGGGAGCGCGTAGGGCGCCGATCGCCAGCAGCGCCGGCCCGGCGAGCGCCACCGCCGCGCCCACCACCGCGGACCGGTCCGCCCAGCGGTCCGACGGGACGGCGACACCGACGGAGAGGAAGGCGTCGCCGCTGTCGTCGGCGAACCGTTGCCAGGCCGCCCAGGTATCGGCGAGGTCGGTGAAGGCAGTGCCCGCCGTCACCGCCAGCAGCAGCACTCCGAGCGACACGAGCGCGAACCGGTCGGCACGCCAGCCCGACAGGACCACCATGCCGGCCACGATCAGGGTGGCCAGCAGCGCGGGCCACGCGACACCGAGCAGGCCGGGCAGCGGGGCGTCGTCAACCCGGTCCCAAGCGTCCGCACCGACCACCGCGAGCAGCAGCACCGCGACGACGACCCGGGCCAGCAGCGCACGCCTCGACCGGTGCCGGGCGGGCAGGGCGAACACCGCGAACGCGAGACAGAGCACGCCGAGCAGCAGCCCCACCGCGGCGATCCGCTCCCGGTCGATCCCCCGCCGCCACTGGTCCATCAACACCGGCCCCAGCTCCGCCGACCCCACGTCCGGCCCGCTGCCGTCGAGCGGCGCGTAGAACGGCTCCAGCCAGCCGTTCCCCGCTGGCTGCTCGGGGAGCCACCACAGTTGGATGGCCATGGCCAGGGCGAAGAACCCGATGCCGGCCGCCAGCGCGGTACGCACCCGAGGCGACACCCGGCCGGCCAGGAGCACGTACCCGAGGAAGGCGACCGCTGCGACGAGGCTGGACTGAAGGGCGGCCCGCGACTCGGAGAAGAGCGTGGCCAGGACCGAGAACGCGCCCGCCACGGCGGACACCAGCAGCAGGACACGCGGAGGGCGCACGGCCGGTGATCGTGCCACAACCCGGGCCGGCACGGGTTCCCGACAGAGGGCCCCGTCGATGCCCCGAGCCGGTCCGGCGGCGGTACTACGCTCGGCTGCGTGAGCTCTCCCGTCGACCCGGTCGATCGTCCGCTGTGGCGGGACCGCAACTTTGGCACCTACTGGCTCGCGCAGTCGCTCTCCGCCGTCGGCGACTCGTTCGCCTACATCGCGATGCCGCTGCTCGTGCTCCACGCGACCGGGTCGGTCGCGCAGATGGGTCTGCTCACCGCCGTGGCCGGGGTCGCGTCCGTCGGCGCGGGGGTCTTCGGCGGCGTCCTGGTCGACCGGTACGACCGGCGCACCCTGATGATCACCGCGGACCTGGCCCGGCTGGTCCTCTACGGCCTGGTGCCGCTGGCCTGGCTCGCCGGCCCGCAGGTCTGGCTGATCTTCGTGGTCCTGCCGATCTGCGAAGCGGCCGGGATGCTGTTCCAGGTCGCCGCGGTGACCGCGGTCCGGAACCTGGTCGACCGGGACCGGATCACCGAGGCCAACGGTCGGTTGCAGGCGACGTACGCGGCGGCAGCCGTGGGCGGTCCGCTGCTCGCCGGCGTGGTCTCCGCGCGGTTCGGCCCCACCGCGGCCGTCGCGATCAACGCGGCCAGCTTCGCCCTGTCGGCGGCCGGCCTCTGGCTGGTCCGGCTCCGGCGGCCGGCCCGCGACGACACAACGGTCGGCGAGGGCGTGCCGCGGCGGGAGCGGCCGCTGGCCGAGTTCCTGGCCGGGGCGCGTTTCCTCTGGCGTCAGCCGGTGCTGCGCTCGTTGACCGTCCTGCTCTCGGTCTTCATCTTCCTGACGTTCGGTTTCACCGACGTGCTCATCTATCACGTGAAGCACGACCTCGGCGGCTCCGACGGCACGGCCGGCACCGTGCTCGGGTTGGCCGCGCTCGGCACCATCGCCGGTGCCCTGCTGGCAGCGCCGCTACGGCGTCGTCGCGGCTTCGGCGTCACCTGGGTCGGCGCGATCTCGCTCTGCGGCCTCGCCCTCGTCGGCATCGGGGTCGCGGGGACGGTCCCCGCCGTCACGGTGCTGACCGCGGTCTACCTCTGTGGCGTCAGCGTCGGCGGGATCTGCTCGATGTCGCTGCGTCAGGAGATCACCCCCGATCACCTGCTGGGGCGGGTGACGTCCGCCTTCTGGAGCACGCACTACTCGCTCGGCCCGGCCGGTGCGGCGGCGCTGACCTGGGCCACCAGCCGCTTCGGCGTCACCGCCGTCGCCCTCGTCGCCGGTGGCGGGTGCCTGCTGATCGCGATCGCCGGGCTGTTCACCCCGATCCGGGGCGCCGGGTCGGAGGGGGCCGTGCAACAGGCTCGGGTGGCGGTTACGGCAGGGGCGAGGCGGCGGTGAGCGCCGAGCCGCGGAGTCGGACGGCGTCCTGGCTCGGTGGTGTGCCGAACTGGCGGCGATACTCGCGGCTGAACTGTGACGCGCTGTCGTAGCCGACCCGGTGCCCCACGCCGGTGACGTCGTTGGGGTGGGTGGCGAGCAGGAGCCGGGCCTCCTGGAGCCGGATCTGCTTCTGGAACTGGATCGGGCTCATCGCGGTGACCGCTTGGAAGTTTCGGTAGAAGGCGGAGACGCTCATGCCGGAGAGCTGGGCCACCTCCTCCACCCGGAACGACTGCCGGTAGTGGTCGCGGATCCACCGGACCGCCCGGGCGACGTGGGCGAGGCTGCTGTCGGCGAGGCCGAGCTGGCGGACGACGGCGCCCTGCTCGCCGGTGATGAGCCGCCAGAGGATCTCCCGTTTGATCAGCGGCGCCAGCACGGCGATGTCGCGGGGCCGGTCGAGCAGGCGCAGCAGCCGGATCGCCGCGTCGAGCAGCTCGTCGGGGGCGTCGCTGACGGCAATGCCCGAGGGGACACCGCCGGTGGCGGGTGGCAGGTCTCCGGGGGCCGCCTGTAGCAGCAGCTCCGCGACGGCGGCCGGTTGCAGCGTGAGCCCGAACCCGAGCGCCGGCCGGTCGGGGCTGGCCTCGGTGAAGTGGCCGGTGACCGGAAGGTCGACCGACGCGATGAGGTACTGCCCGGCGCGGTACTCGTAGACCCGGTCGCCCAGCGCGAGCCGTTTCGCGCCCTGCGCGATGAGCGCCAGCACCGTGCCGGACATCGAGGCCGACGGCGGGTCGGACTGCTCGACCTTGGCGATCAGGACGTCGTCGATGGCGGTGGTCCCGTCGGGGCGGACGTGGCGGGCGAGCAGGGCGCGCAGCTCGTCGAGGGGCATGAGGCCCATTGAAGCACTCGGCCTGCATTCTCACCATGGAGAGGATCAGGCAAGAGGTGGAGAGCATCGTTCTACCGATTGAGCAGCCCACGCGGGTTTGATTGGAGAGTCAAATCCCAAGGAGCAAACAGCAGCTCCAGAAATGGACAGGTGGGCACATCATGCGGGTCGCAGTCGTCACCGGGGCCAGTTCCGGCATCGGGCAGAGCGCAGCCATCCAGCTCGCCAAGCGCGGCACCGGGGTGATCCTCACCTACGGCGCCAACCAGTCCGGTGCGCTGGACACGGTGGCGAGCATCGAGAAGGAGGGCGGCACCGCCGTGGCGCTGCCGTTGGACGTGGGTAGGAGCGAGACCTTCCCCGCCTTCCGCGACTCGGTCGTCGCGGCGCTGCGCGGCACCTGGCAGCGCGACACCTTCGACTTCCTGGCCAACAACGCCGGCTTCGCCCAGATGTCGATGTTCGAGGACACCACCGAGGAGCTGTTCGACAGGTTCTTCCGGGTCCTGCTCAAGGGGCCGTACTTCCTGACCCAGACCCTTCTGCCGCTGCTGGCCGACGGCGGCGCCATCGTCAACGTCGCCAGCAACTCGGCGATGGAGTCCGGCCTGGAGCCGGGCTACTCCGGGTACGCCACGATGAAGGGCGGCCTGATGGTGCTGACCCGGTACATGGCCAAGGAGTTCAGCCCGCGCGGCATCCGGGTCAACTCCGTCGCCCCCGGCTCCACCCGGACCCGGCTCGCCGACAACGCCTTCGAGCGGTTCCCCGAGGTGATCCCGGCGCTGGCCGCGAAGACCGCCCTCGGCCGGGTGGGCGAGCCCGACGACATCGGCATGGTGATCGCGACCCTGCTCGGCGAGGAGGGCCGCTGGATCACCGCCCAGAACATCGAGGTCGCCGGCGGCTACAACCTCTGACGGCAGGTAGGCGCAACGCCCGGCCGATCCCCTGGATCGACCGGGCGTTGTCACGCGTCGGGGCGGCGGCCGTACCCGGCGTGGTGTCCGCCCCACTGATCCCGAACGTGAAGATCGCTACAGGGGGGACAATGGAACGGACGAGGGAGGTTGGCGATGGGCGACAAACGAGGGCACGCTGACCGGTCGAAGGACGAGGAGTTCGAGGAGCAGCGGCACGCCAGGTTCGGCAAGCTGCCGGACCGCGTTGTGCCAGAGGACCTGGTCGAGACGACGGACACGGATCCCCCGCGCGACGAGCCGCCGGAGCCCCCGGTGCGCCGGGAGTGGGTGTAAAGCGGAACGCCCGGACGATCCGTGAGGATCGACCGGGCGTTCTCGCTGTTCACGAGCGGTGGCGGCGGGATTTGAACCCGCGGAGGGCGTAAACCCTCACACGCTTTCGAGGCGTGCTCCTTAGGCCACTCGGACACGCCACCGCCGAGTAGGCTACAGGACCGCTGGTTCCGATGCCGAACCGGTATCGCTCGGCCGCGCCTGGCAGGATCTTTGCCATGAGTACGCACATCGGCGCGAAGCCGGGCGAGATCGCCGAGCGGGTCCTGATGCCGGGCGACCCGCTGCGGGCCAAGTGGATCGCGGAGACCTACCTCGAGGACGCCACGTGCTACTCGACGGTCCGGGGCATGTTGGGCTTCACCGGCCGCTGGAAGGGGGTCGACGTCTCGGTCCAGGGCTCCGGCATGGGCATGCCGTCGGCCTCGATCTACGCCCACGAGCTGATCAACGAGTACGGCGTGAAGTCGCTGATCCGGGTCGGTTCGTGCGGCGCGCTGCGCGAGGACCTCCAGCTGCGGGACGTCATCGCGGCGATCGGGTCGTCGACCGACTCGAACATGAACCGGATGCGCTTCGACGGGCTGATCGACTACGCCCCGGTCGCCGACTTCGGGCTGCTGCGGACCGCCGTGGAGGTGGCCGAGCGGCAGGGCATCACCATGCACGTCGGCCCGATCCTGGCCGCGGACGCCTTCTACACCGACCGGCCGGACCTCTACGACACCCTCGCCGACTACGGCGTGCTGGCCGTCGAGATGGAGTCCGCCGCGCTCTACACGATCGCGGCCCGCTACAAGGCGCGCGCGCTGACCGTGTTGACGGTCAGCGACCACATCAAGACCGGCGAGAAGACCACCTCCGCCGAGCGCGAGCAGACCTTCGGCCAGATGGTGGAGATCGCGCTCGACACGATCATCGCCTGACCCTTCGTCGTACCCGCGCCGCCCCGCCGTCCGCCCGGACGGCGGGGCGATGTGCCGTCCGGGCTCGGGGTGGTGACGACGGTCACGGCAGAAAACAATACGACCGGTCGTGCTGGTTTAGTACGGTGAGGAACATGACCGTCGACGGACGTCTCGCCCGGGGTGAGCGCACGCGCAACGCCGCGCTCGACGCGGCCGTGGTGCTCGCCACCGAGGTCGGCCTTGACGGGCTCAGCCTCGCCCAGCTCGCCGACACCCTCGGGGTGAGCAAGTCCGGGCTCTTCGCCCACTGGCGATCCAAGGAGGCGCTGCAGCTCGCCGCGATCGACCGTGCGGTGGCGCTGTGGCAGGAGCGGATCGCCGCGCCGGCGCTGCTCGCCCCGCGCGGCGTACGGCGGCTGCGGGCTCTGCACGAGGCCCGGCTCGACTTCTACGCCGCCCGGATCCTGCCCGGTGGCTGCTTCTTCGCCAACACCCAGTTCGAGTTCAACGCCCGGCCCGGCCCGGTGCGGGACCGGCTGGCCGAGGTCTACGGCCAGTGGGCCGCGTTCCTCGAACGCCTCATCCAGCAGGCGGTCGACGCCGGCGAACTCCCCGCCGACCTGGACATCGCGCAACTGGCGTACGAGATCGACGCGCTCGGGATGGCCGCCGCGATGCACTCCCGGCTGCTCGACCCGGACGCCGCCTACCGGCACGCCCGGGCCGGTCTGCTGCACCGCCTGCGGCGGCTCTGCCCCGACCCGAACCTCCTACCGGAAGGCCCCTCATGACCCACGCCGTCGCCGACCAGCCCACCGTCGAGTTCGGGCACGTCGAGCACGTCACGGTGCACTTCGACGACCTCGACGCGATGGGCATCCTGCACAACGCCCGCTACGCGGTGCTGCTGGAACGCGCGCTGACGCCGTACTGGACCGAGCGGGGGTTGGCCTACCGGGGCAGCGCCACCCCGCCCGACCTGTTCCACGCGGTCCGCGAGTTCACCATCACCTACCGCGCCCCGATCGCCGCCACCGGCCCGGTGGCCGTGCACTTCTGGCTCGAACACTTCGGCACCAGCAGCGCCGAGTACGCCTTCGAGTTCCGCTCCGTCGACGGCGGCACCCTGCACGCCGAGGGGCGGCGGGCCATCGTCCGCCTCGACCCGGCGACGCTGCGGCCCGCCCCCTGGACCGACGCCGCCCGGGCGGTCGCCGTCACCCTGCTCCGCCCGGCCGCCACCCCCGCCTGACGCGGTTCGGGTGCGTCTGTCGCCGCCCGAGCGACGACAGACGCACCCGAAGCCAGCCCTGAGCCGGCTCAGCCGAGCGCCTCGGTGGGGGCGAGCCGGGCCGCGCGCACGGCCGGGTAGAGGCCGGCGAGACCGCCGATCAGCAGGGTCGCCCCGACACCGCCGGCCATCGCCCAGACCGGCACCACCGTCGGCCACTGCCGCCAGAGGGCGTACCCGGTGGTGACCAGGATGCCGAGCAGCACCCCGCCCGCGCCGCCGAGCGCCGAGAGCAGCAGCGACTCGGCCAGGAACTGCACCCGGACCTGCCCCCGGGTGGCGCCCAGCGAGCGCCGCAACCCGATCTCGGCCCGCCGCTCCAGCACCGAGATGACCATCGTGTTCGCCACCCCGACCCCGCCGACCAGCAGCGCCACCGCGCCCAACCCGAGCAGCAGCCCGGTGAACGCCTCGTCGGTGGCCGCCGCAGCGGCCAGCGCGTCCGACGGTCGGGAGACCTGCACCTCGTTCGGCGCCTCCGGGTTGGCGGTCGCGCCGAGCACCGCGCGGACCGCCTCCACCGAGGCCTCCCGCGACCGGGTGTAGACGGTGGTCGGGTGCTCGTCGAAGTTGAGGTACGCCGCCGCGGCCGGCCAGCCGACCAGCGCCGAGCTGTCCAGCTCCGGCGCGAGCGGGGCCGGGGCGAGGATGCCGAGCACGGTGAACCAGCGATCGCCCAGGTACACCTGCACGTCCGGTCCGGCCGCGCCGAGCCCCAGCCGGCGAGCGGCGGCGTCGCCCAGCACCACGGCGGGATACCGCTCGGTGGCCCCGTTCAGCCAACTGCCGCTGCGTACCGTCGCGCCGACCGTGTCGAGCAGCCCGAGCTGGGCGGCCCGGGTGGCGATGCCGCCCGTCTCGCCGGACGGGATGCGGTCGCTGCGGTAGACCGGGGTGTCCGGCACCTGGCCGGTGGCGGCGACGCCGGTCACCGGCCCGATCCGGTCGATCATCGCCACCGACTCGACCGGGAGCTTCGCCTGGTCACCGAAGAGCGTGTTGCCGGGCGCCACGGTCAGCAGGTTGGTACCGAGCCGGTCCAGCGTGCGGTCCAGGTCGGCGCGGGACGACGAGGAGATGCCGACCACCGCGACCATCGCCGCGATGCCGATCGCGATGCCCAGCGCGGAGAGGAACGCCCGCAGCGGCCGGGTGCGCAGCCCCACCCCGCCGACCCGGAACACGTCGCCCGGGCCGAGCCGGGCCGGCGCCGGTCGCGGCCGGAGGTCCACCGCCATCAGCGCACCCCCGCCATCAACGGCGCCGCCGGGTCGGAGACCACTCGACCGTCGCGCATCCGCACCTGCCGCGGCAGCCCGTCGGCGATCTCCCGGTCGTGCGTGATCACCACGACCGTGGTGCCGGTCGCGTGCAGGTCACGCAGCAGGGCGAGCACCGCGGCGCCGGCCACCGAGTCGAGGTTGCCGGTCGGCTCGTCGGCGAGCAGCACGGCCGGCTCCCCGACCACCGCCCGGGCCACCGCGACCCGCTGCCGCTCGCCGCCGGAGAGCTCGTGCGGCCGGTGGGTCAGCCGGTGGCCCAGCCCGACCCGGTCCAGCGCGGCCTCCGCGCGCCGCCGCCGCTCCCGTCGGGGTACGCCGGCGTAGAGCAGCCCGTCGGCCACGTTGTCCAGCACCGGCGTGCCGGCGGCCAGGTGGAACTGCTGGAAGACGAAGCCGATCCGGCGGGCCCGCAGCGCGGAGAGCTGCCGGTCCGGCAGGGTCGCCACGTCGTACCCGTCGATGCGTACCCGGCCGGCGGAGGGGCGGTCCAACGTGCCGATCAGGTGCAGCATCGTCGACTTGCCGGAACCGGACGGACCGACGATCGCCAGCAGCTCGCCGTACCCGATCCGCAGCGAGACCTCGCGCAGCGCGGCGACCCCGCCCGGGTACGTCCGGCTCACCTCCTCCAGCACCACGGCGTCGCCGGTCACGCCGGCACCCCCACCGTCAGGCCCTCGGCGAGGTCCGGTCCGCTGACCTCGACCCGACCGGCGGCGAAGAGGCCGGTGGTCACCGCGACGATCCGGCTCCGGCCGCCGTCGACCACCTCGACGCCGTAGCCGCCCTCGGCGAGCGCGAGCAGCGCCGCCACCGGCACGGTGAGCACGTCGGGGCGTTCGGCGGCGGTGAAGGTGACCTCCACACTCGCCTGGTCGTAATCGGCGAGCTTCGCCGGGTCGGTCACCGAGACGGTGACCTCGATCTTCGTCTCGGCCTCGGTGGACTGCCCTGCCGCGCCGGTCGAACCGGCCTCGATCACCGTCTGCACCGACTCGACCTTCCCCGCGACCGGGTCGCCGTCCGGCAGCGCGACGCTCACCGCGCCGCCCTCCTTCGCCAACCGCTGGTCGTCCACGTCCAGCTCCACGGTGACCAGCCGGCTGGTGCCGGTGTACGCGAGCACCGCCTGGCCGGGCTGCGCCGCGTCGCCGGTCGCCGCCTGGTGGCTCTCCACCCGCACCGCCCCGTCGGCGTAGACGATCCGGCCCGGCTCGACCCGGCCGGTCTCGGGCAGCCCGAGGTCCTCCTGCCAGTCCCGGACGGCGTCGGCGGTGCTCCCGGTGTACTCGTCGTCGACGGTGAAGCCGTCGTGGCCGAGCGCTCGCAGGTTCCGCTCGAACTGCGCCACGTCCGCCCCCTCGACGCCCGGTTCCAGCACCCGGTACGCGGGCAGCGAGCCGTAGAACAGCAGCACCGGGGCGTTGTCGACCGCGTACAACCGCCCGCCCCGCTTCACCACCGTGCCGGTCTCCGGCAGCGCGGTGATCGTTCCGCTCAGCCGCGCGGTCGCCGAGCGGGTGGTGCCGTAGCCCAGCTCTCCGTCCACGTTCTGCGCGTCGGTCAACGTCTGCCGGGTGACCGTGGCGGTGGCCGGTGGGGTGGTGCCGGCGGCGGCCGTACCCCGGTCGGTGCCGCCGAAGCCCACCGCGGCCACGACGCCCGCGGCGGCCGCGACCACGACGGCCCCGGTCAGCGCGACCGTGCGGAACCGGATACGGCGAGCCCTCACCGGGTGGCTCCGGCGATCTTCGGCGCGTACTGCCGGCACTTCTCCATTGCGGCCTTCACCTTCGGGTCCTTGATGTTCACCACGTCGAGCCGGAGCTGGAGGCCGCCGTCGGCCGACGGGTCCGGGAACTCCGGCACGCCGTTCTCCCGCATGCAGGTGGCGAGCTTGCGCAGCCGCTCCACCTGCTCCGGGTCGAGCTTCAGCTTCTCCCCGCCGTTGGGCAGGTGCTGCCGGCAGCTCTCCATCGCCGCCTGCACCTTCTGCGGGTCGGTGTCCTTGCCGAACCGGAACAGCTGTCCACCGCCGGGCTCCGGGTCCGGCACCTCGACCCCGTGCTCCCGCATGCACTCGCTGAACTTCAGCCGCCGCTCGTCGTCGCTGAGCTGGGCCGCGGGGCTGGCGGACACGGCTTGCGCCCCGCCACCGCCGGCGGTGGCCACCGCCGGCTCGTCGCCCGACCCGCCGCAGCCGGTCACGGCCAACGCGAGCAGCAGCGGCAGCGCGAACAGTCCTCGTCGCATCGCACGCTTCCTCTCCCGGCCCGGCGGGACCGCCGGGCCTTTCCGGTACCGCCCGACGGGACCGCCGGGCGGGACACCGGCGGGACCGACGGCGTCCCGGCCAGTCCACGACAAGGGGCGTATCCCGGGCGTAACCGCCGACGTTTACGGCGGCGTTATCCGGGCCCGGGGCACCATGGGCGGGTGAGAGTGCTGGTGGTCGAGGACGAGGGCCTGCTCGCCGAGAGCATCGCCGAGTGGCTGCGGCGGGAGGCGTTCGCGGTGGATGTCGCGTACGACGGCGACGCGGCGCTGGAACGGCTCGGCGTCAACGACTACGACGTGGTGGTCCTGGACCGCGACCTGCCGGTGGTGCACGGCGACGAGGTGTGCCGGGCGATCGTGGACAGCGGCGGGGAGACGCGGGTGCTGATGCTCACCGCCGCGGCGGCCGTCCGGGAACGGGTGGCCGGTCTGGCGCTCGGCGCCGACGACTACCTGACCAAGCCGTTCGCCCTGGTGGAGCTCTCCGCCCGGGTGCACGCGCTGAGCCGGCGGACCCGGCGGGCGGCGCCGCCCACCCTGGCCCGGGCCGGCATCCTGGTCGACCCGGCTCGCCGCGAGGTGCACCGGGACGGCCGGTACGTGCCGCTGTCCCGCAAGGAGTTCGCCGTGCTGGTCGAGCTGCTGCGCGCCGACGGCGCGGTGGTCTCGGCGGAGGAGCTGCTGGAACGTGCCTGGGACGAGCACATCGACCCGTTCACCAACGTGGTCCGGGTCACCGTGATGAAGCTGCGCCGCAAGCTGGGCGAGCCGCAGGTGGTCGAGACCGTGCCCGGTGTGGGATACCGGATACCGTGAAGCGCTTCTCGCTGCGGGCCCGGCTCACCGTCATCTACGGCAGCCTCTTCCTGATCGCCGGGCTGGTCCTGCTCGCGGTCACCTACGTGCTGGTCGACCAGCGCACGGCGCAGCCGTTCGGGGTGGCGTTGCGCGACGTCAAGCCGATCGTCCCGGCGGCGGACACGAAGTTCTCCGGCAACCAGGCCGAGCAGCTGCGCCTCATCATCAACAAGGCGCAGGACGAGGCGCGTGACCAGACGCTCTACTCCCTGCTCACCCAGGGCGGGATCGCGCTCGCCCTGGTCTCCGTGGTGGCCATCGCGTTCGGCTGGCTGATCGCCGGCCGGGCGCTGCAACCGCTGCACCAGATCACCGGGACGGCCCGGCGGATCGCCGGCGCCGACGTGGCCGGCCGCGGCCTGCACGAACGGATCTCGCTGCCCGGGCCGCCCGACGAGGTACGCGAACTGGCCGACACCTTCGACGAGATGATCGAGCGGCTGGACCGCTCCTTCGACGGGCAGCGCCGGTTCGTCGCGAACGCCTCGCACGAGCTGCGTACGCCGCTGGCGCTGAACCGGTCGCTGATCGAGCTGGCGGTCACCCGACCCGGCGCCTCGGAGGACGTACGCCGACTCGGCGAGTCGCTGCTGGCGGTGAACGAGCGGCACGAACGGCTGATCGACGGGCTGCTCACCCTGGCCGATTCGGAGAACGAGCTGACCGCCCGATCCCGGGTGGACCTGGCCGACCTGGCCGACCACGTGCTCGACCAGGCCGCCTCGGGCGACGGCGGCCCGGCGGTGACCCGGGAGCTGGGGCCGGCTCTGGTCTCCGGCGACCCGGTGCTGCTGGAGCGGCTCACCACCAACCTGGTGGAGAACGCGCTGCGGCACAACGTCCGGTCCGGCGGGTGGGTCCGGGTGAGCACCGGTCTGCGCGACGGTCGCGCGACGCTGACCGTCAGCAACACCGGCCCGGCGGTGCCCGGCTACGACGTGGAGGCCATCTTCGAGCCGTTCCGCCGGCTCTCCGGCGAGCGGATCGGCGGCGGGCGCGGCTTCGGCCTGGGGCTCTCCATCGTCCGCGCGGTCGCCCGGGCGCACGGCGGCACGGTGACCGCCCAGCCGCGCGACGGCGGCGGGCTGGAGGTCACGGTCAGCCTGCCGCCGGCCTGATCTGACTGCTGCCCGCGGCGGTCGCCCCTGGAATCAGCGGAAGAAGGCGCGGAGCAGGGCGGCGCTCTCGTTCTCCAGCACCCCGGCGTAGACCTCGGGGCGGTGGTTCAGCCGCCGATCCCGCAGCACGTCCCAGAGCGACCCCACCGCGCCGGTCTTCGGCTCCCAGGCGCCGAAGACCACGGTCGACACCCGGGCCAGCACCAGCGCGCCGGCGCACATGGTGCACGGCTCCAGGGTGACCACCAGGGTGCAGTCGTCCAGCCGCCACCGGCCGAGCCGTTCGGCGCCCCGGCGCAGCGCCAGCACCTCGGCGTGCGCCGTCGGGTCGCCGGTCAACTCCCGTTCGTTGCGGCCGATCGCCAGCTCGGTCCCGTCCGGGCCGTAGAGCACCGCACCGACCGGGATGTCCTCGACGGCGGTGTCGCTCGCGGCCGACGCCGGGCCGGTCACCGCGACCTCCAGGGCCCGGCGCATCCACAGCTCGTGCCGCTGCCGGCGGCCCAGCTCGCCCAGGTCGGCCAGCCCCTCGTCGGCGCCCGGGCCGACCCGCCCGATCCGGCCGGGCGTCGGTTGGCCGGGCCGGACGGTCTCCAGCGCCGGATCGGTCGCGTCGGCCGGCTCGGACCCGTGCGGTAGGAGCGGTTCGCCACCCACCGGCTCAGACCTCACGCAGCTCTTCGACCTCGTCGACGCAGCCCAGCACCAGGCAGATCTCGGCGGTCACGTCCGCCGGCAGCATGCCCTCCTGGGCACAGAGGTTCAGCAGCTTCTGCGCCGGGATGCCCAGGTCCGCGAGGAGGTCGGCGTCACCGACCGGGTCGGCCTCCGGGTCGACGGCGGGCTGTTCGTTCTCCTCGTCGCCACTCGTCGCCGGCCGGGGCTCCTCGGTGTCGTCCAGCCCGGTGACCGAGGTCTTCAGGTCACCCACCAGCAGCGCACCCAGCCGGGACTCCTCAGCGTACGCCGAGTCGGAGCCGAAGATCCGCAGGTCCTCACCCTCGTCGAGGCGCAGGATCACCAGGTACGTGTCGTCGGCCTCGACGAAGAGCAGCGACAGGTCGGCCTCCTGGTCGACGTCCCGCAGCCGGTCGGCGACCTCGTCGATGTCGCCGGCACCCCGCAGGTTCACCTCGGCTGCCGTCCAGCCGCTCTCATCGCGCACCACGGCAGCAGCGAAGTACGACACGGTCCCCCCAAATTGCCTCGGCACAGCTCGCCGACTCGTTACGCGTGCACGTTAGCCCGTCGGGTCGGCAGGCGACCGGTCAACGCCCCGAAGGCCCGGCCATTCCTACCAAACTCACCGACGGTCAGCTGGCGATCCGTCGGCGGGTGGCGATCAGCTGCCGGAGCTGCGCACTGCGGGCCCGCTGCGGCCGCTCGCGCTGGCGTACCGCGCGGGCCCCGGCCAACTCAGCGAGGAGTTGCAGGCGGCGGCGGCTGCGCTCGGGATCCTGCCGCGGAGTGGTCCAGGCCATAGTGCCGAGAGTGCCGAGTCGGAACGCCCACGTCAAGATGGGCTTCGCTGCGCAGCCGACCCGCCACGCGACGCAGTCACCAGAGCGGCCAGTCGGCGCTGGTGGCCCAGCGCACCGCGACGATCGCGGCGGCGATGCTCCACCCGCCGGCGGTGACGATCGCGACGCCGGTGGCCACTCCCCGGTCGCCGTGGCGGACCAGCAGGAGCGCGGCCAGCCAGGCCAGCAACCCGGCGACCACCGTCCACCACGCGTAGCTCGCCACGTCGGTGCCGAGCAGCCCGAACAGCAGCAGCCAGGCGGCGGCGGCACCGCCGCCCACGGCGACCCCGGCCCCGGTGACCGGATGCGGTTCGCGGAACGTCGGCCGGGTCGGCGGCCCGGCCGGAAACAGCCCCGAGGGGGTACGCGACGCGGGGTGCATCTCGGCACCCGGGGTCGACGGGAAGTACGGCCGGTCGGTCGTCACCGTCGCCTCCCCTCAACCGGACCACTCGTCCCCACCGTACCGACTCTGCCAGGATGACCGGATGCCCTCGCCGACGATCGGACGCCGCGCGTACCCGGTTCCGCTGCTGCTCGTCATGGTGCTCGCCGCCGGCTGCGCCACCACCCGGCCGGGGGTTCCGACGGGGCCCGCGCCGACCCCACCCGGCGTCTGGGCGAGCGCCGAGCAGCCGGCGTCGACGCCCAGCCCGGCCGGGCCGACCGCCCCCGCGCCGACCAGTGCCGCGCCGGCGACCTCCGCCCGCGCCGATCTCCGCCACGTCTTCCCGGTCCGGGCGGGAAACGTCGACTACCACCCGACACACTCCGGCTACCCGGGCACGGACATCTTCGCCGACTGTGGAGAGCCGGTCGTCGCCGTCACCGACGGGAAGATCCTGGAGGTCAGCCGGGTCGACCGGTTCGACAAGCGGGGGCCGCTCGGGCCGTACAACGGGGGGCTCTCGGTGGCGCTGCTCGGCGACGACGGGGTGCGCTACTACGGCTCGCACCTGAGCGAGATCGCCGGCGGCGTCGACGGCGGCGTCCGGGTGCGGGCCGGACAGAAGCTGGGCGAGGTGGGCCGGACCGGCAACGCCAACAACGTCTGCCACCTGCATTTCGGCATCTCGCCGCCGTGCACCGGCAAGGACGGCTGGTGGATCCGGCGCGGGGTGATCTGGCCGGCCCGCTACCTGGACTCCTGGCGGCGGGGCGGCAACCGGGCGCCCGCCACCGAGGTCGCCACCTGGCAGCGCAAACACGGCTGCCCCAAGGCTCCCTGACGACCGGCGCAGCGGCTAGGTTCGGTGGGATGAAGGCTCGGGACCCCATCGCCGACCTCAGGCGGATCGCGTTCATGCTGGAGCGGGCGAACGAGGCGACCTACCGGGTGCGGGCGTTCCGCTCCGCGGCCAAGGCACTCGCCGGCCTGCCGACCGCCGAGCTGACCGCGCGAGCGGCCGCCGGCACCCTCACCGACCTGGCCGGGGTCGGCGACGTCACCGCCCGCTGCGTGGCGGAGTCACTGGCCGGCGAGGAACCGGTCTACCTGCGCCGGCTGCTCGCCACCGAGGGCAGCGACCTGGACGCCGAGGCGACCGCGTTGCGGACCGCGCTTCGCGGTGACTGCCACACGCACTCCGACTGGTCCGACGGCGGCTCGCCGATCGAGGAGATGGCGCTGGCCGCGGTGGAGCTGGGGCACGAGTACGTGGTGCTGACCGACCACTCGCCCCGGTTGACGGTGGCCCGCGGGCTGACCGCGGCCCGGCTGCGCCGCCAGCTCGACCACGTCGAGCAGGTGAACGCGGCGCTGCCCGAGGGGTTCCGGATCCTCACCGGCATCGAGGTGGACATCCTCGCCGACGGTTCGCTCGACCAGGACGAGGAGCTGCTGGCCCGGCTCGATGTGGTGGTCGGCTCGGTACACAGCGGGCTGAGCGACGAACGGTCGAAGATGACCCGGCGGATGCTGGCCGCGATCGCCAACCCGCACCTGGACATCCTCGGGCACTGCACCGGCCGGATGGTGTCGTCCCGGCCGGCCGGGGTCACCGGGCCGGGCGACCGTGGGCATCGGGCGCGGACGCGCAAGGAGAGCGACTTCGACGCGGACGCGGTCTTCGCGGCCTGCGCCGAGCACGACGTCGCCGTGGAAATCAACTCGCGGCCGGAGCGGCAGGACCCGCCGAAGCGGCTGATCCGCCGCGCCCTGGAGGCCGGCTGCCGCTTCGCCATCAGCACTGACGCGCACGCCCCGGGCCAGCTGGACTGGCAGCGGTTCGGCTGCGAACGGGCGGCCCTTTGCGGGGTGACCGCCGACCAGGTGGTGAACACCTGGTCGGCGGCGGAACTGCTCGACTGGGTCGGCAAGCGCTCCTGACGGTCAGCGTTGGCTGGCCGGCTCGACGGCGGGAACGGCGGGCGCGCCGAGACCGACCGGCGTCGCCGGGCCCCGCCGCCGGATCAGGCCCTGGGAGACCGCGACGCCGAAGAGCACGATCAGCGCACCGACGGGCTGGTGCCAGTTCAGCCGCTCGTCGAGCGCCAGCGCACCGATCAGCACCGCGAAGACCGGGATCAGGTAGGTCACGGTGGAGGCGGTGCTCGCCCCGGCGACCCGGATGTTGCGCATGTTGATGACGAAGGCCAGGCCGGTGCCGAGCGCGCCGAGCGCGAGCACGCTGCCGAGCACCTCGACCGACAGCTCGGTCGGCAGCGGGGGCGCCCCGGCCACCAGCGGGGTGACGATCGCCAGCTGCGCGGCGGCGATCAGCAGCTGGGCCGCCGAGAGCGAGACGCCGGAGTAGGCGCTGCCGGCGACGAACCGCTTCTGGTACGGGATGGCCAGGCCGTAGCAGGCGGCCGCGCCGAAGCACATCAGCTGCCCGGTGAAGTGCGCCCCGCCGATGCCCTCCCAGACGCCGAGCACCACCAGCACGCCGGCGAAACCGAGCCCGAGCCCGATCGCCCGGCGCGAGGTGAGCCGCTCGGTACGGAAGACCAGCACCGCGAGCGGCAGGACGATCAGCGGCGTGGTGGCGTTCCAGATGCCGGCGAGCATCGACTCGACGCGCTGCTCGCCGTAGCCGAAGAGGGTGAACGGGATCGCGACGCCGAACGCGGCGACCACCGTGAGGTGCGCCCACACCCGGGGCTCGCGAGGCAGTCGGTCGCGGAGCACGGCGAGCACCACCAGCAGGGTCAGCGCCCCCGCGGTGACCCGGTAGAGGGTGAGCTGCAGCGGGTGCAGCTCCTCGACCCCGACCTTGATGAACAGGAAGCTGGAACCCCAGATCGCGGCCAGCGCGATGAACCCGGGCAGCCAGCTCCGCAGCGCCGGCCGGTCAGGGGTGATGTCGGCAATCACCCCTGACACTCTGCCCCAGGGGTACGACGAAGTCCCGCGCTTTTCGGACGCAGTGCCGAACGCCACGGGATTTGCACCTGCGCACCTGAACACGGCAAACACGGTCGACATCGGCCTGGGCCGGTCACGTAGGGTCGCAGCGTGGGACGAATCGACGAACTCGCGAACCGCTACGTCGCCGAGTGGGCGCCGCTGAGCCCGACCGGCGCCACCTATGTCGGCATCGCCGGCTACGACGACCAGCTCGACGACCTGTCGCCCGACGGCTACGCGGCCCGGGCCGACCTGACCCGCCGCACGCTGGCCGACCTCGACGTGACCGAGCCGGAGACCGAGCCGGAACGGACCGCCAAGGAGGCCATGCAGGAGCGGCTCGGCCTCGACCTCGCCCGCTACGAGGCGGGTGAGGCGACCAGCGAGGTCAACGTGATCTCCAGCGGGCTGCACGAGATCCGCATGGTCTTCGACCTGATGCCCACCGAGGGTGCGGACGCCCAGGCGAACGTCGCGACCCGGCTGAACGGCTTCGCCGCCGCGCTCGAGGGCTACAAGACCACGCTGCGCGAGGCGGCCGCCGCCGGGCACATCAGCTCGAAGGTGCAGCTGGTCGAGGTGGCCAAGCAGTGCGACATCTGGGTCGACCCGAACGGCGACAACTTCTTCCACGGCCTGGTCGAGCGGCTCGGCGCGGACGGCACGCTCGCCGCCGAGCTGCGCCGGGGCGCGGCGGCGGCCACCGCGGCGACCGCCGAGTTCGGCCAGTTCCTCCGCACCGAGCTGGCCCCGAAGGGGCGGGACAAGCAGGCCGCCGGCCGGGAGCGCTACGAGCTGGCCTCGCAGTACTTCCTCGGCGCCAAGATCGACCTCGACGAGACGTACGCCTGGGGCTTCGCGGAGCTGGCCCGCCTGGAGAGCGAGATGCGGGCGGTGGCCGCGCGGATCGTCGGTGCGGGCGCCAGTGTCGACGACGCCGTGGGAGCGCTGGACGCCGACCCGGCCCGGACCATCCAGGGCAAGGAGGCGTTCCGCGACTGGATGCAGGCGCTGGCCGACAAGGCGATCAGCGAGCTGCACGGCACCCACTTCGACATCCCGGAGCAGGTCCGCCGGATCGAGTGCTGCCTCGCCCCGACCAGCGACGGGGCCATCTACTACACCGGGCCGAGCGAGGACTTCTCCCGCCCGGGGCGGATGTGGTGGGCGGTGCCGCAGGGCATCACCGACTTCTCCACCTGGCGCGAGGTGACCACCGTCTTCCACGAGGGCGTGCCGGGTCACCACCTCCAGGTCGCGCAGACCGCGGTCCGGGCCGACCTGCTCAACCGCTGGCAGCGACTGCTCTGCTGGGTCTCCGGCCACGGTGAGGGCTGGGCGCTCTACTCCGAGCGGCTGATGGACGAGCTGGGCTACCTGGAGGATCCGGGCGACAAGCTCGGCATGCTCGACGGGCAGGCGATGCGGGCGGCCCGGGTGATCGTCGACATCGGCATGCACCTGGAGCTGGAGATCCCCCGCGACAACCCGTTCGGCTTCCACCCGGGCGAGCGGTGGACGCCGGAGCTGGGCTGGGAGTTCATGCGGGCGCACTGCCGGGTGCCCGACGAGAACCTGCGCTTCGAGCTGAACCGCTACCTGGGCTGGCCGGGGCAGGCGCCGTCCTACAAGGTCGGCGAGCGGATCTGGTTGCAGGCCCGGGACGAGGCGAAGGCCCGCAAGGGCGCCGACTTCGACCTCCGGGAGTTCCACCGGCAGGCGCTCGACCTCGGCGCGCTCGGGCTCGACCCGCTGCGCCGGGCGCTCGCCCGACTCTGACGGACCGGTGGACCGCAGGCGGCAGGCGGCAGGCGGGCAACTGCTCACGAGCGTGATGACTCTGCGGCATATTGATACCGCAGAGTCATCACGCTGATCGGCGTCCGGTGCCCGCCGGGCGGCCCACCCGAAACCCGACCCGGGTGCCGGGATGCACGCGATCGGGGTTGAGCCGGTGACGTCGGTGTCAGCCGATGGAGAGGGCCAGCGCCGGGCGGGCGGTCAGCGTGTCGGTGGTGACGAACGCCAGGTCGATCGCCGGATCGGTGAAGGTGACCGGGATCGGCGAGGTGACCGGGATGCCGTCTGGGAAGGGCAGGTCCGGCGTCAACGTGATCTTGATGCCGAGCAGCCGGCCGACGAACCGCGTGGTGTAGAAGGCGACGTCCCCCTGCACGGTCAGCCGGTCGGTCGCGTACCGCTGGTTCAGCCCCTGCGGGCCGTCCGCGCGCAGCAGGAAGTCGTCGGTCACGGCCTTGCGCATGCTGAACTTCAGCACCTTCAGGCTGCCGCCGTCGGTCGGCAGGTCGGTGATGCCCTCGAACCGGAGCCCGGTCATCGTCAACGACGACCCGGTGAGCTTGGACGGCTTCCGGGCCACCTGCGGCTGACCCGGGTCGGCGGCGATGCGGGGCAGCGGCTTGCCCGCCTCCACCGTGCCCGGGTGGGCCGGCGGGGTGGACGCGCCCGGGCAGGCGGTGGAGCCGGGCCGGCCGGTGGGGACGGTGGGTGCCGCGGTGGCGGTCGGCCGGGCGCTCGCGGTGGGCGTCGGCGTCACCGAAGGGCTCGGGGTGGGGGTACGCCGGCCCCCGCCGGTGAGCAGGTCGCCGATCCCCTCCAGGATGTCGGTGATGATGTTGCCGTCCTTCGTCGGCGTCGGCGTCGGGCTGGCTGCCGGGGCACCACGGCTGGCCGACTCGGCCGGCTTGGCCGCCTTCGACCGGGTCGGGCACGGGGGCACGGCGGCCCGTCCCGGCTGCGCCGGCGCGGCCTGCACGGGCCTCGACTGGGTGGCGACCAGGCCGGTGGCGGCGAGGCCGAGCACCAGCAGCGCGACGGCGAAGTAGCGGGGGTCGCTCACACCACGCGGCTGGGGCACCTGGTGGCGCGGCTCCTCGGCGTCGTCCATCAGTTCGACGGCGCCGGCGCGCTCCGGGTCGGCCCCGGCGGACTCAGCTGCGACGGGCGCCGACTCGGTGGCCGCGACGGGCTGCGGCTCAGCCACGACGGGCACCCGCTCCGCCACAGCGGTCTCCGGCTCGGCGGGCGCGGCGGAGGTGGTCGGCGTCCAGGCGAAGGCGAGTGAGCTGCCGACCATGCCGAGCAGCAGACCGACGAAGAAGCCACCGAGGTTGAGCCCGATCAGCGAGTAGACCGCGGTGACCGCCGCAACGACCGAGTAGAAGAGCCGCTGCGCCGGGCTGAACCAGAGCAGCAGGCCGCAGCTCACCAGGATGACCGGGATCAGCAGGGAGAGCAGGCCGGTTGCTCCGCTGTGGAAGCTCAGGCCGTTGAGCGTCATCCGGGTGGAGGCGAACATCTCGATCCCGGCCAGGGCGGTGAACAGGCCGCCCCAGAACGGTCGGCTCCGCTGCCAGCGGCGGATACTCCGCCACGCCTGTGCGGGACCGCCGGGCCGGGAGTGGGACGGGTTGGCGGTTGTCACGTACTCCTCCTGGCGGAGCGGAAACGGGGAAACAGAGCGGGCCCGCGCTGGTCGGCCACCGCGGGTCGCGGCTCACCTCAGAAGCACTCCTTGCCCTTCGCGTCATCGCCCACGTTGACCTTCAGCCGGAGTCCGACCAGGTTGAAGGTGGCCGCGGTGGTGTAGCGGGACACCTGCTGCAGGTTGGTGATGGTGACGTGGTCGGAGTTCTGGCCGAACGAACCCCGCTGGGCCGTCGGGTTCAGGTCGGTCGCGTCCCGGCCGATTTTGATGTTGGTGAAGGTCGCGTTGCCGTTCAGCGAGTCCATCGCGATCAGCAGGTCCTTGGCCCGGGCGGGCTCCTTGCCCTCACCTGCGTTGATGGTGAGCACCACCGGCAGGCCGGGCAGGTCGGCGCGGACGGACTGGCAGAGGCTGTACAGCTCGGCGCTGCTGATCTCGGAGAGGGCGATCGGGTGGACCTCGCCCGGCTTGCCGTCCTTGCCCTTCTCCTTGACGATGCCGCCGTACTGCTTGAAGCCGTCGCCCTCGAGCCGGTCAGCGCCGATCTTGAACGTCTGCCCGGAGACGGTGATGTCGGACGCGATGGCCCCGGTCGACATGCCGAAGAGGATGGCGCCGACGGCGGCCGTGGCGGGCACCATCATCGCGGCGAACCGCCGCCACCGGATACGACCCGGGTTGTCGAACCGTTCCTGCACGGGTTCCTCCTCAGGCGGGGGGGGACGCACGGGTGGCCGGCTCCGACGTGACGGCCCCGCACCGGGCCGTCACCTGTTACCGGCGGGTAACGAACGAGCTCGATGGTGCACCTCGTGCGACGTAGGGCACAACCCCCCGATTACTCGGCAGTAACAGCCGATCCACAGTCGGCACCATGATGGTGACCGTACGCACTCACCCTCAACCAGACAACGTGGGCATTGACTCTCTAAGGCGGACGGATCGCGCGACTTTTCAATACGGAGGGTAGCCTAGCCATCGACGCATTACAATTCCGCAACGACGCACGGCGCGCGGGGATCGCCGAAGGGGTGGACCGCGATGCGGTCCACCCCTTCGTTCGCAGCGACGGTCAGGAGCGCTCCGGCTCCTTCTCCCCGGCCCGCGCGGGTGCACCGGAGGTGACCTCCTCCTGCTCCGGGGCGGGTGCCGGAGAGCCGGGAGCGTCAGTGTCATCGCCGTCATCGAGACGGTGCCGCGCGGCGACCCCCCGCCGACCGGAGACGAGCAGCCAGATCCCCACGATCAGCAGCACCGCGCCGAGCACGGCGAGGCCGAGCGGCAGGGTACGACCGATCAACTGCAACTGGTCGCGGGTGTTCCCCGCCGAGGCCAAGCTGTTGTCGATGGTCTCGTCGGTGTAGACGAAGTCGCCGTCCAGCAGGGTGGTCGGCTGCCCCTGGTCCGGGACCAGCGTCTTCTTCTGCTGCTCGCGCACCTTGACGAAGTTGCCGCTCACCGGCTCCACCCAAATCGTCCGGGTGTTGCTGTAGGTGACCTTGCCGCTGGTCGCGCCCGGGGCGAACGTGCCGACCAGCGCGCTGACCGAGTCGGCCGCCATGGCCAGGTCGCTCTCCGGGATGACCTGCACGAACCGGTAGGCCTCGGTGCCCTTGATCTCCTCGGTGCCGTCGAACTTGATCGGCAGCGCCCGGCGCAGGTCGCGGTCGAAGTACTCGTAGTCCTTCTGCTCGGTGTGGAACGGGAACTTGTAGGTCTGCCCGGCCATCTTCACGCCGTCGTTCTTGCTCGAGTCACCGTCGGTGTCGAGGTATTGCTTGTCCCAGTCGACCGCCGCCGCGGTCTCCCGGTCCAGGGCGAACTCGACGGCGTACTGGCTGATCACGTCGCCGTTCTGCTGCCACTTGACCGTGCCGAAGGCGTCCCAGACGACCGCCTCGCCCTTGAGGTCGCCGGTCATCTCCTTGTCGGTAGTGCCGGCCTGCGGTGCCACCTCGGTGGTGGCCTCCAGGGTTCCGGTCTGCACCGTCGGCGGCATACCCTCCTTCAGCTGCAAGAACTTGGCGTTCTCGGCGACCGCCACGCTCTTCTTCAGGCAGCCCTCGGGCTCGCCGTCGGCGTTGCAGAGCGTCAAGTCGTACGGCAGCTTCGTCACCGACGGTGCCACGTAGAGCGCCGTACCCCCGGCCACCACGAGAGACAGAACGCCTATGCCGAACAGCACGGCGCCCAGGCGAGCCTTCACTGATCCTCCCCAACAAACACAGTCAGCCGGTGTCCGGCGAGCGGTCTTATCCCTAAACTGGGCCGCACGTTACTCCCGGGTTACATATCCACGCGACCCTCTGGACGGTTGATGTCTGCTCCGATTCCCGATCAGATCCTGCGGCGGCTGCCCGCGCTCGACGCGGTCCGGGTCATCGGCGCGCTCGCCGTCATCGGGCACCACGTCGGCTTCGCCACCGGACGCAACACCGGTGACGCCGCGCTGGGCGCCTGGCTGTCCCGGCTCGACGTGGGCGTCGCCGTCTTCTTCGTCCTCTCCGGATTCCTGCTCTTCCGGCCGTACGCGCACGCGCTCGCGACCTACCAACCGCGCCCGTCCACCGGGCGCTACCTGTGGCGGCGAGCGACCAGGATCCTCCCCGCCTACTGGGTCGCCGTGGTGGTCTGCCTGCTGGTGCTGCCGGAGAACCGGCCGGCGTCGGTGGGCGACTGGCTGCGGCACGCCACGTTGACCCAGATCTATCAGCACGGGCAGCTGAAGCACGGGCTGGGCCAGACCTGGAGCCTGGCCACCGAGGTCCTCTTCTACCTGCTGCTGCCGGTGCTGGCCGCGCTGTTGCTGGGCCGGAGCTGGCGTCCCGGGCGGGTGCTCCGGATCGCGGCGATCGCCACGCTGGTCACCGCCAGCTGGCTGACGCTCATGGGGTTGGGCGTGCTCAGCCTCGGCCTGCACACCATGTGGCTGCCTTCGTACGCCGGCTGGTTCGGCGCCGGGATGGCGCTGGCCACCATTCACGTCGCGCTACGCACGGGCACCGGCGAGCGCTGGCGATGGCTGGACGAGCTGGGCGCGGCGCCGCTGGCCTGCTGGGCGGTCGCCCTGGCCGCGCTGGCCATCGCCACCACGCCCCTGGCCGGGCCGCGCGACCTGGCCGAGCCGACCGCCGGGGAGTTTGGCGCGAAACTCCTGCTCTACCTGGTGGTCGCGGTGATGCTGCTGCTGCCGATCGCGTTCGGCCCGCAGACCGGGGTCAAGTCGGTATTCGACAGCATCCTCGGCCGGTGGCTCGGCCGGGTCTCCTACGGGCTCTTCCTCTGGCACCCGTTCGTGCTGGAGGGCATCTACCTCGTCGGAGACCGGCCCGAGTTCACCGGCGACCCGCTCGGCACGTTCCTGCTCACCGTCGCCGGTGGGCTGGTCCTCGCCGCAGTCAGCTACTACGCCATCGAACGGCCGTTGCAGCGCTGGGGCAGTCAGTGGCCGCGCCGCCGGCGCAGCACGACCGAGAGCCAGAGCACCGTGACGGTGGCGACCGCGGCCAGCTGAGGCGCCGGCGCGGTGTGCCCGCCACGGGTCAGCGTGTACCAGCCAGCCACTGCGAAGCAGCCGACCGGCAGCCAGCGTACGAATCCCTGGCGGATCCGGTGCAGCCGCCGCCGGTCCGCCGGGTGCAGGTACGGTTCCAGGGCTCGCCCCGCCAACGCGAGGAGGGCGATCGCCACCATCACCGCCCCTGCCGCCGGACCGCCAACCAGCAGCAGCGCCAGCCCGCCGAAGAGGACCGCCACCAGGCGGTAACGCCGCCGGTGCGTGGACCTCGGCGGGGCCGGGGCACGCCGCCGCGCCGGCAGAGCGGCGAGCAGCACGACCCCGGCGAGCAGCACCGCCCCGGTCACCAGCGCGACCACGTAACCGTGGTCCGGTGCGAAGCGCAGCACCACCTCGCCGGAGAACCCGGCCGGCACCAGCCAGCCCTGCTGCCACCCGTCCACCACGAACGGCGTCAGCGTCTGGCCGGCGGCGGTGGCCACCCAGCCGACGTTCGCGTTCTCACGCAGGGCCAGCACCCGCTGGTTCTGGTATCCGTCCAGATGCAACCGGCGCTCGGCGGCCGACCAGCCGTCCACCCGCACCGGGGTCCGCACCGGGTCCGGTTGCCCGGCACTGGCCGCCGCGCCGCCGGTCGAACCGGCCGGCACCGGGTCCGGGGCCAGCACCAGCTGGGTCGGCACCGCCAACCGGCTGGCCACCGCCGCCACCCGGGCTGCACCCGCGGTCAGCTTCAGCGCTGACGCTTCACCGGCCCCACAGAGCATCGCGTCCACCTCGCGTAGTTCGACCAGGTCGCGGCGGGTGGCGACCAGCGCGGTACGACGCTTGGCGCCGGCCACGTCAACGCTCGGACCGCTGCCGCAGGGCAGCGTGATCCGCTCATTCGGGCTGTTCTGGGCGGGCGGGGCGCCGGGCAGGGCGGTCAGCTCGCCGACCCCGACCGCGAGGTTGCGCGTCAACCGCCGGTACGGGTCATAGGTTCGCGCCGGGACCGTGTCCGAGATCAGCACGGTGATCTCGTCGCTGCGCATCGGCCGGTCGAACACGAGCGTGCCGCCGTCGTCGAGCATGCCGACACGCATTCCGTCGTCACCGATCACGGTGACCTGCCAGGGCCGGGCGGCCGCCGCGGTCGGCGGCAGGGTCAGCCGCACCCCGGTGACGGTCCGCGCCTTCGGCCAGGTCAACCGCAGCCATGGCTGTCGGTCCGAGTCGGCGGCGTACCAGGTGGTCGCCGGGTCGCCGTCGACCACCGCGCCGGGCCGAGCGGCCGGGTCCGGCACGGCCGACGTGGACGCGGCGACCACCGGCGGGACGCCCTTGGCCACCACGGCCGCGCCGTCGGCATCGAGCAGCGCGTCGAGCGCCGCACCCGGCCGGGGCCGCGCCCGCAGGCCGAGCTGGTAGCCGGCGGCGACCGGCAGGTCCACCGTCCGGTCGATCCGGTCCCCGTCCTCGGACTCCCGGGCAAGCCCGCCGTCACAGAGCGGCCGCCCTTCGTCGAAGACGCAGGCCGGCACGGACGGCGCGGCGGTGAGCACCACCGAGGCCGGCGCGGTGGTACGCGGCGCCGACGGCACCACCAGGGTCCGGGCGGCTTCGACACCGGGGATTGCCAGCTCGGCGATGCCCACCCCGCCGAAGCCGGCCCGGACGTCGAAGACCTGGTCAACGGTGATGCGCACCCGCCGGGTGGGGTAGCCGTCGGGCAGGTCGGCGACCACGGTCGGCGAGAAGCTGTCGATGACCGTCTGCTGCCGCCCGGCGGTGACGGTGATCCGGGTGGGCAGCGAGTCCGCCCCGGTGTCGAAGGTCATCCGCACCTGCCGGACCACCTGCGGGGTGTCCAACTCCAGCTCGAACCACTGACCGGACGACGCGGTGCCCGGGGCGGAGCGCCAGGAGGTGGCCGGGTCACCGTCGACCGCCGCGTACGGCTGGTGCGCCGGGCGCCCGCCGACCAGGGGTTGCGCGTCGGACCAGGAGCTCGACGCGGAGACCGAGCCGATGCCGAGGTAGCGGGCGACGGTCGGCTGTTGATCACCCCACTGTGGAAGGTAGTCCCGGGCGGGCGCGCCGAGCCGCGCCTCCTCCTCCGGCGTCATCGTGGCCGAGGCGTTGTCGTGGGCCGTGCCGAAGGCGACCTCCCGGCGGCGCAGTCCGTCGGTGAGCGCCACCCGCCCGCCGTCGAGCTGCGCCGGGCGGTCCCCGGCCAGCACCGTGGGCGCTGCGGGGAGCCGGCCGGCGGCGGCCAGCGACAGCAGCGACTCCGTCCCGCCGACGACCGTGGTCAACCCGGCCGCGTCGTACGCCACCACCGGGCTGACCGGCTGCTGGACCTCGTACACCTCCAGCGCCCGGACCTTGACGTCCAGGCCCCGGTCGACGAAGTTGCCGGGCAGCGCGCCGCCGCCCACCTCTGGGCCGAAGGCGCGGACTGGGCGGATGCCCGGTGAGCGGGCCAGCGCCTGCCGGACCACCACCGGTTGGGTGGCGCCGGAGCGCCCGTAGTCCAGGTCGGATCGGAGCAGCAGGTACCGCACCCCGGAGCGGGCGAGCAGCTCGCCCAGGCCGGCCGAGCCCTGCCCGCCGGCCAGCGCCGACTCGACCGCGTCCAGCAACCGGATGGTGCCCGGCGGGGTGAGTGGCACCGAGCTGCGCACCGCCCACGGGCTCTTCAGCAGTGGCTGGGTCATCTCGTCGCTCGGGCTGCCCCAGAGATAGCGGGGGAAGCGGGCGGCCGGCACCACCAGCACCCTGTCATCGCCGGCGTTGCGGTCGAGCCAGGCGGCGGCCTGCCGCCAGTACCCGGGCGCCTCCCGGTAGCTGCCGGGTGCGGCGAGGCCACCACCGAGCGCGGGCGCGGCCACCGCGGCCACCGCCACCAGCGCCGTCCCGGTCACCAGTGCAGCGCGCAGCCGCACCGGCTGGAGCAGCCGGGGCAGCCCCGGGTTCAGCTCGGGCCGGTCAGCGGCCCAAGCGGCGCGCAGCACCAGCCCGACCAGGTGGGCCAAGCCGAGGATCAGCGGCAGGCGGAGCACCACGTCGAACTTGTGCACGTTGCGCAGCGGCGCCCCGGCTCCGTCCAGGAAGTTCTGCAGGGTCTGCGCGCCGAAACCGTCGATCCGGCCGACGTGGCCGAGCCCGACGAGCGCCAGCCCGACCAGCAGGCCGGTGATCAGAAACCGCCGGTACGGCATGCCGCGGCGGGCCAGGCCGGCCAGGCCGAGCGCGGCGACCACCAGGGTCGCGACCACCAGCGGCCGTTCGGTGGCGAGCCGCCAACCGGCGGTCCACGGAGGCCCGTACGCACCGTTCAGGTAGGCGTGCCAGTGCGCGGCGCCGCGCAGCACGGTGGTGGTGTCCGTCGGCGCGGTGGTGACCGGCGCGGTCTCGATGTAGTCCAGGAACGGCGGGCTGTACCGGCCGAGCAGTAGCAGCGGTACCAGCCACCACGCGGTGGCCGCCGCGACGGCCAACCCCCAGGCGACCAACGCCCTGATCCGCAGCCAGGCCGGGTGCAGGCCTACCAGCCAGAGCCCGGCCAGCGGCACCACGGCCAGCACCGCGGTCGCGTTCACCCCACCCGCGCACGCCACCACCAGCGCCGACCGGGTCACCGCGCGGCGTACCGACGCGCCCTCGGCCAGCCCGACCAGCGGAACCAGCACCCACGGGGCGAGCGCGCTCGGCCACGCCTCCACCGAGATCGGGCCCAGCTCGGTCACCAGCCGGGGAGAGAGCGCGAACGCGACCCCGGCGAGCATCCGGGCCCACGGCGTACCGATATGCAGCCGCTCAGCGAGCCGGACCACCCCGGTGCAGGCCACCGTCATCAGCAGCGCCCACCAGAGCCGCTGCACCACCCAGGCCGGCAGGGCGAGCAGCTTCCCGACGAGGAAGAACGGGCCCATCGGCCACAGGTAGCCGTACGCCTGATTCTGCAACTGTCCGAAGGTGCCATCCGGGTCCCAGACGTGCAGGGCGCGGGTCAGCCATCCGGCTGGATCGATCGCCAGGTCCACCTTGGTGTCAATAACGATCATGCCCGGATCCTGGAGGAACGCCAGGGCTGACAAACCGAGACAGACCGCGACCAAGCGCAGATGCCACACCGTTCTCGATGTGTTCTCCGGCCGCTCGGCCAGCTCCGGACGGCCCGGCGCCTGCTGCATCTCGCCTCCGATCGGGCATTGCGGGTTCCGTGACGAAGCCCATAGTGTGACGCGACCGCGAAGACTACTCGGCAGTAGGAGTGATCGTGGAAGCACCGGCTGCCGCTACCCGGCACATACTGTTCCTCAATTGGCGAGACACCCGGAACCCGGAGGGCGGCGGATCCGAGGTCTATGTCGAGCGCATCGCTGGCGAGCTCGTCCGTCGCGGTCACCAGGCCACCCTGCTCTGCGCCACGCACGCCGCCGGACCGGCCGAGGAGGTCACCGCCGACGGCGTCCGGGTGCTGAGGCGCGGCGGCCGACACACCGTGTACCTGCGCGCCGCGCTGGCCTACCTGGCCGGCGCCCTCCGCCTCGGGCCGCTCTCCCGCCGCCACGGCGGGCGGCCCGACCTGATCGTGGACGTCGGCAACGGCCTGCCCTTCCTCTCCGCGCTCTACGCCCGCCGCCCGGTGATCGCGCTCGTGCACCACGTACACCGGGAGCAGTGGCCAGTGGTGCTGGGCCGCTGGCTCGCCAAGTTCGGCTGGTGGGTCGAGTCCTGGCTGGCCCCTCGGGTCTACCGCCGGTGCCAGTACGTGACCGTCTCCGCCGCCACCAGGAACGAGTTGGCCACCCTCGGTATCGACCCGGCCCGCGTCGCCATCGTGCACAACGGCACCCCGGACATGACAGTCGGGGTGGTGCCCCGTTCGGCCCAGCCGTCGCTGGTGGTGCTCGGCCGGCTGGTGCCGCACAAGCAGGTCGAGGTGGCGCTGCGTACCGTGGCCGCGCTCGTCGGCGAGCTGCCTGGGCTCACCCTCGCGGTGGCCGGGCAGGGCTGGTGGGAGCCGCAGCTACGCCAGGTCGCCGAAGACCTCGGGGTCACCGAGCGGGTCCGGTTCACCGGTTTCGTGACCGACGCGGAGAAGCGCGAGCTGCTGGCCGCGGCCTGGGTCGCGCTTACCCCCTCGCTCAAGGAGGGCTGGGGGCTGACCATCGTGGAGGCCGGTGCGGTGGGCACCCCGACGGTGGCGTTCCGGGGCGCGGGTGGGGTCGAGGAGGCGCTCGTCGACGGGGAGACCGGGCTGCTCGCCGACGATGTCGACGACTTCACCGCGAAGGTGCGGCTGCTGCTGACCGACGAGGCGTACCGCTCGGCGATGGGGACGGCAGCGCGGGCGCACGCCGCACGGTTCACCTGGCCGGTCTCGGGAGAAAAATTCGTGGCCCTCGTAACGAGGGCCGCGAACGCTCCGGCGCTGGCGCCGGCCGAACCTGTGGCGGCGTCCTACCTGGTGCCGTAGACCAACGGCTGGTTGGCACCGCCGTCGCTGTTGCTGCTGCTGCCTGAACTGTCCCGGGCGGCCTGCTCGGCCTTCGCCGCCTCGGGCGCCGACGTACCGCTCAGGGTGGTGGCGAGCGCCACCGAACCGAAGACACCGAGAGCGACCGCGGTCACCCCGATGAGAACCAACGAGAGCGCACTGCGCATGGGGTTGTCTTCCTCCTCGTGAGCTGCGTGCGCGGGACGTTACCACCAAGTAGGGGCGGTGGGGAGGGCCGCGAGGACCGTCGATACCGGCCGGTCATCCGGCCGGGCCGGGGCAGTCCCCACCCGGTGCACGGGCCGGGATCCCGCTCACCCGCCCGCGACGGTCCCCGCCGCGATCGGGTTCTCGTAGAGCGCCAGGTCGGGGCCGGCATACACCTCGCGGAGCCCGATCAGGGTGGCCGGAGTCACCGCCTGGTCGCCGGTCATCCGCTGCACCACCACCCAGCGCACGCCTGTCGTGCTGACCGGCGCCCCGGCGGTCAGCAGCCGGCGGACGGCGGCCGCCCGGACGTTCTCGCCGCTGACCTCGGTCTGGCCCACGAAAAGGGTGTCGTCGATGAGCACGTCGGCGTTGACGTACCGGGGCAGCGGGTCGAGCACCGTCCGGCCGCCGTTCCACGGATAGGCCCGGTAGGCACCGAGCGGCAGCGAGAGCACCTCGCCGGGCTGCCCGTCGAGCCGGGCGGCGACGGCGGCCCAGTCCGCCGGGTAGGTCACCGGGCGCAGCCGGCCCGCCGCGCCGAACGCCAGGTCCGGCAGGACCACCACGGGCAGCAGCGCGGCGCCCGCCAGCACCGCTCCGGCGGCGCCCCGGCCTGCCCGCCCGGCGAGGCCGACGGCGAGCCGCTCCGCGCCGAGCGCGGCGCCGAGCGCGAGCAGCAGGGCGTACGGCAGCAGGAACTTCTGCCCGTCCCGGAGCAGCCCGGCCCCGGGCACCTCGGCGACCAGCCAGCCGAGCACCGTGGACACCCCGGGCAGCACACCGAGCGCCGCGGTGAGCACACCGGCGGCGGCCAGGGCGGCGAGCCGGGTGGCGGTGCCGGCCGGCCAACTGCGGCGCAACGACCGGAAGCCGAGCCCCGCCAGCATCAGCACCAGGAGGGTGGCGACCGGGGCCAGCGGGGAGGACCGACTGACCGGGGTGGTCTGAGCGTTCCAGATGCCGCCGGTACCGGCGAGCGCGCCGAACACCCCGCTCCAGTTCTCCGCCCGGGCCGCGAAGGCGGCCACCCCGTCCGGGTCGCTCCGCCCGTCCGCGGAGGTCAGCGCGGCCACCACCAGCCACGGCGTGTTCAACGCCAGCACCAGGCCCACCGCCGCGGCGGTGACCCCGGCAGCGCCCCGTCGGGCGAGCAGCACCGCGGTGGCGGCCAGCGCGATCAGCCCACCGGTCGGGGTGACCGCGGCGGGCAAGGCGGTGAGCACCAGCCCGGGCAGGCCGCCTGGGCGCCTCTCGCGTACCCGGATCGCGGCGCCCACCAGCCAGGGCAGCGCCCCGTACGCCAGCAGCAGCCCCCAGTGCCCGATCAGCAGCCGCTCGGCCAGGTACGGCGTCCAGGCGTATCCGACCGCCGCGACCGCTCGGGTCGCGGGGTGCCGCGCCGGCACCAGTCGGCCGGCGCCGAGCGCGGCGAGCAGCAGCACGGCGGCGAGCACCACCCGTTGCAGCAGCCACCCCGGCACGGCCGCGCTGGCCAGCGAGACCAGCGCGTCGAGCGGCACCGCGCGGGGCAGCGAGCCGGTCGGCAGCACCAGTTCGGCGCGCCACGGCTGCCGGGGCACGAAGACCATGTCGTAGCTGAGCACGTAGCCGGGGGTGGCCAGCGGCGCGAGGACCAGCCCGGTGACGGCCAGCCCGACCCCGGCGAGCAGCAACCGTTCCCGCAGGGTTGACCTCCTCACTAGGCTTGCCCGGCGAGGGCGCCGGCGTGGCGACACTGTACGCGCGCCCGCTGGACATCGGCGGTGCCGGCGACTCGGGGCGGTCATGGGTACGAAGTGGGACAGGCGCGGCCGGGCCTCCGGCATCGGCGCGGCAGGCCTCGCGGTCACATTGGCCGGGGTGTTCGTCAACGGACTGGCGTACGTGGTGCCGGTTCTCGGGGCGCGGCACCTCACCCCGGCGGAGCTGAGTGCGCTCGCCACGCTGCTGGCACTCGGCGCGATCGGCGGCGTCGCCAGCACCGGCCTGCAGATCGCGGTCGCGGTGCACCGGGCCCGGCACGGGCGGGCCGCCACCGCCCGGCCGACCGTGCTGACCGTGGTGGTCACCGCCGTGCTGCTGGCCGTCACGCTCCCGGTGGCCGCCGTTCAGCTCCGGTTGACCCCAGTCGCCGTACTACTGCTCGGCGTGCTCACGGTGGCGGTGGTCGCCGCCGGCCGATGGCTCGGCGAGATGCAGGGCGACCAGCGCTTCCTGCGCCTTGCCGCCGCGATGGCGGTGCTCGCCGCCGGCCGGTACGGCGGCATGGTCGCCGGGCTCGCGCTCGGCGGCGGGCTGACCGGATCGCTGCTCGCCGCCGCGGTCACCTCCGTGCTGGTGCTCGCACTGCTGGTCCGGCTCAACCGCGGCGCCGGAATCGACCCGGTCGCCCCGGCGCTGGCCACCCAGACGGTGCTCACCGCCAGCGGCGCCACCCTGGCCATGCTCGTCGTCTCCTACGCGGACCTGCTGCTGGCCCGCCGCTTCCTGCCGCCGGACGCGTCCGGCACCTACGCGGTCGGCACCGTACTCACCAAGGGCGCGCTCTGGGCACCGCAGGTGGTCACCGTGATCGCCCTGCCCAGGCTGGCCCGCGGCGACCGGCGGACGCTGCTCACCGCGCTGGCCGTGGTCGGCGGCGCCGGGGCGATGCTGGTGCTCGCGTCGATGCTCGCCGGTGGGCTCGCCTTCCGGCTGGCCGGCGGCCCGGACTACGCTGCCGCCGGCCGCTACGCGCCACTCTTCGCCGCAACCGGCGCGCTGTATGCGCTGGTCTTCGTCCTGATCAACGCCCGGGTCGCGGCGGCGGCCCGATGGCCCTCCGCGCCACTGTGGATCTCCACAGCCGGGTTCGTCGCCGCGGTGGCTTTCGCCGTGCCGCACACCGTTGCCGGAATCGCCGGCGCCGCACTGGTGACCGCCGCGCTCACCGCGCTGGTCACCGGCGCACTGGCGATCCCCCGCACAGTGGACACCACGCCGGTTTCCGTCCGTCCGCCCACTACCGCCCGAACCGGAGGTCATGGCACGCTGCGGGACGACTGACCAGCAGACGGGGGTTTCTGGTGACGGTGGCCGACTCGGGCAGGAAGCGGGTCGGCGCCCGCCAACCCGCCCGCTGGCTGCTCGCGCTGTACGCGATCTGCCTGGTGGCGGCCGTACCGGCGGCCGTGCCCCGGCCGGCGCAGGAGCCGGACGGGATGACGGCCGACCAGCTCACCGCCGCCTTCGACCACTACGGCGACACCTCCGGTCAGTGGAGCGGGGCCGACCGGACGGCCTCGGTCCGGCTCCCCGACGGCCGCCTGCTCTGGCTCTTCTCCGACACCTTCCTCGGCCCGGTCGGCCCGGACGGCTCCCGGCCGCGGACCGCGTCGTTCATCAACAACTCCGCCGTCGTCCAACAGGGTGACGAGCTGCGCGAGACCGTGCACGGCGGCACCGCCGAAGAGCCGGCGTCGCTGATACCACCGCCGGCCGCCGACCAGTTCCACTGGATCGGTGACGCCCAAGTGGTCGGCGATACGCTCCAGGTGCTGGTCAACCGCTACCGCCGCACCGGCGCCGGCCCGCTGGACCATACCCTGCTGAGCACCGCGCTGGCCACCTTCACGCTGCCCGCGTTGACCCCAACCGGAGTCCGGCCACTGCCGCTCGGCGACCGGATCTCCTGGGGCTCGGCGCTGCTGCGCGACGACGGGCACACCTACGTGTATGGCACCGAAGCGGTCGGCGAGGCGAAGTTCGCGCACGTCGCCCGGGTCGCCGGGGACGACCTCGGCGGTCCGTGGGAGTTCTGGAGCGGCACCTCCTGGCTGTCCGACGTGGCCGCCTCGGCCCGGCTGCTCAGCGGCGTCGGCACCACGTACGGGGTGCAGCGGGTCGGCGGGCGGTACGTACTGGTCACCCACGAGAACAACCTGGTATTCAGCGCCGATCTGGTGGCCTACTCGGCGGCCGGCCCGACCGGCCCGTTCGAGGGTCCGGACTACCTCTACCGGGCGCCGGAGAACGAGGCCGGGCACATCGTCTACGACGCCGACCTGCACCCGGAGCTGGCCCGCCCCGGCAAGCTGCTGATCTCGTACAACGTCAACAACGTCGACGACGCCGTCGCGTACGCCGACGCGGGCATCTACCGGCCACGCTTCCTGGAAGTCGACTGGCCGCGTCGCCGACCGGACCGGCGGGACCTCCCGCCGGCACCGGCCGAGCTGACCGCGGCGGCCCGGGGCGCCGGGAACGCCGACCTGGCCTGGTCCGCTGCTCGGGCCGACGACGAGCTGCGATACCAGGTGCACCGGCGGGACATCACCGCCGGGCAAACCCACTTCGTACGGCTCGGCGAGCCGACCACCGACACCCGCTGGTCGGCCGACTTCCTGGTCAACGGCCACGAGTACGAGTTCCGCGTCACCACCCTCGGACGGCGGGGCGAGAGCACACCGTCGCCGGCCGCCCAGATGACCGCCACCGTACCGCCCCCACCACCACCCGGCGGCGTACTCGCAGTCACCGGGATGACCGGGGACGCTGCGCTGCGCTGGGATCCGCTGCCGTTCGTCCAGCTGTTCCGGGTCTACCAGAGCGACGTCACCGACGGCCGGCGGGGCCAGACCCTGGTAGGCACCTACACCGGTACCAGCGCCACCGTCCGGTCGCTGTGGCACGCCCGCACGTACGAGTTCACCGTGGTCGCGGTCGGCGGCGGTGGGGACAGTCCACCCTCGGCACCGGCCCGGGTGACCGCCTTCGTCACCCCACCGGCCCCGCCCGGCGGGCTCACCGCCGTCCCCCAGGCCGACGGCACCGTGCGGGTGAGTTGGCGGAGCCTCGGCCCGGGCATCTCGTACCGGGTCCACCGGCGGGACCTCAGCGGGGGCACGACGGATCCGGCGATGCCCGCGCTGGAGACCCGGGCCACGCACCTCGCCCGGCACCTCGAACACGACCACGAGTACGAGTTCACGGTCATCGCGGTCAACAGCGGCGGGGAGGGCCCGCGCTCCACCCCGGTACGGGCCCGGTCCCGATTCGCGCCGCCCCAGACCGCGCCGCGCGAGCTGCGGGCCAAAGCCGGTGCGGGCAGCGTCGAGCTGACCTGGCGGTCGTCGGTGCCCCGCGGCTGGCACCGGGTCTACCGGCGCGACCTCACCGCCCGGGAACGCGACTTCACCGAGGAGAAGATGCCGGTGAAGGGCAACCGGGCCACCATCGCGCTGCTGCGCAACGGCCACGAGTACGAGTTCGCGGTCGCTGCGGCCAACCAGGCCGGTACCGGCCCGCTGAGCGAGCCGGTCCGCGTCACCCCGCAGCTACCCACCCCGACCGGGCTGGCCGCGACGGCGGCGGGCACCGGCGAGGTACGGCTGAGTTGGCGGTCGGCCGGCCCCGGGTTCGCCTACCGGGTGCACCTGCGGGACGCAACCGCCGGGGAGCCCTGGCGCACGGACCGGTACCCGGTGACGGCGACCCGGTCCAGTTCGGTGCTCCTGGTCCAAGGCCACCGATACGAGTTTCGGGTGACCGTCACCGACGGCACCGCCGAAGGCTCACCCAGCGGGACGGTCACGGTAACCGTGCGGTGAGCGTGGCCGATCGCCTTCGGCCAGCCAGCTACCGAGCAGCTGGTGGTCGATCGAGTCGACCCGGCCGAGCGGCCGGCCGGCGGCCAGCCGGGCGCGCAGCTCGTCCCGGGTGAACCAGCGCGCCTCCTGCAGCTCGACGCCGTCCACCCGAACCTCCTCGGACGCGGCCGTGGCCCGGAAGCCCACCATCAGCCCGGCCGGGAACGGCCACGCCTGCGACCCCTGGTACGACACGCCGGTCAGGGTGATGCCGGCCTCCTCGGCCATCTCCCGGCGCACCGCGTCCTCCAGGCTCTCGCCCACTTCGACGAAGCCGGCCAGCGTCGAGTAGGCGCCTTCGGCCGCGCCGGCGTGCCGGGCCAGCAGGCAGCGGTCGGGAGCGCCGGGCGCCTCGACCAGCACGATGATCGCCGGCTCGATGCGGGGGAAGAGCAGCCCGGCGCACTCCGCCGCCGAGCACTGCCGGACGTGCCCGGCGTCGCGGCTTGTGGTGGGCGCACCGCAGCTGCCGCACCAGCGCTGCCGCCGATGCCAGTGCAGCAGCCCGCGCGCGTACGCCTGGGTTGCCGCCTCGGCCGGGTCGAGCCGGCCGGCCAGGCTCCGCACGTCTACCGCCGACGCCGCGCCGGCCAGCGCGACCGCGTCGGCTTCGGCGTGCCCGGACAGGTCCACGGCGAAGACCGCCACGTCGGCGTCGAGGCCGAGGAAGACCAGCTCGCCCGCTGCGGCGAGCACCGGTCCCGCTGCGGCGCCGGTCAACCGGACCGGCCGGTCGTCCGCCGTGACCAGCGAGCGGTCCCGCCACAGCGGCAGCACGGTGGTCCGTGGGTCGGCGCGCAGCGCCGTCATCCGCTCCCCGTCGGCTCGCAACGCGGCCGCCCGGTCCAGCCACCCACCGCCGTACGCCAGCACCCGCTCATCGGTCCGCATGCCGTTACCGTGCCATGTCGGCCCGACGGCTCGCCGGCCGGCCGGCACCGGTCCGACACGCCGTACGACACACCGCCGCGGGCGGGCCGGGGCGGCGGCGGCGCGCTCGGCCGGGCATTGGCTACCGTAGGTGTTCCTCCGCGCGGGGAGCGCCCCCCGCGGCACGTCGCGATAGAGGTTGCTGTGACGCTGTACGGCGAGAAGAGTCCGCCCGCCGACGACCGGCCGACCGTGCAGGTCACTGCGGTCAGCTGGCCCGGTGACGAGCCTGAGCCCGGGACACCGGCCGAGGCGTCCGCCCGGCCCCGCTCACGCCGGCTCCGGCTGCTGCTCGCCGCCGGGCTCAGCACCGTGGTGCTGGGTGGCGTGGCGGGCGCCGGTGCGTACGCGTACGCGGGCGACGTGCCGCGCGGGACCACGGTGCTCGGTACCGAGCTCGGCGGTCGCAGCCGCGCGGAGGCCGCCCGGCACCTCCGGGCCGAGTTGGAGCGGCGCGCGGCCGAGCTGGCCGCCCCGCTGTCGGTCCGGGTCGGTGAGCGGACCGCCGAGATCAATCCCGCGGAGGTCGGCCTGACGGTCGACGTGGAGGCGACGGTGGCCGCCGCGGCCGAGGCGGAGGCCCACCCGGTCAGCCGGCTGGTCGGCTCGCGCTCGGTGCAGCCGGTGGTCTCGGTCGACGCGGCGAAGCTCGACGCCGCGTTGCGGAAGGTGGTCGGCGACCAGGGGCGGAAGATGACCCTGCCGGCCATCACGTTCTCCGGCACCACGCCGAAGGCCGTCCACCCGAAGCCCAGCCTGGCGCTGGACGCGGAGCGCTCCGCCGAGGTGGTCCGGGCCGGATGGCTCGCCGACCAGCCGGTGACCGTGCCGCTGGTCGAGTCGCACCCGGCGACCACCGCCGAGGAGGTGGACCGGCTGGTCGACGAGCTGGCGAAGCCTGCTGTCGCCGCGCCGGTGAAGCTGACCACCGACAAGGGTTCGGTCACCATCGCACCGAAGGCGATCGCGAAGAGCCTCCGCTTCACCGCCGACAAGGCCGGCAAGCTGAGCCCGCAGGTGGACGTGAAGCGGCTGCGCGCCGCGCTCGGCGACGACCTGGCGGCCATCGAGGTGACGCCGAAGAACGCCCGGCTGACCATCGCCGGAGGCAAGCCAAAGGTGGTGGACTCCGGTCGAGCCGGCCAGCAGCTGGACGCTTCCGCGCTCGGGCGGGACCTGCTCGCCGTGCTGCCGAAGAGCGACGACCGGGAGGTCGCGGGCGTCCTGAAGCCGACCGAGCCGGAGGTGACCGCCGAGAAGGTCGCCGGTCTCGGCATCAAGGAGAAGGTCTCCTCGTTCACCACCCGGTTCACCGGCGGGCTCGCCTCGTCGCGCAGCCAGAACATCGTGACCATCGCCAAGGAGGTCGACGGCACGGTCGTGCTGCCGGGCGAGACGTTCTCGCTCAACGGGCACACCGGCGAGCGCGGCTACCAGCAGGGCTACCGGGACGCGCCGGTGATCCTCGACGGCAAGCTGGTCCCCGGGGTGGGTGGCGGCACCTCGCAGTTCACCACCACACTCTTCAACGCCAGCTACTACGCCGGCTTGGAGGACGTCGAGCACAAACCGCACTCCTACTGGTTCGACCGCTATCCGGCGGTCATCGAGTCGACGATCTTCTGGCCGAACCTCGACTTCAAGTTCCGCAACAACACCCCGCACGGGGTCCTGATCGACACCTCCTACACGTCGAGCACGGTGACCGTGTCGATGTGGAGCACGAAGATCTACGACAGCGTGAAGACCGAGTACGGCCCGCGGCGCAACATCACCGTGCCGAAGACCATCTACCTGGAGCCCGGGCCGTCCTGCATTCCCAGCAACGGCATCAACGGCTTCGCCCAGGACGCGTACCGGGTGATTCGCAAGGACGGCAAGGTGGTCAAGCGGGAGAAGTTCAGCTGGCGCTACGACGCCGAGCCGCGCTACATCTGCGCTCGCGAGCCCTCCTGACGCCCGTCGCGCTCCACCTGCTCAACGGCCCCCGCCGGCATCGTCGCCGGCGGGGGCCGCTTCGTTGGTACGGGGTATCGCGCGCCGGCCCGCAGCCAGGCCCCGCGTAGCCCGCCGCTATCCCGGCGGGCCGGACCAGCTCGGGTGCCGTTCCTGGTCGGGCGAGCTGGTGGGCTTCAGCAAGCGACGGGGTGGGGACCTCGGCGGCCTGTCTCGGAGAACGAAGGCGCGTGGTCGGTGCAGCGTCACGACCAGGGCGCCGCGGCTGCCTGGCTTGGCGAACCGTCCCCGGCTGTCGCAGGGGGATGGCTGGACAGGGGACTCCGCGGTCAGCAAGGCGCCTGCGGGTGCGGGCAACAGCCAGCCCCAGGGCGCCGGCGGTTGCCATATATCCGCCCCGAGGGCCCAAGGTAAAGGCCTGGAAAACGCCGTCAGGGCCACCCCCAAGATTTGGGGTGGCCCTGACGGGAACGATTGTCCGGCGGTGTCCTACTCTCCCACACCCTCCCGAGTGCAGTACCATCGGCGCTGGAGGGCTTAGCTTC
>NZ_JBEZFU010000005.1:0-595505 GCF_040649635.1 Micromonospora sp. NPDC048909 | reverse complement strand
AACATGGCCTCCTACTGGATCAGCACCGAGCACCTCGCGGACTGGATCGCCACCCGCGGCTACTCCACCAGCTGACCCACAACAAGCGAACACCGAAACACCGAAAAGGGCCGGACCCCACCAGGGGTCCGGCCCTTCTCGGCAACTCCACCGGCCGACCCGAGTCGGCCCGCCGTCGTCCCATTGCCGAAGGCCGGCCCGCAACGGGCCGGCCTTCTCGTCGTCCGTGCACTGCGGGCCGACTCCATTCGGGTCGGCTCACTGTCGTCTCCACGGGTCGACCCCACCCCCCCCCGGGGCCGGCCGGCCGTTGTCCGGCGCCTACCGGCGGGAGAGCCGTCTGCCGTGGCCAGTCGACTAGCTCACCGGGCCGCCCGTGTTGCGGATCATCTGCTGGAGCACCTTCACCGCGGTGACGTAGTCGGCGTCGTCGATGCCGTGGTGGATGCGAGCGCGGATCGCCGGGGCGTGCCTCTTGAGGTCGACGCGGGCCTCGTCGCCCGCCTCGGTGATCCACAGCCGTCCCTCGCCGTCCCGCGTGAGCCAACCCCGATCCACCAGCACCGCCGACTCCGCCTCCAGGTCGTCCTCGGATCTGAGGTAACTGCTCATCGCCTGCCGAAGCTCGGCGATGGTCATGCCGCGGCCGTCGGGGGAGATGTCGTTCTTCGACAGGTTGCGCAGCAGCCAGAACTGAGGCTGGGTGAAACCGAACTCGGCCTGCCGGGCGCGGGTGAAGGCGATCAGGGCCTCGTAGGCGACCCCGGTCCAGTACGCGGCAGGCTGAGCCACGAGCTCGGCATCGGAAAGGTGCTGCGTCGTCATGCGCGTCGTCTCCTGTTGGCTGGTGGTTGAGGTCAAGAAGGATCAAGACCGGCGTCGGGCGGGTTCCGGACGAACGACCGTTGCTCCGCCGCATCGACATATGTCACTGTCTAGCTCCCTCCGACCCCGAGGAGCCCTCATGAGAGGCAGAACGATGCGCACACGGCTCGCGCTCGTCGTGTGCGCCGGACTGACGGTGACGCTGACCGCCCAACCGGTGGCGGCGTCCCCGTCCGCGGGCCCGGCCGACGTGCGGCCGATCGCCGCAGCCGCCGCTCCCGCCGGCATGCCCGTCGCCCCGGCACGGACCGCAGCCGCGGTGCTGGCGGCGCCGGACATCTCGGTGACCAACCTGCAGGCACACCTGACCCAGTTCAACAGCATCGCCACCAGCAACGGCGGCAACCGGCGGGCCGGCTCCGCCGGCTACACGGCGTCGGTCAGCTACGTCAAGACTCGGCTCCAGGCCGCCGGCTACACGGTCTCGGAGCAGTACTGCTCGTCCTGCACGTATCCGTCGAACAACCTGATCGCGGAGTGGCCGGGCGGCCCGGCCGATCAGGTGGTCATGTTCGGCGCGCACCTGGACGGCGTCTCGGCCGGTCCGGGCATCAACGACAACGCCTCCGGCTCGGCCACCTTGCTGGAGAACGCCCTGGTGCTCGCCCAGCAGAACCCGACGATGACCAAGCGGGTCCGGTTCGCCTGGTGGACCGACGAGGAGCAGGGGCTCAACGGCTCGCGGTTCTACGTCAACTCGCTGAGCGCGACGCAGCGCGGCTACATCAAGGGCTACTACAACTTCGACATGGTCGGGTCGACGAACGGCGGGTACTTCATCAACCGGCTCACCTCCACCACTGCCGCGCCGCTGAAGGCGTACTGGGACTCGCTCGGTCTGCAACCGGAGGAGAACGTCGAGGGGCAGGGGCGCTCCGACGACTACCCGTTCCAGCAGGCCGGCATCCCCACCTCGGGCTACGCCGCAGGCGCCAGCGCCCGCAAGACCAGCACTCAGGCGGCCAAGTGGGGTGGTACGGCCAGCGCGGCGTACGACCCGTGCTACCACCGCGCCTGCGACACCAGCAGCAACATCAGCGCGACCGTGCTGAACCGGGCCGCGGACGGTGTCGCGTACGCAGTCTGGCAGCTCGCGGTCAGCACCGGCACGCCCGGCAGCGACTTCTCCATCGCGGTGAGCCCGGCCTTGGGCAGCGTCGCGCGGGGCGGCTCCCGTACCGCGACCGTCAGCACCGCCACCACCGCGGGCGCCGCACAGCCGGTCGCGCTCTCCGCCTCGGGAGCGCCCAGCGGCGTGACGGTCTCGTTCAGCCCGTCGTCGGTGACCTCGGGCGGCTCGGCGACGATGACCCTGACGGCGTCCGCGACCGCCGCCACCGGCGCCTTCACCATCACCGTGACCGGCACCGGCTCGGTGACCCGGACCGCCGCCTACACGCTCACCGTGACCGGCACCGGCGGCTGCGCCGGCGGCCAGCTGATCGGCAACGGCGGATTCGAGAGCGGCACCAGCCCGTGGACCGCGACCTCCGGCGTGATCACCAACTCGGCCGACCAGCCGGCCCGGACCGGCTCCTACAAGGCGTGGCTGGACGGGTACGGCCGCACCCGCACCGACACCCTCGCCCAGTCGGTGACCCTGCCGGCCGGCTGCACCGCCTCGACACTGACGTTCTGGCTGCACATCGACACCGCCGAGACCACCACCTCGACCGCGTACGACCGGCTCACCGTGCGGCTCGGCAGCACCACGTTGGCGACCTGGTCCAACCTGAACGCCGCAGCCGGCTACGTGCAGCGCACCCTGAACGTCGGGGCGTACGCCGGTCAGACGCTGACCCTGACCTTCACCGGCACCGAGGACTCCTCGCTGCAGACCAGCTTCGTGATCGACGACGTGACGCTCCAGGCGAGCTGAGCACGGCCGGCGGCCGGGCACGGGTGGCTGAGGTGGACATCGCTTCCCGGCGAACCGTGGCCGGCCGCCATATATTCACCCACATCTATCTATGGTAGAAATCCTGCAAGGCCGGCCTCCTGCTTCGCACATTCCCAACCCCCTGAGCGAACGGGAGACCCATGTCGTCCACCCGAACCACTCTGCGCCGCCGCGTGCTCACCCTGGTCGTGGCCACCCTCGCCACGCTCGGCGCGGCGCTCGGGCTCGCCAGCCCGGCCTTCGCCATCAGCCACTCCAGCGCCACCTCGCAGCTGCGCGCCGCCAACATCTCGTGGACCTCCAGCGGCAACTGCAGCAACCGTAACGTCGCCACCTGCACCTCGTTCGACGGCGTCCGGCAGGCGACCATCGACGGCATCATCACCTTCAAGCGGGCCAGCGGCTGCGCGGTCACCATCACCGCCGGCACCGAGGTCGGCCACGCCGGCGGCACCTACAGCCACTGGAACGGCTACAAGCTCGACATCGCGCTGAGCACCTGCATCCAGAACTACATCTCGTCGCACTACACCTATCTCGGCTACATCGCCGGCTTCGGATACCAGTACCGGGCGGCCTCCGGGAACCTCTACACCAAGGAGGGCAGCCACTGGGACATCCTCTTCTACACCTGCGGCTGCTGACCCCGACACGCAGCGCGCCCGGCCGGAGCTGACCGGGTGACGGGCCGCCGCCGGAGTTCTCCGGCGGCGGCCTTGCGCCGGGCGCCGCCTCCGGCGGGCGGCGACCGCCGGACGCCCCACGCGACCCGCTCGGTGACGACTCGTATCCTTTCCGCGAAGCCACCACGACGAGGGAAGGGAGACGGTGTGGGCAACCCGGCCGAGACGTTGGAGTTCCAAGCTGAGGCGCGTCAGCTGCTCCAGCTGATGGTCCACTCGATCTACTCGAACAAGGACGTCTTCCTCCGTGAACTGATCTCGAACGCCTCCGACGCGCTGGACAAGCTGCGGCTGACGTCCCTGGTCGACAAGGACCTCGACGTCGACACCTCCGACCTGCACATCGAGATCGAGGTCGACCGGGACGCGCGCACCCTGAGCGTGCGGGACAACGGCATCGGGATGAGCCGCGACGAGGTCGTCTCGGTGATCGGCACCATCGCCAAGTCGGGCACCGCTGAGCTGCTTCGTACGCTGCGCGAGTCCGCCGACGCCGCCGCCTCGCAGGAGTTGATCGGGCAGTTCGGGGTCGGCTTCTACGCCGCGTTCATGGTCGCCGACCGGGTCGAGCTGCTGACCCGCAAGGCCGGTGAGGAGGGCGGCACCCGCTGGTCGTCCAGCGGTGAGGGCACCTACTCGATCGAGCCGGTCGACGCCGCCCCGCAGGGCACCACGGTGACCCTGCACCTCAAGGCGGCCGACGCCGAGGACAACCTGCACGACTACACCGTCGAGTGGACGATCCGGGAGATCGTCAAGCGTTACTCCGACTTCATCGCCTGGCCGATCCGGATGACCGTCGAGCGCTCCGGCGAGGACGGGGCCAGCACCCGCGAGGTGCAGACGCTCAATTCGATGAAGGCGCTCTGGGCGCGCAGTCGCGACGAGGTCGACCAGGCCGAGTACCACGAGTTCTACAAGCACGTCAGCCACGACTGGGCCGATCCGCTGGAGATCGTGCACATGCGCGGCGAGGGCACCTTCGAGTACGAGGCGCTGCTCTTCATCCCCGCGCACGCGCCGCTGGACCTCTTCGCCCCGCAGGGCCGCCGCGGCGTCCAGCTCTACGTCAAGCGGGTCTTCATCATGGACGACTGCGAGGAGCTGATGCCCGGCTACCTGCGCTTCGTCAAGGGCGTGGTGGACGCGCACGACCTGTCGCTCAACATCTCCCGGGAGATCCTTCAGCAGGACCGGCAGATCCAGGCCGTCCGGCGGCGGCTGGTGAAGAAGATCCTGGCCACCGTCAAGGACCTGAAGGCCAACCACGCGGAGCGGTACCGGACCTTCTGGACCGAGTTCGGCGCGGTGGTCAAGGAAGGTCTGATCGACGACACGGAGAACCGGGACACCCTGCTGGAGCTGGTCAGCGTCGCCTCCACGAACGACCCGGCCGAGCCGACCGACCTGCGCGGCTACGTCGAGCGGATGAAGGACGGCCAGAGCGACATCTGGTACGCCGCCGGGGAGTCCCGGGCCATGCTGGAGAACTCGCCGCACATGGAGGCGTTCCGGGCCAAGGGGCACGAGGTGCTGCTGCTCACCGACCCGGTCGACGAGGTGTGGGTCGAGCGGGTCGGCCAGTACGACGGCAAGCCGCTGCGCTCGATCGCCAAGGGCGAGGTCGACCTGGACACCGACGAGGAGCGTACGCAGGCCGAGGCCGGGCGGGAGCAGCAGCGCAAGGAGCACGCCGAGCTGCTGACCTGGATGGCCGGCGCGTTGGCCGACAGCGTCCGGGAGGTCCGCCTCTCGTCGCGGCTGACCACCTCGCCGGCCTGCGTGGTCGGCGACGCCCACGACCTCACCCCGACGCTGGAGAAGATGTACCGGGCGATGGGGCACGAGGTGCCGTCGGTCAAGCGGATCCTGGAGCTGAACCCCGGGCACCCGCTGGTGGCGGGGCTGCGCAAGGCGCACGAGCAGGGTGGCGACCAGGCCGAGCTGCGGGAGACCGCCGAGCTGCTGTACGGGATGGCACTGCTCGCCGAGGGCGGGGAGCTGGCCGACCCGTCCCGGTTCACCCGGATCCTGGCCGATCGGCTGGCCCGGACGATCTGAGCGCGAGCGGTGGGGGACCCGGCGGGTTCCCCACCGCTCACCTCGACGGCGCGGACGCGGCGGCCCCGGGCAGCCACGCCGGCCGGCTGCGCAGCAGGCGCTCCAGAATCGGCAGGCCCACGCCGAACGGCACGACGCCGAGCGCGAGGAACGTGAGCACACTGAACCCGGTCACGGAGAAGGCCGGCGCCTGGGTGCCGCTGAGCAGCTGGGCGACGGTCTGGAACGCCACGTGCAGACCGACCCCGGCCCAGATGGTGCCGGTGAGCGCCCGCAGGTATCCCAGGCCGACACCGAAGCCGAGGAAGATGGCCAGGCGCATCGGGTCGTCGACCGAGCCGACCAGCACGCCCCACGCGGCGAAGAGGGCGGCCTGCGCCAGGATCGTTCCCCATCTGCGCAGCCGTTCGGCGAGGTTGACGAACAGATAGCCCCGGAAGACCAGCTCCTCCGGCAGCGCCTCGAGCAGGAACACGAGCACGACCTGCGTGGCCACCAGCAGCAGGAGCGCGGCCGGGGAGTGGAGCAGGTCGATCCGCACCCATCCGAGCGCCACGCAGCCGACGGTCGCCAGCAACGCCGGCAGCAGCCACATCGCGGCGCCGACGAGTGCCATCCGTACGGCGCCACCCCCGGCGATGCCCAGCTGTGCCAGCGGACGCCGATCCAGCCACCGGCACGCCAGCACCGCGATGCCGCACAGCACGACGGCGGTGAGCAGGGCCCGGAGGGCGTGCGCCCCGCGGTGGTACTCGTCCGCAGCCACCCCGAAGGGGGAGCGGGCCGCCGGGGTGATGACGATCAGCGCGGCGGTGACGGCCACGAAGACGAACCCCACCCGCCAGGGCAGGGCGAGCCGGGGGTGGTGGGCGGATGCGGGTGGGCTCATCGCGGTCTCCGTTTCCGGGGAGCGGCCGAGGCGGCGCCCCGCGTCGCCGGGAAGCGGGCCATCCCAGTGTGGCGGGCGCGGTCACCCCGGTGACCCACGCTTGCCGGGTGCGCGAGCTGGGTAACACCGCCGGACATGAGCACGAGCAGCGCCGCCCTCGTCCCGACCCCGACCGCCGCCCGGGTGGGCACGGTCGCGGTGGTCGCCCACCGACGCAAGAGCCTCGGCGGCGGCCTCGACGAGCTGCGGGCGACGCTCGCCGGCGCCGGTGTCGACGACCTGCTCTGGTACGAGGTGCCGAAGAGCCGCAAGGCGCCGAAGAAGGTGCGCAAGGCGCTGAAGAAGGGTGCCGGGCTGGTCTTCGTCTGGGGTGGCGACGGCATGGTGCAGCGCTGCGCGGACGCTCTGGCCGCCTCGGGGACGCCGATGGCGATCCTGCCCGCCGGCACCGCGAACCTCTTCGCCGCCAACCTCGGCATTCCGGAGGACCTGGCGGAGGCGGTCCGGATCGGCCTGCACGGTCGGCGGCGCCGCCTCGACCTGGGCCGGCTCAACGGCGAGCACTTCGCGGTGATGGCCGGCGCGGGTTTCGACGGTGACCTGATCCGCGAGGCGGACCGCGATCTCAAGGGCCGGCTCGGTCGGCTCGCGTACGTCTGGACGGGGCTGCGGCACGTCCGGGGCGAGCTGGTACGCACCCGGATCCGGGTGGACGGGGTCACCTGGTTCGACGGCGAGGCGAGCTGCGTGCTCTTCGGCAACGTCGGCACGATCACCGGTGGCATCCCCGCCTTCGACGACGCCCGTCCGGATGACGGCCTCCTGGAGGTGGGCGTGTCGACCGCGAGCGGGGCGATCGACTGGGCCCGTACCCTCGGCCGGATGGCGACCGGCCGGTCGACGGACTCGCCCTTCGTCCGGATCACCCGGGGCCGCCGGGTGACGGTCCGCTTCGCCGCGCCGCGGACGTACGAGCTCGACGGCGGGGCACGTGACGCGGTCGGGAAGCTCAAGGTCCGCTCGGTTCCCGCGGCGCTGACCGTCTGCTGTCCCGAGCCCCGCGCCTGACCAACCGGGCCCGGTCACCGTCCCCTGTGGACCTCTGGCGCTTTCTGACGCCTCAGTCGTCGACTCCGTCGGAGACTTTCGTCGGTTCAGAGAAAAGTATGGCGAGGGCCGACGAAAGGCCTGGACACGCTGGGGCCAACTTAGTAGTGTCGGTGCACATCAATATGTTTCATCGAGACGAACCGGCGGCGCGGTAGATCTCGATCGATTGGTCTCCGGGCGGCGCAACCCGTCCGGCGATCGCCGGCCCGACCAGGGACGGCACCACGGGGGTCAGCGGCACACCCGGCGACCCGGTGCGGAGACGCGCCGCGGGTCGACCCTCGTTCGTCCCGCTCTCGATGGCGCCCCGCCAGCTGTGAGGCGTGGCACCACCACCCCGTCAGCTCCACGCTGAACACGCCCGATGACGCGTGCGATCCGGCTCGCGCGCCGACCCGGGTGGACTCCATCCACACACCGGACGGCCGTGGCACCGCCACGGCCGGGGCTCCGTGCGGCCGGGAGGGGCCAAGCGGATGGTCGCTCGGCGACACATCTGGACAGAGGTGACCTGACGGGGGGCTGCCTGCTCCCGCCCGGCGCGCCTCGAACCTGGGAGAGAGGCATAGATGAACGGGTACACACCCCCCGCCCGGCTCCGGCCGGGCCGGCTCCGGAGATCGATAGCGGCCGTCGCCACGGCCGCCCTGGTGTGGGTGACCGCCGGAGTGGTGGCGGTGCCCGCGAGCGCGCGCCCCGTCGATCCGGAACGGTCGACGTCAGCCGCCCCCACGGCCCAGCCGCGTCAGCTGCAGGCCCAGGTGCTCACCTGGACCGCCGGCGACAACTTCCTGGCGTACCGCTCGGCCCCCACCACCGCGGTGGCCGGGCCGGCGACGCTCGTCTTCGAGAACAGCGCCGCGACCGGCAACACCACCGGCATGCAGCACACCCTGACCTTCGACACCGGTAACCCGGCGTACAACAGCGACGTCGACGTGAACATCCTGGCCGACCCGAACGACGCCAACGGGGGCCGGTGGACCGTCGACGTGGTGCTCTCCCCGGGTACCTACCGGTACTTCTGCGCGATTCCCGGCCACGGCAGTATGACCGGCCTCCTGGAGGTGTCCGGCGGAGGCTCGGACACCACGGCGCCGACCGCGTCGGCCGAGGTGACCGGCGAGCAGGACGGCAGCGGCGCGTACGTGGGCAGCGCCACCGTGAACCTGTCCGCGACGGACGGCGACTCGGGCGTGGACAAGATCGAGTACTCGCTGGACGGCGGAGCGTACGGCGTCTACTCGGCGCCGGTGACGGTGAACCAGCCGGGTGAGCACACGGTCAGCTACCGGGCCACCGACAACGCGGGCAACACCTCGGCAGTGCAGACCGTGTCGTTCACCGTGGCCGCGCCCGCGCCCGACGACACCACCGCGCCCACCGTGACCGCGTCGCTCTCCGGGCAGCAGGATGCCGATGGCAACTACGTGGGCAGTGCCACCGCGACGTTGTCGGCCACCGACACCGAGTCCGGTGTGGACAAGATCGAGTACTCGCTCGACGGCGGTGCCTACGCCACCTACTCGGCCCCGGTGAGCGTCAACGCGGTGGGTCAGCACACGCTGACGTACCGGGCGACCGACAAGGCGGGCAACACCTCACCCGTGCAGTCGGCGTCGTTCACCGTGGTCCCGCCCTCGTCGGACGACACCACCGCGCCGACCACGGACGCCATGGTGCACGGTGAGCAGAACGGTGACGGCGCGTACGTTGGCGGTGCCACGGTGATGCTGGCGGCGACCGACGCCGGTTCGGGTGTCGACACGATCGAGTACTCGCTCGACGGGCAGCCCTACGCCGTCTACTCGGCGCCGGTGCCGGTGAACCAGCCGGGCGAGCACGCGGTCAACTACCGGGCCACCGATAAGGCCGGCAACACCTCGGCGGTGAAGACCGTGTCGTTCACTGTGGTGGAGCCGTCGCCGGGGGACACCACGGCGCCGACCGCGTCGGCCTCGGTCACCGGTCAGCAGGACACCGCGGGTGCGTACGTGGGCAGTGCCACGGTGACGTTGTCGGCCACCGACACCGAGTCCGGTGTGGACAAGATTGAGTACTCGCTCGACGGCGGTGCCTACGCCACCTACTCGGCGCCGGTGAGCGTCAACGCGGTGGGTCAGCACACCGTCAACTACCGGGCGACCGACAAGGCGGGCAACACCTCGTCCGTGCAGTCGGTGTCGTTCACCGTGGCGGCGCCCCCGCCGCAGGACACCACCGCGCCGACCACGTCCGCCGTCCTGCACGGTCAGAAGAACGGCGACGGAGCATTCGTCAGCAGCGCCACCGTGGTGGTGACGGCGACCGACGCCGGTTCGGGCGTTGACAAGATCGAGTACTCGCTCGACGGCCAGCCGTACGCCCTCTACTCCGCGCCGGTGACGGTGAACCAGCCGGGTCAGCACACGGTCAACTACCGGGCCACCGACAAGGCGGGCAACACCTCCGCGGTGAAGACCATGTCGTTCACCGTGGTCGCACCCCCGTCGGACGACACCACCGCGCCCACCGTCACCGCCTCGGTGTCCGGCCAGGTCGACGGCGAGGGCGCCTACCTCGGCAGCGCCACGTTGACCCTGTTCGCCTTCGACGCCGGCAGCGGGGTCGACCGGATCGAGTACGCCCTCGACGGCGGCGAGTACGTCCGCTACGCCCGCCCGACCACCGTCGACCAGCCCGGCGAGCACACGCTCAGCTTCCGGGCCACCGACAAGGTCGGCAACACCTCGGGCACCGGTTCGATCACCTTCACCGTGATCGCGAGCGGATCCGGGGTCAACTGCCGGGTGCCCGACACCCGGCCGACCGTGTGGTTCGGCACGCTGGACAGCGGCGTGGCGAACCGGCCGGTCGAGGGTGACTGCACGATCAACAACCTCTTCGACGGCCAGCGGACCTGGCGCGACCACGCCGAGTTCGTGAACCACGTCAAGCTGATCGCCGAGCACCTGGTCCACCTGGAGGTGCTGAGCCAGAAGGAGCGCAACAAGCTCGTCGACGCGGCCCGCCGCTCCGGCGTCGGCAAGTCGGAGGCCAAGAACGGTTACCTGCCGTTGCTCGACTCCACGGCCGCGTCGTTCAAGCAGTGGGAGCACGTCGGCGGAGGCGGCTTCCTGCGCAACTCCGACGGGTCGATCACCAGTCGGGCCGTCCCGGGCATGGGCATGCTCTGGTTCCCGAAGCAGACCTACGGGGACTTCTCACTGAAGCTGCAGTGGCGCGACGACGCGCCCGGCGACGGCCGCGCCAACAGCGGAGTCTTCGCCCGCTTCCCGCAGGTCCACCAGCACCCCGACGAGTCCCGACCGGAGTGGGTGGCCATCAAGTACGGCCACGAGCTGCAGATCTACGACCGGCCCGACGGCGACCAGTACAAGAGCGGTTCGGTCTACGGCTTCGACGGGGTGGACCTCACCGGGGCGCGGGTCACGCCGAAGGGCTCGTGGAACGACTACGAGATCCGGGTGGTCGGCCAGCACTGGTCGATCTTCCGCAACGGCGAGCTGATCAACGAGTACCTGAACCCTGCGGACGCCGTCTTCAACCCGCCCCGATCCGACGATCCCGGTGGGGCCGGCCGGCAGAGCGCCAGCGGATACATCGGTCTGCAGAACCACGGCGCCACCGACGTCATCAGTTTCCGTGACGTCCGGATCGCCCCGCTGACCCCGGCCTCCGCCGGCAACTGAGCGAAGGGAACACCACCAATGGCAAAGCAGAGAATCGATCGTCGAGCCCTGTTGCGTGGGCTCGCCGGCTCCACGGTCGCGGTCGGCGCGGCCAGCCTCGCCGGAGCCCTTCCCGCCTCCGCCGCTGGCGGCCCGGGCCGGCTGATCCCCCAGGGGCACATGGGCATCCAGCTCTACAGCGTCCGCGACAAGGTCACCCAGTTCGGGTTCGCGTACGTCTTCGACGAGCTGTCCCGGATCGGCTACCGGGAGGTCGAGTTCGCCGGCTACACGCAGGGCGACGTCGGCACCATCACCCCGCAGCAGATCCGCAAGCTGCTCGACGACAACGGGCTCAAGGCGGCCGGCAGCCACCGCGGCCTGGGCGACTTCCGCGCGAACCTGGAGCAGGAGCTGGACATCGCCGAGACCCTCGGCATGCCCGCCCTCGGCACCGCCCAGGCGCCCACCGGCGACCGCACCATCAGCGGCTACCAGAAGGCGGCGGCGGAGTTCAACACCTGGGGCGCCGCCGCGGCAGCCCGAGGCATCAAGCTCTACCAGCACAATCACACCATCGAGTTCAGCTTCGCGACCGACCGTCCCGACGTGCGGCTCTACGACCTGTTCCTGGAGCTCACCGACCCGCGCTACGTGTACCTGGAGATGGACATCCTGTGGGCGTACGGCGGCGCCCGTAAGTACCCGGGCTTCCGGCCGGTCGACTACGTCAACGCCAACCCGCACCGCTACCCGCTGTTCCACGTCAAGGACGGCGTCCCGCTGCCCGACCCGCAGCAGGGCAACTCCTACCTCGACGTGGAGTTCGGCGCCGGTGTCATTCCGTTCACCGAGTTCTTCGGTGAGCTGAAGAACCGTGGCCGGTTCGAGTACCTGTGGGAGCAGGACACCGGGCCGAGCGCCCAGCCCAACCCGCCCGGTTCGCTGGGGGCCGCGGCGCGCAGCTACCGCCGGATGCGCAACCTGCGGGGGACCAAGTGACCGCCCCCGCCTGGCGGCTGACCGAGGACGGGCCGGCTCCCGAGACCGGACCGGCACGCCCCGCCCGCTCCGGCTCCACCACGCGCCGGATGTTCGTCGTCGCCGCGATCGTGGTGGTGACCCTCCTCGGCGCGGGCGGCTTCGCGGTCGCGGGCGGGGCCGCCGCCCTGCTTCCCGAACGGCCCGAGGGCTGCGCCAGCCCGGACCGCAGCATCAAGCTGTACGCGGTGGAACTGCCCCGGGACGGCAACCAGATCCGGCTCGGCTACGGCCTCACCCCCGAGACGGCCTCCTACCCCGGCCCGACGATGGAGATGACCGAGGGGGAGTGCCTCGCCATCACCCTGTACAACCAGGTGCCCGTGGCGACCCTGGAGGCGCTGCGCACCGACCCGACCCACCCGCTGGGCGTGTCGCTGCACGCGCACGGCGTGAAGTACACCCAACTGTCCGACGGAACGGCGCAGAGCTTCTCGTACGTGCCGCCCGGCCAGTCGCGCACCTACACCTGGTTCGCGCAGAAGCGCAACCGCACCACCGGAACCCCGGGCACCGCCGGCTACTGGTGGTACCACGACCACGTGGTGGGCGGCCCGCACGGCACCAAGGGCCTCGGCGCCGGACTCTTCGGCGGCCTGGTCGTGCGGCGAGCGGGCGACCCGAAGCCCGATCGGACCTACACGACCGTCTTCGGTGACCAGCAGAGCATCAACCTGCGCCGGGGCGCGGCCACCGACACCTGCGACTACGCCAACCCGCAACCGGGTCCCACCTGCCTTGTCGCCAAGAAGGGGGAGCGGGTCGAGTTCATCGTCGTCGGCATGGGCAATGACATGCACACCTTCCACGTGCACGGACACTCCTGGGCGGACACCCGGACCGGGACGGTGAGCGGGACCAACGCCGAAGTCGACCAGGTCCCGATCATCGACAACAAGACGCTCGGGCCGGGTGACTCGTTCGGTGTGCAGATCATCGCCGGCGAGTCGGTCGGTCCCGGCCACTGGATGCTGCACTGCCACATGCAGTTCCACTCCGACGCGGGCATGTCCACAACGCTGCACGTCCTGGACGAGAACGGAAACATGCCGCCCGGTGGCGGCCACGACCACGCCGCCGCCCCGGCCGGCGCCACGGACGCAGAGCCGGCCGTCGCCGGAGCGCACCAGCACAAGTGACCGTCGGCGGTCGCCCTCCTCGGCGGCCGCACCCCACCTGCCGAAGGGAAGCGGTGGCCGCGGATCCACCCCCGGATCAGCGGCCACCACCCCCGGCAACCTTCGTCATCCCAGGTCCGTTTCAACCTGAGAAGGAGTCGAGATGGCTAACCCACGCCATTCCCGGATCTCCCCCTGGCACAGACGATTCCGGTTCGAACCGATCGGAACTCGCCCTGATCCCGTCGCGGCCGCGCCTCGCCGCGCCGGTCTGCCCCGTCGCCTCTTCGCCCTGGCCGCCGGCACCGTGCTGGCGCTCGGCACGCTCGCCGTACCCGCCAGCGCCGCCGCCCCGGCCCCGGCGGTGGACGCCGCGCCGGTGCGGGTGCTGGTCTTCCACGGTTTGGCCGCCGAGCAGGACGACCCGGTCGACGGTGCCGCCACGGCGATCAAGAAACTGGGCCGGCAACACGGCTTCACCGTCGACATCTCCGCCGACCCGGCCGTGTTCACCTTCGCCAACCTGGCCCGCTACCGCGGCGTGGTGTTCCTGTCCGCCGACGGGGTGACGCTCAACGACACCCAGGAGGCGGCCTTCCAGGCGTACGTCAAGGGCGGCGGCGGTTTCGTCGGCGTGCACGACGCGGCGCGCGCCCAACCGCAGTCCTCCTGGTTCACCGGCCTGATCGGTACCCGCCCGGCGGCCGGCCTGCCCAACGCCGAGCGGCCCGTCTCGGCCACCGCCAGTGGGGAGAACCCGCCGAACGAGACCGCGGCGCACGCGATCGACGGGTCGACCAGCAGCAAGTGGCTCGCCCGCACGACCACCGGCTGGCTGGCGGCGAAGCTCGCGGAGCCGGTGGTGGTGAGCCGGTACGCGCTCACCTCGGCCAACGACTCGCCGGGCCGGGACCCGAAGAACTGGACCCTGCAGGGTTCCCAGGACGGCAGCACCTGGACCGACCTGGACACCCGCAGCAACGAGACCTTCGCGCAGCGGTTCCAGACCAACCAGTACAGCTTCACCAACACCACTGCCTACCAGCACTACCGGCTCAACATCACCGCGAACAGCGGGGAGCCCCTGCTCCAGCTGGCCGAGCTGTGGCTGATCGGCCCGGACGCCGGGCCGCCGCCGGACAGCACCGTGCAGCAGGCCGTGGTCGACTTCACCGACCGGCAGCACCCGGCCAACAAGGGGATGCCGCTGACCACGAAGCGGTCCGACCAGTGGATCAACTGGGACCCCAGCCCGGTCGGCAGGGTGCACACGGTCGCGCAGGTCGAGGAGGGCACCTACGACGCCGGGCTGAGCGGCAACGGCACCTTCCACCCGATCTCCTGGTGCCAGGACTACGACGGCGGCCGGTCGTTCTACACCGGCATGGGCCGTACCGCGGAGAGCTGGAGCTCCGACACCCAGTTCCAGTCGCACCTGGCCGGCGCCATCAAGTGGACCACCGGCATGGTTCGTGGGGACTGCCAGGCGACCATCGCCGCGAACTACCGCATCGACCGGCTGACCGCGCCCAACCAGCAGGGTCAGCTCGACCAGGTCGGTGAGCCGCACGGGCTGACCGTCGCCGAGGACGGCACGGTCTTCTACATCGGCAAGGCCGCCTGCCCGAGCGGACCGGTCGTGAGCTGGGACGACCCGAAGGTCGGCCTCGGTTGCGGCACGATCCACCAGTGGGACCCGGAGACCAAGCAGGTCAAGCTGCTCACCACGCTGCCCGTGATGGGCAACCGGGGCAGTGGCAGCGAGCTGGTGAAGAACGAGGAGGGCCTGGTCGGCATCACCCTGGACCCGAAGTTCGCCGAGAACGGCTGGATCTACGCCTACTGGATGCCGCACGAGTCGATCGACCGGGACAAGCGGATCGGCAAGCGAACGGTCTCCCGATTCACCTACGACGCGGCGAATCAGACCCTCGACCAGGGCACCCGTAAGGACTTGCTCTCCTGGGACACCCAGATCCACAGCTGCTGCCACGCCGGTGGCGGCATGACCTTCGACGAGTCCGGCAACCTCTACATCGGCTCCGGCGACAGCAACTCCTCCGGCGGCTCCGACGGCTACTCCGGCAACAACTGGACGCAGGAGTACCAGGGTGTCTCGTTCCAGGACGCCCGGCGTACCTCCGGCAACACCAACGACCTCAACGGCAAGATCCTGCGGATCCACCCGGAGGCCGACGGCACGTACACCATCCCGGCGGGCAACCTGTTCACCGGACAGGAGGAGGGCGGCGGCAAGACCCGTCCGGAGATCTACGTGATGGGGGTCCGCAACATCGCGCGGATCGCCTGGGACCCGGTCAACGACTGGCTGACCGCCGCGTGGGTCGGCCCGGACGCCGGCGCCCCCAGCCCGGAACTGGGCCCGGCGAAGTACGACACGGCGACCATCATCACCTCCGCCGGCAACCAGGGCTGGCCGTACTGCATGGGCAACCGGCAGCCCTACCGGGACCGCAGCAACACCGACGCCACCGTCCTGACCGGCTGGTACGACTGCGACAACCTGAAGAACACGTCGCCGCGCAACACCGGTCTGGTGGACATCCCGCCGGCCCGGGACAACATGATCTGGTTCTCGCCCCAGGGTGGCGGCCCGGTCTACCCGGAGCGGACCGACGGCAGCGGCCTGCCGACCTACAAGCTCGGCGACGAGACCTTCACCGAGCCGTACCTCAAGGGCGGCGGTCAGGCCATCATGGACGGCCCGACCTACCAGGTGGAGAAGGTCGATACCACCAGCGGCGTCGCGTGGCCGGCGTACTGGGACAACAAATGGTTCATCGGCGACCAGTCCAACGCCAACAACCGGATCGCGGTGACCGTCGACCCGAAGACGGTCAAGGACGCCGGCCGGCCGGCCTTCGCCGAGGACCTGCGCTCCATCATCCGCTCCGGCACCGGCGCCAACCAGCTCCAGTCCTGGATGGACGCCAAGTTCGGCCCGGACGGCGCGTTGTACATGCTCGACTACGCCGGCGGGTTCTTCAGCCTGCACCCCAACCAGAAGCTGATCCGGATCGCCTACACCGGCGGGCCGGCGACGCCGAACCCGAGTGACGCCGGCGTGCGCGCCGTCGCGCAGAGCGACCCGACGATGATCCAGTTCTCCAGCGCCAAGGTCGGCGGCGTGGCCTGGGAGTGGAACTTCGGCGACGGCAGCGCGAAGTCGCAGGAGGCCAACCCCACCCACCGGTACGCCGGCTACGGCTCCTACCAGGTCACCCTCAAGGTGACCTACGCCAACGGCGAGGTGGCGACCACGGTCCTGCCGGTCAGCGTCGGCTGTGCCACGCCGGACACCCGGTCCACCGTGCGCATGCTCGACACCGACACCGGAGTGGCCAACTACGCGGTCGGCGGTGGCTGCACGGTCAACGACCTGATCGACGACGAGCGTGAGTGGGCCGACCACCGGGAGTTCGTCCGGCACGTCGAGGACGTGGTCACGCGGCTGCGCGCCGCCGGTGAGATCGACAAGCAGGACGGGAACCGACTGAACCGCGCGGCCAGGGAGTCGACGGTCGGCACGATCCCGGGCTACCGTCCGATCTTCGACGGCACCGCGCAGTCCCTGGCCGACTGGCGGCAGGCGCCCAGCGGGTCGTTCGCGCTGCGTAGCGACGGCTCGATCCGCAGCTCCGGTGGCCTGGGCATGCTCTGGTACGCCGGGAGCGAGTTCGGCGACTTCTCTCTGCGGATGAGGTTCCGGGACGTCTCCACCGGCAGCACGTACGCCAACGGCGGTGTCTTCACCCGGTTCCCGGACCCGCGGACGCCGGTCGACCAGCGGCCCGAGTGCGGCAAGGTCGGCTCGGCCGCGGGCTCACCGGCCTGGGTGGCGATCTACTGCGGTCACGAGATCCAGATCTACGACGGACCGACCGGTGAGTCGCAGAAGACCGGTTCGATCTACAACTTCGACCCGAACACGATGGACCAGGCTCGGGTCACCCCTAAGGGCCAGTGGAACGACTACGAGGTCCGGGTGGTGGGGCAGCACTACACGATCATCCGGAACGGCGTGGTGATCAACGAGTTCGACAACACGCCGGGCAAGGCGTCGTCCCGCGCCGGTGACCCGCCCACGGACCTGCGCCAGTTCCTCAGCGGGTTCGTCGGGTTGCAGAACCACGGCACCAACGACCTGATCGAGATCCGCGACGTGAGGGTCCGCGAGCTGTAACCGAGATGGCGTGCCGGGTACGGAGGACCCACCCTCCGTGCCCGGCATCGCCGTGTTCGGGCTCGATGAGGCGCGCGGCGGCGGTCAGGCCTTGCGGGGCGTACGCCGATTGCCGAACGACTCCATGGTGGTCGCCTTCTTCGCCGGCGCCCTGGTGGCGGAGGTGGTGCGGGCCCGGGCCGGCGCGGCCTTCTTCGCAGCCGCCTTCTTCGCCGCGGCCCTGGTGGCCGGCGCCTTCTTGGGCGGGGCGTTCTTCGCGGCCGCCGCCTTCGCCGTGGGCCGGCGGGTCGGCGTGGCGGTGGTGGCGGAGGTGTCCTTCTTGCGGGCGACGCGGGTGGTCGTCGACGTGGGCTTCCCGCCGGGGGCCTTGGCCGCGCTCGCGCCGGTGGCTCGCTTCGTCGCGGCGGCGACCTTCTTCGCCGCCGCCTTGCGGCTCATCGGAGCCTTCTTCGCCCCGGTGGCCTTGCGGGCCCCGGTCGGCCGGCTGCCCGCCGGGACGGCGCTCCTGCCTGCGGTCATCCTCGCTCCTCCTCCGGTCTGTCCCGGTACCGCCAGCACCGCGGAGACCACGGCGTGGCGGGTCGCGTGGGCCGGGTCTTCCCCCGACCTGGTCCGGCAAACGCCCAAGGCTGCCCAGGCGGGCCGGAGTGCGTGGATCGCCGGGGCAGAAGGTTAAGCAATAACTTGACTATTGGGTCGCCCTCTGGAAACTTAAGGGAGTGCCTAACCATCAGGGGTCGCTCGACCGGGTCTTCCACGCGCTGGCCGACCCGTCCCGCCGCGACATCGTGCAGCGGTTGGTCCGAGGACCGGCCTCGGTCAGCGAACTGGCCCGTCCGCTGGAGATGTCCCTGCCGGCGGTGCTCCAACACCTCCAGGTGCTGGAGAGCAGTGGCCTGGTCGTCTCCGAGAAGGTCGGCCGGGTGCGGACCTGTCGGATCGAGTCCGCCGTGCTCCGCACGGCCGAAGGCTGGCTCACCGCGCAGCGCACCGACTGGGAGCGGCGGCTGGACCGCCTCGACGACGTCGTGGCCAGGCACGCCACCGAGGAGTTGACAACAGGAGGAGAGGACCGACGATGACGGATGCAGCGATCGTCCACTCGACGTTCAACCTGGAGCGGCACTACGCCGCTCCGCCCGACACGGTCTTTGCCGCCTGGGCCGACCCGGCCGTCAAGGCCCGATGGTTCGCCGGCCCGGCCGCCGAGCACGAGCTCGACTTCCGGGTCGGCGGCCGGGAGCGGGCGGGCGGCCGGCACGACGGCAAGCTGCTCAGCTTCGAGTCCCGCTACCACGACATCGTCCCCGGCCAGCGGATCGTGTGCAGCTCCACGCTCGCGGCCGACGGCACCGTGGTCACCGTCTCGGTCACCACGGTGGAGTTCACCGCCGACGGCGACGGCACCCGGCTGTCCCTGACCGAGCAGGGCACCTACCTGGACGGCTACGAGCAGCCGGCCTGGCGCCAACAGGGCACCGGCAGCCAGCTCGACGCCCTCGCCGCCGAGTTGACCGCGGCGGCCACGGCCTGACGCCGTCCAAGCGGGTCGGGGCGTACCCCCCGCGCCGGGCGCTTCCGCCGCCCGGAGCAGCGCAACCGCGCCGGCGGGCCGGTCAGCTCGCTGCGCCGGTGGCCGCCACCAGCTGGCGGGTGAGCCACAACGGCGAGGTGATCGCGTTGCCCAGCACCACGGCGTGGGCGCCCGCCGCGAAGGCCTGGCGGATCTGCTCCGCGTCCCGGTACCGGCCCTCGGCGATCACCGGCACCGGGACCGTGGCGGCGAGCCGGTCGACCAGGGCCAGGTCCGGCCCGTCGGAGCGCGGGCTGGTCGCGGTGTAGCCGGAGAGCGTGGTGGCGACCGCGTCCGCGCCGGCCTCGACGGCGGCGACGCCCTCGGCCACGGTGGCGACGTCGGCGAGGACCAGGGCCGCCGTCCGGTCGCGGAGCGCGCGGACCGTGTCGGCGAAGCTCCGACCGTCCGGCCGGGGCCGGTGAGTGGCGTCCACCGCCACGATCTCGGCCCCGGCCAGGGCCACCTCGACCGCGTGCGCCGCCGTCGGGGTGATGAAGACGCCGGCGCTGCCGTGCTTGTGGAGCCCGATCACCGGCACCTCGACGGCGGCGCGGATCGCCCGGATGTCGGCCGGTCCGTTGGCCCGGACCGCCACCGCCCCGCCGCGCACCACCGCGGCGGCCACCCGGGCCTGGACGTACGGGTCCCGCATCGGGTCGTCCGGGTCGTCGGGCAGCGGCTGGCAGGAGACCACCAGCCCGCCGGCCAGTTCGTCGAGCACACTCACCGCTGCCATTCCCTTCCTGGTGCCGGATTGCCGGCCTCCGTTGCCGTCACGCCTGTCCGGCCATCGCGAGCCGGGCGGCCCCGACCGCGACCGCCCGCTCGCCGAGCGCGGCCGGCCGCAGGGGCACCTCGGCCCAGGCCGGCGGCAGGTCCGCGGCAAAGGCGGTGAGCGCGGCGGGCAGCAGGGCGCCGGCCGCGCCACCGGCCAGCAGCACCGCCGCCGGGTCCAGCAGGGCTACCAGGCCGGCGAGGGTGCGGCCGAGCACGCCGCCCGCCCGCTCGACCACCTGGCTGGCCACCGGGTCGCCCGCCGCCGCGCGCTCGGCCACCGCCCGCCCGCTGACCCGTACGCCGGTCTCGGCGGTGTAGGCCGCGGCCAGGCCGCTGCCGGACGCGATCCCCTCCAGATGCCCGTACCGGCCGCAGCCGCAGCGCAGCCGCTCGGCGCCCGGTGCCGGAAGGTGGGCCACCTCGCCGGCGGCGCCCCGGGCGCCGGTCTCGATCCGGCCGTCCCGCAGGACCGCGCCGCCCAGGCCGGTGCCGACCGCGACGAGCAGCAGGTGACCGCTGCCCCGACCGGCACCGACCCAACACTCGCCGAGCGCGGCCGCGTTCACGTCGTTGGTGACCCGGACCGGTCGTCCGAGCCGGTCGGCCAGCGCGTCGGCGACCGGCGTGCCGGACCAACCCGGCAGGCTGTCGGTCGCGTACCGGATGACACCGGTCGCCGGGTCGACCGTGCCCGCCGTGCCGACCCCGACCGGTCCGGCGCCGGCCGCCGGGAGCAGCTCCGCGGCGAGCCGCGCGGCGGTGTCCAGCACCGCCACCGGCCCGGATTGGGCGGGGGTGGGCGCCCGACGGTGGTCGAGCACCTCGCCGGCCGGGCCGACCAGCGCGGCGACCGTCTTGGTGCCACCGATGTCGAGCCCGACCAGGGGAGTCGCTCCGGTCATCCCTTGAGGCCGGTGTGCGCCAGGCCCTCGACGAACTGCTTCTGGGCGATGACGAAGACGATCAGCACCGGCAGCGCGGTCATCGACGCCGCAGCCAGCTGGACGTTCCACATCGGCCCGCCGTAGGCGTCGACGAACTGGGTGAGGGCCTGGGGCAGGGTGAACTTCTCCGGTGAGGAGAGGAAAACGATCGGCTCCAGATAGAGGTTCCAGCTGTGCAGAAAGGTGAAGATGGCGACCGCGCCCAGGGCGGGCCGGGACAGCGGCAGGGCGATCTTCCAGAAGGTGGCGAACCGGCCGAGACCGTCGACCCGGGCCGCCTCCTCCAACTCGCCGGGGAGGCTGATGAAGAACTGCCGCATGATGAACGTCGCCAGCACGCTCGGAGCGCCGAGGATCGGCACCAGGATCAGCGGCCAGTGGGTGTCGACCAGATTGAGCTTGAAGAACATCTGGAACAGCGGCACGATCGTCACCTCGCTCGGGATGAGCAGGCCGGCGAGGACGACCAGGAACAGCACGTTCTGGCCGCGGAACCGGATCCGGGCGAAGGCGTAGCCGGAGAGCGCGGACACCGCCAGCGTGCCGACGGTGACCACCAGCGCGATGTAGAGGCTGTTCAGGTACTGCCGGCCGAACGGCTGCAACTCGAACACCCGCTGGTACGCGTCGAAGCGTGGGCTCACCGGAAGGAGTTGCGGGGGGAAGGCGAAGATGTCCGACACCGGCTTGAGCGACGAGGTGACCATCCACCAGGTCGGGAAGACGAACGGGATCGCCAGCACCAGCAGCACCCCGTAGAGCACCAGCTTGGTCCGGGGCGACAGGTCACGATTCATGGAAGACCCACCTCTTGCGCATCTGCCACTGCAGCACGGTGAGCGCGAGGACGATGCCGAAGAGCACGATCGACAGGGTCGCGCCGTAGCCGAAGTGATGGAACTGGAAGGCCTGCTGGTACAGGTAGTAGACGAGCACCGTGGTGGAGGTGCCCGGGCCGCCCTGGGTGAGCACCGCGATCTGCGCGAAGACCTGCAGCGAGCCGACCACCGTGATGATCGAGGTGAGCAGGATCGTGGGGCTGATCAGCGGCACGGTGATCCGCCAGAACTGGCGCATCCGGCTCGCCCCGTCCACCTCGGCGGCCTCGTACAGCTCCGCCGGAACGCCCTGCAGGGCGGCCAGGAACAGCACCATGTTCAGGCCGACGTTCTTGAACACCTGCACGACGATCACCGAGAGCATGGCACTGCCCTCGCCGCGCAGCCAGTTCGGGCCGTCCACGCCGACGGTGTCGAGCAGCCCGTTGAGGCCGCCGTTGTCCTGCAGCAGGAACCCCCACACGATGGTCCAGGCCACCAGGGAGACGACCACGGGAGAGAAGAAGAGGGTGCGGAAGACGATGGTGCCGCGCAGCTTCTGGTTGAGCAGTACGGCGAGCAGCAGCGCCAGGCCGAGGTTGAGCACCACCAGGCCCACGGAGAAGAGCCCGGTGGCCCGTAGCACCGGACCGAGGTTGGGATCGTCGGCGAGGGCGGCGTAGTTGTCGGCGCCCACGAAGTCGAACGTGCCGGCGAGCACGTTCCACTCGTGCAGGCTGTACCAGACAACCAGCAGCAGCGGCAGGATCACGAAGAGCACGCTGCCGAGCAGTTGCGGCGCGATGAAGAGGTAGCCGGTGAGCTGGTCGCGGCGGCGGCTGGTCCAGTAGGGCCGTCGCCCGTCGCCCAGGGTGGGCGGGGCCTCGACCCCGCCCACCCTGGTGTCCGTCTGGGACATGATCCGACTGCCCTACTTCGCCAGCAGCGGCTGGATCTTGGCGCAGACGCCGTCCAGGACGGCCTTCACATCCGCGTCCGCCTTCCACAGCGGGTCGAGGCTGGCGCGCACCTGCTGGCTCAGCTCGGCCTGCCCGGCGTGGCTCGGCTTCACCACGCCGCTGGTGATGCCGTCGACGACCACCTTCTGCAACTGCTCGGGCTTGAGCTTCGGGTTCGTCTTGCCCAGGGTCTCCGCGGTCAGCTGGGACTGCCGCGGCGGCGGGAAGAACTGGGCGAGCTTCGCCGAGTTGGTGGGGTTGGTGAGGAAGGCGAGGAAGTCGGCCGCCGCGTCCGCGTGCGGGCTCTTCTTCAGCACACCGATGCCGGCCTGGCCGACCACCGCGTAGGGGCCCTTCGGCCCGGCCGGCAGCGGGACCAGGTCCCAGGCGAAGCCGTCGTCCTTCAACAGCGAGGCGCGGGAGATCTGGGTGATGGTCATGGCCGCGTCACCGGCGAAGAAGTCCGCGGTGGTGCCCGGCCCGGGCAGCGCCTTGTCGGTGAAGATCGCCCTGTGCAGGGTGGTCATCGCCTCGACCATCTCCGGGGCGGCGAAGCCGCAGGACTTGCCGTCCTCGCTCCACGCCTGAGCACCCCAGCCGGTCCAGAAGGTGGAGAGGTTGTCCCAGCCCTTGTAGTCGAAGTCCCGGATCACCAGGCCCGCCTTGCCGGTCGCACGCTGCGTGCCGCCGGCCGCGGCGAGCGCAGCGTCCCAGGTCCACTGCCCTGCGGCGATCAGCTCCGCAGGCGTCTTCTGCCCGGCCTTCTTGAGCAGGTCGGTGTTGACGAAGACGCCGAACGGTGAGGTGGAGAAGGGGTACGCGTAGAGCTTGCCGCCGTCCTGCCAGAGCTTCAGCGTGGCGGGGGAGAGGTCCTCGTACTGGTAACCCTCGGCCTTCTTGAGCGTGTCGTCGAGCGGGAGCAGCGCGCCGGAGCTCACGAAGTCGGGGGCCGAGTTCTCGAACACCCAGGCCAGGTCGGGGGCGTTACCGCCGGCGATCTGAGTGGTCAGCGTCGTGGTGTAGTTCTCGAAGGGCAGCGGGTCGAACTTGATGGCGCTGACGTCCGGGTGGTTCTTGCGGTACTCGTCGGCGATCTCGTTGAGCAGCTTGAGGTGCGCCTCGTTGGCCGACCACACCGTCATCCGGAGGCTGGCCGGGCCGTCGTCGCCGGCCTGGTCACCACCACCACAGGCGGACAGCGCAAGGACACCGGCCAGCGCCGCGGCGGTGAGCCGCAGGCTCTTTCCTGGTTTCACAATCATCTCCTCACCGGGGGTTCAGTAGCCCGCGATCGCCGGCCAGCGCAGCTCCACGCCGGCCGACGAGATGCGGTCCTGGAAGTCGGCCAGCAGGCGGGGGGTGCTGCGGACCGCGCGCGGGGACTCGCCTCGCGCCAGACAGAAGTCGGCGAGCAGCCCGGCGACCTCGCCGACGTTCCACTCGACGGGGTGCAGCCGGTAGCTGCCGTTGGTGATGTGCGTGGTGCCGATGTTCTTACCGGCCGGCAGCAGGTTCTCCACCCGCTGCGGGATCAGCGCGCCGAGCGGGATCTCGAACGGGCAGGAGCCGACGTCGATGTAGTTGTCGCCGCCGGTGGACGGGTGCAGGTCGATGCGGTACATCCCGACCCCGACCGCGTCCGGGTAGTGCACGGCGCCGTGCTCGCCGCGTACGTCCAGGGAGAGGTCCTGCTCCGCCACCGTGTACTCGGCGCGGATGCGGCGTGATTCCCGGATGTACGGCGCCTGGGCCAGACCGTCCCGGCTGCCGGTGAGGTCGCCGCGCAACCGCAGCCCCGGGAACCCGGTGCCGCCGTCCGGGCGGGGCGCCTCGGTCTGCAGCCAGTAGAGGACCGAGTAGGAGAGCTCACGCGCCTTGGCCAGGTGCCAGGACGCGTTCGGCACGTCGATGACCGGGCCCTCGAAGTAGTCGATCATCGGCCAGTTGACCAGGGTGATGTCGCTGCCGTACGTCCCGGCGGTGAAGTTGCGCCGGGCGGCGATCCGGCGGAACGTCCACAGGTTGCCGTCTCCGGGGCTGAGCCGCTGGTCGGCGTTGACGGTCAGCGGGTCGTCGTCGGGGTTGGGGGTGAAGCTGCGTTCGACGATCTCCAGGGTGCGCGGGTGCGGGGATCGCCAGGAGAGCAGGCGGTCGCCCCAGAAGTCCGGCTTGTAGTCGCGCCAGAAGTCGTAGCCGGCCGGGCGGTCGATGGTGTGGTCGCCGTCGACGTGGTCGATGGCGAAGCAGACCGAGACCGCCTGCATGTTCATCGGCTGCGCCTCGGTCGGCGCGCTGGGTTCGCCGGTCTGGGCCTGCGACTCGAACCCGGTGACGTACTCGGTGCCGGAGAGCGGCAGCAGGTCGCCGGCCTCGGTGGCGTCCAGCACGTAGGGCGCGGTGAGGTCGATCCGCTCGTCCCGGTCGCGGTGCGCCACGGTGACCCCGACGACCCGGTCCCCGTCGGTCGCCACCGCGACCGGCCGGTACGGCTGCAGCACGGTGAGCCGGCCGGACCCGCGGTACGGCGCGAGCATCTCCTCGAGGACGGCGACCGCGACCCGGGGCTCGTGGCAGAGTCGGCTGACCCAGCCGGCGCCGGGGTTGAGGTCGGTCCAGGCGCGGGACCGCTCGGTGAGCGGGTAGTGCCGTCGGTAGTAGTCCCGGATCCCGTTGCGCAGGGCCCGGTAGCTCGCGGTGGCACCGAACTGCTCGATCCAGGAGTGCTCGTCCGGTGGGACGGCCTGGCTGGTGAGCTGCCCGCCGAGCCAGTCGAACTCCTCGGTCAGGATGACGGACCGGCCGGCGCGGGCAGCGGCGAGAGCCGCCGCGACGCCGCCCAGCCCGCCACCGATGACGAGGACGTCCGCACGCATCTGTACCACTTGCTTCCTTCCAGTTGCGCGATCGCCGCTCAGCGGCGGCCGACCGCCGGTCCGGGGGCGCCGAGGGTGTCCCCCTCGACGAGTTCACAGGGCAGCAGTCGCTGTTGGAGCCCACTGGCGCTGCCGTCGATCACGTTGGCCAGCACCTCGACCGCCTGCCGGCCCATCTCCTCGCGCGGAATCCGGAAGCCGGTGAAGGCCAGGTCCGTCGGGACGGGGACGGTCGGGTCGCCCAGGGTCAGCAGCGACAGGTCGCCGGGCACGGTCAACCCGCGTCGCCGGGCGGCCAGCTCCAGCGCGACCGCGGTGGCGAAGTCCTCGGCGAAGGCGACGGTGCTCTCGTCGGCGAGCAGATCGTCGAGGACCGCGTCGGCGTCCTCGGCGGTGGCCGGCCGGTGGCGGGCGCTCTCCGCGGCGGTCGCCGCCACGACGTACCCGCGGTGCCGGTCCTGCGACGACTCGGCGGTGGTGCCCATGCTCAGGTAGGTCAGCCGGCGGTGGCCGCGGGCGAGGGCCAGCTCGACCAGTTGGCCGACGGCGCTGCCGTAGTCGGCCCCGACGTACGGCACCGGACCCCCGGCGTCGTCGCGACGGCCGACCGCCACGTACGGGTAGCCGTCCCGATTGAGTCGGTGCAGCTCCGCGCCGTCGATCTCCCGGCCGAGCAGGATGCACCCGTCGGCCAGGCGCAGCCGGTTGTCCTGATGGAAGATCCGCCGTCGGCCGTCGACCACCGGAGCGCTGGTGAAGAGCAGCAGGTCGCAGCCGACCCGCTCGGCGTACTCCTCGATGCCGAGCAGGAACGGGTGGAAGAAGTCCCGGCTGCCGCTCGGAAAGGCAGGCTCGTAGGTGAAGACGCCGATGATCCGGTTGAAGCGCGCGGCGAGGCGGCGGGCGACCGGGTCGGCGGCGTAACCCGTCTCGGCGATCGCCCGCAACACGCGGTCCCGGGTCTCCGGGGCGATGCGCACATCGGCGTCTGCCCGGTTGTTGAGCACCAGGGACACCGTCGCCTGGCTGACACCGGCCAGCCGTGCGATATCACGCTGAGTGACTCGTCGGGGAGTAGCGGTCACGGGGGATCCTTCCGGCGGCGCTAATACGCATTAGCGCTCGGTGTAGGGAGGAGCTTGGCCGCCGGTCCCGGCCTGTGTCAAGAGGGTGAACTGAGATTTCGCCGAGATGAACGCCCGGGAGTAATGCGTATTAGCCGTAACGCCGCCCGGCTGCTCGACCGTTCGGCGATTCGTCGGCACCGTCCTCCCGGGTGCTCTTGACAGGCGCCGCCGGCGGCGAGCAACATTCGATTAACACCTTTGCTAATACGTATTAGCGCCCCGGCCCGGTACCGATCGTCGGGCGCTCACCGCTGCGTCCGTCACCGAATGTCACCGCAGCGGTGGCCGTTCGCCAGCCGAACCAGCCCGGAACGTCCACTGTCGCCGGCAGGACACCAAGCCGCACGGACCGGCCGGCGCGAGCAACACCCGGCCGTTCGCCCCCGGCCGGGCCCGTCCCGAGAACAGGAAGACGTATGACGAGAACACCTGTCTCACCGCCCCGCCGCATCGGCGCGGCGGTCGGCGCCGGTCTGCTGATCGCCGCCGTGGCCGGCACGCCCGCCACCGCGGACCAGGCCGAGATCGACTTCCCCCGGTTCAGCTACGTGGGCACCGCGTTCGACAAGGCCGCCCTCGCCTACAACCCGACCAACGAGTTCATCTTCCCGAGCGTCATCCGGGCCGCGGACTACTTCCCCGACCCGCTCGGCACCTACTACCTGTACTACGCCCCCCACGAGCGGCCCGGCGGAATCTCCCTGGCCTACGCCGACTCGATCGACGGCCCGTGGACCGAGTACGCGGCCAACCCGTTGGTCAGCAACACCTGGCTACCGCACTACTCGACGGTCAGCCACGTCTCCTCGCCACACGCTGTCTGGGTCGAGGGCGAGGGCAAGCTCTTCCTCTACTTCCACGGCGAGAACTCGATCACGCGCTACGCCACCTCCGCGGACGGCATCCACTTCGACTACGGCGGCACCGCGGTGAGCCGGGACGCCACCACCGGTGGGGAGACCTCCTACGCCCGGGTCTTCGAGCAGTCGGTGCCGCGGCTGGGCAGCCGGTACCTGATGGTCTTCATGGACAACCCGACGGCGGCGCTGCCCGGGCCGACCGGTCCGGTGTCCCGGCGGATCCGCTGGGCGGTGTCCCCGGACGCACGGACCTGGACGATCCAGCCGGAGCCGCTGATCACCCCGCAGGGCAGCGAGGGCCCGAACGCGTCGGGCCCGTTCTTCCTGCGCTGGCAGGACCGCAACCTGGTGATCTTCCATGCAGCCGACGGCAACATGCACGCCGTGGACGTCGGGGAGAACTTCGACCAGGAGATCCACCTCGGCGTCGTGCACGACTCGATGAACGTCGCCCCGGACCTGGGCAGGTCGGCCGCGCCGACGTTCTACTTCGACGGCCGCACCGCGCACATGTACTACGAGGCCGGCGGCCGGCTCACCGCGACGATCGGGCACGCGGTGGCCGCCCTGCCCGAGCCGCTGCCGACCCGACAGCTGGACTGCGCGGTGGACCGGCCGGTCCTGTGGCCGCCGAACCACAAACTCGTCGACGTGACGGTGACCGCTGACCTCCCGGACGGGGTGCTCGGGCCGCGCGCGTTCGCCCTGACCGGGGTCACCGGTGGCGACGCCGCGGACGTTCGGGGCTTCACCGTCGGCACCGCCGACCTCGGTGGTCAGCTTCGCGCCGAACGGTCCGGTGGCGGGGAGCGGGTCTACACCCTGACCTACGCCGGGCACGACGAGATCGGCCGTCCGGTCGGCTGCACGGTGACCGTCACCGTGCCGCACGACCAGGGCAACGACTGATCGACCGGCCCGCGGCACCCCGGTGTCGCCTGGCCCTGCCGCGGTCCCGAGCACCCCGACCGGCGTGGTCGGGACCGCGGCCTGCCGGAACCCGGGGCCCTGAGCCAACCCGTTCGGCTTATTCGGTTGCCGAGCCGGAAGCTGGGCTGGTCGACTGGGTGGGTCACCGCGAACCGACCGGAGAGGTAACCGAGATGCGCGCTGCGTTCATGTCCAACCAGCTGGGAATGCTCATCTACCCGAAGGACATGACGCTTCGTGAAAACCTTGAATGTCGGGATCCTCGCGCATGTTGACGCCGGCAAGACCAGCCTGACCGAGCGCCTGCTGCACGACGTCGGCGTCATCGACGAGATCGGCAGTGTGGACGACGGCACCACCCGGACCGACTCCCTGGCGCTGGAGCGGCAACGCGGCATCACCATCCGCTCCGCCGTCGCTTCCTTCGTCGTCGACGGGGTGACGGTCAACCTCATCGACACCCCGGGCCACCCGGACTTCATCGCCGAGGTGGAACGCGTCCTCGACCTGCTCGACGGCGTCGTGCTCGTGGTGTCCGCGGTCGAGGGTGTGCAGGCGCAGACCCGGGTGCTGATGCGTACGCTGCGTCGCCTGCGGCTGCCGACCCTGATCTTCATCAACAAGATCGACCGGACCGGTGCCGAGCCCGAGCGGGTGCTGCGCGACATCGCCGCGCGGCTGACCCCGGCGGTGGTGGCCACCGGTGCCGTGCACGCGGCCGGCAGCGCGGTGGCCCGCTTCGTTGCGCATCCTGACGCCGACCCGGAATTCATCCGACGGCTGCTCGACCTGCTCAGCGCCGGCGACGACGGGCTGCTGGCCGAGTACGTCGCGCACGAAGGCCGACTGACCGGCCGACGGTTGCGCGGCGCGCTCGCCACGCAGAGCCGACAGGCGGCGGTACACCCGGTTTTCGCCGGCTCCGCGATCACCGGCGCGGGCGTGGGTTCGCTGATCGGCGGGCTGACCGAGCTGCTGCCCGCGGCCGAACCGGACGCGGAGGGCCCGACGTCCGGCACGGTCTTCAAGGTGGAACGGAGCCCGTCCGGCGAGAAGATCGCCTACGTCCGGCTCTTCGCCGGGACGGTCCGGATCCGGGACCGGCTGCCCGTCGCAGCCGGGCGGATCGCCACCGTGACCGGGATCGAGGTCTTCGACCGTGGGTCGACCGTACGCGCCGACGCGGTGACCGCCGGCCGGATCGCGCTGCTGCACGGTCTCGGGGATGTCCGGATCGGTGACCCGGTCGGGCTGGCCCGCGCCGGCGTCGGCGTCCGGCACTTCGCCCTGCCCAGCCTGGAGACCGTGGTGGTGCCGGCGTGCGGTGCCAGCCAGATGGCCCTGTACGCCGCGCTCAGCGAGCTGGCCGAGCAGGATCCACTGATCAACGTGCGGCGCGACGCGGTGCGGCGGGACGTCACCGTCTCGCTCTACGGGGAGGTCCAGAAGGAGGTGCTCCAGGCGACGCTCGCCGACGAGTACGGCCTGGCGGTCGACTTCCGGGAGACGACGACCGTGTTCGTCGAACGGCTTGCCGGCACCGGCGGTGCGGTCGAGCTGATCGGGGTGGCGCCCAACCCGTTCCTGGCCACCGTGGGGCTGCGGGTGGCGCCGGGAGAGACCGGCGGCGGGATCCAGTTCCGGCTCGGCGTGGAGCGTGGCTCGATGCCGCCAGCGTTCTTCACCGCCGTCGAGGAGACCGTGCGCGAGACCCTGGGCCAGGGGCTGTACGGCTGGCAGGTCCTCGACTGCGTCGTCACGATGACCCACGCCGGCTACTGGGCCCGGCAGAGCCACTCCCACGGCACCTTCGACAAGAGCATGTCCAGCACGGCCGGGGACTTCCGCAACCTCACCCCACTGGTGCTGATCGCGGCGCTCAGATGCGCCGGCACCCGGGTGCAGGAGCCGGTGCACCGGTTCCGGCTGGAGGCGCCGGCCGACGTGCTCAGCGTCCTGCTGTCGACGTTGGCCCGACTGGACGCCGAGCCGCACACCACCACGGCGCAGGGGCAGGCGTACGTCGTCGAGGGGTTGGTCCCGGCGCGGCGGGTGCGTGCCGTGGAGCGCCGGCTGCCGACGCTGACCCGCGGTGAGGGGATCTTCGAGTCGGCCTTCGACCACCACCGTCCGGTCCGCGGCGAGCCGCCCATCCGGGCGCGGTGGGACCAGAACCCGACCGACCGCAAGGAGTACCTGCTGGCCGTCAACCGCCGGGTGCCGCGCCGCAGCGACCGGTGAGATCCCGGGCGCCGGTACCCAGGCACGCCCCTGCCTGGGCACCGGCACCGTCGAGCAGCGGCGCTGCCGGCGCACTCAGGCCAGGTCGAGCTGCACCGTGGCGATCTCCCAGGCACGTAGCGGCAGCCGGACCAGGCCGTCGGCGTCGACGGTCAGTCGGTCGCCCGGCTGGCCGAGCAGGTCGGCCCGGCACGCGCCGCGTACCGGCCGGCCCGCCCCGAGCACCGCGGTGGTGGCGTCGGGAGTCTCGGCCACCATCCGCACCTCGATCCGGCCGTTCCGGTCCCGGACGCTGGTCAGCACGACGCCCGGCCCGGTCACCGCCAGCCCGGTGACCGGAACCGGCGGGGCGACGGATTCCTCGGCCGTGCCGGGAAAGGCCAGCAGCTCGTGCCGGTAGCGCTCGGTCGCCTCGGTCACGCCCCCGGTGTGCCAGTCGCCGCGGAAGGGCAGCACCGCCAGCTCCACGCTGCGCTGGCCGCGGCACTGCGCCTGCGGGATGGGCAGCTGCGGGCCGGCGGGCTCGTCGCGCAGTGCATGCACGTTGCGCGACAGCATCCCGATCGACCGCAGCACGGTGACGGCCAACTCCCGCCCGGAGTCGGTCAGCTCGTACTCGGTGGGTTGGTTGAGCAGCACCGCCAGCGACCCCGCCGGCCCGCCGGCGGCGACGAACCCGGACGCCGGGAACGTCGGCAGCGGCACCTCACCGCCGCCCCCCTCCGCGGTCAGCCCGCGCTCCACCACCGCGAACTGCCCCTCGGCGAAGGAGGCGGAGGCCGGGGCCGGCAACGGCAGATGCAGCCGCAGACGATGGTCGTCGCAGCGGTTGTCGAACTCGACCCGGAGCCGGACGAACGGCTCGCCGGTGCGCAGCTCGACCCGCGTGGTCACCACGATCGCCTCCCGGTCGACCGACCGGGATCCCGCGTCCACGTCGGCTGCCACCGGCCAGCGGTACTCCCGGACCACGTCGAGGACGGCGACCAGCGGCCCCCGGTGGCGCGGCACGACCCGCACCGCGCGGGGCTTGTCGACCAGCTCGTCCACGGCCGGCGGGGCGTAGTTGTAGCTGTCACCCACGTCGCCGCCGTCGACCAGCCGACCCACCCCGTCCACGGTCGTTCCGTCCGGAGTGGACAGGCGCAGCGTGCCGTCCTCGGCCACGTCGACCCGGAGCAGCTGGTTGTCCAGGCTCCGGTCGCCGACTGTCGCCACCGGCGCCGGCCCGGCCGGCCCACCGGCAGCGCCGGTCACCGGTCGCACCGCGGCGTGACCGAGCGCGGGGACCTCGACCAACGCCGCGACGGTCAGCCGGGGCGCGGCGACGATCCGCACCCGCCACCGGTCCGGCTGCCCGGCGTCGGCGAGCGCCAGCCGGACGTCCTCCACGTCGAAGGCGGGGTCGCCGTGTCGGGCCAGCTCGAAGGTGAGGGTGGCGTCGGCCGCCGACACCGACCACCGGCGGACCTCCTGACCGTAGAGTTCCCGGCCGTGCACCCGGGTGAGCACGGCGGGCAGGCCGCCGGCCGGCACCACCTCGTCGGCGAGCAGCGTACGGGCCCGATCCAGGACCTGGGCGGGCACTTCGCGCCCGTCCGGCCCGGCCAGCGCGACGGCGTCGGCGGGCGCCTCGACGTCGAGCTGCACCAGCGCCGTTCGGGGGGTCGGGCTGGGGTTGAAGATCAGGTAGCCGTCGCGGGGTACGGCGGCGCTGAGCCGGGTGCCGACCAGGTCGCAGACCGCCCGGCCGAGCTGGTCGGCCTCGGCGAGGCGGGCGGCCACCTGCTCGGCGGTCTCGTCGCAGCCGCACCCGGTCACCGAGTCGTGGCAGCTCGCGTCGATCAGCCGCGTCCACGCCATGTCCAGGAACCGCTGGACGGACGGGTCGTGCCAGAGCGCGGCGAGCGGCTCGGCGTACCGCTCGACCCGGCGTTCGGCGCGGCCCATCGCCTGCTTGAGGTGGGCGCGCACCGAGATGACGCCGGGCAGGATGTTGGCCCGGGCGTGCGAACGCAGCTCCCCGCGCACCACGGGCAGGCCCTCGACGGTGCTCGGCTGGGTGGCGAAGTACTCGGCGAGGGTGCCGAGGCGCAGCCGCACGCCGTCGACGTCCGCCGCGGCGAGCAGGTCGGGAGCGTTCGGGGCGGGCGCGGCGTGGTCGGTGCCGTACATGGCGAGGATCGGAGACGCTCCGCCGTCGGGACGCCACCCGGTCAGTCGGGCGGCCAGGTCGGTGGCACGGCGGGTGACCAGGGCGGCGTCGTCCATCAGCCCGGCCGCGTTGCCGTATCCGCCGGGCAGGTACTCGGTGCGGACGCTGGTGCCGTCCGGCGCCTGCCAGGCGAAGGCGTGGGTGCGCACCTGCTGCGGGACGCCGCGGAACACGCAGGCGTGGACCAGACCGGCCCGGACCAGGAGCTGCGGCATCTGGGCGATGTGGCCGAACATGTCGGGCAGGTAGCCGACCGGCATCGCGCCACCCAGGTCGGCGCTGCGGGCCAGGCCCCGCTCGAGGTTGCGGATGATGTTCTCGCCGGAGCAGAGAAACTCGTCGAGCAGGATCTGCCACGGACCGACCGCGAGCCGGCCGGCGCGCACCAGGGCGATCACCTGCTCGCGCCGCTCCGGGCGGACCTCCAGGTAGTCGTCGACCGCGGCGAGCTGGCCGTCCAGGGTGAAGCGCTGCCGGTCGTCGCGCGCCATCCGCTCGAACACCTCGTCGAGCAGGGCCACTAGCCGCAGCCGGAACCGCTGGAAAGGCTCGTACCACTCCCGGTCCCAGTGGGTGTGCGGCACCACGATGATCTCGGTCGGTCGCGTCATCCGCTCGCCGCCTCTCCGCTGATCGCCGCACCGGTCAGCTGACCGTAGCGGCGCACCACCTGCTGACTGGTCCGTACGTCGGCGGCGCCCTCGGCGAGCCCGCTCAGGGGCGCGACCCCGGCGGTGACCATCGCGTGGAAGGCGACCAATTCCTGCTCGAACGCCTCGGTGACGGACCGGAACACGGCCCGCCGCTCGCCGTCGCCGTGTGCGTCCACCACGGTCAGCGTGGTGGGCGCGTTGAGCAGGTACGGCGACGGGAAGGCCAGTTCCAGCGAGCCGTGGGAGTGGTGCAGGGTCACCGTCTCGCGGTAGGCCGGGTAGTCGGGCAGGTTGAGCCACCGGATGCCGTAGCGGGCCCCGCCCGGCAGTGTTCCGCTGACCTCCACCGACGGTTCGACCGGCAGGTCCGGGACCGCCGACCAGGTCGCGACGTGCTCCACCGTGGCCGGTGGGCCGGTCAGCAGCCGCAGCAGCGACAGGTCGTGGCAGACGCTGTTGATCAGGATCTGGTAGAGGGTGCGCGCGCCGGCGTCACCGCCGACCGCCGCGTCGAGCAGCGCCGAGTCGGCCGTGCGCAGCCGGGCCGCCTCGGTCGACGGCACGTCGCCGGGCGCCGGCGGCAGGTTGGCGAAGGCGAGCTGTCGCTCGCCGCCGGAGTGCAGGACGGTCACCTCCACCGCGTGCACCCGCTGCGCGCCGCCGAGCCCGTCGAGCAGCCGGGCGGCCTCGGCGACCGCCGGGTCGTACTGCTTCATGTAGCCGACCATCAGCGCCGACGCCCCGCCGCTCAGCTCCGCCAGCCGGTCCGCCTCGGCGAGGGTGTAGGCCAGTGGCTTCTCGCAGAGCACCGGCAGGCCGGCGCGCAGGGCCTGCGCGGCGAGTTCGCCGTGCGAACCGGAGGTCGCCAGCAGCACCGCGTCGTACCCGCCGTCGGCCAGCATCGCCTCGGCGTCGGTGTACCGGCGGCCCGGCTCGACGCCGTACCGGCCGCCCAGCTCGGCCACCCGGCCGGGGGAGAGGTCGCCGAGGGCGACGATCTCGAACAGGTCGGCGCGGCGTTGCAGCAGCGGCAGGTGCACCGTGCGGGCGATGATGCCGAGCCCGGCCACCGCGATCCGGATCCGCTTGCCCGGCTCGGTCATCGCAGCGCCGCTTCGAGCCAGCGCCGGTTGGCGCTCTGGTCGGCCACGGTGCGGTCGAGGTCGCGCCCCTGTGCGGGGGCGTCCTGTTCGATGACCAGCCAACCGGTGTAGCCGATCGCGTCGAGCCCGGCGAACACCCCGGCGAAGTCGACGTCGCCGGCGCCGAGCGGGCAGAACCCGCCGGCGGCCACCATGTCGGCCAGGCCGCCGCCGGCCGCCCGGACCCGCTCGTGGATGGCCAGGTCGGCGTCCTTCAGGTGCACCTGGCCGATTCGTCCGGCCCACCGGCGGGCCGCCGCGACCGGGTCGCCGCCGGCCAGCAGCAGGTGCCCGGTGTCCAGGCAGACCGCGATGTCGGTGAGTTCGAGCAGCCGGTCGGCCTCGGCCTCGGTCTCCACGTCGGTGCCGAGGTGGTAGTGGAACACCGGCTCCAGGCCGCGGTCGCGGCAGCGGTCGGCGGCCTGCTGCACGCGGGCGGCGAAGTCCGGCCAGGCGCTCGCCGGCAGCGCCGAGGTCAGGTCGGTCGGGATGCCGGGTCGGGCCATCCGGGCCGGATTGCCCGGGCAGGCGAGGGTGGGCCGGGGTGCGAAGCGCGGGTCGTCGACTCCTACGGCGGTGAACGCGTCGAGCGCCGCGTCGAGCTGGGCAAGGTCGGCGGCGAACCCGTCCGCGTCGCCGTAGCGCAGGTCGATCCAGCCGCCGGCGAGACCGAGGCCGGCCGTCCGCATCCGGTGGGTCAGTTCCTCGCCGGTGCCGAGGTAGCCGATCGGCCCGGAGTCGATCCCGTCGTAGCCGTCCCGGGCCAGCGCGCCGAGCAGGTCGTCCGGGCCCAGCTCTCTGTCGTCCGGCTGGTAGATGCCGTGGTTGACCGGTGCGCCGGCCACCCTGGTTCGTCCGGTCAGCTGCACAGTGCGATCACCTCCATGCGGTGGGATTCCAGGACGTGCAGGCCGTCGCCGGCGGGGAGCCGGCATCGGTCGCCGTGGACCACGCGGTGGCTGCCGTCGGGGTAGCCGAGCAGCGCGCCGTCCGCGTCGAGCGCCAGCAGCTCGTCACCGAGGCGCAGCAGCAGCGGCCCATCGGGGTCGGCGGAGACGGCGGTACGACCGGCGCGCAGCGCGTCGAGCACAGCCGACCCGGTCGGCCGGTCGTCGTCGACCAGCAGCCAGGTGGTGGGCGAGCCGGGCGCGGCGTCGTCGCCGGGGCGGTGGTAGTCGCTGCCGCCGATCGGTACGACGTCCGGTCGCCACGCCCGGGCCCAGGCCAGCGGGGCGCCCCAGGTGCGGTCCCACCAGCCGGAGTGCCAGATCTCGGCGAGTCGGGTGGGGGTGCGCAGCGGTTGCCGCCAGGCGCAGTCGCCGCCGAGCGGGTGGTTGACCGACATCAGCCCACCGCCCCGGTCGGCGGTGGCCGCCCACTCGTCCGGTGGTTGGCGGAAGTCGACCCAGCCGACCGGGCCGAAGACGTTGGCGTGGCCCCGGTCGGTGGTCACCTCCTGGCCGGGCACCAGGGTGATCTCGTAGCGGGCCGACGCGGCGGGCAGCCACGGGTGGTGGCTGACGGTGTTGTGGTCGGTGACGGCGAGGAAGTCCAGGCCGCGACCGGCGGCCAGGGCGGCCAGCTCGTCGATCGTGCTCGCGCCGTCGCTGTGCACGGTGTGCGCGTGCAGGTCACCGGCGAGCCAGCGGCGGCCGTCCACCTGCGGCAGGCTCCGGCGGCGCGGGCGCTGCGGGCGGGGTGGGGCCGGCGGCACGGTGGGCTCGGGCGGCGCGCTGGCGCTGGTGGTGGCGGTGACCTCGTAGCTGAGCCCGTCGGGCGGGATGCGGTGCAGCCGGAGCAGCACCTGCCACTCGCCGGGCTCCAGCTCGCCGGGCAGGTAGCCGGGGGTGGCCCAGTCGGCGGCCACCGTGTAGCTGTCGCGGGCGCCCCCGGACCAGCCACGGAAGCCGGCCGGCCCGACACAGCCCAGGTCGAGCACCCCGGCCTGCCGGGGATAGTCGAGGCGTACGGTGAGCGCGGCGGTGCCGGGCGCCACGGTGACCGGCAGGGTGCGCAGCACGCTCTCGGCGCGGTCCGTCAGCGTCCAGCGGCCCCGGTGCGCCACCATCGTCAACGCTCCGCGGCGGCGGCGGTCCGGGCGGCGGGTACGGCCGGTGCCGCCGCGGGAGTGACCAGCTCCCCGTCCCGGTAGAGCAGTGACCGGCCGGGCCGGGGCACCACCCAGCCGGTGTCGCCCGGCGCCGGTTCCCGCCCCTCGGGCACCACGACCTGGACGCTGGTGCCGGCGGCCCGGATCGGCCCGTCCGCCGTGCCCGCACCCGAACCGTCGGCTGCTCCGCCGGTGGCCACGTCGAGGGAGACCAGCGAGAAGCTGCCGAGGTTCTCGACGACGACCACCTCCCCCCGCAGCGCGCCCGGCGCGGGCTCGGGGGAGTGGTCGAGGTATTCGGGGCGTACCGCGTAGACCAGCTTCTCGCCGTCGGTCACCGCGGCGTCGTCGGGGATCGGCAGCCGGGTGCCGGCGACGGACAGTTGGCCGTCGTGCACCTCGGCGTCGATGAGGTTCATCGGGGTGGAGCCGATGAAGCCGGCGACGAAGGTGTTGGCCGGGCGGCGGAACACCTCGGTGGGCGTGCCGACCTGCCGGATGCGGCCGCCCTCCATGACGGCGATCCGGTCCGCGAGGGCGAGCGCCTCGGCCTGGTCGTGGGTGACGAAGACGGTGGTGACGCCGAGTTCGCGCTGCAGCCGCTTGAGGAAGGTCCGGGCCTCCAGCCGGAGCCGGGCGTCCAGGTTGGACAACGGCTCGTCGAGCAGGAAGACCTGGGGGTGGCAGGCCATCGCCCGGGCGAGCGCGACCCGCTGCTGCTGCCCACCGGAGAGTTGCCCGGGACGGCGGTCCAGCAGCGCGGAGAGGCCCAGCTCGTCGGCGGTCTCGGCGGCCTTGTCGCCGCGGCTGCGGCGGTCCATCTTCTTGATCCGCAGTGGGTAGGCGATGTTCTCCTGCACGGTCATGTGCGGAAAGAGCGCGTAGTCCTGGAAGACCATCGCCACGTCCCGCTTTCCGGGCGGCAGGTTGGTGACCTCGCGGTCGCCGATGTGCACGCTGCCGCTGGAGGCGAGCTCCAGCCCGGCGATGGTGCGCAGCAGGGTGGTCTTGCCGCAGCCGGACGGGCCGAGCAGGGCGAAGAACTCGCCGTCGGCGATCTCCAGGTCGAGGGCGTCCAGGGCGCGTACCCCGTTGGGGTAGACCTTGGTCAGTGCGCGCATGGCGATGGCGGACATCAGCGCTTGATCCCTCCGTGGAAGCGGAATCCGTACCGGCTGCTGACGAAGACGAACATGAGCGCCACCGGCAGCGAATAGAGCAGCGAGAAGGTGGAGAGCAGCCGCAGGTCGGCCTGGCCGCCCTCGGTGTAGAGGGTGTACATGATCACCGCGGCGGGGGCCTTGTCGGGCCCGCGCAGCAGCAGGTACGGCACCAGGAAGTTGCCCCAGACGTTGGCCACCGCCCACACGCCGACGGTGGCCAGCCCGGGGCGGACCAGCGGCACCACGATGTGCCGCATGATCTGCAGCGGGCTGGCGCCGAAGACCCGGGCGGACTCCTCGTAGGACGTCGGCGTGGCGTCCATGAAGTCCTTCAGGATGAAGATCGCCGCCGGCAGCAGGCCACCGCTGAGGATCAGGATGACGCCGAGCCGGGAGTCGATCAGGTGCAGCCGGTCGGCCAGCTCGAACAGCGGCACCATGGTGGCGGTGCCGGTCACGATCGAGGAGAGCAGCAGCAGCCCGTAGAGCAGCGCGTCCCGGCCGGGCACCCGGACCCGGCTCAGCGCGTACGCGGCCAGCGCCGCGAACGTCACCACCAGCGCGGCGGTGCCGACGGCCAGGTAGACCGAGTTGAGCAGCGAGCCGAGCGCGTACGGGTTGTCGAGCAGGGCGCGGAAGTTGTCCAGGGTGAACCGCGGCAGCGAAGCGGTGATCGTCGGGGTGTCGTCGAACGGGGCGGTGGCCAGCCAGAGCAGCGGCAGCGCGAAGAACCCGAGGACGGCGCAGAGGAAGACGTACCGCGCGATCCGGGCGAGCACGTGCCGGACCACGATGCGCGGCCCGTCGCTGGTCGGCTCGGTCTCGGTCCGCGTCGCGGTCGCGGTGCTCATGCCGGCCTCTTGTTGCGCTCGGCGTCAGCATGAGGCACAGATGCGCTGGGCCTGCTGGTTCGCTCGCTGCGCTCGCTCACGCCGTCTCCTTCCGCCGACCCAGCATCCGCAGGTAGACCAGGGCGATGACCAGGTTGATCAGCAACATGACGAACGAGATGGCCGCGCCGAAGCCGAGCTCCCCGCCGGAGAGCGCGACCTTGTACACGTAGACCGGCAGAATCTCCGAGCGCTGCTCGGGGCCGCCCGCGGTGATCAGGAACGGCGCGAAGTCGTTGAACGTCCAGAGGCTGATCAGCAGCAGGTTGGTGAGCACGTGCCCGCGGATGCGGGGGAAGACCACGTCACGTAGCTGCTGCCAGGTGGACGCGCCGGCGAGCCGGGCGGTCTCCAGGTGCGAGCGGGGCACGTTCTCCAGCGCGGCGGCGTAGAGCATCATCGAGAACGCCGTGCCGCGCCAGGTGTTGAACACGATGATCGACAGCATCGGATGGTCGAGCAGCCAGGCGGTGCCGGGGATGCCGAGCAGCGTGTTGAGCGTGCCGCCGTCGCGGTCGAGCAGGGCGATCCAGAGGAACGCGACCACCGAGCTGGGCAGGATCCAGGAGAGCAGGACGAACCCCTCGACCAGCCGGCGCAGCGGGCCGCGACGGTCGCGCAGCGCGTAGGCGATGGCGAAGCCGAGCCCGGCCTGGCCGATGACCGCCGAGCCGAGCACGAACTGCAGGGTGAGCAGCAGCGAGTTGCGGAACCGCTCGTCGTCCAGCGCCCGGGTGTAGTTGTCCAGGCCGACGATCTCCGGGTTGGCGGCGGCCAGGCCGGTCAGCCGGTAGTTGGTGACGCCCAGGTAGATCGTCCAGGCGGCCGGCACCACGAGGAAGAGCAGGATCAGCACCATGCTCGGCGTCAGGAACCCGGCGGCCCGGCCCCGGCCCAGCCCGGCGGCGTCGGCGGCGGGGGAGGCGCCCGTGGCCGGGCGCGCTCCCTCCACCACCTGGTCAGGAGGTGACGTTGCCTGGGCCACCGACGAACCCCTCGACCTTCTTCTGGTACGCGCTGGCGGCCGCGTCGACACCCTTGCCGGCCGTCGCGTCCGCGGTCGCCTCCTGCAGTGCGACAGACACCTGCGGGTACACCGCCAGCGGCGGCCGGTAGGCGGTGACCGGCAGCACCTTGTCGGTGATGAAGCTGAGCATCGGGTCGCCCGCCAGCACCTCCTTGTTGACGTCCGTACGGGCGGTGATCCGCTTCTCGCCGGCCAGTTCTGCCTTGACCGCCTCGGCCGAGTGCATGAACGACAGCAGCTCCCACGCCTGGGAGGGGAACTTGGAGTTGGGGTTGAGCACCCGCACGCCGCCGCCGGACATGCTGACGAAGTCCTGCCCCCGGATGCCGGCGCCGGGCTGCTTGGCGGGGATCATGGCGTAGCCGACGGCGGTGTCCCGGTCGGCCATCTTGGCGATGCCGCTGGTCGGGTTGACGACACTGCGCCAGAAGTAGTCACCCTCACCGAGGATGCCGATCTTCCCGGCGGCGAACTCGGCGAAGGACTTGTCGCGCCCCTTCGCCTCCTGCTGGAGCTTCGGGTCGCCCAGGCCGCCGCCGTAGACCTTCGTGTAGAAGTCGAGCACGTCCTTGACCGGCTGGGTGGCTCCGGCCCACTTGCCATCGGAGTAGATCTCGCCGCCGGCGCCGGCCAGCAGCGGCAGCGCGCCCTGCATCGAGGTCGCCTCGCCCATCGCCGTACCGGCGTTGATCTGGATCGGCGTCACCCCGGGCAGCGCCTTGAGCTTGGCGCCGGCGTCGAGGATCTCCTGCCAGCTCTTGGGTTGCCACTCGGCGGGCAGGCCGGCCTGGGCGAAGAGCTTCTTGTTGTAGTAGAGGACCCGGCCGTCGGTGCCGAGCGGGATGCCGTAGCGCTTCTCCTCGAACGAGCCGAGGCCCTGCACCGTCTCCGGGATCTGCGACCAACCCTCCCAGGAGTCGACCTCGCTCCCGCCCACCTCGGAGAGCGGCTTGAGGTAGCCGGCCTGGACGAACTCGCCCACCCAGATGCCGTCCAGCGCGATGACGTCCGCACCGCTCTTGGACCGCAGGTCGAGGGCCTGCTTGGTCTTGTACTGCTCGTCGTCGACGCCGCTGGGCACGAAGGTCACCTTCGCGGTGACGCCCTTGGCCTTCTGGGCCTCGACGAACTTCGGGATGACCCACTTCTCGATCCACTCCGCACCGGCGGAGCTCTTGCCGCCCACGATGGAGTTGGCGGCGATGGTGAGGGTGATGTTCTTGGCGTCCTTGCCGGCGGGCTCGGACGAGTCGCCGCACGCGGTGGCGGCGAGGGCAACGGCGGTGAACGCGGCGAGCAAGCCCGCTGCGTGTCTCGGCTTGGCTGACATGGCTGCTTCCCTTCGCAAGGAGAGACTTCGAAGAGACTCGCGGGTCGCCCGCCGGCCGCAGGGCACTCGCCGGCGGTGCTTAGCGGCCACAATGTCATGACAGCCTGACGACGTAAATACCTGTCACTGAAATGAGCGCGAAACATCCACGGTCACCGCTCCGCGACGGTCACCTCGAGGGAGTAGCGGCTGGCCCGGTAGATGTGCGCGCCGTGCTCGACGTAGCGCCCGCGGTAGTCGTACGCGGTGCGGGTCATGGTGAGCAACGGAGCCCCCCGCCGCTCGCCGAGCATCTGGGCCTCGGCCGAGGTCGCGGCGCGCGCCCCGATCCGCTGGTGAGCGCCACGGACCCGCATGCCGGCGGCCCGCAGGATCGCGTACAGCCCGTTGGCCTGCAACGCGTCCAGGTTGAGCCGGACCAGGTCGGCGGGGAGCCAGTTCTCCATCACCGCGAGCGGCTCGTCGTCGGAGAAGCGCAGCCGGCGCAGATGCCACACCTCGCCACCGTCCGGCACGCCGAGCGCGGTGGCGACGGCGGGCGGGCAGGCGGTGGTGGCCAGCTCCAGCACCGAGGTGGACGGTCGCTGACCGGCGCGCAGCAGATCGTCGTGCAGGCTGGTGAGCTCCACCGAGCGGCGGACCTCGCCGCGCACCACCTGGGTGCCCACGCCGCGGCGGCGCACGATGAGTCCCTTGTCGACGAGGTGCTGGATGGCCTGCCGCACGGTCGGGCGGGACAGCCCGAGCCGGTCGGCGAGCTGCAGCTCGCTGTCCAGCCGGTCGCCGGGTGCCAGCTCGCCACGCTGGATCGCCGCGGCGAACTGCTCGGCGACCTGGAAGTAGAGCGGGACCGGGCTGCTCCGGTCGACCGCGATCTCGGGGCCGGGCACGGCACCTCCTCGGGTGGGGCGCGCGGATTCACAGGGCGGAATGATGGGCGCCACTGTACCGAAGCGGTCACCGAGCGCAGAGGGCGGATGTCATGACAACACATTGACACAACTCACCGAGCACTGTTACCAATCAGGGACAGCGCTGGCGGGTACGCCGTCGCCGGCCGGGACGAAGGACGCCACATGCTGGATGTGCTCACCATCGGCCGGGTCGGGGTGGACATCTATCCGTTGCAGATCGGTACGCCGCTGGCCGAGGTCGAGACGTTCGGCAGGTTCCTCGGTGGCAGTCCGACCAATGTGGCCGTCGCCGCCAGCCGGCAGGGGCTGCGGGCCGGCGTGATCACCCGGACCGGCGCCGACGCCTTCGCCGACTACGTGCACCGGGCGCTGCGCGACTTCGGCGTCGACGCCAGCCAGGTCCACCCGGTCGAGGGGTTGCCGACCCCGGTGACCTTCTGTGAGATCTTCCCGCCGGACCATTTCCCGCTCTGGTTCTACCGCACCCCCACCGCGCCGGACCTGCAGATCCGCCCCGGCGAGCTGGACGCCGACGCGATCGCCGCGGCCCGGATCTTCTGGCTCACCGGCACCGGCCTCTGCCAGCAGCCGAGTCGCGACGCGCACGCCGCCGCGCTCGCGGTCCGCGCCGGACGACCACACACTGTGCTGGACCTGGACTACCGGCCGATGTTCTGGCCTGATCCGGCCACCGCGAGGGCGGCCATCGCCGAGGTGCTGCCCCAGGTCACCGTGACCGTCGGCAACCTCGACGAGGTGGAGATCGCGGTCGGCACCCGAGATCCGCAGCGGGCCGCCGAACGGCTGCTCGACCGCGGCCCCCGGCTGGCGGTGGTGAAGCTGGGCCCCGAAGGGGTGCTGGCCAGCACCGGCACCGAGACCGCCCGGGTGCCGCCGGTGCCGGTGCGGGTGGTCAACGGGCTCGGCGCCGGGGACGCGTTCGGCGGCGCGCTCTGCCTGGGGCTGCTGCGCGACTGGCCGCTGGAGCGGACGCTGCGCTTCGCCAACGCCGCCGGCGCGATCGTCGCCTCCCGCCTGGCCTGCTCCGCCGCCATGCCGGACCAAGCCGAGACCCTGGCGTTGCTGCGGGACGTCCGGCCGGAACCGGTGCCGTCGAACCCCGCCGTCGGAGGAGAAGACCGGTGAACACCGACTACCAGGCGCTGACCCTCACCCGGGCCCACCGACCGCAGGCGATCGCCGAGGCGGCCGCCGGCCGGGTCCGGCGGCCCTGGCCGGATCACGGGCGGCCGCTGTTCATCATCGCCGCCGACCACCCTGCCCGGGGCGCCCTCGGCGTCCGGGACCGGCCGATGGCCATGGCCGGACGGGCCGACCTGCTCGACCGGCTGCGCCTGGCGCTGTCCCGCCCCGGCGTCGACGGGGTGCTCGGCACCCCGGACGTCCTGGAGGACCTGCTGCTGCTCGGGGCGTTGGAGGACCGGCTGGCGATCGGGTCGATGAACCGCGGCGGCCTCTCCGGTGCCACCTTCGAACTCGACGACCGGTTCACCGCGTACGACGCCGACAGCATCGCCGCGATGCGCTACGACGGCGGCAAGATGCTCTGCCGCATCGACCCGGACGACGCGGGCACCGCCCCCACCCTGCAGGCCTGCGCCAGGGCGGTCACCGCCCTGGCGGCCCACCGGACGGTCGCCCTGGTCGAACCGCTCTGGGTTGCGCGCACCGAGGGCCGGGTCCACGCCGACCTGCGGCCCGAGGCGGTCATCAAGGGCGTCAGCGTCGGCCAGGCGCTCGGCGCCACCTCCGCGTACACCTGGTTGAAGCTGCCGGCGATCGACGAGATGGAGCAGGTGATGGCCGCGACCACCCTGCCGGTCCTGCTGCTCGGTGGCGACCCGGTCGAGGCTCCCGACACGGTCTACGCGAGGTGGGAACGGGCGCTGCGGCTGCCCGGGGTGCGTGGGCTGGTGGTGGGCCGCGCGCTGCTCTATCCGCCGGACGACGACGTGGCCGCGGCCGTGGACGTGGCCGGGTCGCTGCTCCCCGCCGGGCAGGACGCGTGAGGACGGCGGATGCTCACCTGCGGTGGGGCAGCACGGCCCGGACGCCGTGGGCGCTGGAGGTCACCCCCGAGCGGGCCGGCTGGACCTACGCCGGGCTGCGGGTGCTCACCCTGCCGCCGGGCGGCGCGGTCACCTTCGACACCGGTGACGAGGAGATGCTGGTCCTGCCCCTGGCCGGCGCCGCGACCGTGCGGTGCGACGGGGTCCGGTTCGCCCTGACCGGGCGGACGTCGGTCTTCGCCGCGGTGACCGACTTCGCCTACCTGCCCCGGGACGCCACCGTCACGGTGCGGGGCGAGGGCCGGTTCGCGCTGCCGTCGGCCCGGGCGACCCGCCGGCTCTCGCCGCGCTACGCCGCCGCCCGGGACGTGCCGGTGGAGCTGCGCGGGGCGGGGCCGGCCAGCCGCCAGGTCAACAACTTCTGCGCCCCGGACGCCTTCGACTGCGACCAACTGGTCGCCGTCGAGGTGCTCACCCCCGGCGGCAACTGGTCGTCGTACCCGCCGCACAAGCACGAGGAGGACCGGGTCCACGACGACGGCCGGGTCGAGGCGGCGTTGGAGGAGATCTACTACTTCGAGGTGGCCGGCGGCGCGCCCGGCGACCCGGCCGGACCGGCCGGCTACCAGCGGGTCTACGGCACCGAGCAGCGCCCGATCGACGTGCTCGCCGAGGTGCGCGCCGGGGACGTCGTGCTGGTTCCGCACGGGTACCACGGGCCGTCGATGGCCGCGCCGGGCTACCACCTCTACTACCTCAACGTGCTTGCCGGGCCCGGCCGGAACCGGACGATGGCCTGTGTGGACGATCCGCGGCACGGCTGGATCCGGGCGAGCTGGGCCGATCAGCCGGTCGATCCGCGGCTGCCGCTGGCCGGCCCGACGACCCGGGAGGCGTGATGCCCAGACTGACGGTGGCGCAGGCGATCGTGACGTTCCTGGCGCGGCAGTTCTCGGAGCGCGACGGGGCGCGCCGCCGGCTGATCCCGGCCTGCTTCGGCATCTTCGGCCACGGCAACGTCGCCGGCATCGGTGAGGCGCTCGCCAGCACCGAGGTCGACCTGCCGTACCACCTCTGCCGCACCGAGCAGGGCATGGTGCACACCGCGGCCGCGTACGCCCGGATGACCGACCGGTTGAGCACCCTGGCCTGCACCACCTCGATCGGTCCGGGCGCGACGAACCTGGTCACCGGCGCGGCCGGCGCGACCATCAACCGGCTGCCGGTGCTGCTGCTCCCCGGTGACATCTTCGCGACCCGGGTAACCAACCCGGTGCTGCAGGAGCTGGAGGACCCACGCTCCTACGACGTGAGTGTCACCGACGCGCTGCGGCCGGTGTCCCGGTACTGGGACCGGATCAACCGTCCCGAGCAGCTGCCGGCGGCGCTGTTGGCCGCGATGCGGGTGCTGACCGACCCGGTGGAGACCGGCGCGGTCACCCTGGCGCTGCCGCAGGACGTCCAGGCCGAGGCGTACGACTGGCCGGCGGAGCTGTTCGCCGACCGGGTCTGGCACGTGCCGCGTCCGCGTCCGGACGCGGCCGCCGTGGACCGGGCCGCGGCGGCCGTCACAGCGGCCCGGCGGCCGCTGCTCATCGCCGGGGGCGGGGTGATCTACAGCGGTGCGGGCGAGGCGCTGCGGAGCTTCGCGGAGGCGTACGGGGTGCCGGTGGCGGAGACCCAGGCAGGCAAGGGCGCCCTGTCCCATGATCATCCGTTGGCGCTCGGCGCGGTCGGGGTCACCGGCACCACCGCGGCGAACGAGATCGCCGGCGGCGCGGATCTGGTGATCGGGGTGGGCACCCGGTACAGCGACTTCACCACCGCCTCCGGCACCCTCTTCGGCGCCGAGGCCCGGTTCGTCAACCTCAACATCACCGGCTTCGACGCGGCGAAGCTCTCCGGGGTGCAGCTCGTCGGGGACGCCCGGGAGTGCCTCTCCGCGCTCGGCGCCGCCTGCGCCGGGTGGGGGAGCGAGCCGGCGTACCGTGCGTCGGTCACCGAACTGAAGGGCCGGTGGGCGGATGTGGTCGAGCGGGCCCGGCACGCGGAGCCGGACGCGCGGCCGACCCAGACCGCGGTCATCGGCGCGGTCAACGACGCCGCCGGCCCGCGCGACGTGGTGGTCTGCGCGGCCGGGTCGATGCCCGGTGACCTGCACCGGCTGTGGCGCAGCGCCGACCCGAAGAGCTACCACGTCGAGTACGGCTACTCGTGCATGGGCTACGAGATCGCCGGGGGGATCGGGGTCAAGCTGGCCGCACCGGAGCGCGAGGTGTTCGTGCTGGTCGGTGACGGCTCCTACCTGATGCTGCCGAGCGAGCTGGCCACCGCGGTGGCGGACGGGGTGAAGCTCGTGGTGGTGCTCGTCGACAACCAGGGCTTCGCCTCGATCGGCCGGCTCTCGGAGAGCGTCGGAGCGCGCCGGCTCGGCACCGCCTACCTCGACCGGGGCGGCGCACCGCTGCCGGTCGACCTCGGGGCCAACGCGGCGAGCCTCGGCGCGGAGCTGATCCGGGTGTCGACCATGACCCAGCTCCGCGCGGCGCTCGCCACCGCGAAGCGGGCGGAGCGGACCACCGTGGTCCACGTGCGGACCGACCGGTTCGAGACCGGTCCGGACGGCGGCGCCTGGTGGGACGTGCCGGTCGCCGAGGTCTCCACCACCGTCGAGGCGCGGAGCGCCCGGGCCTGGTACGAGGCGGGGCGCAAGGACCGACACTCGCACCTGCGCCCGGCCTGAGCGATCCGACGATCGGGGTGGCCGACCCGTTGCGATGTCAGCCACCGCGGGAACCGGTGACCTACCATGCGGGCGTGACGAACGTCGATCGGGTGGCCGCCGCCGTCGCGGTCTGGCACCAGCAGAGCGTCTGGTCGCGCGCGGCGACGGTGGCGAAGCGCCGGATCGTGCGGGGGCGCCGGGCGCTCGCCGGGTTGACCGTCGTCGCCGCCGTCGCCGGTACCGCCGCCAGCCAGCTCGACGGGGTCTACCAGCCCGCGAGCCGGACTCTCGCGGTGCTCGCCGGTGCCGCCCTGGCGCTGGTCCCGGTGGTGGCCCGTTCGACGGCACGGGAGGCGGTGCACGCCTGGGCCCGGCTGCGGTCGGTCTCCGAATCGCTCAAGGCCGAGCTCTACCGCTACCTGGCCCGGGTGGCGCCGTTCGTCGGGCCGGATCGCGACGCCGTGCTGCTGCGCCGGCTCGACACGCTCCTGGACGACGCCGGTGACCTCGCCGGGCTGGTCGTCGACGTCGAGCCCGCCGAGCGGCCGTTGCCCGCGGTCTCCGACGTGCCGTCCTACCTGACCCATCGGCTCGTGGGACAGGTGGAGGGCTACTACCTGCCCGGTGCGCGGCAGATGGCCCGTCGGGCCACCCGCATTCGTACGGCGACCACCGCGTTGACCGCCGCCGGGGCGGTGCTGTCCGCCGTGGTCGGAGTGCTCGGCGACGGCCTCGGGCTGGCCGCCTGGGTCGGCGTCGTGGCCACGGTGACGACGGCGCTGGTCGGCTACGGCGCGGCCCAGCAGTTCGAGCACCAGCAGATCGAGTACGCGCGCACTGCCGACCAGTTGTCCCGGCTGGCCCTCATCCGACGCGAGGGGCACGGGTGGACCGACGACGCGGCGTTCGTGGCGGAGGTGGAGCGGATCATCTCACTGTCCAATGAGGCCTGGATGGCCAGAACCCTTGAAGAAGATGGCTCGCAGCACCGCTGACGTTACCGAGGGTGCGGTAGAGTCATCGACAGTTGTGTGGGTCGCCATCGAGGGTGACTCCGGCTGACCCACCAAGTCCGATGGGGGGCCCACGTGGATCGCAACGCAGGCCGGTCGACGAAGACCACCGCACCGCTGGATGATCTCCGGCAAACTCCGCTCGGCGAGATCTCACTTGTCCGCGCCCGACTCGTGGCGCTGTCCGACACCCGCACAGTCGATCGGCCGGCACGCGTCGATGTCGCGGCCTTCGGTGCTTCGATCTGATCCGGGTGCGACGGCAGCCTCTGGGACAAGCGCACCGGCTGGTGCTCTGAGTCAGTACGTAATCAAGATCGTCAGCCGGTGCGACCTCTCCTGCGACCACTGCTACGTCTACGAACACCCCGATCAGAGCTGGCGTCGACAGCCGCGCACGATGGCGCCGGCCACGGTGGCTGCCGCTGCCCGGCGGATCGCCGAGCACGCGAGCACGCACCGGCTCGCCGCGGTGCGGGTGGTGCTGCACGGCGGCGAGCCACTGCTCGCCGGGGCCGCCGGGCTCGCCGCCATCGCGGCCGAGCTGCGCCGGCAGCTCGACCCGGTGACCCACCTGGATCTGCGCATGCAGTCCAACGGTGTGCTGCTCACCGAGGAGATCGCCGAGGTGCTGGTCGGCTACGGCGTCAAGGTCGGCATCTCCCTCGACGGTGATCGCGCGGCCAACGACCGGCACCGGCGCTACGCCAACGGTGCGAGCAGCCACACCTCGGTGCTGCGGGCGCTCGCGCTGCTGCGCCGCCCGGAATACCGGCCGGCCTACGCCGGCATCCTCTGCACGGTCGACCTGGCCAACGACCCGATCGAGGTCTACCAGGCGCTGCTGGCCGAGGACCCGCCGCACATCGACTTCCTGTTGCCGCACGCCAACTGGGACCGGCCGCCGCCGCGCCCGGACGGCGTCGCGACCCCGTACGGCGACTGGTTGCTCGCCGTGCACCGGCGCTGGACCGCGGACGGCTGTCCCGTGCCGATCCGGATGCTGGACTCGCTGCACTCCACCGCCGCCGGCGGCACCAGCCGGACCGAAGCGGTGGGGCTGGACGCCGCCGACCTCGCGGTGATCGAGACGGACGGCAGCTACGAGCAGGTCGACTCGCTGAAGTCGGCCTTCGACGGCGCTCCGGCCACCGGGCTCGACATCTTCGCCGACCGGATCGACGACGTCGCCGCCCATCCGATGATCGCCGTTCGGCAGGCGGGGCTGGCCGGCCTCAGCTCCACCTGTCAGTCCTGCCCGGTGGTCCGGCAGTGCGGCGGTGGCCTCTTCGCCCACCGCTACCGCACGGGCAGCGGCTTCGACAACCCGTCGGTCTACTGCCGCGACCTGACACACCTGATCCGGTCGATGGGGGCCCCGGCCGTCCCGTCGCCCCGAGCCGCCGCCCCCGACGGTCCGGGGCGCGCCGACGCCGGTGCGGACGCGCTGGACCCGACGGTCCTCGACGACCTCGGCACCGGCCACGGCAACGACGATTCGGTCGACCAGCTCGCCGCGATCCACCTGGCGAAGACCCGGGCGCTGCTGGTCGCGCTCAGCCCGGCCATGGCCGAACTGCCGGTCGCCGCGGCCGCCTGGGCCGTGCTGGTCGGGCTCGACGTCGCGGCGCCGGAGGTGGTGCGGGACGTGCTCGGCCACCCGTTCGTCCGCCGGTGGGCCCATCGGTGCCAGGACCGCCCGACCCCGGTCCACCTCGGACACGTCGCCGCGGTCGCCGCGGCCGCGGCGATCCGGGCCGGCGCCACCGCCGAGCTCGTCGTGCCGGTGCGCGACGGGGTGCTCAGCCTGCCCACTCTCGGCACGCTCACCCTGCCGGGCGCGGACGCCGCCATGGTGTCCGTCGACGCGGACGGGTTCCGCGTCCGCGTCAACGACGACGTGGTCACGGTGCGGCCCGACTCGGCCCAGCACCCACCGGGCTGGCGGCCGGCCCGGCGGATGTCGCTCGAGGGTTCATCGCTGCTGATCGAGGACGCCGACCCGTACCGGGACTGCTACCAGGACCTGGCGGTGACACCCCGACTGACCGCGGCGGAGGCCGTCGGGTGGGCACGCCAGGTGGGCCGCGCGCTCCAGCGGATCGACGCCGAGGCCCCCGGCTACGCCCCCGGCATGCGGGCGGTGCTACGCGCCGTGGTGCCGCTGCGCCCCGACCGGGGCGGTCGGCAGCGCAGCGCCGCCGCGGCGACCGCCTTCGGCGCCGTCGCCGTCACGCCGGCACCCGACGACGCCGCCCTCGCGGTGCTGCTCGTGCACGAGGTGCAGCACCTCAAGCTCAACGGCGTGCTCGACGTCTGCGAACTGGTCGACCGGCGCGACACCCGCCGGCTCGTCGTGCCGTGGCGGGACGACCCCCGCCCCGTGGACGGCGTGCTGCACGGCACGTACGCCCACCTGGCGGTGGCCGACGTGTGGCGCCGCCGTCCGGGTGCGGCGGCCGGCGCCCACTTCCGTCGCTACCGGGGCTGGACCGACGGAGCGCTCGACGCGCTGCTCGGCCTGGGGGCGTTGACGGCGGCGGGGGAGCGGTTCGCGCGGCGGATGCGCGCGACGGTGGACCGCTGGGCATGACTGCGCGGCCGGCCGGCGCGGTGGATCTGGCCGCCGGGCTGCGGGCGGTGGGGCTCGACGCCGGCGCGACCGTTCTGGTGCACTGCTCACTGTCGCGGATCGGACCCGTCGCCGGCGGTCCGGCGACCCTGCTGGCCGCGATGCGCGACGTGCTGGGTGACGCCGGGACGATCGTGGTACCCACCCAGACCGCCTTCAACTCGATCACCTCGCCGGCCTTCCGCGCGGCGACCGCGGGCCTGAGCAGGCGGCAGGCGGCGCGGGTGGAGGCGGGCATCCCCGCCGTTCCACCCGGAGCGCAGCCCCGCCGACGGCATGGGGGTGCTGGCCGAGCACGTGCGGCGGCAGCCGGGAGCGGTCCGCAGCGGGCACCCGCAGACCTCGTTCGCCGCGCTGGGTCCGGCGGCGGCCCGGCTGACCGCCGTGCACGACCTGGACTGCCACCTGGGCGAGCGGTCCCCGCTCGGCGCGCTCTACGCCGCCGACGCCCTCGTCCTGCTGCTCGGCGTCGACTACGCCGCCTGTACGGCGTTCCACCTCGCCGAGTACCGCCTTCCCCACCCGGCCGCCCAGCGGCCGTACCGCTGCTATGTCCTGGACAGCTCGGGTCGTCGGGTCCGGCGCGACTTCCTCGCCCTCGACCTCGACGACTCCGACTTCCCACGGATCGGCGAGGCGCTGGAGCGCCTGCCGGTCGTCCGGCGCGGTGCGCTGGGCGGCGGCACCTGCCGCGCCGTCCGGATGCGACCCGCCGTCGACTTCGCCGGCCGCTGGATGCGCCGGCACCGGGCCGGACAGTGAGGGCGGCCCGGGCATTGCCGCGGCCGATAATGTAGTGAGGTGACTGTGTCCTCAGGGGACGGGAGCGGCGGGTGACCGAGGAAGAGTACCGGGTCGACCCACGGGCACCCGTGTTCTTCCTCAGTTACGCCCGGGCGAAACAGCGCCCCGGCGAGCCACCGCGGGACGCCAACCAGAAGGTCTTCCAGCTCTACGTCGACCTCTCCGACCACGTCGCCGAGCTGCTCGGGCTGCCGGCCGGAAGCACGGCCGGCTTCCTGGACCGGCTCCTCGACGGCGGTCAGCTGTGGACCGACGATCTCGCCTTCGCCGCCGGCCACTGCCAGGTCTTCATCCCGCTGATCTCCCCGCAGTACCTGAGCAGCGCCTGGTGCGCCCGGGAGTGGAACGCGTTCGTGCGCCGCCGCGAGATCCGACGTCCGGATGCCCGGCCGACCCCCGGCGAGCGGCCGATCATCCCGGTCAACTGGTCGGTGATGGGCCGCCGACGCCGGCTGCCGGCGGCGATCGGGCATCGGCAGATGTTCTCCCCGACCGGCCTTCCTCCGGAGATCGCGCCGCAGTACCAGCAGGAAGGCATCTACGGCCTGCTCAGCCTCGGCCGCAACGGCAAGGACGCCTACGACGCGGTGGTGTGGCGGTTGGCGCAGCGGGTCGTCCGCGCGGTGGACACGCACTGGGTGCAGCCGTACGTGTCGGACATCGAGGAACTCGGCGACGAGTTCGAGGAGGCCGGGGATGAGCTGGACTGACACCGCCCCGACCGTCGCCGGACGGGAGACGTACTTCTTTCTCAGCTACGCCCATTCCGTGCCGCTCTCCGCCGCGGCCCGCCCGGACACCGACTACTGGGTCACCCGCTTCTTCCACGACCTCAACGCCGCCGTGCAGCGCGGCGCACGCCGCAGCAGCGATCTCGACATCGGCTTCTTCGACGGGCTCGTCGCGCCCGGCGCGGACCTCAGGCAGGCGCTCACCGACGCGCTCAGCCTCGCGCACGTCTTCGTGCCGCTCTACTCGCCGAACTACTTCAGCAACGCCTGGGCGGTCGGCGAGCGGGCCTCCTTCCGGTCCCGGCTGGACCGGCTGCGCCCGGCCGAGACGGACGGGCACGTCCTGCCGGTGTTGTGGATCCCCTTCCCGCCCTGGGACGACCGGCCGGAGATGGCCGAGGCGCTGGAGCTGGTCGGCGGCCCGGCCGAGTACGCCGAGAACGGGCTGCGTGCGCTGTGCAAGCTCAGCGCCTACCGGCGGCAGTACGACGAGGTCCTCGACACGTTGGCCGAGCGGATCATCGCGGTGACCGAGACCGCGCCGCTGCGCCGGTCCCGGGCCGCACCGCTGACCAGCGCGCCCACGGAGGAGCCCGGCGAAGCCGCGTTGGTCGTCGCCGCGCTCGCCGGCGAGGACGGGCGGCAGTGGCGACCGTTCGGGGCGCAGCACGCGTTGGCCATCGCCGACTACGTCGCCGCGACCGCCCAGCGGCTGGGGCTGCCCACCCGGGTCGTCGAGTTCGGCGCGGCGCGCGAGCGGGCCCCGGACAGCCCGACCGTCCTGCTGATCGATGCCGGCCTGGGGCTGTCCGCGGTGCGCGCCGCCGTCGCCGGGCTGCCGCGTTGGGTGGTGCCGCTGGTGGTGGCCGGGCCGAGCGACGCGGCGGAGGAGATCGTCGCCGCCCTGCGCGTCGCCCGGTTCCCGGAGGCACGACCGGTACACGGGGTGGACGAGTTCGAACACAGCGCGCCACTGCTGGTGATCGAGGCCCGCAAACAGTTCCTGCGACATGGACCGCTCTACCCTCAGGACGGCCCGAGCGTGCCCCGACCGAGCCTGCGGCCGACTGACGCGACCGACGTGCGGCGACGACGAGAAGAGGACCGATGACACAGCAGCGAGACGGTCAGGTGGTCACCTTCTACTCGTACAAGGGCGGCACCGGGCGGACGATGGCCCTGGCCAACACGGCGTGGATCCTGGCAGCGAACGGTCAGCGCGTGCTGGTCGCCGACTGGGACCTCGAGTCGCCCGGCCTGCACAAGTTCTTCGCGCCGTTCCTCGACGCGGACCAGGTCGCCTCCACCGGTGGCGTGATGGACCTGATCCTGGAGTACGAGTGGGCGAACCTCAAGCGACGCCGCCAGGCCCAGGAGGCCGGCGGTCCGCAGGAGGTGGAGACCCGGCCCGGCGACTGGCACCGCCACCTGGCCAAGGTGCAGAAGTACGCCTTCTCGGTGGGCTGGGAGTTCCCCGGCGGCGGCAGCCTCGACCTGCTGCTGGCGGGCAAGCACAACCCGGACTACGCCACCAACGTCACCGGCCTGAACTGGGACAACTTCTACAACCGGCTCGGTGGCGGGCTCTTCTTCGATGCGCTGCGCGAGGACATGAAGCGGCACTACGACTACACCCTGATCGACAGCCGCACGGGCATCAGCGACGTCGCCGAGATCTGCACCATCCACCTGCCGGACGTGCTGGTGGATTGCTTCACCCTGAGCGACCAGGGCATCGACGGCGCCGCGACGGTGGCCAGCCGGGTCCGCGGCTACGAGGGGCGGCGGGCCCGCCGGGTGCTGCCGGTGCCGATGCGGGTGGACGAGGGGGAGAAGGGTAAGGCCGACGCCGGTCGGGCGGTGGCGATGCAGCGGTTCGCCGGGCTGCCGGGCGGCATGACCGAGGCCGAACGGCGGGAGTACTGGCTCACCGTCGAGGTGCCGTACCGGGCCTACTACGCCTACGAGGAGACCCTGGCGACCTTCGCGGACGTGCCGGGCGGTCGGACCACCCTGCTCTCCGCGTACGAGACGTTGACCAGTCACATCACCGGCGGGCGGATCTCCGTGCTGCCCCGGGTCGACGAGGCGCTGCGCCGGCGGGTCGTGGCCCGCTTCGAGCGCAAGCCCGCGATCGCCGACGAGCTGGTCGTGGTGCGCCACGTTCCGGAGGACCAGGCCTGGGCGGAGTGGGTGCAGGCGGCGCTCACCGCGGTCGACCTGCGGGTGGTGACCGCGGGGGTGGAGGAGACGGAGCCGGCGCGGGCGGGGACGGTCACCCGGGATCTCACCCTGGTCTCCCGCTCCTACCAGGCCGTCCACGGGGAGCCTGCCGACTCCCGCTCGGCCGGCTCGGCCGGTCCGCTGACGGTCTACGTGGACGGTACGACGCCCTCGCCGGACCTGCCGATCGGGGCCTGGGTCTCGCTGCACGAGGTCGCCGCCGAGGAGGCGGTCGAGCGGTTGGTGCAGCTGCTCGGGGTGACCGCGCCCGCGCGGAGCGGCGCCGCGTCGGTGGTGCGGACCGCCCGCTACCCCGGGGCCCGGCCGCTGGTGTTCAACCCGCCGAGCCGCAACACCCGCTTCACCGGGCGGGAGCAGTTGCTGCGCACGCTTCGTGAGGAGCTGCGCGCCGGCGGGAACGAGGGCACCCCGGTAGCGCTGCGCGGCGGTCCCGGCATCGGCAAGACCCAGCTGGCCATCGAGTACGCCCACCGGTTCCGGGGCGCGTACGACATCATCTGGTGGGTGCAGGCCGACCCGCCGCAGTTCGTCGACGTGCGGGTGGCCGACCTCGGCGAGGAACTGGGGCTGCCCCGACAGCAGACCATCCCGGAGATGACCCGGGCGGTGCGGCAGCGGCTGAGCCGGCCGGAGCGACGCCCCGACGGCGGGGTACCCGAGCAGTGGCTGCTGGTCTTCGACAACGTCGACCAGTACGAGCACGTACGCGACTACCTCCCGCAGGGTTCGGGGCACGTGCTGGTCACCACCCGGAACCCGGACTGGGGGGACCTGGCCCGGGGGGTGGACGTGGAGGCGTTCCAGCGGGCGGAGAGCGTGGCGCACCTGCGGTCCCGGATCGGCGAACGGTCGATCACCGTCGCCGAGGCCGAGCAGGTCGCCGAGGCGGTGGAGAACGTGCCGATCTTCGTCGCGATGGCGGGCGCCTGGTTGGCGGACACCGGCACCCCGATCCCCGACTACCTGACGAGTCTGGAACGCGGCGGGCCGACCGAGGACGTCTGGGACATCTCGCTGCAACGGCTGCGGGAGGGCTCCGCGGGCGCGTACCGGCTGCTGCAACTGGCGTCGGTGCTCGCTCCGGAGATCTCACTGGAGCTGCTCTACAGCGACGAGGTCGCGAAGGTCATCGCCGACCATGACCCGATGGTCGCGGCGCGGGTGGCCGACCGGGTCTCCGAGCGTGACATCGCCGCGGCGCTGGTGCAGCGCATCAACCGGCTGGCGCTGGTGAAGCTCGATCTGCACGCGCAGCAGGTGCTGGTGCACCGCCTGCTGCAGGCGGCGTTGCGAGCCCGGATGTCCGATGAGGAGCTGGCCGGTGTGAAGCGCGACGTGCACCGGATCCTCGCCGGGGCCCGGCCGTCCGGCGAGGTAGAGGACGCGTCCGTCGAGCAGCGGCTGCGCCTGCTCTGGCCGCACCTCGACGGGGCGGACGCCCTCTCCTCGTCCGACGACGACGTCCGCCAGCTGATCGTCGACCGGGTCCGCTACATCTACCTCAACGGTGGTTACGCCCAGGGCGCCCGGTACGCCGAGCAGGCCGACGTGGCGTGGTCGCGGCTGCTGGCCCAGCTGGCCCCGGACACGCCGGCGCACCGGGCGTTGCAGGTGCAGCTGCTGCACCTGCGGTTCAACCGGGCCAACCTGCTGCGCAGCCTCGGCGAGTTCGAGCAGGCCCGCCGGCTCAACGAGGAGACGCTGAGCGCCCAGGAGAAGCTGATCGGCTCGACTCACCCGTACACGCTGATGACGGCCGGCGGCTACGGCGGTGACCTGCGGGCCATCGGCCGCTACCAGGAAGCCCTGGAGCGGGACCTGCGCACCTACTCCGCCTCGGTCGACGTGTTCGGCGAGGACCACCGCCGTACGCTGACCGCCGCGAACAACCTGGCCGCGTCCTACCGGTTGACCGGCGACATCCAGCGGGCCCTCGACACCGACGAGAGCACCTACCGCCGGCTGCGGGTGGTACTCGGCCCGGGCCACCTGCGCACCCTGCTCACGGCCAACAACCTGGGCCGGGACCTGCGGGAGGCCGGGGACTACGAGGCGTCGGCGACGTTGCTGCAGACGGTCGTCGCGGGCTACCGCGAGCTCTTCGGCGACCGGTCCCGCAACGTGCTGACGGCGCAGACCAACCTCGCGGCGTCGCTGCGCGGCACCGGCGAGATCGCCGAGGGCGCCCGGCTGCTGGACGACGCCTACCAGGACCTGCTCGCCGGTTTCGGCCCGAGGAACCCGGACACCCTGTTCAGCCGGCTGAGCCGGGCGGCGAACCTCATGCTCCAGGGGGAGCGGGAGCACGCCCGCAGGGAGCTCATCGAGGCCGAGGAGCAGTTCGTCGAGGTGTTCGGCGACGGGCATCCGTACGTGCTGGTGTGTCGCAACAATCTCAGCGTGGCGATGTGGGACCACGGCGAGGTGGGACCGGCTCGCGAGTTGGCCGCGGTCACCGCGACGGCGTTGGAGGCGGCGCTGGGCGACGTCCATCCGCTGACCATGGCGGCGGCCAACAACGTGGCCGTCTTCGCGATCCTCTCCGGGGAGCTGGAGACCGGGCGTGACCAGTTGCGGGTCGTCGTCGGCCGGCTGCGCGAGGTGCTCGGTGAGGACCACCCCGACGCCCTGCGGGGGCTGGGCAATCTGGTGATCGCTGAGCAGGCGGCGTCCGGCGCCACCGGCAGCATCGAGCGGATGCGGCTGGCGGATCGACTCGCGAACCGGATCGGTCAGCACCACCCGAGTGTGGTCAACCTGCGGGAGGGACGTTACGTGCGACGGGTGCTCGACCCGCACCCCTACTGACCGGGCTGGGCGCCGATGAGGACGTCGCGGCTCGCCGTCACGTCGTCGACGGTGAGCCAGCGCAGGATGCGCGGTAGCTCCTTCATCGCGTCGAAGTGTGCCGCGCCGGGCTGCACCTCGATCTCGGCCCCGGGGATCCGGGTGGCGAGCCACCGCGTGTGGCTGACCGGTGCGAAGGTGTCCTCGGCGCCGTGCCAGAGCCGGACCCGGGTCGCCGCGGTGTCGATCATGCGTGGATCGAACTTCCAGTCTCGGCGCAACGCCAGCACATCGTCGATCCACCCGTAGGGCCCGGCCCGGAGCGCTTCCTCGTAGGTGTCGGTGATCAATCGCCGTAGCGCCGCGTCGTTGATCACGCGGCGGTCCGCCGCGGTCATCTCCGCCATGACGTCCTCGAGCAGCCGCCGGGGGTCTTCACTGGCCCGCTCGGCTCGGCGGCGGATCTCCTCCACCAGACCGGCGGTGTCGCCGCCGTTGCCACCGAAACCGTTGACGTTGTCGGCGTTCATGCCCGAGTACCAGTCCAGCTCGCCCGCGTTGGACGGGGCGAACCCGACCAGCGCCGCGACCCGGGAGACCCGGTGCCGCAGCCGGGCGTCGGCCGCGCAGGCCAGCGCGTGCGGGCCGCCACCGGAGCGCCCGGCGACCGCGAACCGGGTCAGCGCCAGCTGGTCGGCGATCACCTCGACGTCTCTCGCGGCGTCGGCCACCGTCCGGCCCTCGGAGCGGTCGGAGTCGCCGTAGCCGGGGCGGTCGTAGGTGATCAGCCGGACCCCCAGACGGTGCAGGACGATGCCGCGTGGCTTCGGCCCCCGCCGGCTGCCCGGTGTGCCGTGCATGAGGAAGACCGGGTAGCCGTCCGGCGCGCCAGAGACCTCGAACGCCACCCGCGAGCTGTCCGCGCGATAGGCGAATCCGGTCCCCGGTTCCCCTTCTCGGACCACCCCAGCCTGCCTTCCGATGTTGCCACCAGCGAGTATCCGTCACGTCGGCACAGAGCGAAGGTGAATGATCGGCAGTGAACGACCTCACTCGATGGTGAGCCTAACGGTCGGGTCGGGCGGGCCGCTATCCGCTGTGGGGACAACGCGCCGGATCTGTCGGAAAGGACAGTCTCCGGGCACTCCGGGTGAAACTTCCAGCTGCGAGCCATTGATCGAACTCGGTCGCGGCCCGGTTCAGGTGGCCGGATGCGGCCGATGGTCAACGGCCTCGCAGAGGATTGACAGTTCACGTTGTGACACCTGAGGATTGCCTCAGTACACCGACCGTCACCGGAGCACCTCCGTCACCACCGTTCGACGCCCCGCAATTCGGCGATGCGGGTCAGGTCGAGGCGACGGAGCCGGACGACATCACCTTCCCTTTCTCAGCGTGTCGCGCGCCCGGTTGCCGCAACGACCGCGCGCGACCCAACGGATGGAGCCGCGTACCCCGGGCGTGCCCCTCGGCCATCTCCTGCGGCCATCAGGCCGAGTAGCCAGAAGGGCAGACATCACATGCCGAAACCCCTACCCGCGCGGTGGCGACGCCGCCTTCCGGTCCCGGCGGCGCTGGCCGCCACCATGGCCATCGTGCTGCTGGTCAGCCCGGCCTCGGCGACCGGACCGGGCGCCGCCGTGCCGGCCGATTCCGGTCCGGTCGCCGGTGAGCCGGCGAACGTCGTGGAGGTGCTGCTCGCTGGCTCCGCGGAGCTGGACGCGCTGGTCGCCACCGGCGTCGACCTCGACCACCACGTCGAACGCTCGGAGAACGGCGTGGTCGCGCACGCGGTGATCACGCCGAGCGAAGCCGCCCGACTGACCGCCGCCGGCTTCACCCTCGGCGAGATCCTGCACCGCCCCGAGGACGCCCGGGCCCGGGTCGAGGAGCGCGAGTCGACCATCACCGCCCACCTCGCCGAGAACCGGGAGTTCGCCGCCGCCGCGGCCGACCCGACCGCGCCGGACGTCTCCGACATCAAGATCATTCGCGCGGACTACTACACCTCCGGGACCAGCCAGGTTCTCTCCGTCGAGGCGAAGTGGGCGCAGGGCCAGACGGCCGGCAACACGCTCACCGTCGAGCGGGACAGCGGGCCGGGAACCGCTATCGGCTCCGGCGGTACGCAGACCATCTCCCGCTTCGTCGACGCCGGCGTCTACCTCTACCACCGCGGCGCCTCGGCGGTGACCAGCCGGCCGGACCGGATCCGGATCACCAGCCCCACCGGTGACGTCGCCGAGGTCAAGGTGCAGGAGTGGCTGCCCACCCCGGAGACCAGCCCGGAGGGGCCGGGTTACCAGAAGGACTTCGTCACCAGCTACCTCACCCCGACCGAGCTGTACGCGCGGATCCACCAGCTCGCCGCCGAGTTCCCCAACCTGGCCGAGATCGTCGAGCTGCCCTACAAGACCAACGGCTACCGGCGGCACGCCCAGGCCGTCCTCGGCAGCGCCAACGCCAGCCGGGTCGCGGTGGACTCCCTGGCCTGGGGGCACCAGGGTGGCAACGCCATCTCGGTGGAGCTGGCGAACCCCGGCACCGGCAACGCGGCGCTGGCGGTGACCGTGAGTGGCACGGCCATCCGGGTGTCCCTCGGCACCGACGGCGCGGGCACGGTGACCAGCACCGCGGCCGAGGTCGTCGCGGCGCTCAACGCCGCGGCCGGGTCGCTGGTCAAGGCGTACACCTATCGCGGCAGCCCGGGTAACGGCGTGGTCGCGCCGGCGGCGCGGACCCCGCTCACCGACGACCTCAGCGCGCCGGCCTCCGTCTCCCGCGACCCGCACCCGGTCTACGCGATCCGGATCGGCAAGGTCCGGGACGGTTCGAAGCCGGGGGTGCTCGCCTACGCCCAGGAGCACGCCCGGGAGTGGGTGCCGCCGCTGGTCACCGTCGAGACCGCCGAGCGGTTGCTGCGCAACTACGCGCACGACGGGCAGACCAAGCAGCTGCTGAACAACCTGGACATCTGGATCGCCCCGTCGGTCAACCCGGACGGCGGTCACTACTCGTTCTACGACTTCAACTCGCAGCGCAAGAACATGACCAACCACTGCCCGTCGACCGGGGCCGCGGACTTCCTCGGCCGCGACTCGTGGGGCGTCGACAACAACCGCAACTACACCGAGTACAGCCTCTTCGACGGATACTCGGGCGCGTCGTCGAGCTGCACCAGCGGCACCTACGCCGGGCCGAGCGAGCTCTCCGAGCCGGAGAACCGCAACCTCGACTGGCTGGCCGCCCGACCCAACATCAAGTTCTCGATGAACCTGCACTCCTCCGGGAACTACTTCATGTGGTCGCCGGGCGCGTACGCCCTGCCGGACCGGATCTCGGCGCCGCGGCCGACGCTGGCCGAGGAGTCGGCCTTCTGGGGCGCGTCCTCGCGCATCCTGACCGCCATCAAGCAGCACCGGAACATGGCGGTCACCCCGGCGCGCACCGGCCCGATCTCCGACGTGCTCTACTCGGCGGCGGGCAACTCCGGCGACATGCTCTGGTACAAGTACGGCATCTACGCCTGGAACTTCGAGGTCGGCACGTCCTTCCAACCGGACTGGGAGGAGGCGCACTCCGAGGCGATGGAGTTCGCCAACGGCCTGGTCGAGCTGATGCGGGTGGCCCGGGACTTCGCCAAGGACCGGACCCGACCGCAGAGCACCCTCACGGTCGCCGCCAGCTCGACCCCGGGCATGGTGAACGTGACCTTCGGCGTCTCCGAGCCGGCTTCGGTCTTCTACACCATCGACGGCGCCGCGCCGACGTACTCGTCGACGCTCTACGGCTCGGCGGGCATCCGGGAGGGCGGGGAGACGCTGACCGTCCCCGCCGGCACCCGGATCAACTGGTTCTCGGTCGACTCGGCCGGCAACGTGGAGAACAACTACAAGCCGGACGGCAACGGCAAGAACTACCGCAAGGGCCAGGCGGTCCTGCCGACCGGCTGACAGATCACAGCAGGTAGGGACGGCCGCGGTGCGTTCGGCACCGCGGCCGTCACCGGTCAGCGCAGAAACCCGGCCATCGTCTCCACAAACCACTGTGGATCGTCGAGCCACGGATAGTGCCCGGCGCCCGGCTGCACCGCCAGCTCGGCCCGCGGGAACAGGCCGGCGTACTCGGCGGCGCGCTTCGGCGGGAGCGCGACGTCGTACGCTCCGGCGAGCAACAGGACCGGTGCCTGGAGGTGGCCGAGGGCGGACCGGACGGCCGGCGGGTCGACGGCGCCGGCCGAGTAGTAGACGGCGGCCGCCTCGTCGTTGCGCTGCCCGGCCTCCCCGGCGGCCCGCGCCTGGCGGGCGGCATCCCACCGACCGTGGGTGAACGGGGTGATGGCGGCCCAGTCGGCGGCGGTGGGCTGGCCCGACCAGATCCGTTCGAACGCGGCGAAGGCCGCCGGGAACCAGGGCTCTCCCCGCCGCAGCTCGGCCAGCTCGCGGCGATCGAGGTCGCTGACCTCCACGTCGACCGGCCGCGGGCTGGGCGTGATCAGCGCGAGACGGCCGACGCGGTCGGGGTGCCGGGCGGCGTACAGCAGGGCGAGCGTCGCGCCGGCCGAGTGCGCGGCCAGGTCGAGCCGGTCCAACCCGAGGTGCACCCGCAGCGCCTCGACATCCTCGACCTGCCGGTCGCACCGGTAACTCGCCGGGTCCACCGGGACGGCGGACTCCCCGGTGCCGCGCAGATCAAGCAGCACCAGCGAGCGACGCGCGGACAACCCGCCCAGGTCGCCGAGGTACGTCGACGCCAGCATCGGCCCCCCGGGCAGGCAGATCAGCGGATCCCCGTCGCCGGTCCGGTGATACGCGAGTCGGGTGCCGTCCGCGCCGTCGAAGGTAGCCATCCGGGGATCATAGGCTCGGAGAACGGCCTCGGCGTTCCCCGCTGCGCCGTCCGCCGCCCGGCGGGTGACGACCACCGGAGACCCCTTCAGCCGGGAAGGGCCACCTCCCGTCTCCGGGAGGTGGCCCTCGCACCGCGCGGACTACCGGTCGGTCACCCCAGCCGGCAGGAGGCGAGGACGCCGACCACACCGACCCCGGTCGGCTTGGGCGGCAGCTTGGTCGACGCCGCCGGGCAGCGGGGCACGGTGAGGTCGTGGACGCCCCGGCCGAACGTCGCCGCGGTGAGCTGCCGGGTCGGCTCGTGGTAGCGCAGGTACATCACGGCCGCCTGCGGCAGGTTGGTGCCCAGCGCCGCCCACTCGCCGCCGTTCCACGCCGACATGAACACCCCGACGTCGGTGCCGACCAGCAGCAGGCCGTCGGCGGTCGGCACCACGAAGTTGACCGGCGCGTCGGGCAGGCCCCGGCCGATGTCCTTCCAGGTACGGCCGCCGTCGCGGGTCATCATCACGTGCGGCCGGTCGCTGCCGGACCGGAAGCCGGAGAACGTGGCGTAGGCGATGTTCTCGTCGGCCGGGTTCACCGCCACCCGGGTCACCCAGGTGCCGGGCAGCTGCCCCGGGTCGACCTGGTGCCAGTTCTGCCCCAGGTCGTCGGTCCACCACAGCTTTCCGTCGTCGGTGCCGACGTAGAGCGTGTTGCCGTCGGTGGGCGCGGCGGCGATCGTGGTGATCGTGCCCCACGGGTAGCCGGACGGGTCGTTGGGGCCGCCGCCGGTGAGGTCCGGGCTGATCGGCGTCCAGGTGCGGCCGTTGTCCGTCGACCGGTTGACGATGTTCCCGGCGTAGTACATGACGTTCGGGTCGCTCGGGTCGAACTGCAGCGGCGTCAGCCAGTTGCGCCGCTGCGAGGTGGTCTGGCCGGTGCCGATGGTCTGCCGGGGAGTGCCGCCGGAGTTCTCCGACCGGTAGCACGAGCCGTACTGGCTGCACCCGAAGACGATGTTCGAGGCCTCCGGGTGGATGATCACCTGGAGTCCGTCGCCGCAGCCGATCGCGTTCCACGGGCCACCGACGCCGTTGTAGCCGCGGTTGCAGCCGTTGTCCTGCGCGCCGCCCACCTTCAGCACCGGGTCGGTCTGCGCCACGTCCACCGTGTAGAACTGGGTGTACGGCTCGTAGGTGGCCTTCACCCAGCCGCTCGCCCCGTTGGCCTCGGAACGGTAGAAGCCGCCGTCGTTGCCCAGGTAGACCCGGCCGGGCGTCTTCGGATCCCAGCGCATCGTGTGCTGGTCGGCGTGCACCCCGCTGACCGAGGAGAAGCTCTGCGCCCCGTTCGTCGAGCGCATCAGGTTGACCCCGGTGAGGAAGACGTGGTCGGCGTCGCCGGGGTCGACGAAGAGCTTGCCGAACCACCAGCTGAACGTGGACTGGGACGCCTGAGCGGCGGTGACCGGCGTCTGCGCCCAGGTGTCGCCGCCGTCGTCGGAGCGGTAGAAGGCGCGGAACGGGCCGAGCGCCGTGCCGACGTACGCGTACAGCCGCTGGGGGTTGTTCGGCGCGACGGCGATGCCCCAGCGGCCCTGGTCGGCGTCGGTGGGCAGACCGTTGGTCATCCGCGCCCAGGTCCGGCCGCCGTCATCGGAACGCCAGAGGCTGGAGCCGGGGCCGCCGTAGGTGCGCTGGTGCGGCTCGCGCAGGTGGTCCCACATCGCCGCGTACACCCGTTGCGGGTTGGTGGGGTCGATGACGACCTCGGTGGCGCCGGTGGTCGCGTTCGGTGGCGCGAGCACCTGCTTCCAGCTGTCGCCGCCGTTGTCGGATAGGTAGACGCCGCGCTGGCCGCCGGGTACGAACAGGTTGCCGCTGGCGGCGGCGAAGATGCGCTTCTGGTTGCTCGGGTCGATGGCGAACCGGCCGATGGCGTGGCTGTCCTTGAGCCCGACGTGCCGCCAGGTCTTGCCGCGGTCCTTCGAGCGGTAGATGCCGTCGCCGCCGAAGGTGATCGAGCCGCCGCCTGGCTGGGCCTCGCCGGTGCCGGCGAAGAGGACGCCGTCGCTGGTCATCGCGACCGCACCCATGCTCTGCGTCCACCCGTCGGGCCAGGCCGTCTCGAACGTCGCGCCCGCGTCGTCGGACTTCCAGACGCCGCCGGAGGCGGCGGCGATGAAGAGCTGGTCGGGCACCTTCGGGTCGAGGGCGATGTCCACCACCCGCCCGCCGATGTTGCTCGGCCCGAAGAAGTTCCACTTCTTCTGCGCCAGGTGGCGGTAGAGCAGGCGGGTGCGCAGGTCGAGCTGGTGGGCCTCGCCGCGGGCCTTTTCGTACTTGGCCACGGAGAGGTCCCGGCTGCCGTCGCTCATCCGCTGGGCGGTCATCCACTCGTCGGGCAGCTCCATCGGCCCGGTGGGTGAGTTGGTGGCGAACGACTCCTGGACGGGCTGGGGGGTGGACGAGGCGGTCAGCGCGAGCGCGACGACCAGCGCCAGGCTCGTTGTCATCGCGAGGCCGCGGTATCTTCGGACGAGCGTGAGGTTCATTCGGGTCTCCCTGGGCACGCGTCGTGGCGACCGGGAAAGCGGTCTCCACGATGCACGCTAGACAGTGGAGTGACCCACGTCACCGAGCATCTGTTGCGATTCGGCCGGTCCGGTTAGGACACTTGTCGATGCCGTGCGCCCCCCCGCTGATCGGCTGGCGGTCGGCTGCCCGCCGGAAAACACCAGGCCGGTGCTGCCGGGCCTGACCTACACTCCGCCGATGGACCAGTCGGTGCCGTACACGGCGCAGTCGTTGGCGGGCGACCTGCGCGCCCTCGGGGTCGCTCCCGGTGATGTCCTGCTGCTGCATGCGTCGTACCGGTGCCTCGGGTTCGTCGTCGGCGGCCCGCAGGCGGTGGTGCTGGCGCTGTTGGACGTGCTCGGCCCCGACGGCACGCTGGTGGTGCCCACCCACACTCCCGACAACACCGACCCGGCCGACTGGCGGAACCCACCCGTGCCCGAGGCGTGGTGGCCGGTCATTCGTGACCAGATGCCCGCTTTCGACCCGGCCCGTACGCCGAGCCGGTGGATGGGCCGCCTCGCCGAGACGGTCCGCGCCTGGCCGGGGGCGCTGCGCAGCGACCATCCGCAGGTCTCCTTCGCCGCGTTGGGTCGCCGGGCCCCCGAGATCGTGTGCGGGCACCGACTCGACGACGGGCTGGGCGAGGAGTCGCCGCTCGGCGCGGTCAACCGGCTCGACGGCCAGGTGCTCCTGCTCGGCTGCGGCCACGACTCGAACACGTCGCTTCATCTCGCCGAGCGGCGGCAGTCGTCCCCGCCGCGGACCTCCACCGGTTCGGCGGTGCGTCAGCCGGACGGGACGAGCCGGTGGGCGACCTGGGTCGAGATGGCCACCGACGAGGGTGACTTCGAGCGGCTCGGCGCCGACTTCGAGGCCGCGGACGGCGCTTCGATCGGCCGGGTCGGCGCAGCGCCGACCCGCCTGATGAGGCAGCGCGCGCTCGTCGACTTCGCCACCGCCTGGCTGGCCGCCAACCGGCAGCGGGCGGACCTCCGACCGTGAGGTGAGCCCAGGATCACGGTCCGTAGGCGGGCTCCGGGCAGGCCGGCGAGCCTATGATCCGATGGTGTTCGATTCGCGCCATATCAGGACCTTTCACGAGGTGGTCCGGACCCGGTCGTACTCGGCGGCGGCGCAGACCCTGGGATACACCCAACCCGCGATCACCCAGCAGATGAAAGCCCTGGAGCGCGAGGTCGGCACTCCGCTGTTCACCCGGGTGGGGCGGCGGTTGCGGCTGACGGAGGCCGGCGAGACGCTCGCCCGCCACACGGAGAGCATCCTCGACAGCATGTCGGTCGCCCGGGAGCAGATGGCGGCGATCGCGCGGCTGCGTACCGGTCGGGTGCGGGTCTGCGCGTTCCCCAGCGCCAACGCGACGCTGATCCCCGAGGCCATGGGTCTGCTCGCCGCCGAGCATCCCGGGATCCGGGTGGAGCTGCTCGAGGACGAGCCGCCCGACTCGCTCCGCCGGGTGGTGCAGGGCGAGAGCGACCTGACACTGGCCTTCACCTATCCCGGCCTTCGTGAGGAGGTGCCGGACGAGCTGGTGGAGATCCCGCTGCTGGAGGACGAGCTCACCGTTCTGCTGCCCGTCGGGCACCCGATGGCCAGGCGCCGCGCGGTCGAGCTCGCCGACCTCGCCCAGGAGCGCTGGATCGCCGGGTGCCTACGCTGCCGCACCAACTTCCTGCACGAGTGCGCCCAACTCGGGTTCACGCCCGACATCGTGTTCACCACCGACGACAACCTCGCCGTGCAGTCGCTCGTCGCGCAGGGCCTCGGCGTCGCGATGATGCCGAAACTCACCCTGTCCTTCCTCCGCCGGGACAAGGTCCGGGGCCGCCCGCTGTCGCCCGCCTCGCGGCGTCAGGTCTCGGCCTACGTCCTGCGCGAGCACCTGCGCATCCCCGCGACCGCCCAGGTGCTGGAGGCGCTGGCCTCGGTGGCCGGACGGCGGGCCGCCGGTGCCGCCTGAGTGGCGGCCGGGGTCCCACCCTCGACACATAAGCGGTGCTTGGGTTCGTGCAAGAAACTGTTGTTGGACGTAATGGGTCACGGCGGTCAGGCTGGCAACATGACCGCTCCGTCCGCCGTCTCCGTCGTCACGGCCAGTACGCCCCGCCTCGCCCGGCTCGCCGAGGAGGTACGGGACGTGGTGGACCGCGGGCTGCCGCCCGACCTGACGGCGTACCTGGTGGGGGAGCGGCTCGCGCCGCATCTGGGCGCGGCCGACCTGCTCACCCCGCAGCAGTGCGAGGGTGACCCGGACCACTACCGGCAGCACGTGCTGCATGCGGAGCGTGACGGTTCCTTCTCGATCGTGGCTCTGGTCTGGCTTCCCGGCCAGCGAACCGCCATCCACGACCACGTCGCCTGGTGCGTCACGGGGGTGCACCAGGGCGAGGAGCACGAGCGGCGCTACCGCCTCGTTTCCGACGGGACCGCCGCCCGGCTCGTCGCGACCGAGGACGTCGTCAACCGGCAGGGCGAGGTGTGCGGCTTCGCCCCACCCGGCGACATCCACCGGGTCTGGAACGGGGGCGACGGCATGGCCGTGTCCCTGCACATCTACGGTGCGGACATCTCCCGGCTCGGGTCGAGCGTCCGCCGGGTGTACGAGCTACGGACCGACGAGTCGTGAACGGGACGCGGGTACCGGAATGACCCTGATCCGGACCACCGGCCGCGAACCGTACCCGGGCTCGCCGCCACGTGGCGGTGACGGCGGCCACCCGGCCACCCGGACCGACGACGGCGCCCCCGACGGCCGGTCGGACACCCCGAAGGGGCCTGCCGCAGGGCGGTCCACGGGCGCGCGGCGGGGTGGCGGAGCGGGTATCCTGCCCGGGCTGATCGCCGCGAGCGTCGGGGCCGCCGCCGCCTGGGCGGTGCACTGGGCCTTGCCCGTCGTGCCGGCGCTGACCGTCGCCATGGTGCTGGGCATCGCCGCCGCCCACCTGCCCGTCCTCCGCGACTGGGTACGCGGCCCGGCCCGGCCAGGGTTGAGCGTCGCGGGCAAACGGCTGATGCGGCTCGGCATCGTGTTGCTCGGGCTGAAGCTCAGCGTGCAGGACGTACGCGCGATCGGGTGGCCGACCATGCTCATGGTCGTCGCCGTGGTGGCCGCGACGTTCACCAGCACGTGGTGGCTGGGCCGTCGGATCGGTCTGCGCGGTGACCAGCCTCTGCTGATCGCCGCCGGCTATGCGATCTGCGGCGCCTCGGCGATCGGTGCGGTCAGCGCGGCGACCGGCAGCGACGAGGAGGACGCCGCGGCGTCGGTCGCCCTGGTGACGCTCTGCGGCACCCTGGCCGTCGCCGTGCTCCCGCTGCTGCAACAGCCGCTGGGCCTCGGTGACGCGGAGTTCGGACGGTGGGTCGGGGCCAGCGTGCACGACGTGGGGCAGGTGGTCGCCGCCGCGCAGACCGCCGGCCCGGCGGCCCTCGGCGACGCCGTCCTGGTGAAGCTGATGCGGGTGGCGATGCTCGCCCCGCTGGTCGCCGTGGTGGCGATCGGACTGCGGCGTCGGCGGGCGGCGGCGCAGGGCCCGGCCGGTGACGGTCCGCGAGGCGCGAAGCCGTCCCTCGTGCCCCTGTTCGTGGTCGGCTTCCTCGTGATGATCGGGCTGCGCAGCACCGGCTGGCTACCGGAGGGTGTGCTGGTCGGCGCGGGCCTGGCGCAGGAGATCCTGCTCTCCGCGGCGCTGTTCGCCCTCGGCAGCGCGGTGCATCTGCCGACGCTGGCCCGCACCGGCGGGCGGGCCGCCGCCCTGGGGTTGAGTTCGTGGGCTGTCATCGCCGGGGTGGCGTACGCGGGCGTGCTGCTGACGGCCTGACCGGGCACCCGGCGAGCGGCCCGGCACTGCTTCAATGACCCCGTGACGACCGACTGGATCCGGTGGCACCACGACTACGACGCCCCGAGTTCGTCGCTGGCCCGCCGGCTGGCCGTGGTGCAACGCGATCTGCGTAACGCGCTCGCCGACGCGCCGTGCGGCGAGCACGGCGTTCGGCGCCTGGTCAGCATCTGTGCCGGCGACGGGCGCGACGTGCTGCCGGTGCTGGCCGAACCCGGTCGTGGTCGGGACGTCCGCGCGCTGCTGATCGAACTCGACCCGACCCTGTCCCGACGCGCCCGGGAGAGCGCCGTCGACCTCGGTCTGTCCGAGGTCGAGGTGCGGACGGCCGACGCGGGCGCCGCCGACACCTACCAGCAGGTCGAGCGGGCGCAGGTGGTGCTGGCCTGCGGTGTCTTCGGCAACGTCACCGTCGACGACGTACGGCGGACGGTGGCCGCGCTGCCGGCACTGCTGGCCCCGGGCGGAATCGTGATCTGGACCCGCGGCCGGCCCGACGACGGACCCGATCCCAGCCTGGAGGTCCGCGCCTGCCTTGCTGACCACGGGTTCGCGGAGTTGGCGTTCACCAGCCCCACCGACGCCCGGTTCCGGGTGGGCATGCACCAACTCGTCGAGCACCCCGCCCATCCGCCTACGTTGCGGCCCGGCACGCGACTGTTCACCTTCGTCTGAGCGCTGCCCGCGGTCGTGGCGGAGGGGGTTCGCGGGTCAGTCGCTCTGGAACTCGGGCAGGCCCGCTTCTTCCGAGTCCGGCCCCACCACCGCGGTCAGCGTCGTTCCGTCCGCGCAGAGCGCGGTGGCCCGCAGATACGTCCGCCGTTCCTGCGCCCGCATCAGCACCTCGGCCTCGAACACCTCGTCCTCAGCGCGCAGCAGGTCGATGTCGCCCCGGCTCTCGTAGTGGGCGCGTACGTCCAGCGGGGTCATCCGGATGGTGGCCGCGACCGTGGTCAGGGCGCCCTGCTCGACCACCGAGGTGACCCGTGCGCCCTCCGGCAGCAGCAGGCCGGTGACCTGGCTGTCGACCTCGGCGTCGGCGTCCAGCGGCACCCGGTCGCAGCTGGGCAGGTTCGCGAGCATTCCCGGCCCCCGGTCGGTGGGTTGCCCGGCGTCCGTGCCGCCGCAGGCGACGAGCAACGGAACCGTGATGACGACGGCGAACATCCGGAGTCTCACCGCAGCAGGATGTCACGCTCAGCGCAGCACCCGCCAGCGTCGCACCATCAGCAGCAGCGCTGCGATGATCACCCCGGTGACCACCATGAGGACGCTCGTGATCATGGCACCGTAGGCGAAGCCGGAGAACTCGAAGACCTGGTCGAAGATGTAGACCGGCAGGTAGAGCGTGGCGTTGGCGGGCCGGCCGTCGGTGAGGACGTACGCCGGCACGAAGTTGACCTGCAGGGTGAGGATCGTGTCCCGGACGGCGAGCAGCACCAGCACCGGCGCGAGCAGCGGCAGCGTGAGCCGGCGCAGCTGGCCGAACGGGCCGCAGCCCTCCAGCGCCGCCGCCTCGTAGAGCCGTCCGTCGAGCATCCGTCGGGCGGCGAGCACGACGATGAAACCCTCACCGATCGGGAACGCGAGCATCAGCGCCACCGCCACCCGCGCGGAGCCGGGCTCGGCGAGCCAGTTCATGCCCGGGTGGCCGAAGAGCCCGAGCACCTGGTTGAGCGGGCCGTAGAGCGGGTTGAGCACCCACAGGAAGAGCACCGCCAGGGCCACGTCGGGTACGACGGTCGGCAGGTAGACCGCGACCCGGAACCAGCGGCCGCCCGGGCGGGGCGCGGCCAGCAGCAGCCCGAGCCCGATGGCGGCCAGCAGCCGCAGGGGTACGGCCAGCGCCAGGTGGATGGCGGAGGCCCGGATGCTGTCGGCGAGGAAGCCGTCGTCGAGCAGTCGGCGCGCGTTGTCCAGACCGACGAACCGCGGGTCCCGGGTCAGTCCGGTGTGGTCGGTGAACGCGTAGCCGAGGTTGAGCAGGGCGGGCAGCGCGATCAGCAGCGCGACGGCCACCGCGTACGGCGCGAGGAACGCCCACGCGGTCAGCGGCCGGCTGACCCGGCCGGTGCTCACCGGCGTCGCCCGGTGTCGGCGTCGAAGCGGTGGATCCGCCCCGGGTCGGCGCGCAGACGGACCTGGTCGCCCGGCCACACGCCGGGCCGGGGGCCGGTGCGGACGGTCAGCCGGGTGCCGTCGTCGCAGCGGGTCAGCAGTACGGCCTCGCTGCCGAGCGCCTCCACCGCCTCGACGGTCGCCGCCACCGGTCCGTCGGGGTCGAGGCTCAGATCCTCCGGGCGTACGCCGAGGGTGTCGTCGGTGGCGCCGCCCAGCACGCCGCCACCGGGTAGCAGGTTCATCGGCGGGCTGCCCAGGAAGCCGGCCACGAAGGTGTCCGCGGGCTCGTCGTAGACCTGCTGGGGCGGACCGACCTGGCGGACCCGGCCGTGGTCGAGCACGACGACCCGGTCGCCGAGGGTCATCGCCTCCGCCTGGTCGTGGGTGACGTGGATGGTGGTGGTGCCCAGCTCGCGGTGCAGGGCGAGCAGGTCGGCGCGGGTGGCGAAGCGCAGCGGCGCGTCCAGGCTGGCCAGCGGCTCGTCGAGCAGGTAGACGGTCGGCTCGCGCAGCAGCGCGCGGGCGAGGGCGATGCGCTGACGCTGCCCGCCGGAGGTCTCGTCGGGGTAGCGGTCGAGCAGGTCCGCGATGCCGAGCCGGTCGGCCGCCGCCCGGGCCCGCCGCTCGGCCTCCGCGCGCGGTACCCGGCGGACCCGCAGCCCGAACAGCAGGTTGCCACGCACGGTGAGGTGGGGATACAGCGCGTAGTCCTGGAAGACCATCGCCACCGCGCGGCGGTGCGGCGGCACCTGGGCGACGTCCTGGCCGTCCACGACGACCCGGCCGCCATCCGGCCGGTCCAGCCCGGCGATCAGTCGCAGGACGGTGGACTTGCCGGAGCCGGACGGGCCGACCAGCGTCACCATCTCGCCGGCCGGTACCTCCAGGTCGACGCCGTCGAGGGCGGCCACCTTCCCGTACGACTTGGTCAGCGCCTCGAGCCGGAGGACACCCCGGTCAGCCACCGGCGCCCACCGTCAGACCGAACAGTGGCCGGACCTTCTCCTCCAGCTGTCGCAGCCCCTGCTCGCGGCCGATCCGACCGTAGAAGACCTCCTCCAGCAGGGCGTCGCCCTCGCGCTCGACGCGTGACCAGGTGGCGGTGCGCGGGGTGGCGCGCAGGTGCGGCTCGGCGTCGAGATAGACCCGCGACGACCGAGGGGGCTTCTCTGGGTCGAGGAACTCGGGGGAGTTGGCCACGTCGAGCCGGGACGGCACCGTGCGGCCGGACCCGGCGAGGATCCGCTGGCCCTGCCCGCCCATCGCGAACTCGATGAACTGCCAGGCCTGGTCGTGGTCGGCCAGGCCGGCGCTCATGCAGTAGGCGTCGCTGTGCAGGATCGACGCGGGTACGCCGCCCGGCGCGATCGGCAGCGGCGCCACGTCCCAGGTGAAGCCGTCGATGGTGCGCAGCGTCGGCACGGCGACCCGGCTGTTGAGGTACATGCCGAGCGTGCCGCGTAGGAAGCGGGCCTCACTCGACTCGCTCTGTTCCTCGGCGTCCGGCGGCACGACGTGGTGCTTCAGTTGCAGGTCGAGGAACCAGTCGACGGCGGCGCGGCTGGCCGGGTCGCCGGTGAGGGTCAGGGTGGTCGGCTTGTCCGGGTGGTCGACCAGCTCACCCCGGTTGGACCAGACGAACGGGGCTAGCCGTGGGAGGGACGGCTCCACGCCCACGCCGTACTTCCCGTCGCCGGTCAGGGCCCGCCCGGCGGCCAGGAAGTCGTCCCAGGTCCAGCCGGCCTTCGGCAACGGCACGCCGGCGGCCGCGAACAGGTCGGCGTTGTAGTAGACGACCAGGGAGGACATGTTCTGCGGCAGGCAGGTCAGCGTCTTGCCGTCGAACCGGAAGGCGTCCAGCGCCCGCGGGGAGAAGTCGCTCTCGTTCAGCACCGCGCTGCGGTCCAGGTACGCCTGCGCCGGTTCGATCGCCTGCTGGGCGGCGAACTGGCCGTAGCGGCGGTAGTTGAGCAAAAACACGTCGGGTGGCTGCCCGCCGGCGAACGAGGTGGTCAGGCGGGCCATCAGGTCGTCCTGGGTGGCGACCGGGGAGAGGTTGACCGCGACGTCGGGGTGGGTGTCCTCGAACGCGGCGACCATGCTGCGGTAGCCGGCGACCTCCTCGGCGTCGCCGAAGAGCACGACGGTGATCCCGGAGCTGTCGTCAGCGCGGTCGCCGGCGCCACAGCCGGCGCCGTAGCCGAGCAGCAGCGCCGCGGTGATCAGGGCTACCCATCGTCGGGCCCGGAACGTGCTCACCTTCGACCTCCAGATCTCAGTGCCGCCAGCGGATCGTCGTTGAGCAGGATCCGCTGGGCGAGCAGGAACACCACCAGGCAGGGCGCCGTCGCGACGACGCAGGCGGCCATCAGCAGCGGCCAGTCCGTCGGGTTCAGCAGCCGCAGGAACTGCAGGCCGAGCGGGTAGGTGTAGCGGTCGCCGCTGTGCAGGTAGAGCAGCGGGTCGATCAGGCTGGACCAGTGCAGGGTGAAGGCGAGCACGCCTACCGCCAGGGTCGCCGGGCGCACCTGCGGCAGTGCCACCCGCCGCCAGATCGTCAGCCAGCCGGCGCCCTCCAGCCGGGCGGCACCGAGCTGGGTGTCCGGCACGCCGCCGAAACTCCAGGCGTAGAGCAGCACCAGGAACGGGCTGCCGGCGAGCACCGCCGGAGCCAGCAGCGGGACGTACGTGTCGACCACGCCGGCCAGCCGGAACAGCTCGAAGCGGGTCGCCCACACCGCCGTGACCGGCACGAGGAGCACCGCCAGCAGGCCGAGGACCGCCCGGCGGCGGGCCACCGGCGTCAGCAGCCGCAGCCCGAAGCCGGTCAGCGAGGCGACGGCGACGGTCAGTGGCACGGCGACCGCGACGACCAGCGCCGAGTTGGCCAGATACCGGAACAGCGGGATCAGCTCGGGCAGCCGGGCGTACGCGGCCACGGTCGGTTCGGGCGGGAACAGCTCGAGGGTGCGGGGCGGGGGCAGGCCGGCGGGTCGCAGCGAGCCGACCAGCATGAACCACAGCGGTGCGGCGAAGAGCGCCGCGAACGCGGCCGGCACCAGGAACCGCCCGATGAACCGCGGGATCACGGCTGGGCCCGAGAACCGCACATCCCGCCCTTCCCGTCGCCCGGCAGCCGGGTGACGCGTTCGTCGGCGATGCCGCCTGGGCTCCGCCGCCGAGCCGGGTGGGGTCCCGGCCGGTCGGTGGAGGTGGTTCGGCCGAACCTATGGCCGGGCGACGGTCGCGTCATCGGGCACCTGTTGGAATCGCACGCCACCCGGTCCTACGCCTGTCGAGATGCGACAGACGTAGGACACGGCGGCGATCACGTCCCGCACCTGTCCGATGACCGAACGCGGATCCGTTCCTAGGGTGCGAGGCAACTGCCGCGCCGGCGGCCTGTCGTCCTCGCCCGGGACGACCGGTCCGCGGCCGGTGCTGGACAAGGGGAGGAGCACGATGCGAACCACAAGGAGCTGGTGGCGAGCGTCGGTGGTGGTCGTGATGACCGCCGCCGTCGGCCTGCCGGCGGCCGCCGCGACGGCGCAGCCGGTGGTGGACCGTGTCAGGCCGGTCATCGAGAACGGAGTCACCCAACCGGTGTTCGGATATGCCGACGCGATCCGCGAGCGGATATTCGTCACCTCCGACGTCGACACCGACGGCGACGGCGCCCGCGACGTCGTGTCGATGGACATCATCCGGCCCAAGGCCAGCGAGGCGGGTCTGCGGGTGCCGGTGGTCATGGATGCGAGCCCCTACTACTCGACGGTGTGCCGGGGCAACGAGGGCGAGTGCAAGGCCGACGTCGACGGCGACGGTCTCAACGACCAGTGGCCGCTCTTCTACGACAACTACTTCGTTCCGCGCGGCTACGCGGTGGTGCTGCTCGACATGATCGGCACCAACAACTCGACCGGCTGCCCGGTCACCGGTGGGCGGGCTGACAACATCAGCGCACCGACCGCGATCGACTGGCTCAACGGCCGCCGGGCCGGCACCAACGCCGCCGGCGAGCGGGTCGTCGCCGACTGGCACAACGGCCGCACCGGCATGATCGGCAAGTCGTACGACGGCACGCTGGCCAACGCGGCCGCCGCCAGCGGCGTGCGGGGGCTCACCACCATCGTGCCGATCTCGGCGATCTCCAGCTGGTACGACTACTCGCGCAGCAACGGCCTGGTCACCCGCGCGAACAACTACTCCGGCAGCCTCTCCAACACGGTCACCAATCCGGAGCGGCGGGAGCACTGCGCGCCGGTGCGGGAGCAGCTCGGCGTCGACGGCGACGACGTCACCGGCGACTACAACGACTTCTGGGCCGAGCGGGACTACGTTCCGGACGCCAAGCGCGTGCGGGCCAGCGTCTTCGTGGTCCACGGCATCAACGACAACAACGTCCGGCCCGACCACTTCAGCAAGTGGTGGGACGCGCTGGCCGAGCAGGACGTCCCGCGCAAGCTCTGGCTGACCGGCACCGGTCACGTCGACCCGTTCGACTTCCGCCGCGGCGAGTGGGTCGACACCCTACACCGCTGGTTCGACTTCTGGCTGCACGGCGTGCACAACGGCATCATGGCCGAGCCGAGGGTCGACATCGAGCGGTCGCCGGACGTCTGGGAGACCCACCGGGACTGGCCGATCCCGGCCGCCCGGTCGACCCAGGTGTTCCTGCGGCCCGGGGCCGAGGGCGCGGCCGGCGGACTGTCGGTGCGTCCGCAGCCCGGCAAGGCTTCCCGGACGTTCCAGGACACCCCCACGATGAGCCAGACCAACGCGATCCGGCATCCGTCGGATCCGGCGGCGAACAAGGAGAACCGGCTGGTGTTCCTCTCCCAGCCGCTGCGCGCGCCGCTGCACATCTCCGGCACCCCCATCGTCAAGATCAACGCGACGGTGAACGGCGAGGACACCAGCTTCGCCGGCCTGCTGGTGGACTACGGCACCCGGCCGCGGTTCGGCACGTCCGGCGACGGCATCCGGACGCTGACCGAGGAGGACTGCTGGGGCGGCGAGGCCACCTGGGGCGGGCACGCCGAGGAGGCCTGCTACAAGCAGACCGAGAAGACCATCGCCACCGAGCCGCAGGAACTCGTGACGAAGGGCATCATCGACGGGCTCAACATCGACTCGCTCCGCGAGTCGACGCCGTTGGTGCCGGGCGACAAGAACGGCGTCGACCTCGCGCTGCTCCCCGAGGACTACGTCTTCGCGGCCGGTAACCAGGTCGGCGTGGTCCTGCTCGGTTCCTACTCCGGCTACAGCAGCCGGGCGAAGCAGAACCGGGCCGAGATCACCGTCCACTTCGATCGCAGCCGCATCGAGCTGCCGGTCGTCGGCGGCCGGCCCGCGGCCGTACGCGCGGGCCTGTAGGAGACCGGCGGGCGGGGCGCCCCGAGCGCCCCGCCCGACCCGGTCACTCCTCCGGCCGGTACGCGCCGGTCAGCCGGCCCAGCTTCAACGCCAGGTGCAGGCAGAGCCGCTCGTTGCCGTCTTTCAGGTCGGTGTCGGCCAGCTCCTCGACCCGCTGCAACCGGTAATAGAGCGTGGTGCGGTGCAGCCGTAGCTGCTGGGCGGTGGCGTGCGCGTTCCCGGCCAGGTCCAGGTAGCGCTCCAGGGTCTGCAACAGCACCGGGTTGGGCTGCTCACGCAGCAGCCGCTCCAGCCCGGGGTGCACATCGGCCATGTCGAGGTGCCGACCCTCCAGCCGGGACAGCACCCGGTAGATCCCCAACCCCGCCCAGGAGACCACCGAACCGAGGGCCGGCAGCCGCGCACCGACCCGGGCGGACTGCACCGCCTCCCCGTACGAGCCGACCGCCTCGGCCAGCCCGGGTCGGGTCTGTCCGACCCCGACCACCACGCGTTCCACCGAGCTGAGCCCGCGGGTCGCCTGCCGCAGGTTGTCGTCGAGGAGCTTCGCGACCACCTCCGGCGAGGGACGCCCGCCGCCCCGCCCGCCGCAGAGCAGCAGCACCCCGTGGTCGTCGCGGACGAGGTGCAGCGCCTCGCGGGTGCCGATCCACCGCCGGGTGGCGACCAGCGCCTGCTCCAGCGCGAGCCGGGCCACCTCGTCGGGCAGTTCGCCGCCCGGTGGCACCAGCTGCGCGACGAGCGCGGTGGCCGGGCCGTCCCCGGCGATCAGGCCCGCCTCGCGCAGGGTCCGCACCGACTGGTCCCGGGTGGCCTCGCTCTCGGAGAGCAGCGTCCGCGCCGCCTCGGTCTCCCGCTGGGAGGCCAACTCACCGAGGAGGTTCTCCCGGTAGAGCGCCAGCGACAGCTCGCTCATCAGACCGGTGGCGGCGAGGTCCGCGTCGGCCATCGTGCCGTCCGGGTCGATGAACCAGACGAATCCGAGCAGCAGGTCCTGGTGGCGGATCGGCACGCAGACCCGTGGCAGGAGGTCTAGCTCCCGCGCCGCGGGCGTCCGCACGGTCGTACGGGCGTCCATGATCCCGGTGTCGCGGAACCACGCCATCACCTCCGGGGTGGTCTGCCGGCGCAGGATCGACGCCTTGCGCACGTCGTCCATCAATCCGGTGTGCTCGCTGTAGACCACCACCCGCTGGCGTCGGTCCTCGATCAGCGCCGGCCGGCCCGCGTGGGCGGCGAGGGCGTCGACAAGGCGTTGCAACTCACCCTGCATGAGATCCTCCCGTCGCCTCGTCGCTGGATCGTCATCACGTCAGGTACCCCGCAAACGCGTTCTCACGAGTCGCCGGAGCGACCTCAGTTCCACCACCTGGTGCCGCCGAGCGTCGGCCCCACGGAACGATCATGCTGGCCGGCGCGGACCGGGACAACCGTCTACCCGGGCGTAGCCTGCGTTTCAGGCCGTGGACACCTCCCCACGGGGCCGCCTGCCGACCCCGGATCGCCCGTTTCCCGGACACGTCGGCACCGGATCCACCACAGTGGTGCCGTGGCCGAGGAGGTGACATGACCGGATTGTGGACCGATCTGTACGAGCTGCGGATGGCCGCCAGCTACCTGCGACGTGGCATGACCGAACGGGCCACCTTCAGCCTGTTCTCCCGCCGGCTGCCGCCCCGGCGCGGTTTCCTGGTCGCGGCCGGGCTGGCCGAGGCGCTGACCTTCCTGGAGAACTTCGCGTTCGACGACGACGACCTCGGCTACCTGCGCGACGTCGTCGGCTTCGACGAGGCGACCCTGGCGGCGCTCGCCCGGCTGCGGTTCACCGGCGACGTCTGGGCCGTACCGGAGGGCCGGGTGGTCTTCGCCGACGAACCGCTGCTGGAGGTCACCGCGCCGCTCGCCGAGGCGCAGCTGGCCGAGACCGGCGTGCTCAACCTGATCACCTTCCACACCACGGTGGCCACCAAGGCCGCCCGGTGCCGCCTCGCCGCCGGCGGCGCCCAACTGGTCGACTTCGCGTTCCGCCGCACCCACGGCATCGAGGCCGCGGCGGCCGTGGCCCGGGCGTCGGCCATCGCCGGCTTCGCCGCGACCAGCGACGTCGAGGCCGCCCGCCGCTACGGCCTGCAACCCTCGGGCACGATGGCCCACGCGTACGTCGAGGCGTTCCCCGACGAACGGGCCGCGTTCCGGGCGTTCGCCGCGGACTTCCCGACGAACCCGATATTCCTCGTGGACACCTACGACACCCCGGCCGGGGTGCGGGCCGCCGTCGACGTGATCACCGAGCTGGGCCTCACCGGGCCGCTGGGCGTCCGGCTCGACTCCGGTGACCTCGCCGAGCTGGCCCGGCAGACCCGGGCGATCCTCGACGGCGCCGGCCTCACCGACGCCCAGATCGTGGCCAGCGGCAGCCTGGACGAGGACGTCATCGCAGCCCTGGTCGCGGCCGGCGCGCCGATCGACGCGTACGGCGTGGGCACGAAGATGGGCGTCTCCTACGACGCCCCGTCGTTGGACAGCGCGTACAAGCTGGTGGCCGTCGGTGACCGCCCGGTGCTGAAGCTGTCGCCCGGCAAGGCCACCCTGCCCGGCCCGAAGCAGATCTTTAGGGACCGCAGCGGGGCGAGCGGCGACGTGGTCGGGCTGCGCGACGAAGCACCGGGCGACCGGGAACCCCTGCTCGTCCCGGTGATGCGCGACGGCCGCCGCCTCGACCCGGTCGACCCGGCCGGTGCGGTACGCGCCGCGCGTCACCGGTTCGAAGCGGACCTCGGCTGGCTGCCGGAGCCGGCCCGCCGGTTGGCCGACCCGACGCCACTCACCGTCACCGTCAGCTCGGCACTGACCGCGCTGCACGACCGGGTGGCCGCTGAGCTGACCTCCCGCGCCTCCTAGCGGGTCAGATGTCGGCGTTGAGCTGGTGCGCGGCGCGGGCGAACTCCCGGATGAGCTCGGTCTCGGTGCCGGCACGCCAGATGAGTACCCATCGAGCCGGTGGGGCGTCGTGGATCGGCACGTAGGCTCTGTCCGGCCGGGCGTGGTAGCGGGCCGCCTGGGCGTGGACGGGTGAGACCGCTTCGCCCGTGGCGAGGATCGGGATCATCTCCTGGAACGTGGAGACCGTCGGGCCGATCTTGATCACATGGCTATCGGGGGTGCGTACCGGTACCAGGGCCTCCCGCCAGCAGGAGGGCCGTGCCCCACCCATGACGGTCTGGTCCCGCCAGGTCGCTGTAGGAGACCGATGCGCGGCCGGCCAGGGGGTGGTCCGCCGCGACGGCCAGCACGACCTGCCGCGGGCGGCGAGCCTGGCCCGTTCCATGCCCTCGTGCAGGCCCCCGATACACGGGTCGGAGGTCGGCGAGTAGTTGCCGGCCGATCGGTGTCAGTGCCACCGCACGGTTGTTGCGCTCGAACAGGGCGGCACCGATGCCGCGTTCCTGCTTCTTGATCGCCTGACTGACCGGGCCTGGGTCACGCGCAGCCGTTCAGCGGTCCGAGTGACGTGCAACTCCTCCGCCAAGGTCAGAAATATCTCGATGTCCCGGAGTTCCACCGCTGCCTCGTCCTGGATTAGCGGGAGGTTATGGGACGGTACCAAAGATCACCTTGCCGCCGCGGACGCCGCCGCAGAGACTGGCGGACGCCGGATCAGCAGGGGTTACCGCCAGCCGGCCGCACCGGAGACCGCCGTCAGGCGGCATCCGGCACATCTAGCAAGGAGAAGTTCGTGCGCAGGCTCGTCTACTACATCGCCGCCACCCTCGACGGCTTCATCGCCGGTCCCGACGGTGCGGACCCTACCGGTCCCGACGGCTTCTGGCCGATCCCGGAGGACTATCTGCGCCACATCATCGCCGAGTACCCGGAGACCCTGCCGGGCCCGGCGCGGCAGGCGCTCGGTGTCGCCGCCGAGGGCATCCGCTTCGACACCGTGCTGGAGGGGCGGCACTCCTACGAGCTGGGGCTGAAGGTCGGTCTGACCGACGCCTACCCGCACCTGCGCCACCTGGTGTTCTCGCGCACGCTGGCGGAGAGCCCGGACCCGGCGGTGCAGGTCGTGCCGGACGACCCGATCGCCGTGGTGCGCGAGCTCAAGCGGCAACCCGGCAAGGACATCTGGGTGATCGGCGGCGGCGCGCTGGCCGGTGCCCTGTATCCCGAGATCGACCGGCTGATCGTCAAGCTGGCCCCGCTGACCGTCGGCGCCGGCATCCCGCTCTTCGGCTGCGACGCCACCTTCGAGCCCCGCACCTGGCAGTTGGCCGAGCACACAGTCCTGGACAGCGGCGCCATTTTCCTCACCTACACCCGCGCGGAAACCGCAGCGGAATCGGTGTGACCAGCGCAGACAGCGTCGTCGGCGACGTGACGATCCGTCCCGCCGCCGACGCTGGCTACGTCAACGTCGCACGTGCGATCAACATGGCCTGGAGCTGACCAGCCGCCATTCGAGCGCGCCAAATCGGCGACGAGATCGCCATTAGGATCCGTAGCCATGATCACGGGGGATGTCACGAGCGGGGCGGGCCGACGACGGGTACCGCCAATCATCGTCGGGTCCAGCCTGCTGCTGGCGCTCAGCGGACTGGCGCGGCTGGCGCAGGTGGCGGCGGAGGCGGCCGTGCAGGACACCTACCTGAGAGCGCACGAGAGGGTGGGCACGCCCAGCGCGTTCGCCGCCCTGCCCATGATGTTTCTGATGGGCGTCGGCCTGCTCGTGGCGCTGTCCGCCGTCACCCTGCTGCTGCTGTCGTTGGCCAACCTGGCCGGCTGGAACTGGACCCGGGTCGGCACCTGGGCACTCGGTGGCGTGACGCTGATGGTTGCCGCGTGCGGGCTGGCGCTGGACCTCATCCCGACGGGTGGTGCCAGCCCGGACACGACCGACTGGGACGCCGTCCATGCGGTCGCCGCGCAACTCATGCCCGGGTGGGCCGAGCCCGTGGGTAACATCTCCGGTCTGGTGGCGTCGCCCGCGCTGCTGTGCGCCCTCGTGCTGCTCGCGCTGCCCCCCGCCAACGCCTTCTACCGGAAGCAGTCCGACCTGGACCAGCCGGTCGTCTATTCCGGCGCGACGGTCACGCTGCACACTGGTCACCCCACCGTGCAGGGGAGCGGCAACCCGCCCCGGGCCTGATCCGGTGGGCCGCGCGGGCCGTCGCCTTCGCCACCGCGATCGCGCGGCTCGCCGGTCGGGCACGCATCCACGTGACCGCCGATTGCCGGGGACACGCCGCGCCGGCACCGCTGCAATGATGACCGGATGCGAACCCGACTGCTCTTCGTACGCCACGGCGAGTCGGTCCATCAGATCGAGGGCATCGTGGGCGGCCCGCACGGCTGCCGAGGGCTCACCGATGCCGGCCATGAGCAGGCGCGCCGACTGGCCGGACGGCTCAGCGCCGAACTCGCCGGTACCGGTCCGGTCGCCGTCTACTCGTCGGTGCTCCGCCGGGCCGTCGAGACCGCGCAGCCGATCGCCGACGCGCTGGGTGTCAGACCGGTGCAGGACTGCGGTCTCTGCACCTGGCACACCCCGTCGTACGCCGACGGACTGCCGACGGCACGCTTCCAGTCCGAGCACGCGGCGCCCGGCGGCGGGGTGTTCCGGCCCTTCGAGGAGGGCAACGAGACCTGGGCCGAGCTGGTCGTACGCATCAGCCGCGCAATCATGGACAGCGCGCAACGGCATCAGGGTGGCACGGTCGTCCTGGTCGGGCACAGCGAGACGGTCGAAAGCTCGTTCCACGCGCTCGCCGGCCAGCCGCTGCTGCGAGCGTTCGACGTGACGACGGCACCCGGCTCGATCACCGAGTGGGTCACCGACCACGACCCCACCGGTTGGCCGCCGGCCCGGTGGAACCTGGTCCGCTTCGGCGACGTGCGATAACCAGGACGTGCGACAGCCGGGCAGCGGCGGGTGGTGAACCGAGCGGATCGGGGGCGGCCGGTGGACGACCGGAGCGATGGTCAGGTTGATGTGCTCGTCGTCGGCTGCGGACCGGTCGGCGGCGTCCTGGCCGCGCTCCTCGGTGCCCACGGCATCCAGGTGACGGTGGTCGACCCGAACCACGAGCCCTACCCCCGTCCGCGTGCCGCCGCCCTGGACGCCGAGGTGATGCGCATCCTCGGCCAGGTGCCGGGCCTGGCCGACGTCGAGGGATGGGCGGTTCCGGTGCGCCGGTCCCGCGCGCTCGGGCCCGACCGTCGGCCGTTGTTCACGCGCGACGTCCCGAACCTCACGGTGGCCTCGCCGCAGCCGGTACTGATCGACCAGCCGAAACTGGAGGCGGCGGTGCGGGCCGGGCTGGCCGCGTTGTCGACTGTGGAGTTGCGTCTCGGTCGGTCGGTGCTGGCCGTCGAGCAGGACGACGGCGGTGTCGAGGTGCTCCTCGACGACGGCGAGCGGGTCCGCACCCGCTGGGTCGTTGGTTGCGACGGTGCGTCCAGTACGGTCCGCCGGCTGCTGGGTGTGGCCTACGAGGGGGTCAGTTTCCCCCAGCCCTGGCTCGTTGTCGACGCGAGCGTCGAGGCGAGCGTCGACGGGGAGCGCGGCCAGCCGCCCACGATGTCGTTCGTGCTGGACCCGCGTCGGCCCCAGGTGGCCATGTCGCGCCCGGCTGCCCGTCGGTGGGAGTGGATGCTGCTGCCGGGCGAGGACCCGGAGCGGATGCTCGACGAAGCGACCGTCCGGGAGCTGATCCGCCCGTGGGTCGACCCGGACGTGGTGCGGGTGCGGCGGGCGGCGGTGTTCACCTTTCACGCCCGGGCGGCATCGCGGTGGCGCGGCGGGCGCATCCTGCTGGCCGGGGACGCCGCGCACTCCATGCCGCCCTTCGTCGGGCAGGGCCTCGGCAGTGGCATCCGCGACGCCGCGAGCCTCGCCTGGCGACTCGCGCAGGTCTCCCGGGGGCTCGACGGCGACGAGCTGCTCGACGGGTACGAGCGGGAGCGGCGCCCCGATGTGCACGCCACGACCATCATGGCGCTGCGGGCGGGGCGGGTGGTGCAGACCCGCAGCCGGGTCGGTTCGGCGCTGCTGCGCTCGGTGCTGCGGACCATCGGTGCGGTGCCCGGAGTGCAGGCGTTCGTCAGCCGCCGCGCCCAGCGCGCCCAGCCCGCGCGACGCCTTCCCCGGGGTGCGACCGGTCCCCATTCCGGCGCCGGTCGGCTCCTGCCGGACATTCGAGTGCGTACCGGCGGCGGTGCGGTGGTCCGACTCGACGACCTCCAGGGCGACCACTGGGCGATCATCGGGTACGGCAGCGACCCGCGCACCCACCTGGACGCGGCCGCCCGCGAGTGGGCCGAGGCCCGCCGAGCGGTCGTCCTGGCGGTCGCCGTACCGGGTCGGGAGACGCACGTCGGGCCCGGGTGCGCGTTGATCGAGGACCTCGACGGCGCGCTTCCCGCGCCCCGACGGACCGCTGTCACGGTCGTACGGCCGGACCGGTTCCTGCTCGGCACCCTCCCGGCGCCGGTGACCGCCAGGGAGCTGGCACGGGCGGGTGGCGGTCCTCTGGTGAACAAGAACTAATAGGTGCCGAGGTCGGCCCGCCGCGGAGAGGCGGCGGCGGACATCGTCAACCGGCCAGCGTCCGCACCACCTGCTCGTCGATGGTGATGCCGAGCCCGGCGCCGCTCGGCACCTCGCACCGCCCGACCGGTGCGACGGCGTCAGGGGCGACCGCGGTGAGCGGGTTGCCGCCGATCCACTGTTCGAGCACCGCGAAGTTGGGCATCGCCGCGGCACACTGCACGCTGGCGTACCAGTGCACGGCCGAGCCGATGCTCACGTGCGGGGTGGCCTGGGCGCCGAACGCGTCGGCGAGCGCGGCGATCCGCATCGTCTCGGTGATGCCACCCGCCCGGCACACGTCGGGCTGAAGCACCCGCAGCGCGCCGGCGCGGAGGAACTCCAGCGCCCGGTGCCGGGTGGCCAGCGAGTCCAGCGCGAGCGGGATGTCCAGCCGGGCGGCGAGGGTGGCGTACCCGTCGAGGTCCTCCGGCGGTAGCGGCATCTCGAAGAACCCGACGCCGGCCTCCTGAAGGGCCCGGCCGACCCGCAGCGCCTGCGGCAGTTCGTACTGGCCGGCGGCGTCGGCGTAGACGGCCGCCTGGTCGCCGAAGACCTCCCGGACGGTCTGCACGGAGGCGATGTCGTCCTCGGGTCGGGCGCCGATGGCCACCTTGACCGCGTCGTAGCCGAGGTCGCGCAGCCGCTCGGCCTCCTGGCGCACCACACGCTGGCCCTCGGTGCCGGAGCCGGCGGGTGCGGCGGGCACGCCGGAGGCGTAGAGCCGCAGGGTGTCCCGGTACCGGCCGCCGAGCAGGGTGTGCAGCGGCTGGCCGAGGGTGCGGGCCCAGGCGTCCCACAGGGCGATGTCGAGGCCGGCCAGAGCCTCGAGCCAGAATCCGCTGTCGTGCCCGCGTACCCGCATGCCGGTGTAGACGCGGTCCCAGGTGCGGCTGATCTCGTCGAGCCGGGTGCCGACCGCGATCGGTGCGATCAGGTCGTCGAGGATGGCGGCGGTGGCCCGGGCGCCGACCGGTGCCTTCGCCTCGCCCCAGCCGACCACCCCGTCGCTGGTTTCGACCCGGACCAGCACCGCGTCGATGGTCGCGCTGTAGACGTAGCGGCGGCGCTCCATCGGCGGGTAGTCCACCAGCGCGCTGCCGTGGTCCGCGCTCCACGCCCGGGCACCCCAGTACGTCTCCGCCGGCTTGGCGCGCACCGCGTAGCTGCGTACGTCAACGACCTTCATCTGCTCTCCTCGCCGGTGGTGCGATCCAGTGCCGTGTGCAGCACCGGGGCCTGGCCCCAGGGGAAGACGCCGGAGGCGCGGTGGTGGTAGTCGCGGGCCGTGCCGACCGGTGTCGCCTCGGACACGGCGAGCGCCCCGCCGGTGAGTCGACGGACGGTGGCCGCCCAGGCCCGGTCGGCCATCGCCCGGTGGGCCGGATCGACCAGCCCGGCGTCGATCGCCTGCGGCACGACCCAGGCGAGGTACGCGGAGGTGCTCGCCTCCACCGGGGCATCCGGGTCGTCGACGACGGTGGGCCAGCGTCCGTCGCGTTCGTGGGCTGCCAGGGCGTCGACCAGTCGGGTGAGCCGCTCGGCGAGCCCGTCGTCGGGGGTGTGCACCAGGGTGTCGACGAGGCCGAGCAGTGCCCAGGCCTGCCCGCGGCCCCAGGCGACGCCGTTGCCGCGTTCCGCCTCAGCGTCGTAGCCGTGCTGGAACAGGCCGCTGGGCAGCTGCAGTGCCGCGGCGTACGCGCTGGCGTGGCCGACGGCCTCGTCCGGGTGGCCCAGCGCGGCCAGGCCCGGCCCGTCGGTGTGCATGCAGTCGACCCAGATGGTCGACCGCCACGGTGGCAGGTCGGGTCGGTGCACCCGGGGGCCACCCGGGTGGGCGGGTCGGGCGCGCCGGACCGCCGCGAGCCACCGTCGGCAGGCGTCGTCGACGGCGAGTTCGGGCCGGGCTGCGGTGAGGGCGAGCAGCGCGTCCACCGCGATGAGGTGGTCGGTGGGGTCCGGCGGCGCGGTCAGCGACGGGGTCACCAGGTCGACCACCCGCTGGGTGAGGTCGGGGCGATGCAGCATTTGGCCGGCCCGCAGCAGGGCGGTGAGCACGCCGCCGACCCCGAAGCCCCAGATCCGCGGCGCGGTGGCGGCGGTCGCCTCGGCGATCGCCGCCACCAGCCGGGTGTCCCGCGCGGTGTCGGTCACTTGATCAGGGCCTGCACCGCCTGGCCGGCCTGGCGCATCGCGTCGGCGGGCTTGGTCTTGCCGACCAGCACCGCCTGTACCTGCTCAGAGATGGCCGTCTCCATCTGGGCGTACTGGGGGTACTTCCAGAACGGGTTCGGGGTGGCGGTGGCGGTGATCCGCTCGCTGAACTGCGAGGTGAACGCGTCGGTCTTCACCTGCTCGGAGGCGAGTGCGGCGGTGGTGGTGGGCGGCAGGGAGAGGTCCTTGAAGTAGCCGAGGACGGTCTGCTCGTCCGAGGTCAACCACTTGGCGAAGTCGGTGGCGGTGTTGGCGCCCTCGCCCTCGACCACCACGACGGCGTGGCCCCACTGCACGGCCCGCGGCTTGTCACCGGGGTTCTTCACTGGCCGGGCGATCGGGTCGAGCTTGTCGGCGATGGACTTGTCGGGGGCGCCCTTGATCACGAAGTCCCGACCGACGATGGCGTCGTCGTACATCGCGGTCTTGCCCTGGGCGAAGAGGGTCCGGGCGTCGACGCGCTCCACGTCCGCGGCGATCAGCTTCTCGTCGTAGAGCTTCTTGTACCAGGTGACCGCCTCGATGCTGGCGTCGTCGCCGACCGTGACCTTGTCCCCGTCGAGCAGCGGGCTGCCGAAGGTCTGCATCCAGATGAGGATGTCTTTGAGCTGGGCGACCTTGGTCGACGCGGCGTACGGGATGACGCCGATGCCCTTGAGCGCCCGCAGCGCGGCCTCGAAGTCGGCGATGGTGGTCGGCGTGGTGGTGATGCCGGCCTTCTGCATCAGTTCACGATTGGCGATCAGCCCGATCGCGGCGGTGGTCCAGGGCAGGCCGACCTGCTTGCCCTCGACCTGGCCGGAGGTGAGCGCGGCCTCGGTGTAGCCGGCGTCCTTTGCGACGTCGCCGAGGTCGCGCAGCTTGCCGAGCGCGGCGAGGCCCGCGAGCCAGGCGATGTCCATCTGCGCGGCGCCGGTGAACTGCCCGCCGCGCACCTGGAGGGTGACCTGGTTGAGGTAGCTGTTGTAGGCCAGCGGCACGCCGTTGACGGTGATGCCCGCCTTGCTGCCGTATCCGGTCATCAGCTGTTCGATCTTGGCCTTGGATGCGTTGTCGGCCAGGCTCCAGGACGCGAACGAGAAGTTGGTGGCGGACTTGGCGGTGTCCGCCTCGGGGCCGTCGGCGCTCGGTGCGCAGGCGGCCACGCCGCCCAGGCCGAGGGCGCCGGCGCCGAGTCCGACGAGGCGGAGCATGTCCCTGCGGGAAAGGTTGCTGTTCATTGCTGGACCTCCGGGACGGGTCGTGGTTATCCCTTGATGGCGCCGGCGGTGATGCCGCCGACAAGGAACCGTTGCAGCGCGATGAACGCGATCACGACGGGCAGGGACGCGATCAGGGACGCGGCCATGAGTTCGGCCCACTGCGCGGTCGCCTCGCCGAGGAAGGCGTTGACCAGGCCGGGTGGCAGTGTCGTCTTCTCGCGTCCGGCGAGGGTGAGGGCGAAGATGAAGTCGTTCCAGCCGCGGACGAAGGCGAAGAGCCCGGCGGCGATGAGACCGGGCGCCGACAGCGGCAGGATGACCGAGTGGATGGTGCGCAGCCGCGATGCGCCATCGACGCGCGCGGCCTCGACGAGGGTGTCCGGGATGGTGTCGAAGAAGCCCTTGAGCATCCAGACGCAGAGCGGCAGCGTGAAGGTGGTGAACGACAGCACCAGCGCGGTGTAGGTGTCGAGCAGGTGGTAGGCGCTGAACAGGGCGTAGAGGGTGACCAGCAGCAGGGCCTGGGGGAACATCTGCGAGGAGAGCACGAAGTACATCAGGCTGCGCCGGCCGCGGAAGCGGAACTTGGAGAACGCGTAGCCCATGTACGCCGACACCACGACGCTCAGTACCGCGGTGACGATCGAGACGATCAGGCTGTTGACCAGGTACCGGGCCAGCGTGGGTTCGTCGGCGAGGCGGGCGAAGTTGTCCAGGGTGAGCTGGGTGGGGAAGAACGACGGCGGGTAGCGGAAGGTCTGCTGGGCGGGGGTGAACGCGGTGACCAGCATCCAGTAGACCGGCAGCAGGCCGAACCCGCCGAGAATGACCACCGCCGTCCAGGCCGCGGCGCGCGAGCCGCGGCTGTCGCGTGCGGAACGCTTGCTCACAGCTGTCCCTCCCGTTCGGACCGGCGCACGTAGATCGCCACCATGACCAGCAGCAACACCATCCAGAGCAGGCCGAGCGCGCCGGCGCGGCCGAGGTCGAAGCCCTGGAAGGCGGTCTCGTAGACGGCGGTGGCGAACGTTTCGGTGGCACCGGCCGGGCCACCGCCGGTCATCACGTAGATCAGGTCGAAGTGCTGGAAGTTCCAAATCAACTCCAGCAGCAGGACGATGCCGATGATGCCGCGCAGGTGCGGCAGGGTGACCGCGAAGAACCGCTGTACCGCGCTGGCGCCGTCGGTCTCCGCCGCCTCGTGCAGCTCGACGGGCACGGTCTGCAGGCCGGCGAGGAGCATCACCATGATCCACGGGAAGCTGGCCCAGGTCTTGGCGACGATGACCGCGGTCATCGCGGTGCCCGGAGCGGCGAGCCAGGCCTGCGGGTTGTCGATCAGCCCGAGCGCCTCCAGGATCCCGTTGGCCAGTCCGTAGTTGGCGTTGAAGATCCACATCCAGAGGAACGACACCACGACGCTCGGCACCAGCCAGGGGATGAGCAGCAGCCCACGCAGGGTGGCCCGGCCCCGGATGCGGGTGTTCAGCGCCAGCGCGAGGAAGAGGCCGACCAGGAACGGCGCCACGGTCGCGCCGACGGTGAAGACCAGGGTCTGCCCCAGCAGCCGCCAGAAGTCGCCGCCAAGCAGGTCGGTGATGTTCTGCAGGCCCACGAAGGTGCGGCCGGGCTCCACGAGGCTCTGCTCGAAGAACGCGGTCACCAGCGAGGCCACCAGCGGGTACACGACGATCGCGGCGAGCATGGCCAGCGCGGGAAGCATGAGCAGTGCGGCGAAGGCGCCGTCGCCGAGGGCCCGGGGCGCCCGACCACCGGCCGGTGGGGTGGCCGGGGCGTGGCTGGTGGCGTCCGGGCGGGCGGTGTCGGTGGTCGTACCGCGCTCGCTCATCGGGCGGCCTGCATCCGGGCGGGTACGCGGTCGGCGGGGCCGAGGTAGCCCAGGCCGGTGCTGATCGCGTCGGCGGCTTCGATGACCATGCGCGACAACTCGGCCTCCCGGGCGTCGAGGGCGATGGCGGAGAGCGGCCCGGAGACCGACAGTGCGGCGCAGACGGTTCCGGTGTGGTCGAGGATCGGGGAGGCGATGCAGGCCCGGCCCAGCGCCAGCTCTTCGACCTCGGTGGCGTAGCGGCGCTGCGCGGTCAGCTCGACTGCCGCGTCGAGCGCGGCGTGGTCGGTGATGGTGGACGGGGTGTAGGCGGGCAGTTCGGGCAGGAGTGCCCGGCGCTGCTCGGCGTCCGTGCCGACCAGCAGGCACTTGCCGAGGCCGGTGGCGTGCAGCGGGTTGTGCTGGCCGATCAGGACGAATGAGCGCGGCGCGAGGGTGCCTTCGAAGTTGCAGAGGTAGAAGAGGGTGGCGCCGCTGCGGATGGCCACGTTGGCGCCGAGGCCGAGCTCCGCGGCGAGGTTCTGCGTGCGCTGGCGGGCTTCGCGGTGCACCGGGTGGCTGTTGAGCGCGACGCCGGCCATGGTGATCAGGGCGGGACCGAGCTGGTAGAGGCCGCTGACCTGGTCGCGCTGTACCAGGTCGCAGGACTCCAGGGTGGCCAGCAGGCGGGACGCGGTCGACTGGCCAAGGCCAGCGTGGCGGGCCACATCGGACACCCGCAGCGCGGGCTGGCCGGCGAGGAACGCGTTCAGCACGGTGGCCGCCTTCTCGACGCTCTGGTTGGTGCCCTGATCACTCGCCACCGGCTCTCCTTCTGGACGTCCCATCCATTGCTGTGCCAGAGTGGCGCTCATGTTGCATCGTGTCAACCGCCGATTGCATACGAGTTGCAGAACCGCATCGTGTGGGTGCCTCAATGGCATCTGAGCATGCGTTCTCATCCGCCAATCGGCCCCTCGGGTCCGCCGTCCACGCGGTCGAGCCCTTCGATTGCGCCGTCGAACTCGACGGCCGGGGCAACCCGCAGGGGCAGCACCTGCTGGGCGCGCCGTCGGCGGCGATGACCGGAAACTACGCCGTGCGCACCGCAGTGCGGTTGCCGGAGCCACGACACGGCGCCGACGTCAGCACCGCCGAGCTGCGGGTCAACGCCGACGCCGGGCAGTGGTACGCGATCCGGCTGAGGGTCCGCACCGGCGTGCGGTACCTGTCGGTGCTCCGGCATGCCGACGGGCGCGACGAGCTGCTCGCCGACGACATCCTGGCCTTCGACTTCGGACGGTGGTTGCCGGTCGAGGTCACCGTGGCGGACCGGCGGATCACCGTCACCGTGGACGGGCGCACCGCGGTGACGATCACCGACCCCGACCCGCTCGACGGCGGCGGGGTCGGCATTGGCGCCGTCGCGACCACCATCGGCTTCGCCCCGGTCGACGTGGTCGACCTCGGCCCGCGCACGCCGTCCGCCGCCGGTCGGGCCGACACCGACCCTGACCCGACCGCCGAGCTGGTCGAGCCGTACGCCGCGGTCGAAGGCGCCGCGCACCGACTGGAGATCGCGGCCGTCCGGTGGGCCGGGCGTTCCGGGTACGCCGCCGAGCTGCTCATCCGGGGCGACGGCGGCTGGGAGCCGGTCGGCGCGGACCGGTTCGGCGAGCGGTGGCTGGTGCTGCACGGCGACGCCGGCAGCCGCCGGGATCCGCAGCGGACCCTCGACGTGCACCCGGTCACGTTCGACGCCGTCGAGCTGCTCGGTGCGGACGGGGTCCGGTTGCGTGGCGACGGTGAGCTGTTCTCGCTCGCCGTCACCTGGCGGCTGGCCGGGCGGCATCCGCGCGTCGAGATCGAGTTGACCCCGGCAGTCGACGGCCGGTTCGTGGTCGCCTACCGGGCCTTCGCCCCCGCGGCGGCCGACGCGGTGAACGAGGTGCTGTGCGGGACGCTGCGGCACGCCCGGATGATGGGCGGGCCGGCGTCCGTCGGCCGCCACGAGCTGTTCGCGCCGATGTGCCTGGTCCAGCTCGGCGCGGTCACCACCGGGCTCTTCGCCCCGGCCGGCGAGCTGCCGTTCGAGTACGAGTCGGCGCGCGGCGACGACGACCAGCCGTTCGGAATGAGCCTGCGCACCCCCCAGGGCGCCGTGCAGCCCACCCTCTACGCTCCCCAGTACGGTCGGCGGGCCGACCTGCGCGCCGGCGAGCCGTACCGGTTCACCGTCGGGCTGTACGCCGGCCGCGTCGAGCTGTACGACGCGTACCGGGACCTGCTGCGCAGCGAGTACGGCTACACGGCGTATCGGCGCAACGTGCACGCCTCGTTGACCGACACCGTGCACAACCTCATCGACCTGATGAAGGCTGGCCCGACCGCCGACGACCGGGTCGACTACCAGGGCTCGCCGAGCGGCTGGTGGAGCCGGGCGAAGGGGTTCATCGACATCGAGAATGACCAAGCTGTCCGCGCGACCACCACATCCGTGCTACTCGGCGCGTACCAGCTCACCGGCGACGACGAGCTGTACGAGACGAGGGCGCTGCCCACGGTCGAGTTCCACCTGTCCCGCAACGGCTACGGCTGGACGCCACGCGAGGACGCCACCGTCTACGGCGACCCGACGAAGAACGCACTCTGCGGCACCCCGTTCGGCGCGCCCGCGCTCGCGCCGCTGCACGCGATGTCCCGGGGCGGCCTCACCGCCGCCCGCGAGCTGGCACTGTCGTCCCTCGACGCGCAGGACTACTGGCTGAAGCGGACCCCGATGAGCGCCCCGCTGGCCGCGTACCGGATGACCCGCGAGGGCAAGCTGCGCCAGCAGGCCGAGGAGGCCGCCGACCGGTACATCGCCGAGGAGCTGGACCGGCCGTACGACGGCGAGGCGGATCCGCACGACTTCGCCATCTACTACTGCCGGGCCTGGGTCGAGCTGCTGGAGATGTTCGAGGAGACCGGCCGGCGGCGCTACCTGGACGCCGCGTATCAGGAGGCGAAGCGGTTCGTCACCATGGTCTTCGCCCGCCCGGTGCCGGACGGCCCGGTCCCCGTGCCGCAGCGACCGCTCTTCGTCGACCGGCAGATCGAGCTCAACGGCTGGTGGGACCCCGCCGCCCTGTACGACTATCCGGCCCGCGACGTGCCCGACGAACTGGTGCCCGCCTGGCAGGTCTCGCCGACCGGGTTGAGCATCGAGGCGGTGAACACCTACCGGTTCAACGGGTTCACCCTCAACCCGGCGTGGGCGCCGTTCCTGCTCCGCCTCGCCGCGCGCACCGGCGACGACCTGCTGCGCGACGTGGCGCACAACGCGTTGGTCGGCCGCTTCAGCAGCTATCCCGGCTACTACTACCGGCAGCTCACCGTGCACCACCTGCGCCCGGACTTCCCGCGCACCGGGCCGTTCGGCAACACCACCATCTACTACCACCACGCGCCCGCGCAGCTCGGCATGGCGGTCGACTACCTGATCGCCGAGCACGAGACCCGCTCCGGCGGCGCCATCTGCTTCCCGGCCGAGTTCGAGCAGAACTACGTCTGGTTCGCCTACCGCGTCTACGGTCACCGGCCCGGCCGCTTCCATGGCGAGGAGGGGGTCTGGCTCTGGCTGCCCCGAGGCCTGGTGCGGCTGGACACCGAGCAGATCAACTGGATCGCCGCCGAGGGCGGGGACCGGCTCTGCGTCAGCCTCACCAACACCGCGGCCACCCCGACCGCGGTGACCGTGACGCTGGACCCGGCGCGGGTGCCGATGAGCGCCGGCATCCCGTACCCGGCCACGGTGATCCGCGACGGCGGCGCACCCGAGCAGACCGTGGTGGTCGACCACCGGTTCACCGTCGAGGTGTCCGGGCACGGCATCACCGCGATCGTGCTGCCCGGCCTCGCGCTGGACGTACCGCTGCACCGAACGGCCGTCGTGCCGGTCGGCGCGCACCGCTTCGACGACGGCCCGGTCGGCCCGGTGCGCGGCATCCTGATCCCCAAGCCGGACGGCAGCCGCTACCACGCCTACGTGCAGGCGGCCACCCGCGAGCCGGCGACCCTGCACTGGTCGCTCGACGACGGTGCCACCTGGCGGCAGCTCGAGCGCACCGTGCACCCCAACGAGTGGACCGTGCCCGTGGACGACCTGTCCGCGGCGTTCACCTACGTCGTGCAGATCGGCGACCGGCGGTCCCGGCCGGTGCGGCTGGCCTGCGCAGGGGAGGCCTGATGCGGGTCCGCGAGGTGCGCACCCACGTGCTGAAGGTGCGCGCTGACGAGGCGTACCTGGGGCCGAAGAGCGACGGGAGCGCCATCGGCGGCGGCTACGAGGTCCGCGAGCCGTGGCGCAGCCTCTACTCGTCCCGCTACGAGACGCTGCTGGTGGAGGTGGTGGCCGAGGACGGCACCACCGGCTGGGGGGAGGCCCTCGCGCCGGTGGCGCCGGAGGTGCCGGCCGCCGTGGTCGACCTGCTGCTCGCGCCGGTGCTGGTCGGCATGGACGCCACCGCGCCGCGCCCGGCCTGGTACCGGCTGCGCGACCTGATGCGCGAGCGGGGGCACCTGGTCGGCCACCAGGCCGACGCGCTCGCCGCCGTGGACATCGCGCTCTGGGACCTCGCCGGAAGACTGACCGGGCTCGGCGTGGCCCAGCTGCTCGGCGGCGCGTTCCGCACCCGGCTGCCCACGTACGTCTCCGGACTGCCGCGCCCCACCGACCCGCAGCGCGCGGCGCTGGCCCGGAACTGGGCCGAGCGGGGCGCCGCCGCGGTCAAGCTGCACCTCGGGCACGGTGTCGCCGCCGACCTCGCCACCGTCGACGCGGTCCGCGAGGCCGCCCCCGGCCTGCGCATCGCCGTGGACGGGCACTGGGCGTACGGGGTGGACGAGGCAACCACGCTGGCGCGGGGTCTCGCCGATCGCGGCGCCTGGTTCCTGGAGGCGCCGCTCGCCCCGGAGGACGTCGCCGGGCACGCGGAACTCGTCAGCCGGGCCACCGTGCCGATCGCCGTGGGGGAGACGCTGCGCAACCGGTACGAGTTCGCGCAGTGGCTCGACGCCCGCGCGGTGCGGATCGCCCAGCCGGACGTCGCCCGCACCGGCATCACCGAGGCGATGGCGATCGCCGAGCTGTGCGCGGCCCGGCACGTGCCGGTCGCGCCGCACCACTCCGTCGGCATGGGAGTGTCGCTCGCCGCCGGCCTGCACGTCGCCGCGGCGGTCGCCGACCTGGTCGCCTTCGAGTACCAGCCGACCTCCACCGAGGTCGGGTCGCGCATCCTCACCGGGCCGGTGCCCCAGCGTCCGGCCGCGTTCGATCTGCCCGCGGGACCCGGGCTCGGCGTCGACGTCGACGTCGAGACGGTTCGCGCCCTGGCCAAGGAGTCCTGAGTGCCCCACACCGTGCACGGCCTCGTGCCGATCCTCGCCACCCCGTTCGGTCCCGACGGCGCCCTGGACCTGCCCAGCCTGCGCCGGCTCACCGAGTTCCAGCTCGCCAGCGGCGTCACCGGCGTCGCGGTCTTCGGTATGGCCAGCGAGGGCTTCGCGCTCACCACCGACGAGCGGACCAGGATCCTCGCCACGGTCACCGACGTGGTGGCCGGCGCCGTCCCGGTGGTCGCCGGGGTCAACGGCACCTCGACGGTGACGGCGATCGAACAGGCGGACGCCGCGGTGGCCGGCGGTGCGGCGGCGCTGATGGTACTGCCGCCGTTCATGGTCAAGCCGACCCCGGACCAGCTGCTGGCCTTCTACGGCGAGGTGGCCGCGGCAGCCGGCGTCGAGGTCATGGTCCAGGACGCGCCCGGCGCCACCGGCGTGACAATGCCGCCCGCGCTCATCGCCGAACTCGGCAAACTCGACGGGGTCACCTCGGTGAAGGTCGAGTCCCCGCCGACCGCGCCGAAGGTGGCGGCCGTGGTCGCCGTCCGCGCCGACGAGAGCTTCGCGGTGCTCGGCGGGCAGAACGCCCAGTTCTGCCTGGAGGAGTATGCGCGCGGCGCGATCGGCACCATGCCCGCCTGCGAGTTCCCCGACCTGCTCGGACCCGTCCTCGTAGACTGGGCCGCCGGCCGGCACGCCGAGGCCCGGGCCGGGTTCACCCGGCTGCTGCCACTGATCCTGTTCGGCCTCCAGCCGGGCATCGCCTGGGCGGTGCACAAGGAGGTGCTGGTGCGCCGCGGCCTGATCGCCGACACCGCCGTGCGCTCCCCGGCCCGCGCGCTCGACCCGGCCGGCCGGGAGTCGCTCGACACCATCCTCGCCGACCTGGGGCTGCCCGGATGAGCGGCCGGGGCGTGCTGGTCGTCGGCGCGTCCTCGGCGATCGGCACCGCGATCGGGCGGGCGTTCGCCGACGTCGGTGACCGGGTCGTCGGCGTCTCCCTCGACGAGCACAGCGAACCCGCGTTCACCGCCGAGCTGGTGGCCGACTGCGCCGACCCGGACGCGGCGAGCGCAACCGTCACCGAGGCGCACCGGATCCTCGGCCGGCTCGACGTGGTGGTCCCCGCCGCCGCGGTCATGCCGGTCGCCCCGGCGACCCGCACCACCGACGCGCAGTGGCGGATCGCGCTCGACGCCACCCTCGGCTCGATGTTCTACGTGCTGCGGGTGGCGCTGCCGCTGCTGCCCCGCGGCGGGGCGATCGTCGCGGTCAGCTCCGTCAACGCCACCCTCGCCGCGCCCGGCCTGCCCGGCTACGCCGCCGCCAAGGCCGGAGTCGAGGGCCTGGTCCGCCAGTTGGCCCTGGAGTACGGACCGGCCGGTGTGCGGGTCAACGCGGTCGCGCCCGGCATGATCGGCAACGCCGACGTGCCGGCCGTCGCCGAGGGCTACCCGCTGCGCCGGGTGGGCCGACCCGAGGACGTCGCCGCCGCGGTGGCGTTCCTCGCCTCCCCGGCGGCGGACTTCATCACCGGCGCGGTCCTGCCGGTCGACGGCGGCCTCTCCATCGCGTCCCCCGCCGCGTGGCTGCGGCCCGATCTGCGCGCCCGATGGCTGTGACCGGACCCGAGCCCTCTGTTGGGGCCGACCCGACCGGCGTGACCCCCGAGGTCGTCGACTGGGCGGTCGTCGGCGGCCTGCGCTGTGTGCTGGGGGAGAGCCCGGTCTGGGACGACGGCACCGGACGGCTGCACTTGGTGGACATCACCGGCCGGATGCTCTGGACCGTCGACCCGGCCGCCGGTGCCGCACGCGGCGTCAGTGTCGACCGGCCGATCAGCGCCCTGCTGCCTCTCGCCGGCGGCGGCTGGCTCGGGGTGTCCGGCCGTGACCTCGGCGGCGTCGACCCGAGCGACGGCACCTTCCGGACCCTGCTCGACATCCCCGGCCCGGCCGACCTCGCGCTCAACGACGCGGTCTGCGGACGCGACGGCACCGTCTACGTCGGATCGATCGACCGCACCCGCGCCGACCGGGCCCGTCTGCACGCGGTGACACCCGACCTGGACCACCGCGTGTTCGCCCGGGGCGTGGGCGCGTCGAACGGCGTGGACACCAGCCCGGACGGCGGGATCCTCTACCACGCCGACACGTTCGCCGACACCGTCACCGCGTACGCGCTGGACGGGCACCCGGTCGCGTCCGTGCCGGTCGCGCACCCGGACGGACTCACCGTCGACGCCGACGGCGGCGTCTGGGTGGCGCTCTGGGGATCCGGGCTGCTCGTCCGGTACACCGCCGACCTCGTGCCGGACCGGGCGCTGCGGTTGCCGGCGCCGCTGGTCAGCAATCTCGCGTTCGGCGGCCCGGACCTGCGCACCCTCTTCGTCACCACCGGCCGCTCCAACGGCGTCGAGGTCTCGGGGGCGGTGTTCACCGCGGATGTCGGTGTACGCGGCCTGCCACCGGCCCGGTTCGCCGCCGGCCACTGACCCCCTTTGTCCACCGGCGCCGGCTGCGCCGGCCGCGGCGAGGACGAGCTCGCCGCGACAGCGCCCGGGCCGGTCCCGGCCCGAACCTGGTCACCTGCTGACGATTGCGTCAGGCCGCTGTCCAGGCAGCTCGGGGTCGTAGAGTTGGGGCATGGCCAACCGGCCGGGCGTCATCGCCGTCGCCGCCGTCCTGCTGGCGGCGGGATGCTCCGCGCCGGCGGCGCCGCGCCCCGATACGACGAGCGGCGGCGGCGCCACGAGCGGCGCCGTTCCCGGCGGCGGTCCGACGAGCACCGCACCGGGCGGCGGCCCGACGACCGGCGAACCCGGACGCACCGCCCAGGGCGTCCTGCGGATCACGACCCAGCTCGGTGAGCAGTGCGGGCACATCGTGGTCACACCCGATCCGCGCTGCGACCCGAAGCCCCGACCGGGCACCGGCTTCGAGATCCGCGCCACCACCCGGGACTTCGTGGCCCGGGGACACTCCGGCCCGGATGGCCAGGTGACCGTCCCGGTGGACCCGGGCACCTACCTCGTGAGCGGCCAACCGGTTCCCGGCTACCAGCTCACCCCGGAGCTGCGAGTCACGGTCGGCGCGGATGCCACCGTCGCCGTCCCGCTGACCTATGCCCACGGCAGCCGGTGAGCCACGCGTCGGCGCCCCGGGCCTGACCGACCCGGGGCGCCGCCTGCTCAGCTGATCCTGATCGGCGTCGAGAGCAGTTCGTTGTCCGCCGGTAGGGCGTCCCGGCTCGGGCTCGGGTCGGCGGTGGCCCGGAGGGTGAGCTTGCCGGTGGCCAGGTCTTCGCTGGTGACGATGTAGGCGAACGAGAAGCGGGTGGTCTTGCCGCCGGCTTTGACCGGGACGGGCTGGCTGGCGGAGTCGACCGGGGTGTAGCCCGTCGGGGTGCCGCGGAACAGCTCGACCTGGACGGTCTCCGGATACCGGGTGTTCCGGATGTGGACGTCGACCGCGATGGTCTGCCCGGCCCGCGCCGTCCTGGGCACGGTCATCCGCACGATCGCCACGTCGTGGGTGCGCACCTGGACCACGTGGGAGACGGAGGCGCTACGCCCGTCGGGCGTCTCCGCCGTCAGCCGTACGGTGTGATCGCCGTCGGTGCCCAGCCGGTGGACCGGATTCGCCTCGGTCGACGTCGTCCCGTCCCCGAAGTCCCAGGCGTAGGAGGAGATGCCCAGCCCCGCGGAGTCCCAGGCGGAGCTGCTGAAGCTGATCTGGTCGTAGGAGCTCGGCTCGCTCGGGTAGTGGTAGAACTCGGCGGTGGGCTGCGGGGCGACGTCGAGCTGGAAGGCGTGCTCGGCGCTTCCGTCCGAACCGACCTGGAACAGGTAGGTCCGACCCGCCTGCGCGACGAAGGTCAGCGGTTGGTAACTGTAGAGCGGACTGCACGCCACCAGCGAGAGCTGGTTGAGCGCCGAGCCGGTGTACGCGGTGACGCCGGCGTGGCCGGGGTTCGTCCGGGCCGTGACCGACCTGGTGGTCGTCGGCGTGTACGAGTACCAGCCCGTGTGGGACGCGGGCGCACACGGCCGCGGCTCGCCGGTCTCGCCGGTGGCGCCCCGGTAGTCCTGGCTGTTCGAGTAGGGCAGCGCGCCGACCGGAATGGCGTCGGCGAAGTCGTCGTTCGCCGGCGCCTCGAACTGGTCGAGCGAGAACCGGAGCGTGCCGCCGCCGGTGCCGCCGTCGCCGCAGCAGGCGCCGACCATGAAGTGGTAGGTGGTGCCGGCGGTGACGGCGAAGGAGACCTGGCCGTACTGGCCGCCGTTGTCGTAGTGGCAGGCCACCTGCGTGAGCGCGCCCTGCTCGCCGGTCCAGGCGGAGAGCGCGGCCTCGTAGTCGTTGCCGATGGTGTGTGCCCGGATCCGCCCGTCGCGGGCCGGGGTGAAGCTGAACCAGACCGACGCGTTGTTGTGGCAACCGGTCGGGTCGGTCGGGTCCGCGGTGGCGCCGCGGGTGTCGATGGTGGTGGTGAAGGAAAGTGTCTCCACCGCGATGGCGGCGGAGTAGTCGTCGTTGACCGGCGCGGCGTGTGCCGCGGTCTGTCCCACGACGAGCAGCGTGATCACCCCTGTGAACGCGACGGCGATCCGCGCGGCAGTGCGTCTGACCACTGAACTCCTCCTGGATTCCGTGGACCGGGCCGCCACCTGCGCCGCGACCCTTCGCGGGCAGTGGCGACCGTCGATCGTCCCACCGTGGCGGGGTCGTCGCTAAGGCCGCTATAGCCGAGGTTTAACGCAGGGCTAAGGGCTGCGGCTGCGCACGACGTCACCCGATCGGATTCGCCGGCGGAGGGGCCAGCGTCGCGTCAACGTCGGGTCACTCGTTTCCCCGGTGGGATCAGCGACGAAGGAGGGCGCGGTGGCCACCGTGGGTGGATGCCCGACCGGCCCGATCGGTCCGGCCGGCCGATGACGGACATCCGGATCGAGCGCAGCGAGGCCACCCCGGAACGGCCGACCTTCCTGGAACTGCTCTTCGATCTCGTGTACGTCTTCGCGCTGACCCGCATCTCCCAGCGCCTGATCAGAGACCTCACCACCGAGGGGCAGATGCCCTTCGCGGAGGGCGTCGAGACGCTGCTGCTTTTCCTGGCCCTCTGGATCACCTGGGCGAGCACCACCTGGGCGACCAGCAGGCTGGATCCGGACGTGCCGGTGGTCCGGGTGGTACTGCTGATCACGATGGTCGGCAGCATGGTGATGGCGGTGGCGGTGCCGCACGGGTTCGGTGAGCGCGCAATGGTCTTCGCGGGCGCGCACGTCGCGGTCCAGGTGGCCAGGACGGCCTACTACGGGATCGCGACACGCCGCGTACCGCAGGGACGGTTCGCCATCCGGTCTCTCGTCTGGTCGGTACCGAGCGGGGCGCTTTGGATCGCCGGTGCGCTGGTGCCGTCCGGGCCGCCGCGCGGCTGGCTCTGGGCCGGCGCCCTCCTGCTGGAGTACATCGGTTGGGCCTGGGGGTCGCCGGTGCCACGGCTGGGTCGCGACCGGCTCGGCACCCAGCCCATCGCCGGCGGTCACCTGGCCGAGCGCTACCAGCAGTTCCTGCTGATCGCCCTGGGTGAGGTGATCTTCACCATCGGCGTGGCGTTCAGCGGTAGCCCGTTCGACATTCCGCAGGCGGCCGGGTTCGCGCTGGGGCTCGCCGGCACCGTGCTGTTCTGGCAGATCTACTTCTTCCGGGCCGGACAGCTGCTGAGCGAGGCGATCGGCAGCGCGCGGAGGCCGCCCCAGATCGGCTTCGCCGTCGCCTTCACCCACCTGCCGATGATCGCCGGCATCGTCGTCGCCGGAGTCGGCTACGAGCTGATCGTCACCGAGCCGCTCGGCGAGCTGGAACCGGCGTGGCTGCTCGCTATCCTCGGTGGGCCGGCGCTCTTCCTGATCGGGCGGGCGCCCCTGGAGTTCCAGGTCTTCGGCCGGGTCTCCCGGTCCCGGCTGGCCGGCCTGGTGGCGCTCGGCGCGCTGACGCCGGCGCTGCTCCACGTGCCGCCGCTGGCCGCCGGTGCCGTGGCGACCGGCGTACTGCTCGGGGTCGCCGCCTCGGACCTGCGCCGCGCGCGCGGCCGGGAACCCGAACCGGCCGCCCCGCCGCCCTGAGGACGGCCCGAACCCGTAGGTGTCCGCGCGCCACGAAGGCAGGCGGTCGACCTCGGGCGGGATCAGCCTTCGGCCAGGTTCCACGCGTCCCGGGGTCGAGTCCCACGCGCGCGCAGGAGCGCGTAGTGCGGCAACGACGTGGGCGGTAGGTGATAGTCCTCCGGGTCCAACACCTCGATCCAGGTGGCTGGGTCGGTGCGCGCGACCGTAACGGTGAAGCCGTCGCCGTCCGCGAGATCGACATGAATCATGCACCCCCCGTCGTACGGCTGGAGTTCGTAGTCGAAGACCAGCCCCTCGGCCGCGAAGCGTGCGGCGACGGTTCGGGCCAGCTCGTCGGCGCGCCGCACATGCTGTTCCATCTCAGCGATTCTGCTGTCTCTCGTTCGCCAGGTGGGCGCCGACATGCGGGCAACCCGAACCTGCGTCGTCCCGCACCGTCCCGCCTGACGGCATCGATTGAAGGAAACTTTCGTCGACCGCTTTCCGCGCCTAATCGGCCGATCGCCGCTGCCGGCCGCCCGCTGGCCGCACTGGTGCACCCGGGAGCTGTGCCGCACCTCGCCCGGTCGCAAGGATCAAAGATGTTCGATCAGCGGCTTCGACGGGGAGGCATCATGACGGGCGTCCGGAGGCGGGACCTGCTGGCGGGAGCGGCCGGCGCGGCGGCACTGGCGGGAAGCGGGATCGCCGAGGTCGAGCCGGCCCGGGCCGCCCGCGGCGCGGAAGACGCGCACCGACCGGACGAACGACGGGTACGGCTGCGGCAAGGCACGGACGTCGCCGCCCAGCTCTCCCCGGACGGCCGGATGATCGCGATGGACCTGGTCAGCGTGCTGTGGGTGCTGCCCGCGTCCGGTGGTCCGGCCCGGCGCCTCACCAGCGACCTGTTCGACATCGCCCAGCCGGACTGGGCGCCGGACAGCTCGACGATCGCCTTCCAGTCGTACCGGGACGGCAGCTTCAACCTCTGGCTGATCCGGCCGGACGGCTCCGGCCTGCGGCAGCTCACCAACGGCCCGTACGACCATCGGGAGCCCCGCTTCTCGCCGGACGGCCGGCGCATCGCCTTCTCCTCGGACCTGTCCGGGAGTTACGGCATCCACCTGCTCGACGTGGACACCGGCCGGATCACCCCCGTCGCCGACACCGGCGTCGAGGAGTACGAGCCGGCGTGGTCCCCGGACGGCGGCCGGATCGCCTTCGTCGTCGCCAACACCCGCATCGACGTGGTCGACCTGGCCAGCGGCGTTCGGAGCACCGCGGTGACGGCCCCGGCCGGCGCGGTCCTGCACAGCCCGACCTGGACCCCGGACGGCCGTGACCTGGTCTACCACCGGCTGCTGGACGGCCGTAGCGAGCTGTGGCGCAACGGCGCGGCCCTGGTGACCGGCGAGGACACCTACCCGTTCCGGGTGTCCTGGCGCTCCGAGCGCGAGTTCGTCTACACCGCGGACGGGCGCATCCGCCGCCGGCGGCTCGACGGTGACCGCCGCCAGGAGGTCGGCTTCGCCGCCGCGGTCACCGTCGCCACACCCCGCTATCGCAAGCGGCGGCGCGACTTCGACTCGACCACCCGCAGGCCGGTGGTGGGCATCGGCAGCCCGGTGCTCTCGCCGGACGGACGGCAGGTCGCCTTCCGGGCGCTCAACGACATCTACCTGATGACCATCGGGCAGCCACCCCGCCCGCTCACCCGCGACGACTGGTGGACCTGCGACCCGGCGTGGTCACCGGACGGGCGCTACCTGTCGTACTCCACCGACCGGGGCGGGAAGCTGGACATCTGGCTGCGCGACCTGCGTACCGGCGCGGAGCGGCAGCTGACCAACCTGCCCGACGCGGCGGCGGTCTCCGGGACCTGGTCGCCGGCGGGCGACCGGCTCGCGTTCCTCGACCAGAACGGCGCGCTCTACACCGTCGAGGTGGCGTCCGGGGCGGTGCAGCCGGTCTTCGCGGCCACCTTCGAACCCGGCCGCCCGACCTGGTCGGCCGACGGCGCGGTCATCGCGCTCGCCGCCGTCGTGCCCTACTCCGCCCGCTACCGGGAAGGGCTCAGCAAGATCCTGCTGGTCGACCGGAGCACCGGCGCCGCCCGCTACGTCGACCCGATGCCGCACCGGTCGATCCAGACCCGCGGCGACGACGGCCCGGTCTGGTCGCCCGACGGCCGGCGGATGGCGTTCGTGGTGGCCAGCGTGCTCTGGGTGGTCGACGTCCACCCCGACGGCACCTTCGCCGGGCCGCCCCGCCAGGTCACCCACGAGGTCACCGACGCGCCGAGTTGGAGCGGCGACTCCGGCTCGCTGCTCTACCTGAACAACGGCCGGCTGCGGCTCGTGCCGGCCGACGGCGGTGCGCCGCGTACCGTGCCGGTCGGGTTGAGCTGGACCAACAGCCGGCCACGCGGGCGTACGGTGATCCGGGCCGGCCGGCTGTGGGACGGCGTCGGCCCACGCCTGCGCGCCGACGTCGACGTGGTCGTCGAGGGGCACCGGATCGTCGCCGTCGAGAAGTCCCGACCCGGCCGCGACGGCCGGATCGTCGACGCCCGCGACGCCGTGGTCACCCCCGGTCTGATCGACATGCACCACCACCGCGAGATGCAGGGGTACGCCTACGGCGCCCGGCAGAACCGGCTGTGGCTCTCCCTCGGCGTCACCACCACCCGGTCACCGGGCAGCCCGGCGTACCACATGGTCGAGGAGCGGGAGTCGGTGCAGTCCGGGGCCCGGATCGGGCCGCGGTACTTCGCCACCGGCGAGGCGGTCGACGGAGCCCGAATCTTCTACAACTTCATGCGCCCGACCTTCGACGAGCGGCAACTGGCGCTGGAGCTGGAACGGGCCGGGGCGCTGGACTACGACCTGATGAAGGCGTACGTCCGGTTGCCCGTCGCGTGGCAGCGGGCGGTGGTCGAGTGGTCGCACCGGCACGGGGTGCACGCCACCTCCCACTACCACTACCCGGCGTTCGCCTTCGGCAGCGACGGGATGGAACACACCGGTGCGACGAACCGGTTCGGCTACTCCCGCACGGTCACCGCGATCGGCGCCGGCTACCAGGACGTCATCGACATCTTCGACACCTCCCGGGCGGCGCGCACGCCGACCCTGTTCGGGGCGAACACCCTGCTGCGCGAGGACACCTCACTGGTCACCGACCGCCGGGTCCGCACCCTCTACCCCTCCTGGCAGTACGCGGCCCTGCAGGCCGCGGTCACCACGGCGCAGACCACCGACCAGACGGCCAACCGGGAGAACCTGGCCCGGCAGGTCGCGCAGGTGGCGGCGATGGTGCGCGGCGGCGGCCGGGTGCTCACCGGGACGGACTCGCCGATCGCGTTCAACGCGGTCAGCCTGCACCTCAACCTGCGGGCGATGGTCGCGTACGGGCTCAGCCCGTACGAGGCGTTGACGACCGCCACCCGGGGGCCGGGGGAGTTCCTCGAGGAGCCGATCGGGCAGGTCGTGCCCGGCGGTTACGCCGATCTGGTGGTGCTCGGCGGTGACCCGCTCGCCGACATCGACCAGGCGGCCAACGTCCGGCAGACGATGGCCAACGGGGTGCTGCACAGCGTCGACGAGCTGCTCGCGCCCTTCGAGGCCGGCGCCGCCGCGCGCACGACCGCCACCCCGCTGAACACCCTGCTGCCGGCCGTGCCCGAGCACCCGGACAACGCCCGCTACTGGTGGCACGACCCCCACTACGTCGACGAGAGCCGGCACTCGTGCTGCGCGGAGCTGTGACCGGGGCGTCGCCCAGCGGCCCGGGCGTCACGACTGGAGGAGCCATGAGCAGACCCGTCATCAGCGCGGCGGTCGCCGCCGTCCTCGTCCTGGCCGGGCTCGTCGCGCCGGCCACCCCGGCCGGGGCGGGACCGCCGAGCGGCCCCCGACCCGGCGAGGTGACGCTGACCGAGTCGGCGTTGCAGGGTGTCCACGGCACCTCGCCCGACGTGACCGTCCGCAACGTGCTCACCGTGACCGCCAAGGGCCAGCACCTGCGGGTCCGGCTCGGCAACCCGTTCGGCGCGACCGCGCTCCGCGTCCGGTCGGCCTCTGTCGGTCTGCAGGCGAGCGTGGACGACCCCGCGCTGCTGCCCCGGTCGGTGCGGTCGCTGACCTTCCGTGGGGCCCGCGGCGTCACCGTCGCGCCGGGCGCGAGTGTCTGGTCGGATCCGGTCGGGCTGAACGTCCGCGCCGGCGACCACGTGGCGGTCAGCGTCCACGCGCCGGGCGGGCCGGTCAACGACCACAGCTTCCCGCCACCGGAGACCGACACCCCCGGCTCGTTCCTGTCGGTCGGGCCCGGCGACGCCACCCTCGACACGACCGGGCGGGCGTACGGCGCGTTCCGCCCGGGGACGCTGTGGTGGGTGGACGCGGTGGCCGGACGGTCGCCGGCCCGCGGCACCATCGTCGCGCTCGGCGACTCCATCACCGACGGCTACCAGGCGGTCGGCGGTGGACCGCGGTGGACCGACGTGCTCGCCCAGCGGATCAACACGCTGCCGCCCGGTCGGCAGCTCTCGGTGGCCAACGCCGGCATCAGCGGCAACACGGTCAGCGTCCAGCCCAACCCGTACGACCCGACCGGCCAGTGCTGCGGGCCGCCGGCGCCGCTGCGGCTGGAGCGCGACGTGCTGTCCCTTCCGGGGGTGGAGTACGTGATCCTGCTGGAGGGCACGAACGACATCGGCGGTGGCGCGAACGCCCCGTCGGCGCCACCGGAGCAGGTGATCGGCGCGATGCGGGACATCGCCGCCCGGGTGCACGCCGCCGGACACAAGATCATCGGTGCGACGATCCTGCCGATGTGCAACCCGGCCGGCAGCGTCCAGGAGCAGACCCGGCTCGCGGTGAACCAGTGGATCCGCACCTCGGGCGTCTTCGACTCGGTCCTCGACTTCGACGCGGTGTTGAAGGACCCGGACGACCCGACCGTCATCCACGGCCCGTGGCGCTACGACTGCTACCACCCGAACGCGGCGGGCGACCGGGTGCTCGGCGAGTCGATTCCGCTGAGCGTCTTCGGGCTCACGCCCAGCACCGCCGGGGTGTGAGACCGGCGCCGGTGTGCTGGCGCCCGATCCGTGACGCCGGCACACCGGTGCGCCCCGGCAGGAAGATTTCCGCTGGCCGCTCATCGTGAATTCCAGCTCCGACAAGTACCCGGCGTCGCTCGGCCTAGCATTGTTCGTGGTCAAGAATCGGACGTGGTGGAACCTGCTGATGGCCGGCTCGGTCGTCGCCACGCCTCCCATGATCGTCGCGTTCCTGCTGCTCCAGCGCCGGTTCATCCAGGGCATCTCGATGAGCGGGCTCAAGGGATGACCGGCGGCGGGCCCCGAGAGCTGGTCGAGGAGCTGCTGAACGAGGGCGGGGGAGTGCTGCGCCTCGCGCCGGCGTTCGTCGCGCGCGACCTGGTGCCGCCCGGCCGGCGACTCGGCCTGCCCGAGGACGCGTACGACCTCGGCGAGCGGGGCTACCTCTGCGAGCGGTGGCTGGGCTCGACCACCCGGGCCGACAACCGCGTCGGCCCGCCCGACGAGGGGCTCAGTCACCTCGTCGACGCCAGCGGGCGACGGCGGTTGACCCTGCGGGAGGCGATCGACGCCGACCCCGCGGCCGTCATGGGCGAGGCGTACGCGGCGACCCACCCGCAAGGTCTGGGCCGCCTGGCGAAGCTGCTCGACTACGGCGCCCGCATCCCGTACCACGTCCATCCGCCGCAACGCTTCGCGGAGCTGGTCGGGCGCCGGTCGAAGGACGAGGCGTACTACTTCCCGGCCGGCGTCGACACCGGCCCGCGTCCGGAGACGTTCTTCGGCGTGCACCCGTGGATCGCCCGGGAGCGGTCGTACGAGGTGCTGCTGCCGTACCTCGTCGACTGGGACAGTGACCTGATCCTCCGCCACGCGCGGGCCGAGTTGCAGGTGCCGGATGACGGATTCCAGGTCCGGTCGGGGGTGCTGCACGCGCCGGGCACGGCGCTGACCGTGGAGCTCCAGGAGGACTCGGACGTCTTCGCCATGTTCCAGGCCCTCAACGCGGGCCGGATCATCTCCAAGGACCTGCTCTTCAAGGACGTACGCCCCGAGGACCGGCGCGAGCACGCGGAGCGTTTTCCGCTGGGCTTCGTGGAGTGGGAACTGAACGGCGACCCGTTCTTCTACGAGCACAACCACCTGACGCCGCGGCCGGTCGACGCCGGCGAGCCGGCCGGCGGGCGGGAATGGTGGATCTTCTACAACACAACCAAGTTCTCCGGGAAGAAGCTCGTCGTCCCGGCCGGGGCGAGCCACTCGACGACCGAACGCGGCGTGTACTCGATCCTGGTCTGGTCGGGCACGGGGCGGTACTGCGGCCACGACGTCCGGGCCGGCGACGCCGATTCGGACGAGCTGCTGGTCAGCCATGCCACCGCGACGGCACCGCACCCGGTGGAGAACACCGGCGACACCGACCTGGTGGTGTTCAAGTTCTTCGGTCCGGGCATCAACGACACCCCGATCATCCCGCGCTACCCGAGTTAGCACCCGCGCGGTCGACCCGGGGCGGCCGGGGTTCGCGGTCCGGGTGGGCGATGGTCCTCCGGGCCGCACTAGTCTCGGCGTATGGCGAGGTACTTCGACGTGCACCCGGACAATCCGCAGCCCCGCGTCCTGCGTCAGGTCGTCGACCTGATCCGGGACGGTGGACTGGTCGCCTACCCCACCGACTCGTGTTACGCGTTCGGTTGTCAGCTCGGCAACCGGGACGGCCTGGACCGGATCCGGGAGATCCGTCGCCTGGACGAGCGGCACCACTTCACCCTGGTGTGCCAGGACTTCGCCCAGCTCGGTCAACTCGTGCACGTCAGCAACTCGGTCTTCCGACTGGTGAAGGCGAGCACCCCCGGCAGCTACACCTTCATCCTGCCGGCCACCAAGGAGGTGCCGCGCCGGCTGATGCATCCCAGGAAGCGCACGGTCGGCGTGCGCGTCCCCGACCACGTGGTCACCCAGGCGCTCCTGGCCGAGCTGGGCGAGCCGCTGGTGTCGAGCACCCTGATCCTGCCCGGCGACGAGGAGCCGATGACCCAGGGGTGGGAGATCAAGGAGCGGTTGGATCACGTCCTGGACGCGGTCATCGACGACGGCGACGGCGGTAAGGAGCCGACGACCGTGGTCGACCTGTCCGAGGACGAGCCGGTGATCCTGCGTCGCGGGGCCGGCGACCCGTCCCGCTTCGAGTAGCCGCCATTCGCCGTAGTCCATGTACCATCTGGTACATGGACTACGCGGAGACCATCACCACCTCGGCCGGCCTCGACCGGGCCTGGGCCGCTCTGGCGGACGTGACGACTTATCCGCGGTGGACCGCGTCGATGTCGTCGGTGGAGCCGCTGGACGGTGGGGCGCTCACCGTGGGCCACCGGTTCCGGATTCGCCAGCCCGGCCTGCCGACGACGGTCTGGCGGGTCTGCGACGTGCAGCCGGGCGTCTCCTTCGCCTGGGCGGCGACCGCCCCCGGTGTGCGCACGGTCGCCCAGCACAGCCTGCACGCCGAGGCGGACGGAACCACCCGGATCAGCCTCGGCATCCGGCAGACCGGGACGCTCGCCCGGCTGATCGCCCTGCTGACCGCGGCGAAGACCCGCCGGTACATGCGGATGGAGGCGGCCGGGCTCAAGGCGGCCGCCGAGACGGACGCGCCGTCGCCGGCCGGCGACGGGGCGGCATCCACCGGTGGCCGGTGACGCCCGGGCGGCGCTGCTCGACCGGTGCGTCACCTTCCTGAAGCAGGCCGGGTTCGGTCAGCTCAGCCTGCGGGAGATCGCCGCCGGTGCGGGCACCAGCCACCGGATGCTGATCTATCACTTCGGCAGCCGTGAGGGCCTGCTCGCCGAGGTCGTCCGGCTCGTCGAGACCGAGCAGCGCGCCGCGCTCGTCTCGCTCGTCGCCGGAGACGACGACCCGGTGGCGGTGAGCCGGCAGTTCTGGCAGCGCCTCGCCGACCCGGCGTTGGCATCGGCGGAGCGGCTCTTCTTCGAGATCTACGCCCAGGCGCTGTACGACCGATCGTGGACGAAGTCGTTCCGCACCTCGGTCATCGCCGCCTGGACCGGGCCCGTCGAGGAGATGTTCGTCCAGCTCGGCTTCGAGCCGGCCGAGGCCCGCCGCCGGGCGCGCCTCGGCCTGGCCGCGACCCGCGGCCTGCTGCTGGACCTGCTCATCACCGGCGACCGGGACCTCCTCGACGCTGCCGCCGAGCTGTTCGCGCAGCTCATCACCGCGCCGCGGATCGACTGACCCGGCCCGGCCGGTCGCTACCGTCCGGCGCGGGCCGGATCCGGGCGAGGCTGTCGGCGAGGTCGGTGAGCCACAGATCGACCTCGACCAGGTGCCGCAGCTCGGCGCGGGAGCCGGGCTCGTCGAGCAACGGACGGATCCGGTCGAGTTCGTCGGCGCAGCTGGTGGCGACAGGAGGCGGTGTCGGTGTCCGTCGGTGCGCGAGGTCGTCCGCGACCTCGTGGAACGCCGAGCGCAACTGCCCGGCGGCACTCTGCAGCTGTGCCGCCGCGCCCGGCCAGCCGGCCAGGCAGCCGGGTGGGTTGCGACGCAACAGCGACTCGGCCCCCTGGACCACGTGGTGACCGGCGTTCAGTGCCGACTCCCAGTCCATGTCGCGGCCCGGTGGGGCATGCCGCTCGGCGTGGTACTGGCAATAGGACGCGTCGGCGAGGGTCATGCTCCGGCTGACCCGGGCGACGGCCCGATCCGGTCGCCCCCCGCCGAGCACCGCCTCGACCGTCTGCTCGACCGCGTCCCCGCTGTTCACGAGGTAGCGGGCGACGTTGCGCCGCAGGTCGCGGCTCGCGCCGTGCGGCCACATCGCCACGCCGGCGAGCACGCCGATCACCCCGCCGAGCAGGACGTCCACCAGGCGGGCCTCGGCGAGCCGCCACCCCTCGGGGGCGAGCTGGGCGAAGACGAAGGTGAGCAGCACCGTGAACATGGCCTGCGCCCAGGCCGGGCCGAGCAGGCGACCGGCGCCGAAGGCCAGCAGCATGATCGCCGGCAGGCCCGCGGCGTAGACGACCTGGCTGTCGACCAGGAGCATCAGCAGGCCACTACCGACGGCTCCGACGATCGTGCCGGCCACCGCCGGCCGCAGCGCGGTGCGGGTGTCCGCGGCAGAGGTCCGCAGCACGGTGAGAGTTGCCAGGAGCACCCAGAATCCGTGGGTGAGCTGCAACGTGCCGGCGACCACCCGGGCGGCGGCCAGCGCCACGGCCAGTCGCAACGCGCTGTGCAGATTGGCGGAGCGGAGCGTCAGATGGGACCGGAACTGCCGCGAGTACAGCGTCCACGGTCCGTGCCGCACGTACTCGAACAGCCCGAGGTCGTCGTCGCCGGGCCGGGCCCGGGTGGCCACCCGGGTGGCGACGGCGAAGACCCGTACCTGGTCGGCGAGGGCCAGCGCGGTCGCGTCCCGGCACAGCCGGGGCACGTGCGGGCCTTCGCCCCGGACCTCCGGGCTGGTGGGGTACGCCGCCTCGGCCAGCCCGATCGCGGCGTCCAGATCGCCGAGGGCCACCGGCTGCGTACCCGGAAGCAGACCGGGCCCGGCGGCGCGGGCGGTGTCGGCGCACGAGCGTAGCAGGCGCGCCGCTGCCAGGTCCGGGATCGGTTCCGGCGGGACGTCCGACGTCAGCCGGTCCGCCTTGACGAACACCTCCCGCAACGCCGCCCCGGCGATCCGTAGCGCCCGGTCGCGGGCATCGGCGGCGGTCGGCGCCTCGGTGGGCGGGAACCGCCCCAGCTCCAGCCGGGCGACCGCCTCGGTCGCCCGATCATGCCGCACGTCGCGCTCGCGCCGGCCGGTGGATTCGCTCAGCGCGTCGGCCGTGGCGTCGAGGAACGCCGCGACGCGGTCCGCCGCGTCGACGAGCCGCTGCCGGTAGGAGATCGGGACCGGGTCGGGCCAGAGCACCACCTCGGCGGCGGCGAGCAGCACGATGCCGAGCGTCACGCCGCCCAGCCGCTGCGGCACGGTGCCCGGCTGGAACGGCGGGAACGACGCCAGGATGTAGAAGAGCTGGAACGCGCTGCCCAGCCCGACCAGACGCGGGCCGCCCACCCCGCCGAACGCCACGGCGAAGCCGATGACCAGCATCCCGCCGGCGGCCGCCCAGGTGTTCCAGGCGAGCAGCGTGCCCGCGGCGACCAGCGCCCAGGCCACCGGCAGCGTGGTGACCAGGATCCGGGCCCGCTGCGGCGCCGGGCCGGGCAGCTGCGCGAACATCCCGGCGGCGACCGTGCCGAACAGCGCGTACGTGGCCAGGAGCGGATCACCGGCGCCGTATCGGCAGGCGTAGAAGACGCTCGAGGCGACCAGCGTCAGTCGGGCCGCGCGCCGTAGGGCGGCGTACCCCGGGTCACGGTGGCGAAGCCGGCCCAGGAGGCTGGTTCCGAGCACGCCTGGTCTCCCGGGTTCGTCGCACGCATCTCATCCCCGGTCCTCCATTCTTCACCGGACCTGCGTGCACCGGTGCATTTCGGGCTGAATCATCCCCGCCCGGAGCGGGGCGGCGCGTCGACCGGGTAGGTCGACGGCGCTTCCGGCACCCGGCCGGAAAAGCCGGCCTACGGTGGCAGTCACGGCCGACCTGAACACCTCGACAGGACAGGGCATGACGCAACTCGGCAACCGGTGTGGGCAGCACAGTTGCCCGTCGGCGCGGACCGGCGGGTCCTGACGTGTCCTGGCCGACCACGATCCGAAGCGGGCTCCAGCAGCGCCTGGTCAACCCGATCGTCAGGCTCGCCTGGAACCTGAGACTCCCGATCCCCGGCGACGCCCTGCTGGAGACGACCGGGCGCCGCACGGGACAACCGCGCTACACCCCGGTGTGCGACGGGCTGATTGGGGACACCTTCTGGCTGGTCTCCCAGCGGGGGCGCCGGGCCGACTGGGTGCGCAACCTGGAGGCCGACCCCCGCGTCCGGGTCAAGGTGGGCGGCGGGCCGCGGGCGAGCTGGCGGACCGGCACGGCGCACGTTCTCCACGATGACGACCCGCGCGAGCGCCAGCGGATTCTCGCCCGAAGCGGGCTCGCGCGCCGGCTCTGCCTGTGCACTTCCGGGGCGGTGGCCACGAGCCCGCTGACGGTCCGCATCGATCTTGATTCGCCCTGATTTTCCCCACGCTGGCGTTGGGCGTCCTCCCGTCGAACGGCCGTGATGCCACCACCCTTGCGGATGGCATCACGGTGATGCCATGATGGCGTCATGGAACTTCGCGCTTACGTCGACGCCGTCCGGCACGAGCTGGCGGTGGCCGCGGCCGCCGGCGGCGACGACGCCCGGGAGCTGGCAGAGCGGCTGACCGCGCCGCTGGAGTCCGCGATCCGGCTCGCCCTGCTGGACGCGCTCTCCGAGGCGGCCACGGAGATCACCCGGGACCTCGCGCCCGGATCTGTCGACCTTCGACTGCGCAACCGGGAGCCGAGCTTCGTCGTGGTGCCACCGCCGGCAGATCGGTGGGCCGACGAGACGGAGGCGCAGGTGCCGCCCGCGCCGGAGCCGCTGCCGCCGGCTCCCGCGGACGGCGAGGACGAGGCGACCGTACGGATCAGCCTGCGCCTACCGGAGCACCTCAAGGCCCGCGTCGAGCAGGCAGCCGCTCGGGCCGGCGTATCGATCAACACCTGGCTGATCCGGGCCGCGGCCCGGGCCGTCGACGCCGACGGCCAGCACCAGCGGCCCGAGCAGAGTCGGCCGTCCGGCGTTCCGAGCCACGGCCAGCGCTTCACGGGATGGGTGCGCTAGCGGCACCTGCCCGACCACTTCTTGAAAGGAAGCATGATGCCATCCTTCGACACTCCCGGACCGATCTCGGCCTCGCTCGAATTCGTCAGCGGCGACGTGCGGATCACCGCCGGCCCGCGTGCCGACACCGTCGTGCACGTACGGCCAGCCGACGAGTCCGACGACCGGGACGTCCGCGCGGCCGAGCAGACCCGGGTGGAGTACGCGTCCGGCCGCCTGGTGATCCGTGGCCCCAAACAACCCAACTTCGGGATCTTCGGCAAGCCCGGCACCGTCGAGGTGACCATCGACCTGCCGACCGGTTCCGGGGTGGAGGCGAAGCTGGGCGTCGGTGGAGTCCGCTGTTCCGGGGCGCTCGCCGACTGCCGACTCAAGAGCGGTGCCGGTGACCTCCAGGTCGAGGACACCGACGCGCTCACCCTGCACACCGGCCTCGGTGCCGCCATCGCCGAGAGCGTCGCCGGCGACGCCGACATCACCACCGGCTCCGGCAAGCTCAGCGTCCGCGCCGTCGGCGGCCGCGCCATGCTGAAGAACGGCAACGGCGACACGTGGATCGGTGATGCCGCCGGCGAGCTTCGGGCTCGCTCCGCCAATGGTCACGTCGCCGCCGAGCACGCTGCCGCCTCGGTCACGGCGAACACCGCCAACGGCGACATCCGCGTCGGTGAGCTTGTTCGTGGATCGGCGACGCTGCGCACCGCCGCCGGGCGGATCGAGGTCGGTATCCGGCGTGGCACCGCGGCCCGACTCGACCTGCACACCCAGTTCGGCAAGGTCCGCAGCGAGCTGGACGCCGCCGCCGGTCCGGCCGACACCGACGAGCAGGCCGAGGTGCGGGCCCGTACCGCCTTCGGCGACATCCTCATCCGCCGCTCCTGACCCTTCTCGTCCGTCCGGTCGCGGTCGACCCGCCGCGACCGGGGAGAACGCGTGGCCTCGTACCCCCGGTCGGCTCCATCGGCCCGACCGGCGATGGCGCGCGCCCTCCGTACCCGTGCAACGCCTTTGATCTATGGAGGAGCAATGGCGACAACCATCGCGACCCGCCCGGCCATCTCGGTGTCCGGCCTGCGCAAGACGTTCGGGGACAAGGTCGTCCTCGATGGCATCGACCTCATGGTCTCCGAGGGGACGGTCTTCTCGCTGCTCGGGCCGAACGGCGCGGGCAAGACCACCGTGGTGCGGATCCTGTCCACCCTGGTGCCCGCCGACGGCGGATCCGTCCGCGTCGCCGGCCACGACCTGACCGGCCAGCCCGACGCGGTACGAGCGGCGATCGGCGTCACCGGCCAGTTCTCCGCCGTCGACAACCTCCTGACCGGCGAGGAGAACCTCAAACTGATGGCCGACCTGCACCATCTCGGCCGCACCGAGGGCAGACGCCGCGTCGCCCGGCTGATCGAACACTTCGACCTCGGCGAGATGGCGCGTAAGACGCCCGCCGTCTACTCCGGGGGCATGCGACGCCGGCTCGACCTGGCGATGACCCTGGTCGGCGACCCGCGTCTGATCTTCCTGGACGAGCCCACCACCGGCCTCGACCCCCGCAGCCGCCATGCGATGTGGCAGATCATCCGCGGGCTCGTCGCCGAGGGGGTCACGGTGTTCCTGACCACCCAGTACCTCGACGAGGCCGATGAACTCGCCGACCGGATCGCGGTGCTCGACCACGGTCGGATCGTCGTCGAGGGCACCCCCGACGAGCTCAAGCGCCGCATTCCCGGCGGGCACATCCTGCTGCGCTTCACCGACCCCACCGCGCTGCACAGCGCCGCCCGCACGCTCGCCGTCGCGCAGCGCGACGACGAGGCCCTCACCCTGCAGATCCCCAGCGACGGCGACGTGCGCTCGCTGCGGGAGGTGCTGGACCGGCTCGACGACGCGCAGGTCGAGGTCGACCGGCTCTCCATCCACACCCCCGACCTGGACGACGTCTTCTTCGCCTTCACCGGCACGCCCGCGTCCGCCGCCGCGCGGGACGCCATCATGGAGGGACACCGATGACCAGCCTCGCGTACACCCTGACCGATTCGGCAACGATGTTCCGCCGACAGCTGCGTCACATCCAGCGCTACCCCTCGCTGACCGGGATGCTGATCGGCCTTCCCGTCGTCTTCCTGCTGCTGTTCGTCTACGTCTTCGGCGGGACGCTCGGTGCCGGACTCGCGGGCGGCGGCGGCCGCGCCGCCTACATCAACTACATCGTGCCGGGCATCCTGCTGTTCACCGTGACCGGCGCCGTGCAGGGGACCGCGATCTCCGTCGCGATGGACATGACCGAGGGCATCGTCGACCGCTTCCGCACGATGGCCATCTCCCGCGCCTCCGTGCTGACCGGACATGTCCTCGGCAGCCTGGTACAGACCATGTTGGGCATCGCCGTCGTGCTCGGCATCTCACTGGCCATCGGCTTCCGCCCCAACGCCACCGCGGTCGAGTGGCTCGCCGCCGTGGGCCTGCTCGCCGCGATCGCCTTCGCGCTGATCTGGCTGTCGGTCGCGCTCGGCCTGGTCAGCGACAGCGTCGAGACCGCCAGCAACCTGCCCATGTTCCTGACTCTCCTGCCGTTTCTGGGCAGCGGCTTCGTGCCCACCGACACCATGCCGGCCGGGCTGCGGTGGTTCGCCGACCTCCAGCCGTTCACGCCGGTCATCGAGACGCTGCGCGGGCTGCTGCTCGGCTCGGGGATCGGCAGCAGCGCGGTCGTCGCTCTGGCGTGGTGCGCCGTGGTGGCGCTGCTGTCGTACCTGTGGGCGAAGCGGTCGTTCCACCGCCGGGCGGCGCTGTAGTCCACCGGCGCCGCCGCCTCGGGCCGCGCAGTTCGATCAGGCCTGCTTGGTCTCCCAGAAGATCTCCGAGATCTCGTTGATCTTCGCAAGAAGCTCGGCTGCAACGTCCGGGTCGGCGGAGCCCTTCGCGCCGCCGGCCCCGGCCAGCTTGGTGGCCTGGTTGAAGAGACCGTGCAACTGGGGGTACTTCTCGAAATGCGGCGCCTTGAAGTAGTCGGTCCACAGCACCCAGAGATGGTGCTTGACCAACTCCGCACGCTGCTCCTTGATGAGCAGGGAGCGCGTCCGGAACTCCGGGTCGTCGCTGGCCTGGTACTTCTCGCAGATCGCCTTGATCGACTCGGCCTCGATTCTCGCCTGAGCCGGGTCATAAACTCCGCACGGCAGATCGCAGTGGGCGCTCGCCACGACGCGGGGAGTGAGAAGACGGGTAAGTCGCATCAGCTTCTTTCCTTCGACTGAGGGTGCGGGTGAGGTCGGTGCTGATCGGTGGAGAACGTCACGCTAGAACCTGAATCCAGCTTCAAGTCAACCGTCGTGAACTGGATCTCAGACGGGCAATTGTCGGCGTGGGGGAGTGTTACGTTTCGCCTCTTGAGTCCGGGCCCGAGCGGGTCGGGCTCTCGCGAACAGGTGACAGGGAGTGCGCATGCAGTCTCGTACGGATCTCATCGAAGACCTGATGGGACGCTTTCCTCACGTGCCACGTGAGGCGGTGATCAAGGAGGACCTGCTGCGCGGTGGCTTGGCCTTCGACGACTCGGCGTTGACCGACAACGAGCACGGCGACGTCAAGCCCAAGTCGTACTTCATCTTCTCGTTCGACCACCGGACCCTGCCCGAGCTGGGCGCCGCCGCGCTGCGCCGGCCGCCGGAGGAGATCGTGCTCACCGGCGGCCCGTACGAGCTGCGCCGGACGGTCGTGTCGGTGCGCACCAACCCCGACTCGCCCTACCGGGTCAAGCCCGACGACGACGGGCGGCTGATGCTGTTCCTGGACGGCCGGGCGATCGCCGAGGTGGGCCTACCCCCGATGCCGGACTACTACCGGCACACGCTCGCCAACGGCAAGTCGGTGATGGAGGTCGCGCCGACGATCCAGTGGGGCTACCTGATCTACCTGACGGCGTTCCGGGTCTGCCAGTACTTCGGCGTCAAGGAAGAGTGCCAGTACTGCGACATCAACCACAACTGGCGTCAGCACAAGCAGGCCGGCCGCCCGTACACCGGAGTCAAGCCCGTCGACGAGGTCCTCGAAGCGCTGGAAATCATCGACCGGTACGACCAGGACCGCACCTCGCAGGCGTACACGCTGACCGGCGGCAGCATCACGTCGAGAGTCGACGGGCTGGCCGAGGCGGACTTCTACGGCCGCTACGCCCAGGCGATCGAGGAGCGGTTCCCGGGCCGGTGGATCGGCAAGGTGGTCGCCCAGGCCCTGCCGCGGGCCGACGTGCAGCGCTTCCACGACTACGGGATCCGGATCTACCACCCCAACTACGAGGTGTGGGACAAGCGGCTCTTCGAGCTCTACTGCCCGGGCAAGGAGCGCTACGTGGGCCGGGAGGAGTGGCACCGGCGCATCCTCGACTCCGCCGAGATCTTCGGGCCACGCAACGTCATCCCGAACTTCGTCGCCGGCGTGGAGATGGCGGCCCCGCACGGCTTCGCCACCGTGGACGAGGCGATCGACTCGACCGCCGAGGGACTGCAGTACTTCATGTCCCGCGGGATCACCCCACGGTTCACCACCTGGTGTCCGGAGCCCACCACCCCGCTGGGCCGGACCAACCCGCATGGTGCGCCGCTTGAGTACCACATCCGGCTGCTGGAGACCTACCGCGCGACCATGGAGGCCAACGGCCTGTCCAGCCCGCCCGGGTACGGCCCCGCCGGCCCCGGCCGGGCGGTCTTCTCGGTCAGCTCGTTCATGGACAGCCTGCCCGCCGAGCCGGCGGTTCGCGAGAGCTGACCGCTACCCCACGAGACCCTAGGTGCTCGCCGACGCGTTCGGATCTGGCAAAAGGCCGATCCGGCGACGGCTCGCTCCGCCGAAAGTAAGAGGGCGAGGTCGGCGCCGGCCTCCGACGCTGTGCATACGCGATCATTGCCTCGTCCGTGCGGGCGGAACCCGACTGACGAGGCAATGATCAGCGGCGCGGCGCGCGACTACCGCTTGATGGTGATCGTCGCCTTGCGGTAGTTGTTGCGCTTGTCGTTCTTCGTCGGGTCGTAGTTCTGCTCGATGTTGCCGGCGCTGTCGACCGAGAACCAGTGGAACGTCGTGGTCTCGGTCACGTGGAACACCTGCCCCGGCTCACGGAACTCGGTCGCCGCGTAGCGCGGCGACTCGAGCGTGGGTCGGCTGCCGTCCGTCGTGTAGTAGATGGTGGCCGGCTCGCTCGTCTCGAAGCGCACGTCGACGGGCGCGGAGTATTTCCCGCCACCGGGAACGAGCGAGGACGTCGGGTCCTTCTTGTCCCTGCCCCAGTCCGCCGCGACCCGGAACATCTCCATGATGCCGTTGGCGTACTCCATCGTCTCGGCGTGCCCGCTGACGAGATTCGGATCCCCGACCCACGCCGGCTGGAACGAGCCGCCCTGCCAGTTGCCGGTGGCCGGGTTGTAGACCGAGCCGCCGACCTCCCAGCCGAAGGCGTAGATCCCGTACGTGTGGTACAGGTCCTCGCGTACGTTGCCCGCGGAGGAGTAGAGGACGTCCGACGAGCCACCCACGTTCTCCGGCGTGACAACGGTCTGCCGGTGCGCCTTGACCTGCGACAGGATCCGGGCGGCCGACTGCCAGTAGAACGCCTCGTCACCCAGCGGCGGGCGCGGCGTGGTGATCCGCCCGTCCGCGATGTAGGCGCCGGGCTGCCAGAAGAGCTGGCCGCCGTTGGAGTGCACCGACATCATGAACTTGATGTTCGAGTACTTCTCGACCAGCCAGATGATGTTCTTCGACTCAGGCTCCGAAAGCTCCGCCGGCCCCTGATAGGTGTCGCTGACGCAGCTGGTCGACCCTCCCGCGTAGCCGTCGTGACCCGACCCGACCCGGTAGTTCCGGTTCAGGTCGACGCCCCAGGAGTTGCGCCGGGCCGGATCCGCGTTCTCGTCCGGGCAGTGGTTCGTCATGTTCCGGCGCTGCGAGGCGAAGTTGTAGAAGCTGTAGTTCGCCCCGTCGGGGTTGTTGGAGAGGATGAAGAAGACGTCGGTGTTGTCAACGATCTTCTTCGTCTCCCGGTCGGACCGGTAGTTGTGCACCAGCCGCTCGGCCGACTCCAGGCTGGTCGTCGCCGGCACCCACTCGCGGGCGTGGTCCTGCGCCTGGATCAGGACGCCGGGCTTCTTGCCGTCGCGGTGCTTGCCGATCCGCAGGACGGGAATCGTGGCCGGGCCGCGTGGCACCTCGCCTTCCGGCGCGCCGGCGCGCTTCTGGTCGAGGAAGTCGGTCAGCGCCACCGGGCCGGACGTCGGTACGACGATGCCGGTGCCCGCGTTGGTGCGGTACGGGTGCGCCCGGCCGATCAGACCCTGGGACTGACTCTCCAGCGCCGCCGCCACCTGGGCGGCCGTGCTGGCGAGCCCACCGGAGGCGTCCTTCGCGAGCAGGACCCGGACCGCCTTGCCCGCCACCTCGACCGAGAGCGGAATGTTCGCGCCCGGCCGGTCCACGAACTCGACGGTGATGTCGTTGCCGCCCTCGTGGCCCCACGCCGCCGAGCTGACCACGACCGCGGCCTGCCCGGTGCCGCCGATGGTGGCCTGCGCGTTGCGCTGGTAGCCGTTCGTCTGGTTCGGCAGGTAGACGATCTCGGCGATGTCCGGGTACTGGCGGGCGATCTCCTCGGCGCGGCTGTAGAGCTGCTGCGGATGCCGGTAGCCGTCGACGAAGTCCCACTTGTAGGCCGGGTTGGCCGTCAGCGGCGGCGCGCCGTCCTCGAGCCAGTTGGAGACGTCGCCGGTGGCGACGCCGCCGGTCGAACTCGTGACCCGGATCTGGTTCGGTCGTGCGTCGAGCTTGAACAGGTTCCGGTGGAACATGTACTGCCCGGAGTCGACGAACCGGCTCATCGTCCGGGCAAAGCCGAACGAGGTGCCGCGGCCCGAGTCGTTCTCAACCTGCATCTCGACGACCGGGTCCGCCTGCTGCCCTTCGGTGGTCCGTGCCTCCACGTAGAGGAAGCCCTGGCCCTTCGTGGTGAACCAGTCGGCGCGGACGACCCGTACCGTCTTCTCGTGGCTGAGCGGCTGGACCGTTTGCGTGCGCCGGGACTGGAAGCCGCCGTCGGCCTCCTCGTTCCAGGCGAAGCCCTCGTCGTCGCCGAGGATGTCCACGCCCATCGCCTCGAGTTCGGTGAGCTGGGCGGCGGTCACCACCGCCTCACCCTCGATGCCGGTCGGCACGCGCTTGAGGCCGTGCTCCAGGTCGAAGCCGGCGGCGACCACCTTGTCCAGCAGGTCGGCGCCGGCCAGGTGGATGCGGACGAGCCGTACCTGCTCCTGGTCCTCAAGGGTGGATCGCCCCGAGCCCGCCGTGGCTGTCGACCCCGCGGGCTCCGCGCCTGCGGGCGCGGTCGCCACGAGAACGCTGCCCGCCAGGGCGGACACTGCGAGAAGCGCGATGCGCAGTTGTCTGCGTCGCATTCCCCCTCCTTCTGCTTGCGGCGTGTGGTTGACGTGGTGGCCGGTCCGCGCGGGGATGGGACCGGGCCACTCAGGACTGCCGTGCTGAGCCCGCCCACCTGAGCCTGGGCACCACAATGGTCGCCGCGGAAAGGATCGGGGGAGCCGTGAGCGAGCTGGGTGCGGTGAGCGTATGTGCATTCATGACATTGATGGGGCGGGCCGGCGGGATTTGAGCATTCCTTGAGGCAGCCCGCCACGCCGCGTCGCTGGGCATCCGGCGGTCGAGGTCGCCCCCGTCAGCGCCTTCCGGCCCTGGCCAGGGCCTGTTCGGCCTGGGCGGCCAGAGTGGTGACGAGGTCGGCCGCGGACGGCAGGTCGGTGATGAGGTCGACGGCCTCCCCGGCCCAGACCGGCAGCGGTGGTATGACGCCCCGTGCCACGTCGTCCTGGTAGTCCCGGCTGGCCTGAGGGTCGCCGGCGAGCTCGGCCTCGCGGCCGCGCCACCGGTCGAGGTGGGGGTGGCCGAGGGTGCGGGCGGTGTACTTCGACTGCCACCGGGAGCCGCGGACGATGTCCAGCACGCTGCTGCGCTCGGTGTCCTGCCCCCGCCCTTCGACGATCGCCTTGCTGATCGCGGGGTCGACGAGGGCCTCGACGGTGGCCTGGAAGCGGGTGCCGATCAACGCTCCGCTCGCGCCCAGCGCCAGGGCGGCGGCCACGCCGCGGCCGTCGGCGATGCCACCGGCCGCCAGCACCGGCGTCGGCGCCGCGAGATCCACCACGACGGGTACGAACGGCAACGTGGACCGCCCGCGTCGGGCCCCGTGGCCGCCGGCTTCGGTGCCCTGCGCCACGATGACGTCGGCGCCCAGGTCCACGGCCTGCCTGGCCTCCTCCAGGTCGGTGACCTGAACGATCAGGACCGCCCCGGCCTGACGGACAGGTGCCACGAACGGGCTCGGGTCGCCGAAGGAGAACATGACCGCCCTGGGGCCGTACTCCAGGGCACGCTCGACCGCGCCGACATCGATCGCCCAGGTCAGGAAACCGACGCCCCACGGCTGGTCGGTGCCCGACGCGACGATCGGGAGTTCACGATCCAGCCACTCCCGGTCCCCGTCCGCGGCGCCCAGCATCCCGAGTCCGCCGCCCCGAGAGACGGCCGCGGCCAGCGCGCCGCCGGCCGACCCGCCCATCGGCGCCAGCGCGATCGGATGCCGTACCCCGAACAAGTCCGTGAACTCCGTCGACAACGCCATAACGCATCATCGCCCCTGTGCAGATGGTCCGGACAGCCCGGACCGCGCACTTTCGGTAGTAGGTCCGCCCAGGATGCCGGCACGGATGGAGCCTTCTTCGGCACCCTTGGCGCTTGAAGCCGGCATACAGCGAACTCACCGTCGACCGCGACGACTAGCCCGCGCGGAGCGCTCGGTTCCGATGCCAGAAGAATGTTGGACGCGTGGCTCGACACGACCGCAGGACTTGACGATTGGCGGGGAACAGACCATCGACAACTCCGACACCATCACCCTGTGGCGGCCCACCGGGCAGGCCGAACTCGACCTCGTGGCGGCGTCAGGGTGGCGGGCTTGGCCACCGCGCCTGCCGGACCAGCCGATCTTCTACCCCGTACTGAACCGCTGGTACGCCACGAAGATCGCCCGCGAGTGGAACGTCCCCGCCGAGGGCGTCGGCCATGTAACCCGGTTCGACGTCCGGCGTTCATACCTGGACCGTTACGAGGTTCATCAGGCCGGTGGCCGCGACGTGCTGGAGTACTGGATCCCCGCCGAGGAGCTTGCCGACCTCAACACGCACATCGTCGGCGCGATCACCGAGGAAGCCGAGTACCGCGGCCCAGTGAACGATCAGGAGTTCACCGACGCCGACAAGGCCCTGGGCCGAGCTCTGCCTGCCGCGTGGCGAGCCTATCTCCAGGGTGAGTCGTGGTTCCGGCGAGGCTGGATGACCAGCGGATCCTACGTCTGGCTCAATTCGCCACGCGAGATGCTGGAGCTGCATGACGCATGGGACGAAGCCACCGACGCGCACCCCGGCATCGCGATCATCGGCGGTGACGGCTCCCGTGAACAGCTCGTGCTCGACCTGCGCAGCGACCCCGCACCGGTGCTGCTGGTCGACATCACAAGCAGCGGATGGGACAGCGCGATCCGGCAAGCCGACGACGTCAGCCAACTCATCGACCGCATCGAGGCGGGCACGTTCACGTTCGACTTCGAGGACTAGCGCTTGCGCGTCTACCTGCGCTCGGCGGCTGCGGTGTCGCTGTCGCTGGGTCCGCTGAGCCAACCGCGGATGCCGGCGAGCGCGGTAGGGCCGTAGTCCTCGTCGACGCCCGCGGCGAGGTCCGCGATCGAGACCGCCTGCAGGGCGGCACGCCAGGCGGCCTCGGCGCCGGCCATCGCGCGGGCAATCGGACAGGGCCGCGTGCAAGCCTCCTGCGCTGCCCCCAAGGGGCCGCGCTGGCGGATCTCGGTGCACACGAAGGCGGGCTGGGCGCCGTCGACGGCGGCGACCACGTCGAGGATGGTGATCAGCTCGGGCGCCCTGGTCAGCACGTATCCGCCCGCCTTGCCCTGCACCGAGGTCACCAGACCGGCGCGGGAGAGTGCCTGCAGCTGTTTGGCCAGGTAGCTGGCGGAGACGTCGTGCAGTTCGGCGAGCCGGGCGGCCGGCACGGGTTGCGTCGCCGTGGTCAGCACCACGCAGCAGTGCAGTGCCCACTCGACCCCGCCTGACAGCTTCATACGACCCCCCCCGCCTTGACTCGGACAGAGACTATCCGACTATTGTCTCGGACAAGAAATATCCGAGTTCGGAACCATCCGTCCTCGACGAAGTTGGCGTGCCTCGGGGCGCGTTGTAGGAAGGTGAGAGTCATGAAGTTCACAGTCATCGGCGGTACCGGGCTGATCGGCTCGCAGGTGGTCCAGAAGCTGACCGCGGCTGGGCACGAGGCGGTCCCCGCGGCACCGTCGACCGGCGTCGACCTGCTCACCGGCGACGGCCTGGACCAGGCGCTGGAGGGCGCCCAGGTCGTGGTCAACGTGGCGAACTCGCCGACCTTCGACGAGGCCTCCCTGGACTTCTTCCGGACCACCATGGGTAACCTGCTGGCGGCCGGGGAGCGCGCCGGGGTCGGGCACCAGGTGATCCTCTCGATCGTGGGTGTGGATCAGGTGCCCCAGCTCGACTACTACCGGGCCAAGACCCTGCAGGAGGAGCTGCTCCGGCAAGGCCCCACGCCGTACTCGATCGTGCGTGCCACCCAGTTCTTCGAGTTCGTGAACGCGATCATGTCCTGGACCTCGGACGAGACCACGGTCCGCCTGCCCGCCACCCCGGTTCAGCCGATGGCCGCCGCCGACGTCGCCGCCGCGGTGGTCGACGTCGCCACCGGCGCGCCGCTGGGCGGCATCCGTAACGTCGCCGGCCCGGACGTCTACGCCCTCGACGACCTCGGAAGGCTCACCCTGGCCGCGCAGCAGGACAACCGCACCGTCGTCACCGACGACAGTGCCGGCATGTTCGCGGCCGTCTCCGGCGACGTGCTCATCGCCGGCCCGGACGCACACCTGGCCCCCACGCACTACCAGGACTGGATGAAGTCCGCCCGCTAACCACGAGCACGCGTCCCTCCCATTGGCTCCTCCCTTGCCAGGGCGCAGGGGAGGAGCCGGGTTGCTACGCGGCCGGTGCTCGGGTGCGCTTTGCCGTCGTGGCGGCGAGGATCGCGCAGGCGGCGGTGATCAGTCCGAGGCTGGCCGCGGTCGGGTTGACGTAGCCGGGCACGGACGATGTGACGTACGTGCTGCCACTGGTGAGATGGCATTCGAAACGGATGGGTAGGAAGCTGACGTCGTACCCATCGACCTGGCTCGCCAGCCTCGGCCCGGCTTCCCGGCACGGTTCGATCGGGAAGGAGCCGGCGCCGCCGTCCTCCGCCTGCATCACCGCGTAGCCGACGTGCAGCATCCCCCACGTGTACGCGGCAACGGCGCCCGCGCCGGCGAGGAGCGCTGCCGCCCGCAGCCAACCCGGCCGGGAGCGCCCGTTCCTTTCCAACACCGCGACGAGCCCACGAACGGCGAGGGCCGCCGCGGTGGCGGCTCCGCCCAGCGCGGCGACGAGCAGTACGAGAAACAGCACCCTGACGTCCTCAACCTCGCGATCGCTACCTGCCGCGTCGGGCGGTCCGCACCCCGAACACGACCGCGCCGACGACGAGCGCCGCGCCCAGGAGCTGGAGGCCCGGTGAGTCATCGGCCCCCCCGTAGACGACAGCGGCGACGCCGAGCGCGACGGCGAGGAGGGCGACGATGCCGAGGATGTACTTCATCGGTCTCCTTCAAAAGGCCGGGCCACGTATCGAGTCTCGCTCGCAACCTATCGACTGTCAATAGATCCGGAATCCCGCACGGGTTGGCTGGCGGCCGGTGGCACTACAGCGGGTGCCGCACCCAGACGTTCGGCTCGACGTAGACGGCGTGGTCGTGCGCCACGTCGCAGTGCACCGGCACCAGGGCGCCCGGCACGTGGACCGGCCCGCTGGCGTCGAACGGCAGACCGGTCCAGCGACGCCAGTCGGCGAGCGTCCCGCTGATCATCATCGACCGCGGTGCGACCCGCTCGATGCGGCCACCCGCCCGGACGTGTACCCGCAGCCACGGGTCGACCGGCAGACCGTCCGCGCGGACCTGCGTCGCGTACTCGGTCATCGGCAGGTCCGGTCGGCTGTGCTTGCCGCTCGGCCGGACGGGGGCGACCAGCGTGTCGTAGCCGAGCTTGGCGACGGCCTGCCGCATCGCGCTGAGCATCAGCGCGGAGAGGCCGCTGCCGCGCCGGTCGGGTCGGATGCAGATCTCCAGCGCCGAGACGATGTTCGGCTCGGCCCCGCTCAGCCGGTTGATGGTGGCCCGCTGGATCACCCGGTCCCAGCCGCCGTCGGGCAGCTCCGCCTCCGTCCAACGAAACGGCACGGCGTACGCCCGGGCGACGGCGCGCCCGGGCTCGTCGGAGTCGACGGCGGCGAAGACGAACTCGGGGTACAGGTCGTGGGCGACGCTGTAGTACACCGCGCCCATCGGGTCCCAGAGCATGAACGGCGGCCACGCCCCGTCGAAGTCGTCGTCGAGCAGCGGGGCGAGATCCGGGCGGTCCGCCAGGCTCGCGATGTCGAGGGTCACGGCGCGTACCGTAGAGGGCCGAGCCGCCGGCGTGCACGCCATATTCCGACCGCGGCTCGATACGCCCGTCATGCCCGACCCGTGGGCGGCGGTACGGGCGCTCCCGCCGCCGGTGTCTCAGTGCGGCAGCAGCTCAACGGCGTCTCCGAGGGCGACCCGACCGGGGCGTACGACTGACGCCCAGCCTTCGACTGTCATGTCGTGGTGCTCGGCGACGGTCTTCCACAGCTGTCCGTGTTCCGGGGCGGTCAACCAGTCCCCGGGGCTCGACATCCACCGTCGCCAGCCGCTGGCCGAGCAGCGTGGGGGAGGGCCCGGGGTGAACGCGCTAGAGCGGTCGGCGCTCGGCGGTCAGCTCGCTCGGGGTGTCACCGGTGTTGACGGTCTCGCTCGGCTCGATCAGCACGACGTCGGCCCCATCGACGGAGACCGGCTGGTGCGGCACTCCGCGCGGGACCACATACATCTGCCCGGGGCCGAGGGTCACGTCGCCGGAGTCCATCCGGATGGTCAGCGATCCGCGCAGGACGAGGAAGAACTCGTCCGTGTCTGGATGGCTGTGACGAGTGAACTCACCTCTCGTCTTGACCACCCTCACGTCGTATTCGTTCAGCAGGGCGACGGTGCGAGGTGACCATGGCTCGTCAAAGCTCGACAGGGCATCGGCGAGGTCAACGGGAGCGTTCATGTAGCCATCCTGCACCCTATGCTGCGCGGGTGTTCAAACCGATTGAACTGGTGATCTTCGACTGCGACGGGGTACTGGTCGACAGCGAACGCATCGCCGTGCGTGTCCAGGTCGCCCTGGGAGCGGAGCTTGGCTGGCCGCTGACCGAGGTCGAGGTCATCGACCGGTTCATCGGGCGCTCCCATGCCTCCATCCGTGATCAGATCGCCGCGCAGCTGGGTCAGGAGGTGGCGGGCAGTTGGTCGGAGCGGTTTGAGCAGCTCCATCGGGAGGCGGTGGACGCCGCACTGGCGCCCGTCGAAGGGCTGCCCGAAGCGCTCGACGCGATCGTCCTGCCGACCTGCGTCGCCTCCAATGGCTCGCACGAGAAGATGCGCCACACCCTCGGCCGCACCGGCCTCTACGAACGTTTCGCGGGCCGCATCTTCAGCGCCGGCGAGGTATCGCACGGCAAGCCGGCTCCCGATCTGTTTCTGCATGCCGCGCGGCGGATGGGTGTCGACCCCGCCGCGTGTGTGGTCGTCGAGGACAGCCGGCCCGGTGTGCAGGCCGCGCGCGCTGCCGGGATGCGGGCCTTCGGCTATGCCGGCGGACTGACCCGGGCCGAGCAGCTCGAAGGCCCCGACACCGTCGTCTTTGACGACATGCGCAAACTGCCCAGTCTCATCGCCGAGCAGTAGTCACCGTCTGACTGCGGAGCTCGGTTCAGCTCCGGTGGCCCGCGGCGGTCAACTGTGACCCGGTGCCGGCCGCCGCCGGCCGTACCTCAACCGGCGGCGGCGTGGGCGGGGGTGATCAGGAGTACGGAAGGCGGAGCACCGACTGGTTGCCGATGCCCACGGTGCTGGGGTTGTTGCCGATCGCCGACCAGACCTCCACCCGGACGGTGCCGTTGCTCAGCGCGCCCAACGTGCCGGTGGCCGAGGCCAGGCCGGCGCTCTGCGTGTAGTGCTCGTAGCCGGGGACCGGGTCGGTGGCGAAGTAGCGTGAGGTCTCCACCCGTTCCCAGCTGCCGTTGCCGGTCAGGTCGTAGGAGACCCGCACCTGCACACCGTTGCCGACCGCCGTCCCGGCGTCCACGAACAGGTCGAACGCGGTCTGCCCGCCGGCGTAGGCGAGGTTGAGGCCGGTCGCCGTGAAGACCTGCGGGTTGGTCGGCGTACCGTCGTGGTTTCCGTTGGCCGCCGCGACCGTCGTCGTCGCCGCGCCGCCGGCGGCGCCCAGCCCACCACCGGGCAGCAGGTACCGCGTCGGCGAGCCCGACGGCGGCGGGTCGGTCGGCGGCGGGTCGGTCGGCGGCGGGGTGGTGCCGGGAGGCGTGCCGCCCGTCGCGCTGCCGCCGCTCCAGGTGTACGCCCCGGTGGTGGCCGTCCGTCCGGCCGGCACGGCGAGCGTCGTGCCGTTGGAGAACGTCACCGTGACCGGGCTCGCGGTCGGGTTCGACGCGACGTAGGTGCGCGCCCCGTTGCGGGAGAAGACCGCCGTCAGCGGGTGGTTGGCGGTCACCGTGGTGTCGACGGTGCCCAGCGCCGCGAGGTTGCGGATCCAGTGGAAGGTGTGTGCCCGGCTCTCTCCCTCCTCGGGGGTGTATCCGGGGTTCGCGCGCAGGTTCGCCAGCGCCGCGGTTCCGTCGCCGAGGGCCTGGAACTGCCACAGGATGTCCTGCCACACCGTCGGTGGCCCGCCGTTGTTGCGGACCAGTTCGGCGTAGTTGGTCCGTACGTACGCCGGGTTGTTGCCCAGGTAGAGGTGTCCACCGGTGACCGGCAGCAGGTTGATGCCCTGGATCATCTCCGGTTCGCCGCTGAACCAGGTGGCGTACGCGCCGCCGTCGCCCCAGACCATGCCGACCGTCGAGTGCCCGAAGGCGGCGGGGAAGTTCTGGTCGCTGGCGTCGAACCAGTACTCCTGGATCGCCGCGGCCTGCGTGGTGTAGAGGAAGATGCCCGCGTCACGCACGGCGGCGTTGCCGGTCACCTGGCCCCACTGGATCAGGGCGTTGGCGAAGTTCATCCCCTCCGACGAGGATTCCTGGTTGTTGCCGGAGCCGAACGAGCCGTGCCCGGAGGCCCAGTCGTGGCCGGCGTAGATGTCGAAGTCGCGCAGGTAGGGAAAGCGGGTGTCGTCGCGGCGGTAGTTGTTGGCGTCGCGGATCAGCAGGTCCACCATGCCGCCGTAGCGGCTGGTGGCGGCCCACGCCGGGTCGAACTTGGCCAGCGTCGCGGCGGCGGCGATGAAGTAGCCGTAGTGGAAGTGGTGGTCGTTGAGTTCCTGGTCGGAGCCGTACGACGCCGGGTAGCCGATCAGCGTGCCCCAGTTGTTGTCGTAGTAGAAGAGCTTCGAGGTCTTGCCGGTCGACGCGGTGAACCAGTCGGTGAGCGTGCTGCGGATCGCGTTCAGCGCGCTGTCCCGGGTCGCGGTGTCGTTGACCAGGTCGGCCACCTCGGCGAGGCGGGCGGCCCGGCCGAGCCCCTTGCCCGTCCAGTACGTGTCGTTGCCCCGCTGGTCCATCGGGTTCGCCCGCGCGGCGGCCAGGTGGCCGTTGAGCGTCGCCAGGTCGGCGCCACTGCCGTCGCCGACGGCCGGCAGCTCCGGCAGGACGCCCTGGAACTTCATGGCGGTGCGGAACTGGTTGACGCCGGTGAGCACCTTCATCCGGCCCCGCGCCGACGGGTAGGTCGGAGTGATCGCAGTGGAGCCGGCGAGCGACTTCCACTGGTGCGGGTAGAGGCTGACCACGGTCTGCGTGGCGGTGCCCTCCCGGGCCGTCGTGGTGAACGCGTACGTGGTGGTGAGCCCGCTGGTCGCCGGGTCGTAGGCGTACGAGACCTGGGTGCCGGTGACGTGGGCGTGCGCGTACCGGCCGTAGGTCGTGGCCAGTTCGGCGCGCTCCGCGGTGGTCGCCGTCGGCGGTAGCAGCGCGACGGAGAAGTAGCCCCGGCCGGCCAGGGCGGACGAGATTCGGCCGGCGCTGACCGTCCAACTGGCGCCGCTGGGGGCGTACGCGACGTAGTCGTGGCCGTTGACCCGGAAGCCGACGGTGGCGCCGCTGTTGGACCAGACGTCGGCGGTGCCGCTCGTGTTGATCACCGCGTCGCCACCGCTGGTCTGGAAGTACGCGAAGGGCAGGCCGTGGCCGATGGTGGCGCGCATGGTCCGCGCTCCGTCGCTCCAGTACGGGCTGACCGTCCAGTCGGTCCAGCCGTCCACCCTGACCTGAGGCGCGCCGAGCCCGGCGACGCCGACCCGGATGTCCTGGACGTACGGGTAGTGGTACTCCCCGACGCCGGTCGCGGTGCCGCTGATGGCCGGCGTGGAGTTGGCCGAGAAACCGAGGCCGTCGCCGAACGTGTCGTACGAGATCGGATGCGCGTGCAGGGGCTCGCTGAACGAGCAGTCGGTTCGCTTCCAGAGCAGCGAGGACCACCAGTCGTTGGTGGGTATCGCGCCGGCGGGCGCGTTGGCGGTGGCGAACTGCCGGGGGTTGCTCGTCATCTGGCCGCAGCCGGTGGGAAGCGGGCCGACCGGGGTGGTGGTGTAACTGCCGGCGCCGACGGGGGCGGCCTCGGCGGGACGGGTGACGGCAATCGTGAGGCCGCTGACGACCAGGGCCAGTGTGGTGGTGACGGCCAGGGCCCATCGGCGGTGGGGGACGGGAGGTTTCATGCTGCCTCCATCGCGCGCCGGGAGACCGGCATTGCCGGCTCCGACACGTTCGTCTGATGTGGGGGAGAAGGTCCGGTGAGAGAGCGCTCTCTCAGTCCGGCACGGTAGTCGAGCCCCTAGATCCCCGTCAATGTGTCCAGCCGGTTGCGTGCTGATGTCGCCATTTGACCGCCAGCCACGAAGGTTGGCCCGTGGGTGCGCGTGCCGGTGCCCCACCGGCTCGGGCGGCGGTGTCTTGGCGAGCGATACCTCAGGGGTCATATTCATGCCTCAGAGGTATGTCGCTGATCGGTCAGCGCCTCGCCGCCCGGGCGGTTCGGCCGCGTGGGGTCACGCGGCCGAGGCGGTTGCCCCCGACTCGCGTCGCGCGCTCGCCGTGGCGCGGCGGGCCGCCGGCGTCGCCGAGGCGTCGGGCCAGCCGGTGGCGGAGTCCTGTGTGGCCGGCGGCGTCGCGCCGGCGGTGGCTCCGCCCTGTGCCAGGTGCAGCGCGCGTTGGGCGTTGTCCCAGGCCGGGCACGGCCAGGACTGGCCGGCGCAGGCCAGGTTGCGGCAGCCGTCCGCACCGTCCGGCTCGTGGGCGTCGGCCACCTGAAGGGCGAGCTTCCACAGCAGCGGATCGGTCACCTCGACGGGACGGTCTGTGGCGCTGGCGGGCGTACGGCTGGCGTCGGACATGGTGATCCCCCCTCAGGAACAGTGCCGCCCTACCTTCACCGGTCCGAGCCGCCGCTAAACCCGCACGTCAGGCCCGCCAGAAACTTTCTCGCCGACGGTGTCGATCCGATCGGACCTCGTTCGTCGTTGCAGCAGAGCCCGAAAGCCGTCCTGAAAGGTGCGCCGATGACCTCCTCCATCACGTCTTCCGACCGGACCACGTCGACCCGGGGCGACCGGACCCGGCACCTCCTGACCTGCGGCGCGATCGCCGGGTTCGTCTTTCCCGCCCTGTCGTTCGGGCAGGCCCTCAGCCGGCCCGGGTTCGACCTGCGCCGGCACGCCCTGAGCTCGCTCACCCTCGGCGACCTTGGCTGGCTGCAGACCGTGGCGTTCGCGGTCACCGGCCTGCTGGCGATCGCCTTCGCGGTCGGCCTGCGCCAGGCGCTGCGCCCGGGTCGGGCCGGCACGGTGGGGCCGGTGCTGGTCGGCGTCTACGGGGTGGCGATGATCGGCGGCGGATTCTTCGTCCCTGACCCCGCCTACGGCTGGCCGTCCGGCGCACCGGACGGGCTACCCGAGCAGGCGAGCACGGGCAGCATGCTGCACGTGGTCTGCGGCGCCGCGGCGTTCCTCTCGCTGATCGCGGCCGGTCTGATCTTCGCCCGTCGCTTCGCCGGACAGGGCCGCCGTGGGTGGGCTGCCTACAGCGCCGTCAGCGGCGTCGTCGCGTTCGCGCTCACCGCGTTGCCGTGGAGCGAGGAGAGCGCGAGCGTCCGCTTCGCCGTCGGAGCGGTGATCATCTCCGGTTGGCCCGTCGCCGTCTCCTACCGGGTGCGGGCCGAGTCGACCTGATCGGCGCGCGTGGCGATCTGACACGGCAGCCGGACGTCCGACGCCGCGCCGATCAGAGCGGACCGCCGCCGAACCCGATCTCGTTCCCGTCGGGATCGCGAAAGGTGGCCTTTCGGACGCCGTTCGAGTAGGTCTCCCGCTTCGTGGGCTCCAGACCCCGCCCGGCGATGCCGGCCACGCGGTCGTCGAAATCGTCGACGAAGAGGGTGTGCATGGCGTGGCCGGCGTGCTCGGGCAGGTGCTCGATGTACACCGACCGGTGTTCGGCGATCTCCCACACGGCCTCGGTGTCGCTCACCACGAACGTCGGCGGTGAGCCGAGCAGCCGCTCGTACCAGGCCAGCGCCGCCGGGTAGTCGCTGACGGGGATTCCCGCGAACAGGTCGACGGCCATGGCGTCATCCTAGGGGCGTCGCACGCCGGGGCCGGCGAGGCAGGATCGGTCGGCGGCCGCCGGTGCGCCGACCGGTTCGGGGATCAGCGGACGATGCGAAGCCCCGCCGCCACCGCGCCCCGTTGGTCCAGGTAGCCGGCGATCCGGTCGATGGCCGCCGTGTAATGCGTGCGTCGGCGGTCGAGGCGCGGCATCGACTGGATGGCGGCGGCGAGATCCACGACGCGAATGGTGGGCTTCAGGGACAGCCAGATGGGCGTGGCCTGGACCTGGGTGATCTTCCACCGGTGGTTCGGCTGCTCGGTGAAGGTGAACATGGCGATCACGCCCTCCCGGTTGGCGTCGACCGGGAAGTCGTGCCGGGCCAGGGTGTTGCCGACGCCGTACGCGATCCACTTGTCGCCGACCTTCTCGAAGGGCTGCACGACATGGGCATGGTGGCCGATGATCAGGTCGATGTTGGGGTCGGCGATCAGCTGCCGCGCCCAGAACAACTGCTCGCCACTGGGTTCGTGGACAAGCTCGGTGCCCCAGTGGGCGGAGAGCACGATGATCTGCGCACCTGCCCTGCGGGTGGCGGCGGCAGCAGCCTTGATCGCCTTCACGTCGATGCGGTTGGCGATCCACTCCTTGCCCGCCGGCGGCTTCAGCCCGTTGAAGTGCATGGCGTAGGACAGGTGCCCCACCTTGACGCCGTTCACGTTGTAGATCGTCGGCCGGGCCCGCTGGGCGGCGCTGCGGAAGGTGCCGGTGTGGCCGAGGCCAGCCGCGTCGAGCGCGTCGAGGTTGTCGTAGACACCCTTCTCACCCTGGTCCAGCGCGTGGTTGCTGGACGTCGAGCAGGTGTCGTAACCGGCGGTCTTGACCGCGGCCGCGAGGTCGGTGGGCGCGCGGAACCGCGGGAAGTCCTGCGGGCTGCCGGGGCCCATCGGTCCTTCCATGTGGCAGATGGCCAGGTCGGCGGCCGAGACGACGGGTTGGATGTCGGCGAACATCGGGTCGAAGTCGTACCCGTCGCGGTTGGCCTGCTTCGCGTCCGCACGGGCCTGCTGCCAGGTCGGCGGATGGACCAGGATGTCGCCGGATCCGGCGATGGTGATCTGCCGTGGCCCACCCGACGGGGCGGGTGCGGCGGTCTGGCCGGCCGGGCGGGTTTCGGTCGTCGCCAGGCGGTCGCGAAGAACATCGCCGCGCAGCGCGAAGACGATGCCGGGCGAGAGTACGAGCGCGACGATGAGGACGATGCGGACAGCACGCATGATCGTTCCTAGTGCTAGAGGCGGATGACCCGGCGCAGCCGCTCGCCGAAGTAGCCGGAGTCGACGACACCGTCGCCCCGGACGTCGCCGAAGGTGGGGCCGTCGACGGTGCCGCGGGAGGACACGAACCGCATGCCGCCGTCCTGGTCCTTGCCGAGGTAGATCCCCGAGTGGGTGATGAGAGCCGGGTCGTCGTGCAGCGCGAAGAACACGAGATCGCCGGGCTGCATCGCCGAGAGGTTGGTGGGCGCCCGGCTCGGGGTGCGTCCGGCGGCGATGAGCACCGAGCGGGCGTAGGAGGCCATGCTCGACGCGGTGCGGGGCAGACCGTTGACGGTGGTGTTGACCGGCGCGTTGAACAGCGGGATGCCGAACCGGTAGCCGTAGATCAGTCGGAGATAGCCGGAGCAGTCCAGGTCACGGTCCCACCGCTTCGACGGTTTCGCCCGGCCGCTGTCGGTGAACTTCCACGGGATCTCGAGGTAGTCGTAGAAGTCGGCGCCGTCGCGCTCGTCGGTGCTGTGCACGTACCCGAATCCGGCGTCACCGATGTAGCGGACCCCGTCGTCGTTGACCCCGTCGGGTGCGTCGGCCAGGTACTGCATGGCGGCGGCGAGCACGTCGACCGGCGGGTTCTTCGCTTCGATCTGCTCGAGCAGCCAGCTGGCGAACTTCTCGTCCAGGTCATGGTCCGCCTGCCAGGCCCGGGGAGCGACCCGCACCCAGGACGTCGAGTCGATCACCGCGGGGGTGGTGGACGGTTCGGTGAACTGGCGCGGTGGTCCGGCGACGACGACGGTACGGGCGCCGGCGGTCAGGGTGGCCACCACCGCCTGGTCGCTGCGCCGGCGTACCTCGGTGCGCTCCGGACGGGTCCGCTCGACCAGCTCGTACTGCTGGGTCAGCCGCTCGACGTCGTTGCGGTAGCCGCGGGCGGACTGGGTCGGCCCAGCCCAGCCGGAGCCGGGCGTGCCCGCCGGGCTGCTGTCGAAGAGCTTGACGACGACCGTGCCGGCGACGAGCACGACCGCGACCGCGACGACGGCGAGGATGACCCGTCGGTTGCGCATCAGAGCGAGATCATCAGTAGGGCGGCACCCGCGGTGCCGGCGCTGACCACGCCCGTGGCGGCAAGGGTCTGCAACGCTCGCGGGCGCACCAGCTGATAGGTCATCAGCCCGGGAATGATGAACGACAGCGTGTCGCCGGCGAACAGGTACGGGAAGCGCACGTGCAGCAGCACGAACGAGGTCACCGACATGAAGGAGGAGGCCAGCACCGCTACGGCGAAGAGCCGCTTGCCGTAGAGGATCGTGATGCGCTGCAGCACCTTCATGATGGCCACCGTGACCGCGGTGATCGCCACGATGGCGATGAGGCTGCGCGCGTCCTGCAATGCGGTGAGCACCAGACAGCCGGGCACCATCAGCCCGGCCGGCGCGACGTTGGTGACGAGGTAGCCGACGAGCCCGAACAGCAGTCCCGCGGCGATGACCACGGCGCTGAGTTCGGAGGACAGGTCGAACGTGGGCATGACGGTTCCTTCGCTCATGGCCGGGCCCTGCGACGGTCGGCGTGCAGAACGGCGATCCGGGCGGTGTTGAGCACGGCGGTGGCGGTCAGGTCCGCGCGGGACAGCACGACCGTCGCATCCATGTCGACCGGGGCCCTGCTGTCCGCCGCCGCCGGTTTGCGCGCGCTGTCCAGCTTGTAGATGCGCTCGAGCGTCAGCGAAAGCTCGTCGAACGGCGCCGCCGCGGTGGCCGCGACCGTGACGGAGTGCAGCGCCTCCAGGAGTTCCTCGCCGCGCCCGTGGATGTTGCCGATCATGAGCAGGGCCGTGCCGGTCTCGCCGGCACCGAGCTTGTCGACGATGGCGTCGCGCAGCTCGGCCCCCTTGCGCTGCTCACCGTCGAGATCGACCACGCGGTCGCGCCACTCGTCCGGGATCAGGTGCAGGGCGCTGCGGGTGGGGGAGCCGATGAGGAAGACCCGGGTCGGCTCGATCTCCGGGATGATGCCGCCCATCTGGCCGTTGCGCTCGATCCGGTCGGGCCGGCAGTTGATCACCACGGCGACCCGGTCGCCGATCAGCCTCCGCTCCCGGAGCAGGTTGATGTTCATCAGGGTCGAGGCCGGGTCGTTGGCGGCGAACAGGTTGACCGCGGCGAACCGCCGCCCGTTGTGGGCGCAGGCGTCCACCCGCAGGACGCCCGGGTCGGGGTCGGCCTGCCACATCCCCTTCAGCGCGGTGGCCCGGTCCACGCCGCACAGCTCGGCGACGGCCAGCGCGATGGCCACGTTCTCCTTGAAGGTGATCCACCGGAAGCGGCGCATCTCCGCGTCGGTGACCGTGTCCGGGTCGACGGCGATGAGCGTGCACTGGCGGCGGTCGGCCTCCTCGCGCAGGATGTGCAACCGGTCCCGTTCCGCGGTCACCACCGTGCCCCGGTGCGGCATCGAGCGGCTCAGCGAACGCGCCACGTCGTCGAGCGTCGGGCCCATCTCGTCCAGATGGTCCTCCCGGACATTGCTGATCACGACGATGCCGCCGTCGATGAGCAGCTCCTGGTTCACCTGCTGCAGCTCAGGCAGGACCGCCATGCACTCCACGACCAGGGTGTCCGCACCCGCGTGCACGGCCCGCCGGACCACACCGATCTGCTCGATGACGTTGACCCCACCCCGGCCGCGGCGGATCGGTACCTCCCGACCTCCCGGGTAGATGAGTCGGGCGGCGGTGCCGGTGGTCTTGGCGAACACGGTCCGCCGCTGGTCCGCTCGCAGCGCGCCGGCGATGAGTCGGGTCACCGAGGACTTGCCTCGGATGCCGTTGACCACGATCCGCGTCGGTAGCTGCGCCAACTGGCGGCGGTGGCGGGCGCGCTCCACCAGCAGGTGGACGAGCAGGATCGCGACGCAGATGCCGAGCAGCCACAGGGGCCCTGTCACCGACGTCATCGGCGCGGGCTCGGCGAGGGCAGGCTGCCGCCAGGCATGGTCGTTCTCCGTCTCGGAAGCGAGGGTGGGTGCAGAGGCGGCCGGCCGTCGGCGCGCAGGAGCGGGCCGGTGCGTGACCGGGCCGCCAGGCCAGGTGTGGACCAGGTCGCGGGGTCGGGTGGGGTCAGATCCTCCGTCCAGGGGCGCCGGCACGGCCGAGCGGCAGACGACCAGTGAATCTTCCACATGTTGTGGCGCTGGCGTCGGCGCCCGAATGCGGCCAGCCCCGGCGCGACTGGGTGGATCGCCGGGATCGCGAAGCCGGGTTTTCCATCGCCTGACGGATTCGACGCGCCTGCGGCGCACCGTTCGGCGAGGGTGATCCTGCCCGGTCAGGCCAGATCAACAGCCGGGTCGTCCGCCGACCGCCGACCGATCGTGGGGCCAGGTGGACCCGCACGCACGCTTGAATCTCGCCCGCCGTTTCCTACCGTGACAGGCCCGTCACCGGCCGGCCGGCGTGGACTCGGCTCTTCGTCGTACCCGCGTGCGAGCATCACGTCGTGGCCACCTCGAAGCAGCCGGTGACGGTCCCGACCGACGTCAGCGTCGACGATTTCCTGGCCGCGGTCCCCGACGACCGCCGCCGGGCCGACGCGGAGCGGCTCCGCGCGCTCATGGGCGAGGTGACCGGCGAGCCGGCGGCGATGTGGGGTCCGAGCATCGTCGGCTTCGGCAGCTACCACTACACCTACGAGAGCGGCCGTTCGGGCGACGCGCCGCTGGTGGGCTTCTCGCCGCGCAAGCAGCAACTCGTCGTCTACCTGGTGGGTGGGTTCGAGGCACGCTACGGCGCGGTGCTCGCCCGGCTCGGCCCGCACAAGACCGGCAAGGGCTGCCTCTATCTGAAGCGGCTCGACGACGTCGACGAGAGCGCGCTGCGCGAGCTCGTCGACCGCACGGCGAGGGTGCACAAGGGTGTCGACCGGGCCAGCAAACGCTGAACCAGCGGGCCGGCGCAAGCGGGACCCGTGGGTTATTGCCCCGTCCAGACCGCCTTCGCGCCGGAGTCGCCGGTGCGGATCACGTAGTAGAGGGCGAGCCCGCCGGCCACCAGCGACAGCACCTGCAACGACAGAGTCAACGCCCGACTGGACCCGACCCCACCGGCGGTGGTCGCCGCGGCCCTCGGTGCGACGAACCACACCAGCGCCAGCGTCACGACCGCCAGCCCGGCCGTGGCGTAGAGCGTCAGGTTGCCGAACTGCTGATGGGCCTCCAGCTTCGGCATGAAGTCGGGGGTGACCGCGCCCGCGTCGCGCAGGCGGGCGAAGAAGGCGTCACCGGAGAGCTTTGCGAACAACGCGGCGACCGGCGCGCCGAGCGCGAGCAGCCCCAGCACCCAGCGGGTGTGCGGACGGATCGGCGGGATGAACGCGTAGCCGATCGCCAGCAGGGCCAGCAGCGGCACGAAGACGACGGCGGCGTGGAGGATCAGCGGGTGGGCGGGGATGCCCATGAACTCCTCGAACATCGGCGTCTCCTCCGGCGGTGACAGGGGGGATCATTTACGGTCAAGCATGGACGCTATAGGTACCGGCCGGGCGTGTCAGCCCCCAAAGTTGCGCCCACAGTGTTCGGGCATGCCACCGCCCCCCGACGTAGCGGCGCCGCTCAGGATGGGGTGAGGACGAGGCTGGCCGTACGGTTGCGGGTGGCCTGCTTGAACGGACCCTCCGACTGGTCGGCGGATTTGAGGGTGAACGCGGTCAGTGGCAGATCACCGGCCTCGGCGAGCTCCCGCGCGGTCACCCGGGCTCGGCTCAGCGCCGTGCCGGACCCACCGCTGGAACGCCCGCCTGGGACGGGAACGCTGTGCCCCACCACGGTGATGGGCACGTCGAGTTTGCGCAGGCGCCGCCCGACGTCGGCGAGAAGCGCCGCGCCGTCGGTGGTGAGGCGAGCATCCCGGCTGAACAGGCCCTCGCGGAAGTAGACCTCGACCGCGCCGGCACGGCGCTTCACGATGACACCGGGCATCGTGAGCGCCCGGCTGATCACGTCGAGCCGGGCAGCCAACCGCTCTGCGGAGGCGGCCCGTTCAGCCTCGATCTGTGCCAGCCGGCGGGCCAACTCCTCGGTGCGGGGCCCCTCCGCAGTCACGGCCCCGGACGGCGACGGAGTGACGGCCGAGGGTGTGGCGGACGACTGCGCGGGCGGCCGCACGTCGTCACCGGCCACGGCCACGGTGCCGGCTGCCAGGGCGGCGACGGTGAGCAATCCGCCGGCCACCGCGAGGGGCGCCGGCTGGGCGACCGGCCGTGGCCGGCGCTTCCCGGCCAGGATGCCGGTGAGGACCCGCCGGCCTTCGGCGGCACCCGGGTGGTCGGGGTCGACCGCCTGCACCCGTGCCCAGTAATCGTCGGCGTCGCGCCAGCGGCCCTGCTGGGCGCGGATCCGGGCGAGCAGGTCGAGGACCGCGGGTTCGTCGGACGACACCGCGATCAGCACCTGAGCGGCGGCGTCCAGTTCACCGCGCCGCGCGGCGGCGGCGGCCCGACTTACCGCCAGGTCGGTGTCGATGGCCGGCGTGCTCATCGGAACGCCAGCCCGATGACCTTGTCCTGCTCCTCGTCCGGGAGCAACCGGACCAACCGGCTGTTGACCGAGTCGAGCGCCCGCTCGTCGTTGGTGGCCAGCGCCTCCCGACCCTCCTGGATCAGCCTCGTCGCCTCGCCGGCGGGCCGCATCCGGCTCTGCTGCTCGCAGAGCCAGTAGAACACCTGAACGGACCAGCCGGGCTGGCGCCGCTGGAGTTCGATGAGGAACGCGGTGACCCGCTCGGTCTCTGACTTGATTCGCGTCGAGTTGCCGCTCTCGATCGCCTCGGTCGCGCGTCGGTCCAGCTCGGCATGCTCCTGCCGATCGGCCGGCTGCCCGGAGCCGGCCACGAGTTCGGCGAGCTCGGCGAGCAGCTCGCGCAGCTCGCGGATCATTGCGGGCCGGTCGGCGGCGTCCTCGATGTCGTCGAGCTGCGCCTGCACCTCACGCAGCCGGTCCTCGGCGGTGGCCGCGGCGCCGATGTCGACGGCAGCGGCGCGCACCTGCTCCCGCGCGGTGGTCAGGGTGCCCTCGGCTGACAACTGGTCCAGCTGCTCGCGTACCTCCGGTGTCTGCGCGGCGTGCGATTGGCGCAGGGTCTCCACCCGACCCTCGACCTCGCCGAGGGTCCGCACGAGGTCGTCCGGCTTCGGTGCCCGTACGTCGTCGAGGTTGATCTCCGCGTCGAACTGGGTCTGGATGAGCGGGACGTCGGCGACCACGGTGACGAGGCTGGAGGCGTCCACCTCGAAGGTCACCTCGACCTCGGTGCCGGCCGGTAGGTCGATCCGTAGATCCACCGGACGGATCTCCAGCACGCCGACCTGCCGGTTCCGGTCGGCACGGCTGCGTTCACCTTGGACGACCGGGATGCGGATCACCGCCTCGGTGTCGGAGCGGCGCAGCGTGCCCGCGGTGCGGAACACCTCGCGCGCCCGGGCCGGCAGCGTCGCACCCTTGCGCAGTAGCGGTGCGAAGGCCCGGTCGGCCAGCTGGATGCCGAGGGAGTGGGTGAGGCGCGCGCCGCCGAACTCGACGTCCCGGTGGGTGATCGACAGCGAGTCCGGAACCACCTTGTGCGGCACGCCGGACGGGTCGGTGAGCTCGACGGTGAAGCGTGAGGCCCGGTGCGCGTCGATGTCGACCTCGGCGACGAAGGCGCCCGCGGCGTTCACCGCGATCCGGCCGGTTCGGAATGGGGGCTGGCCGTCCGGATTGCTGAGCACGATCCCGTATCCCGTCCAGTCGACGGGCGAAGGGGCGTGCAGTCGGCCGGCCACCGTCGGGGTCGTGGTGGTGACGCTCGGCTCGTAGGCCAGTTCGAGGCCGAACTCGCCGGCGGCGGGCTGGTGCGAGGGCGGGTCGGGGTGCCGGACGGTGCTGGCGAAGATCGCGGCGCCACGGGCGACCACGGTGGTCGGGTCGAGGCTGGTGTCGAGTGCGATGCCGAGACCGTCACGTGGGTCGGCGAGGCGCTCACGGAGGCCGGGGGCGAGGGTCACTCCGCCGACGAGCAGCAGCTTGTCGATGTCGTCCGGTCGCAGCCCGCCGTCGGCCAGCGCCTTGCGGCACAGGTTGATGGCCCGGGCGTAGAAGGGTTCCGCGACGCGGTCGAGCTGGTCGCGTCGCAGCGTGTACTCGAACGTCTCGGTGTCGCCGTCGTCAACCGTCAGCTCGACCATCAGGTCGACCGCCTCACGGCGCGAAAGCTGGATCTTGGCGTCCTCGGCCGCCCCCTTCAGCTTCGCGAAGTTCCCCCGCCAGGCGGGGTTGTCGCGCCCGAAGTCGGCCAACCCGATCGCGGCTGCGGCCGCCGGAGCGAGGATCCGCTCGACGACGGCCCAGTCGATCAGCTTGCCGCCGAGGTAGGGGTCGCCGGCGTGGTTGAGCACCCGCAGGTCGCCGTCGCGCTTGCTCACCACCGCCGCGTCGAAGGTGCCGCCGCCGAAGTCGAAGACCATCCAGTACGCCCGATCGTCGGCGTCGTGAAAGCCGTACGCGAACGCGGCAGCGGTGGGCTCCTGGACCAGCGGGCACGCGGAGCTGAATCCGGCGAGCGTCGCCGCCTCCATCGTTGCCTTGTTCTGGTTCAGGGAGAAGGCCGCCGGCACGGTGATCACGGCGGCGTCCGGTGGGCTGCCGGTGTGGTGCGCGGCGTCGGCCCGCAGCGACTTGAGCACCTCGGCGGAGAGCTGCGGTGGTGTCAGCCTCGTGCCGCCCCTGGTGAAGTCCATGCCGGCGTCGGCGAGGCCCATCTCGAGCTTGAACTCGGCGGCCGCGTTGTCCGGGTCGCTCTCCACCCGCTCCCGCGCCTTGCGACCGACGTGGACCATGCCCGGCTTGGGGATCCACACGGCCGACGGCGTGATGTCCCAACCGTCGTTGTTCTTGATGACGGCGACCGCGCCGCCCTCTTCGACCACCGCGATCGCGCTGTTGGTGGTGCCCAGGTCGATGCCGAAGTCAATGGTGTCACGCATCGTCACTTCTCCTGTCGGGGGATTGGCCGGGGGTACCGACGATCACCTGCCCCATCTGGACCAGGCGGCCGTGCAGGTAGACCGAGGGCCGCACGGTCTCGAGGACGATCTCGCCGGTCAGGGCCGGGTTCTCCTGGTACACGAGCACTTCGAGCGCCCGGCCGGGGTTGAAGGCGTCACCGTCGTGGTCCTGTACGACCAGGCCGGCGTCGGCCAGTGCTTCGGCGCAGGTACGGAGGTAGCGAGCGGCCTGGCGGTCGCGCGGGGTGGGCCGCTCGCCGGGCGGGGCGAGCTTGCGTTCCGCCCGCCACAGGTTCGTCGCGGCCGTAGCCAGCGCGGCCCCGTCAACCGGGGGCTCTGAGACTGGATCTGGCGTCCGGCTCGGGGTGGCTGCGCGAGCCTGGGTCAGCAGCTCCTCCAGCTGGACGCGTTGCGGCTCCGTCCACGCGGGAACGGGGATCCGGAACGCCCGGTGGTGCCGGCGCTGGCGTAGCTCCTCGCGCAGCCGGTTCAGCCGAGTCACAACATCACCCCTCGTCGCCACAGGGTCAGCTTGGGCAGGTAACGCGCACGCAGCTCCGGTGACAGGTTGACCGCTTCCTCCATCAGGTCGGCGGCGCGACCGAGCTGGCCTGCGCGCCGGGACAGCTCCAGGGCCTCCGCGGCCAACTGGAGGGCTCGCGCGCTCGGCGGCGGCGGGTCCACGGCACCGTCGCCGGACGTCACCGCCGCACCAAGGTTCCGCCGCCGCTCGCGCAGCTCCGCGGCCAGGACGCCCGCCGATGCCGGGCGGTCTGCCGGCGCGACGTCGAGGGTGGCCAGCACGATCCGGTCCAGGTCCGCGTCCACCTCCGGGTTGTAGCGGCTGGGCGGCAGCGGCGCCCGCGCGAACCGGCTCGGCGAGTACGACGACAGCGGTCCGCTGTCGTCGTACGGCAGGCGGCTCGTGAGCAGCAGGTACGCGATGGTGCCGACGGACCACACGTCGCTCGCCCGGGAGTACCCCTCGCGCCGCAGCACCTCGGGCGCCATGAAGGCGAACGTCCCCTGGGCGCTGGCGAGCATCGTGAACGGGTCGGCGCGCTTGGCGAGGCCGAAGTCGCTGATGCGGATCCGCATGCCGCTGCCGTCGTAACCGACCAGGATGTTCGCCAGTGTGAGATCACGATGCAGGATCGGCGGGTCCTGGTCGTGCGCGGCGGTCAGTCCGGCGGCGATCTGCTCGGTCACCTCGACCACCAGGTCGACCGGAACCGTGGGGGAGTGGGCGCGGGCCAGCCGCTCCAGGCTGCCGCCGGCGACGTACTCCATCGTGAAGAACCCGCGGACGCCTTTCGCCGTGGGCACGGTGCCGGCGTCGAAGAGGCGGACGATGTTCGGATGCCCGAGGGTGGACAGCAGTCGTGCCTCCTCCAGGAGGGTGCGGGTGTCGTCGAGCGAGGCGACTCTCTTGAAGACCTTCATCGCCTGCCAGCCGAGGTACTCGTGACGGACCCGGTGCACCTCGGCGAACGCGCCCTCGCCGAGCAGGCGGTCCACCACCAGCGTCTCGGTCACCTGGTCACCGTTGCCGAGCAGCGTCACGAGCCGTCCTTCGCCTCGGCCGGGCGGACGTTGAGCCGGTATCCGATACCGGTGACCGTCTCCAGGATGCGTGGCGCGGACGGGTCCGCCTCGATGCTCCGGCGCACCGCACGGACCACGCCGGCGAGGTCGGCGCGAGTGTAGGAGCGGCTGGGTGGCCACTCCTCGGGCGGGCCCCACAGCGCGGCGATCAGCTCCTCGTGGCCGCACGCGACCGCGGCGCCGTTGCTGCTGCGACCGACCATGTACCGCAGCAGCTGGTGTCCCTGGGGGCGCAGCCCGCTCACCGGGGTCTCACCGTCGGTGTCGCAGCGGTACGCGCGCGCCTCCACCCAGTCGTAGCGCAGGCTCGGGCCGCGCACGGGCAGCGCCGGCGGCGGGTCGAACGGCGCGGGTTGGGTGGTGTGCGGGTCGAGCAGGGTCAGCTCCCAGTACAGCGGCTCACCGTCCGGCGACATGTCGCCCAGGATCAGCAGCGTGTCGCCGTGGCGCAGGCGGCGGCGCCCGACGAGGCGTTCGCTGCGGCCGTTGAGCGAGCGCAGCAGGGTGCCGTTGACGCTCGCGTTGTCGGTCACCGACCACCCTGCGTCGACGACATCCAACGTGCAGTGCAACCGTCCCACCCAGCGCTGCGGGTCCGGTTCGAGCAGCACGTCGGGGGTGTGGTCGGGTGCGGTGCGCCCGACCGTGATCGGCCCGTCCGCCAGCTCCACCCCCGTGACGACCCCCTCCGGCGAGCGGACGCGCAACCGCACGGCTCTGCTCGACGCCGTGACGCCCATCGTCAGATCCCCCCTTGCGACCAGTGGTCGTCCTCGTGGTGCGCCAGGCAGGCCACGTAGTCCGGCGGCGACGCGTCGTTCCACCACGGCGGCCAGGCGGCGGTCACGGTGTACCGCTCGGGGAGCTGGCGCGTACCCGTCAGCTCGCGGCAGGCGCGCCCGGCCTCCTCCGCCACCGCGTCTTCGTCGGGCCAGGGCCCCGTCACGTGCGGGTAGCCGAGGATCTGCGCCCAGTGGGGCTCTTCGCAGTGCACGATGGGCAGCGCCTCGTCCCACCTGTTGTCGGGCGGCTGGGTGGACTGCACGCAGTAGCCCACCGGAGCGTTGTGCAGAGATCCGCGGCGCGATGTCAACGGCATCGGAACGGGGAACACGGCGGAGACCGGGTTCGACACGGCGGCTTGGCGCTTCAACGGCTCGTCGTCGGCACGACGGCCCGCGCAGGTCGCGTAGTTGGCCTCCGGGTTCAGCTCGTCCCAGTCGGCAGCGTCGGGGACGATCACCTCCGCCTCGTACGTGGGAGGCGAGAGGAAGAACTGTGCCATCTCCTGCAGGCACGTGAACCGGGCCAGCCTGCTGACCGTCTCGACGCCGGGATACTCCGCCGACGCCGCCACCAGTGGCAGGTAGGCCACCACCTCGGCCCAGTGCTCCTCCCCGCAGTCCACCACGGCCACCGCTGAATCACCGTCGCGCCAGTCGTCGGCCTCGGCGACGCAGGCGACCACCGCCGGATTGTCACCCCGCTCGGGCTGGTGGAAGTTCACGCGTTGGGCATCGGGGACATCGGTGACGCGCTGATAGAGCACACAGAACAGGAGCAGCAGCGCGCAGACGGCCACGGAGCCGACCAGCCGCCAGCGCGGGCGACGCACACCGTAGGCCCTCGGCAACGGCCTGACCGACGGCTGGTGGTAGCCGGTGCCGGTGGCGTCAACCTCCGCCAGCATCTCCCGGATCACCGCGGCCGTGGCTGCGTCGCTGGTCTGATGGAGCAGGGTGCGCAGGAACTGCGCGGTCGCGTGCCGCCCGTGGGCCCGCCGCAGCTGCTCCACCTTCGCCCGGAAGTCGCGCAGGTCCCGTTCCTCGCGGACGTAGCCGTCGCGGTTCTCACGGATCCGGCGCACGGTCTCCGGGTCGGTGGCGAGCTTCTGCGCCTCGCCCAACCACGCCCGGACCTCGCCCTCGTACCGCCCGGTCTGGCCGTACTGAGCCAGCGCGCAGTTGTTGAGCAGCACCGCGAGCCGGTTGCGGACGGTGGCCGTGCGGCGGTGGCGCTCGAGCGGCGCAAGCCCTTCCAACCGCGCAAGGGCCGGGTTCGCCTGCGCGTGCATCCGTGCCACCGTGCCCTCGGCGTCACCGGAATCCAGCCTCGTGTGCAGGTCGCCGATGAGCGCGTCGAGCGCCGCGTACTGTGGGCCGGCCGCCTCCTCCACGAGCCGGTCCCGGTCCGGAACCGGCCAGTCGGCGAGGCTCTTTCCGAACGGCGCGGGGTACGGCGCGGACGCCGCCAGCTGCAGCAACGGCTGGACCAGCGCCGTCGGCAGCTCCGCGCGCAACACGTCCACGCTGGAGCCGTCGAGCTGCCGGTCGTCGAGCTGCTCGACCCGGTGGTGCAGGTGACGCCAGAACGCCGCCGAACGCAGCGTCCTGGTCCAGGCCGCTGCCGCCGTCGCCCACCCGTCGTCCACCCGGCCGGCCATCGCCAGGGCCAACACCTCGGCCGGCTCCAGGTCGAGCGCGTCGGCGTGTGCCTGCACGGCAAGGTCGTGATCCACGTGCAGGCTCTCCGGGCATCCACAGCCAGCCGGCGCCCCCCAACTGGCGAAGATCTCGTGGACCAGACGACGTCGCGGGTCACCCAACACGACGTCGAACGCGGCTCTAACCTCCTCCGGGTCGACCGATCCACCCAACCCGTCGATATCGGCGCCCACCTGGAGCGCCGCCGCCAACCGCTGCTGCTGGCGGCGCGCGGTCGGCCGATCCACATCGACCGGCAGCCCGGTCACCCGGAACGCGTTTCGTCGGTACAACTCCGGCCCGGCCAACTCGCGCAGACCAGCCAGCAACGCCTCACTCATGCCGGCTCCCCAGGACGACATCACGCACGTCATAGATCGGCTTGCTATTCAAGATCGTAGCGTCTCTCCATGAACCTCGATGTTGCTCGACACGGCAGGACCGTCACGAGTCGGCTCGAATCTCGCCTGTCGAGATGTCGCCGCCGTAGACCTCCTGAGTCTGACGAGTGCGCTTCATCCAGACCACGGAAGACAGTTGGAAATCAGATGCACGCGGTGTCGCTGGCTCCTCGCCCGCGCGGTGCTCCCATCGGGCTGCGATCCTGTTCGTAGCCGCCGGCTCCCACCAGTCCGCTCCGGTGCCGGCACCAGCGCCTGGACGTTCCCTTCACGAGAGGACCAGCTCGGTGACCACACCCCACTCGCCCGTCCCGCGGTTCCACCTCGCCATGCCCGTCGACGACCTCGACGCCGCCCGTCGCTTCTACGGCGAGATCATCGGATGCGCGCAGGGCCGCAGCGCGGACACCTGGGTCGACTGGAACCTGCGCGGTCACCAGTTCGTGACGCACCTCGCGCCGGGGCGCAGGCCGCCTGCCCACAACCAGGTCGACGGGCACGACGTACCCGTCCCGCACTTCGGACTCCTGCTCACCATCCCGGAATTCCATGAACTGGCCGACCGGCTGCGGGCTGCCGGCACGGCGTTCGTCATCGAGCCCTACCTGCGCTTCGCCGGGCAGCCCGGCGAGCAGTGGACCATGTTCCTCCTCGACCCGGCCGGCAACGCCCTGGAGTTCAAGGCCTTCGCCGACGACTCCCAGGTGTTCGCCGTGTGAGCCGGCCGCCGGTCACCGGACGCTCGCGGCTCAGCGGTCGCAGCGCAGCGCGGACAGGTCGACGGCGTCGGCCATCGCCTGCATGCCCTTGTCGTTCGGGTGCAGGTGGTCGCCACCGTCGAAGAACGGCAGGATCGCCTGCGGGTTGTACGGGCTGCGGGTGATCCTGTCGAAGTCCACCACCGCGTCGAACGCGCCGCCGTTCCTGATCCAGTCGTTGACGCCCTGGCGCACCGTCTCGCCGGCGGCGTCGTACTCGGACCACCCCTTGTACGGCATGACCGTCGCGCCGACGACACACCTGCCCGTCGCGTGCGCCCGGTCGATGATCTGCCGGTAGCCGGCCACCAGGTCGTCCACGGTGACGCCGGAGTGGGCCTTGATGTCGTTGATGCCTTCGAGCAGGAACACCGTGCGGACCCCGGGCTGGGAGAGCACGTCGCGCTCCAGCCTGCGCAGCGCGGCCTCGCCGGCGCCGTCCGCGAGCACCTTGTTGCCCGAGATGCCCTCGTTGGCCACGCCCTTCACGGTGCTGCCGGACGCGGCCTGCAGCCGCCGGGAGAGGTAGTCGGGCCAGCGCCGGTTCGCGTCCGTGCTGGAGGCCCACCCGTCGGTGATGGAGTCACCGAGGGTCGCCACCGAGCTGATCGTCGTGGACGTCTCGACGCTGACGGCGTCCAGCCAGTACCAGGAGCTCATCGGGTCGGTCCAGTTGGTCGCCGCCTCCTCGGCGGCGTGATCGCCCGCGGCCGCGTAGTTCGTCTGCATGGCCATTCCGTGACCGGTCGTCGGTCCCTCGGCGCCGGTGACGTAGAGGCTGACGACCAGGTTGCTCTGGGCGGCGAGCCTCCCCGGCAGCGGATCGCTGAGGACCGTCTCGCCGGCCGGCACGGTGACGGAGGGCCGCCCGCCGAACGTCAGCTGACGGTTGCTGCCGCGGATCAGCTCGGCGCCTTGGCGTTGCAGCCCCGCGTGGGCACGGGCAAAGGTGACCGGGTGCTCGCCGAAGGCGTTGCTCAGGCGGATGCGCAGCGCCGTGCCGCCGACGCTGGTGCGTACGACCAGCCGGTAGCTGCGGTCGGCGGGCCCGGCGCCCTGCCGGTCGGCGCTGGCGCCCCAGGTGACCACGAAGTGCCGGTCCCGGCCGGCCGGGGTCGCTGCCGGCTCGTCCTGCGCCCGCGCCGGCGTGTGGGCTGGCGTCTGCGCCGAGGCCGGCGGCCGGGCCTGCGCCGCCGCGGCCGTCAGGGGTACGCAGAGCGCCGTGACCAGTGCGGCGACGACCGCCAGGACGCCGGGCCGGGCCTGGCGCCCGCTGCGGCGGCCCGGGTGGGCCGGCATCAGAGGTTCCTCAGCGTGACGGACTCGCCGGGCCTGAGGTTGATCTGCCGCGCGGCGCCGCCGGCCGCCAGGGTCGTGCTGCGCCCGCCGACGCTCGTCAGCGTCGCCTTGGTGACCTTGCCGTTGCGCCAGCTGACGTCGGCGACGAAGCCGCCGCGGACACCCACGCCGGTCACCGAACCGGTTCCCGCCCAGGCGGCGGGCAGCGCGGGCAGCAGCTCGACGTGGCCGGGCCGGGAGTAGACCAGCATCTCGATGATCGCAGCCGGGGTGCCGAGGTTGGCGTCGATCTGGAAGATGCCCCGGCCCGGGTTCGTCTCGTAGATGTCGAAGAGGTTCATCGCGGTGCCGTTGCTGCCGTTCGTCGACGGCCTCAGGTTGTTGACGATGAGCTGGTAGGCCTTCTCCGCGTTCTTCAGTCGGGCCCAGCACAGGCTCCGCCAAGCGTTGGCCCAGCCGAAGCTGTTCATGCCGCGCGCGGCCAGCAGCGCGGTCGCGCCGGTGACGATCTCCTGGGGAGTGGAGCCGTCGGGGCGGATCCGGTCGCCGGGGAAGAGGCCGATCAGCGGGGAGAGGTGCCGGTGGGTGGTCTCACCCAGGTTGTCGGGGGACATCCACTCCTGCAGCCAGCCGGTCGTGGGGCTGACCTCGGGCAGGTACAACCGCTGGCGAAGCCCGTCGACGGTCTCGGCGTAGCCGGTGTCCCGGCCGAGCACCTGGGTCGCGGCGCGGTAGTTCTGGAAGAGGTTCCACACCAGCTCCTGGGAGTAGGTGTTGCCCTTGGTGTCCTGCGGACCGTGCTCGGCCGACCAGTCGCTGTCGGCGACCAGCACCTCGCGTGCGGCGCCGGAGGCGTCGGTGACGGTGGTGGTGACGAGGCGGGTCTCCCAGAACTGCACGGCGCCCTTGAGCAGGGGGTAGACCTTCGCCAGGTAGGCGCGGTCCTGGGTGTACTCGTAGTGCTCGAACAGGTTCTGGCAGAGCCAGGCGTTGCCGGACGGGTGCCACCACCAGCCGCTTCCGCCGTACGGGTTGGTGGAGAAGGCGACCGCCCATCCGGCGATCCGGCCGCTGGAGTTGCGGAACCGGTTGGTGGGGTTGTTGAACAGCCTTTGGGTGACGTCCGTCCAGGCCGGCAGCTGCGCGAGGCAGTAGTCCGCGAAGGCGTCGAAGCAGTCGGCGAGGCCGGCCCGGTCGGCCAGCCAGTAGTTCATCTGGATGTTGACGTCGGTGTGGTAGTCACCCATCCAGTCCGGGTCGTTGCCGTCCAGCCACGGGCCCTGCAGGCCGATCGGCAGGCTGCCCCGCGACCCGGAGATCATGAGGTAGCGCCCGAACTGCAGGTACGCGGCCTCCAGCTCCGGGTCGGGGACGTTGTCCCGCCAGCGCGCCTGCACCCGTTCCCAGGTGTCCAGTTCCCGCTGCGTGGCCGATGACGAGCCGAGGTTGATGCCCAGCTGCTCGAAGAGCGGGCGGAAGTCGGCGACGTGGGTGTGCAGCAGGTCGCGGACGGACTCGCGGGCCGCGGCCAGCACCTTGCTCCGGGCGAGGCGCTCCGGGTCCACCGACGGGTCGCGGAACCCGGTGGCCGGGTCGGGGGCGTAGTTGGTGCCGCCGCTGAGCACGACGGTGAGTTCCCGGCAGCCGGTGAAGGAGATCGACGTGCCGGTGACCGCGACCTTCCCGCCGCTGCCGCGGGCGGTCACGGCGGCGCCGTAGCGCAGCCCGTTGGCGAAGGAGGCGCCGAACGACGCGTGCCGGCCCGCGCTGTCGGCGGTGGTCGACTCACCGTGGGTGCCGGCCAGGGAGATGGTGCCGGTGTACGAGCCGCCGCCCTGCTGGGAGAAGTGCAGCACGATGACGTCGTCGGGGCGGCTGGCGAAGATCTGCCGCCGGTAGTTGACGCCGTCGACGTCGTACGTGGTGCTGACCAGGGCCTGAGCCAGGTCGAGGGTGCGGCGGTAGTTGTCGACGGCGCCCAGGTCGTGCCCGGGGATGTCGACGGTCAGCGTGGCGAGCAGGGTCAGTGAGCCGAAGTCGTCGCGGCCGTAGGGGAACTGCCCGTCGTCCTGGAGCGTGTCGTTGGGACCGCCGGTCCACAGGGTGGCATCGCTGATCGTCAGGTGTTCGCTGGCCGGGTCGTTGCTCGCGAGCGCCCCGAGGCGTCCGTTGCCGACCGGCAGACCCTGCTCGATCATCGAGTTCGGCGAGCCGGGCGCCTGCCACCAGAGTTGGTTTCTGGTGGCCTCGCCCGCGGCGAGCATCGGCGATTCGGTGGGCCGTCGAGGTGCCGCCGCGGCGGCGAAGGTGGGCAGGCCGAGGGTGGTGGCCGCGCCGGCGGCGGCGGCGAGGGCGAGGAAGCCGCGGCGGCTGGGGCGGAGGTCGCGCGGTTCGGTGTTCCGGTGGTCCATGTCGGGTTCTCCAACCGGGGCGGATGGCGGGTGGCGGAGCGGGAGTGGGTGCGTCCGGGGACCACTCGGAGAGAGGTTCCCGGGCGCGGCCCGGCCCCGTGACCGGGCCGCGCGGGGTGTGTCAGAGCGTCTGCGGTACGGCGATCTTGTCGATGTCGGGCGCGTACCAGGTGCCGCTGTCGACGGTGATGGTGTTGGCGCCGGCCTTCAGGGCCAGCAGGACGCTGATGGTCTCGGCCGTGCCCCAGTCACCGGTGGAGGGGAACTTCACGCTGGTGCCGTTGCCGTTGTTCGAGGAGACGGTCGCCGAGCGGGCGTCGCCGCTGACGTAGGCGACGGTGACGGTGTAGATGCCGTCCTTCTTCACCGTGACGTCGTTGAACTGCACCTTGCCGCCGAGGTAGAGGTTGCCGACCTTCTGCCCGCCGGAGCAGGCGTCGCAGCCGGCGACGGAGGCGTTGCCGCTCAGGGTGTTGGCCGCGGACTCGGCCTCGTAGCTCGTGGTGGCCAGCGGGGTGCCGGGCCGGACGGTGAAGAGCCGCGAGCCGTGCGCGGGCAGCGTCGCCGTGATCTTGTTCTTCTGGGTGCCGAGGTTCTTCCTGTTCCACAGGTCACGCACCGCGGCGTTGCCGGTGAACCCGAAGCTCGCCCAGTGGGCGGTGACGGCGGCCGGCGCGTCGGCGAGGTTGAACAGGGCGACGGTGTAGCTGCCGTCGGGGTTCTTCCCGCCCCAGACCTGCTGGTCGCCCGCGACGGCCACCGGTCGGGCGGGCGGCGCGCCGTTCTGGTCGACCGCGATGACCTCGCGGTTGGTGAGCAGGGACAGCCCGTAGTCGTCGAGGCGGGTGAGGTCGTCGCCGCTGTACCGCGGCGACTTCGAGATCGCCCACAGGGTCAGGTAGCTCTGCCGCTCGGCCTTGGTGAGGCCGTCCATCTCGCCGTTGCCCACGTTGATCGAGTCGAGGTCGTTCCACCCGCCGGGGCCGGCCTTGCGGCTCCAGGCCGGCGCGTCGTCGAACCGGTCGTCGACCGAGTTTTCCCAGGTGACCAGGGTGTTGCAGTAGCACTCGACGTCGGTGTCGATCCGCCAGCCGTTGGAGTAGCGCTTCCAGTCCGCGGCGTGGTTGATGTCGAGCGACCAGGACAGCTCGAGGTGGATCGGGCGGCCGGTGGCGGCGATGGCGGCCTGCCAGGCGGCCACGTCGGCGACGTTGTTGTAGTTGTCGCCCGACTTGAACGAGCCGGGACCGACACCGTCGAGCTTGAGGAAGTCGTAGCCCCACTCGGCGAAGAGCCGCGCCTGCGAGTCGATGTACTTCTGGGCGCAGGGGTTGTCGAAGTTCAACTTGTAGGCGCTGTCCCAGCCGTTGGTGGTGCGCAGGTCCGGGTAGACGATGCTCGCGGTGGTGCAGCCCGGCGCGTTCCAGATCGGCGTCGCGCCGTTGAGGTACGCCTCCTTCTCCAGCCCGACGGGCAGGTAGATGCCGGCCTTCAGGCCCAGACCGTGGATGTGGTCGGCGACGGCCTTCATGCCGCGGGGGAACCGGACCGGGTCGGGCGTCTGCCGGGCGTACTCGTCGAACTTCGGCGCCCAGCCGTTGTCGCGCCACCAGCCGGCGTCGATGTTGACGTACTCGTAGCCGTACGGCTTCAGCTTGACGGCCATGGCGTCGGCCTGCTTCAGAACGTTGGCCTCGGTGAGGTAGCTGTAGTCACCGTCGGGGTTCAGGCCCGGGTACTTCGAGGACTGCATGCTCCAACTGGTCCACCCCATGTACGGGCGCTCCGCGACGCCGGCCGCCGGGGCGGCGACCGTCGTCGGGCCGCTCGGCGCCGGCGCCTCGGCCTGCGCCGGGACGGCCCCCGCGCCGAGCGTCACGGCCAGCGCCGCGGCCACGAGGGGGAGTCCCGTCCGGTTTCGGCGCCGGCCGGCGCCTGCCTGCCTGCTGGTTGTCGTCGGTGACGGCATGTCAACCTCCTGCTGACGCGGGTGGATGGTCGCGATAAGGCGAGTGGGACGCCGAGCGGTCAGGGAAGAACGAGCGACTGGATGCTCACCGCGGCCGCGCCGCGGGCCCATTCCTCGAAGGGCAGCGGGCGGATGGAGAGCGGACACCGTGCGGCGGCGCCGAACGCCTGGCGTTCGAAGCTGGTACGGATGTGGGTGTCGAACAGGTCGTAGGCGGCCAGCCCCTCCCCGGACACGACGATCCGGGTCGGGCCGACCAGGTTCGCGACGGCGGCGATGCCGCACCCGATCGCGGTGCCGGCGCGGGTGAAGACGGCGCGGACCTGCTCGTCGCCGCCGCGCGCCAGGGCCACCGCCTCGTCGATGGTGAGGTCGTGGCGACCGGTGCGCTGCCGGGACTGCGCCACGATGGCGTCGGTGCCGGCGATGGACTCGACACAGCCGCGACCACCGCAGTGGCAGTCCGGGCCGGTGGCGTCGACGGCGAGGTGCCCGATCTCGCCGGCCACGCCGTACGAGCCGGAGACCAGCCGGCCGTTGACGACCAGGCCGCAGCCGATCCCGGTGCCGACGGTGACCAGCGCGAACGACTCCGCGCCCACCCCCTCACCGAACCAGTGCTCGGCGGCGGTGAGCGCCTTCACGTCGTTCTCCACCGTCACGCTGAACCCGGTGACCTGGGCCGCGCGCTGGCCGAGGGGCACGTCCCGCCAGTGCAGGAACGGCGAGTAGCGAACCAGGCCGGTGCTGCGGTCCACGTCGCCGGAGAGGGCGAGCCCGAGCCGGCGAACGCGGCTCCGGTCGCCGGCGAAGGCGGCGAGCAGCCCGTCGGCGAGCCGACCGACCTCGGCGAGCACCGCCTCGACGGAGGGGTCGGTCAGCGGCCGGCGAGCACTGGCCCGCACCTGCGCGCGCAGGTCGCAGACCACCCCGATCAGCTCGTCGGCGGTGATCTTCACACCGATAAAGAACTCCCGGTCGGCCCGTACCACCAGGGGGCTCGCCGGGCGTCCGGCGCCCGGCCCGGTCCGCTCGGTCGCGGCCAGTTCGCGCAGGTAGCCCAGTTCGATGAGCGGACGGGCGGCCTTGGTGACCGCGGCGGAGGAGAGCCCGAGCCGGCGCGCCAGGCTGACCCGGCTCACCGGCCCTTCGGTCAGCACCGTCGTGAACACCGCGGTCGCCGCCGGGGCCCCGGCCAGCGAACCCGTGTCACTCCCAGGAAACATGGCTGAAAGCGTAGGCGAATATTTAACTTCTTCAAGTATTGATTATCGTGAGGCCGCAGGCCTACAGTCGGCCTCCCCGCTCACGGCTCTGTGGACAGCCACTGCTCCAACTCGCGCACGTACTGCGGCGCCCACTTCGGGGTCCAGCGCAGGAAGTAGACGCTCATCGACAACGCGTGGATGGCGTGGCCGAGCCGGACCCGGGACTCCCAGCCGTCCGGCAGCGGGCAGGCCTCGTCGTAGGCGGCCAGGAACGCCGCCCGCCCGTCGGGGAAGCCGTTGAAGATGTGCTCGTCGAGCTTGCCGAAATCCAGGAACCGGTCCGCGTAGCCACCGTGCTCGAAGTCGAGCAGGCACGCGATCCGTCCAGCACGCAGGACGACGTTCTGGCGCCACAGGTCGCCGTGGGTCAGCGACGGCGCGGCGTCCGAGGGCACGGTGTCGACAGCGCGGTGCATCGCCGCGGCCAGCCCGACGCGCCCGACGGAGGTGAGGTCCTCCGGCGCCTCGCCGAGCCGGGAGTCGACCAGGGCGTGCAGGAACATCCGGATGTCCGGGTACTTCTCGGCGCCGAGCACGTCACCGAACCACGGGCCGGAGCAGGCGTGGATCCGGCCCACGAGCCGACCCAGGTCCGTGGCGAACCGCAGGCGTTGGGAGGAGTCCATCGCCTCCCACGCCGCATCGGCGGGCGTGCCCTCCTGGTACTCCTGCACCAGTACCGGCGCTCCCAGGGCCGCGCTCCGGGGCACGAACCCGCGGAACCGCACCACCGGAACGCCGCCCTCGGCGGCGCGACGAGTGGTGGCGATCAACCGGCGCAGGTGCTCCGGGTCCGGGTCGCGCACCGGGGTCTTGACCAGCAACGGGCCTTCATCGGTGTCGGCCACCCACTGTCTGCTGGTGAAGCCGGCGTCGAGCCCGCGGATGCCCGCCACCCGGACGCCGGGGCACGCCTCGCCCAGCGCGCTGCGGACGGCATCCGCTCCGACCGTCTCCTGTCCTGGCAGTCCACTCACGCCCAGATCATCTACGGGCGTGCCCCGGCACGACCAGCACGGGGTCCGCTACGTCCGCTGGATGGTCAGCTGCGCGAGCGCGGCAGGCAGTCCTTCTTGTACTTGAGGCCTGAGCCGCACCAGCAGGCGTCGTTGCGCTCCGGCGGCCACGGGATGTGCGCGTCGGGATGGGCCGACCGCTCCCGCGCGTACCGCTCCCGGATGCCCGCATCGCCGGGCACGCCGCTGTTCCGGCTGGCGAAACCGTTGAGCCCGTCCACCGACCCGGTGAGCACGCTCAACCCGCCCCGGCCCGCGTTGGCCAGCCGGACCAACTGCTTCTCCAGCCGGGCCCGATGCTCGTCCCAGTCCGGCCCGTACACCTCGGCCAGCTCGGGGTGCTCGGCGAGCAGGCGGTCGAACTCGGCCCGGGGGAAGAAGATCAGGTCCGGCTCGCTGGCCTGGCGCTGCTCCGCCCGGCGGACGAGCTGAGCCTCCACCCGGTCGGCCAGATCGTCGTGCCGGTCGTGCGGCAGGTTGAGGTTGCGGCGTACCCGGTGCCGCTGTTGCAGCAGGAAGAAGAGGACCCCGGGCGCCTCCGGCGGGCCGACCTCCACCGCCGGTTCCGCGGCCGCCCCGGCCCGCTCCGGCGCCTCGGCGGCCGTGGCGCGCTCGCCGAGCAGGGTGTCGACCGCCTCGCTCAGCCACTCGTCGGCGGTCGCCGAGCGACCACCGGCGTCCAGCGCCGCGCTGACGTACGAGGGGGCCTCGGGCTGCTCGGTCAGCAGCGGGCGCAGCGCGGCGAGCTCCGCCATCGCCTCGTCCTCCCGGCCGCCGGTCCGGAACATGATCCGGGCCCGCAGCGCCCGGGCGAAGCCGGCCCGGACATCGTCCGTGCTCGGGTACGCCGCCACGGCCCGGTCCGCGTACCGGAGCGCGGCGTCCAGCCTCGCCCGGACCTCGGCGATCTCGGCGGCCAGGGCCAGCGCGTCCCCGGCGTCGTCCGGGTCCGCCAGCCGCCCCTGCTCCACCGCGTCGGCCAGGTCGGCGGCGACGCCGAGCGGGTTCGCCGTCCCGAGCGCGGTACGGCGTAGTTCGGCGAGGTCAGCGCTGGTGATCACGTCTTTCGGCACGATCTCACGGTACGTCGGCGCGCACCCCGAGCGCGGGCTGATCACCTGTAACGCCCATCTCACGCCACCCGGCAGGTGTCACGGGCAGCGGGAGATGTGCACGTCTTCCGGCGAGAGTCACGGGTAGCGGGAGGTGTGGCGGAACAGGCCGAGCCGGTTCAGCCCGACCAACGCCAGCGCGATCCCGGCGAGGAGCACCAGCCACTGCTCGACCAGCGGGTAGAGCCGCACCACCCAGCCCTGGCTGAGATAGACCGGGTCGGCGCAGGAGATCTCCGCCGACCCGGAGAACCACGGATCGACCCGGCGGCCGTCGACCTGCGGACCGCGGTTGGGCCAGGACGGCACGTCCACCGTCCGGGCCTCGCCCCGATCGGGGGTGATGGTGCACGGGTGCTGGCCGCCGCGTACGGCGCTGGTCAGATAGGCGGGGGCGGCGCCGTTCCAGGTGTGCCCGGCGTCGACGGCGACGGCGCGGGCGTAACCCATGAGGCCCAGACACAGCGCGGCGAGCACGCAACCGAGCGCCACGAGCACCCGCCCCAGCCGGCGATCCGTCCGCTTCGACAGGGCTCTCATCGGGGCGGATCCTCGGGCCGTTCCGACTCGTCCGGCGCCGGCGGCTCGTCGTCCGCACCGGCGTCCGCGTCCTGGTCGAGGTCGCCGGTGAGTTGCTGGTCGTCGGCCAACGCCGCCGCCGAAGCGGCAAGATCATCGAGGTCGAGCCGCTCCGCGTCCGTCCGGGCCCGGCTGAAGTACTCCTGGTAGTCGGTCACGGCGAGCAGCCCCCGCGGGCTGACGCTGCCGTCGAGCAGCTGCTGCCCGATCTCCCGGCCGATCGGGTCGGGGCCGGCCAGCATCGCCTCGTAGATCATCTGCCGCCGGCGGGACTCGTCGCGCAGCACCGCACCGTACGGGGTGCGGTCGACCGCGGCGAGCACGTCGTCCGGACGGGCGGGCGGGACCTCGTTCACGCTGGACATCCTCCCCGATGATGCGGTCACTTCGGCAGACCGTCGGGCGGCGGCGCCAGGACGGGAAGCTGATCCGTGCCCGCGGCCAGACCGAAATCGCCGACAGCCGAGGTGAACGCGCTGGTGAGCGAGTCGGCCCGGCCCACCAGATCCAACGCCTCCTTGAAGAGGTCCCACATCTTGTAGCCCTCGTAGATGGCCGCCGCCCCGAAGACCACCCCACCGACGATGGTCTCCGAGGTCGCCGCGGCGGTGCTGGCCGCCGCCACGAAGATCATCGCGGCATCGACCAGGTCGGAGAGCAGGGAACCGAGCACCTTGCCGATCTCGAACATGGCCTCCGCGGTCTTGCGGTACTCGGCCGCCAACGCGACGAGCGGCACGGCCGCCTCGTCGAGCTTGCGCGCCGAGTTGACCAGGTGGGCCTGGAACGCCGTGGCCGCCTTGCCCTGCCAGTACTGCTCGCTGCCGAGCGCGGCCCAGCGCACATTCACCGCCATGCCGCCCAGGGCCGAGGCCACGTTGTCGAACACGTCGGCGCAGCCCCGCACACCGGTCCAGTCGCCGGCGATCGGCTTGATGAGGCTCTCGTACGGGTCGTAGGCGCGGTCGCAGATGCCCAGCTTGGCGGCGAGCCACGTGGCGCCCCAGAGCGCGTCGCGGGTCAGCGAGGTAGGGCTGGCGATGTCCCACAACTGCGGCTCGAACTGGAACGCGTCATCCTTGCCGTAGTCAGGTATCGCCCGGAAGCTCTCCCGAGGCTCGGCCCGGTCGGCGAAGCCCGCCGCCGACCCGGTGGATCGGTAGAAGCTCGCGAACTGCGACCGGTCGACCTGACCACCACCGCGGAAGGCGCGATCGAACTGCTCCGCCGCCGCCCCGTCGGTGCGCTCGTAGTAGTCGAGCGACTGCCGTAGCGACGACCCGGTCCGGCTGGCCGTGAACTTGGCGACGTCCTCGACGAAGCCACGGACGTCGGACACGGCCCGCTCGTGCTTGCCGCTGATCCGGTTGATGAAGCCCGGCCCGTACTCCAGCGCGGTGTTCGTGTCGATGTAGCCCAAGCCGGCCCGGGCGTCGTCGCCGAGCCGGTCGAACACCGTCGGCAGGCCACGCAACGCGGCCACATCGACGTCAAAACCCATGAGAAACGCCCCCGTGTACGCCGACCGGCGCCTCCCCGGCCGGTCATCGCACCGCACATCCTCCTACAGAGGACGCCCGCGATGGGGGCACGATGTGAAGGTGTTTCCACCCTGGGTCACGGTCAGCCCGTGTGCTCCGCCACGAGCTGCCCGTCGACGTACGCGCGGTACTGCTGCGGCCGGAAGCCCGCGAACATCAGCTTGCGCTCCTTCTCGATGAGCACGTCGTGCCGCTCCTGCACGCCCACCGTGAACTGGTACCGCTTGACCAGTTCGACCGACAGGACGCGTAGTTCCCGGTGCACCGGCTGGCCGTCGACGGTGATCGACAGCCCACCCCAGACCTTGTCGAACGAGAAGGTCACCTGGTGCCGCTCCTCGACACCGACGTCGAAGCTGAACTTCACCGGGGGAGTCCTTCGCCCTCGGCGCCGGGTAGGCCGGCGGTGCGGGTGCGCTCGCGCCGGACGACACCGGTCAGGTCACTCATGTCGCATCTCCCCGATGATCCGCTTGATCACGTCCCTCGATTCTGCCTCACCGCAGCCGCATCCACGCCCTCCGCACCGCTCGTGCCGCAGCTCGCTCCGACGGTGGGCAGCCGTCACGGAGTCGGCGTCGGGGTCGGGGTCGCGGCGCCGATCACGCCGCCGAAGAAGACCAGCACGGTGAGCGCGATCATCGGCCCGACGAAGAGGTAGCCGAGGATCAGCCCAGTGACGGCCATGCCCCGTCCGGATTTGGTGCCATGTCGGGTCTCGTGCAGGCCGACATGTCCGAGGATGACGGCGAGGACACACGGGAGCCCGAACAGGCACCACCCGCCGAGCACGCCGAGGATGCCGAGCACCATCGATGCGGTGGCGGTGCCGGAGGACGGCGGGGCCTGCACCACCACCTGCGGCAGCGCCGGGTGGTAGCCGAAGGGCGGATAGGGACTGGCGGGGACGGCCGAGATCGGCGGCTGCGGGCGGGTCGGGTCGTATCCGGGCTGGTAGGACACCGTTCATTCCTCAGGTCGACGTGGCAGGTCGGTAGTCAGTTGGCGTGCGAGCGGTTGGCGGGCTCAAGTCGGGCGAGCAGGGCGCTCACCTCGGTGTGCAGGCGCTGCAGCTCCGCCGCCGTCGGGGCGAGTTCGTAGCAGTGGTGGTGCGCGGCGGCCGAAAGTGTGGACCAGGCGAACGCCACCCGGCGGGCGGTTTCCCCGCCGGGGCCGAGCCGGCTGCGCAGCATCAGCTGCTTGGCGCGGCCCTGCCGGCAGGCGGCAACGCTCGGCTTGACCCGCCGCCAGTAGGCGTCGATGCCGCCTTCGAGGGCGAGTCGGATCAGGCAGGCGCAGGCCCGGGGCCACCATCCGGCGGTGACCGCGGCGGCGCCGAGGACACCGGCGCCGCGCAGCAGCTGGTCGGCCGCCGCCAGGCACCGTTCGGGCGTCGGGGCGGTCACGACAGGGCCGCCGTCAGGAGGCGAGCGTCGGCGACCAGCCCGGGCAGGTCCGCAAGATAGGCGCCGTGTACGCCTTCCCGGCAGGCCTTGTACGCGTTGACGGACCGCGGACCGTGCCGGCGGCTCAGCCAGCCGAGCACGTCGCCGCCCCGGTTGGCGTCGTCGAAGGCGGCGAGGGCGACGATGGTGGCGACGCGCCGGGAGGCGTCCTCGATGGCCTTCTCGACGTCGGCGTGCGGCACACCCCGCCCCACCCGCGTCCGCCAGATGACCCGGTGGCAGGCGGCTTCCACCGCCGAGCGGCACAGCTCCGCCACCACCGGTCCGCGAACCTCAGCGGTGATTTCGTCGTTGCGCGCCAGCGCGTACGCGTCGTCCAGGTAGCGGGTCACCGGGTCGGAGCCGGGTCGCAGCGTCACCACCGACCGTTCCGCCCGGGTCACCTCGATGATCCGAGCCTTGCCCAGGTCGAGCCGGCCGATCGCGTCCGGCAGCCGGGTGTCGTGGGTGAAGACCACCACCTGCCGCTGCTCGGCCAACTCGGCGAGGACGCGGGCGAGCCCGTCCACCTTCGCCGGGTCCATGCTCTGCACCGGGTCGTCCACGACGATGAACCGGAACGGGCTCTCCGGCGCGCAGCCGCGCGGCAGGAACGTCGCCAGACCCAGGGCGTGCATCTCGCCCTGGCTCATCACCCCGAGCGCGGTGCCGTTGTCGGCGCCGTCCACGCTGACCGGGAACGCCACCCGCCGGCGGGTGTTGCTGCCCTCCAGGGTCATCGCGCCCAACTCGACGTTGCTCTCCTGCCGTAGCTGCGCCCAGATCCGCTGGGAGTGCTCCGCGAACGGCGCCACCCGCTCGTTGCGCAGCTCCGCCGCCGTGTTCTTCAGCCAGGTCCGCGCCGCCTTCAACCGGGCCAACGTCGCCTCCCGCTCCGGCAGCCGGCCGGCGGCGTCGGCAAAGGCCCGCAGCTCGGCTGCCGCCGACCGCCAACCGGTGTCACGCTGCCGCAGGTACGCCTCGGCGTACGCACGGGCCGCCCGTGCCGCGTCCACCACCGCCGGGTAGCGGGCGGTGAGGTGCGCGGCCAACTCCGCAGGCTCACCGGGTACGGCCCGCAGCGCGCTCACCGCCGCGAACAGCGCGGTCACCTCGTCCTGCTGGCTGGTCACCAGCTCCCGTGTCGCGTTACTCGGCGCCGCGTCCGCGTTGCCCGAGGTGGCCAGGTCGCCGGCGTCGGGGATCGCCAGGTCGTCGACCAGGTGGTGGGCCTGCCGTAGCAGCGCGGTCAGCCGGTTGCCCGCCGCCTGGGCGGCGAGGCTGCGATCCCGCAGCTCGTTCAGCGACGCGGCAGCGGTCAGCCGCCAGCTGCCGTCGAGCACGCCGGTGGCGCAGACCGGGCAGGGCCGGTCGCCGGCGTCCTCGTGCTGCTCGATGGCCAGTCGCAGCAGCTCCGCGCTGCGCAGCGCGGCCCGCGACCGCCCGCCGTCGTGCCGCCGCGCCTCGTCGGCGGCCTCGGTCAGCTGGGCGGCCAGCCGCGCCACCTGCGCGGGTTCCGGCAGGGTCAGCTCTATCAGCCGTCGGCACAGCAGCAACGGCCCGTCGGCGGTGTCGTCGGCCGGCTCGTCGAGGATCGCGGTCAGCGCTGCCACGTCCGTCGCGCCCCGCTTGGTCAGCAGTGCGGCGGCCCGCCGGGCCCGATCGTCGTTCACCTCACCCAGGCCGGCGGCGAGCGCCGCGCGCTGTGCGCGTACCTCCTTGATGGCCGCGTCGACGGGCCGGGCGGCGGCCATCAGCCGCTGGTCAGCCTCGGTGATCGCCTCCAGGCCGAGGATCGCGGAGATCGCGTCGAAGAGTTGGCTCTGCGTGCCCGCGCTGAGCCGACCCAGCTCGGCGGCGGTGAGGAACGGCCGGTACAACTCCAGCGGACGAGCCAGCCCCAACTCGGCCAGGTCGACGTGCCGCCCCCGGTCGCTGGTAACGGTGACCTCCGCGTCGGCCAGCCCGGCCCCGAGCGGCCACGACCGGGTCACCGTCACCGGCTTCGCCACACCGTCGATCCGCAGCTTCGCCACAATCCAGCACGGATCCGGGGTGTGCAGGTTGCGCCAACCGGTACGCCAGACGCTGTTGCGGTCGGCCCAGCGGGCGCTGTCGCCGGTCAACGCCAGCTCCACCGCCTCGGCGAAGCTGGACTTGCCGGAGCCGTTGCGGCCGACGACCAGGGTGATGCCCGGCCCGGGCCCGATCTCCAGGGTGCGTTCCGGGCCAACGCCGCGGAACCCGGCGACGGTGATAGCGGAGAGCCAGATCTGCGCCGGCGGCTCGGCGGCGGCCGGCGCAACCATGCTCAGGTCAGTCTTGTTGCCGGCGAGGGTCGCGGCCAGGTCAGCGTCGCCGCCGAGGGCGGCGAGGACCAGCTCGGTGGTGTCAGTGGGCACGGTGTCGTCGTCGGCGAGCCGGTTGAAGATCAGCTCGACTAGGGGGTCGGTGCGGTTCATCAGTGCCTCCGCGGACGCGTTGGGGAGTGAGTGTGGATGGGCAGGGGACGGTTCGCGGTGGAGCGCCGTGGCGGGGTTGCGCGGTCAGGCCGCCAGCGCGTGCCAGTCGCGCAGGAACGCCTCGACCAGGTCGTGCGCCCGCTGGCGCACGTCGAAGGGCTCCTCGACGCGGCGGCGCGCCATGCGGGCCAGGCTGTCGGCGGCCTCGTTGAGGGCGTGATGGGCGTGCGCCTTCACGTGCGTGAACGTCAGGTCGGATCGCCCGGCGACCAGCTCGGCGAGCCGCACCAGGGTGGGCTTCAATCCGGAGTGCCGGGGCCGCAGGTCGTAGCCGGCCGGCATCGCCCCGGTATCGCCCCGCTGCCAGCGGTGCAGGTACGCCAGCGCCGGCATGCAGTCCACCAGCACGGTCATGCCTACCGGTGGCGTGTCGTACGCGGTGAGCAGGAACTCCACCGCCCGCAGCTCGCTGACCAGCACCCGGGAGCAGCCGGTCGGGTCCACGCGACCCGGACGCCGGCTACGCAGGCCGTACCGTCCGTCGCTGGCGACGTACCCGATCCCGCCAGCGCGCCCCTTCCAACTGGCGTCAGTGGCGCCGATCAGCGGCCCGGACGCCGCCGCCCAGCGGCGGACCTGACCACGGCCCGGCGCGTGCTCGGGCCGGCAGGCGAGGTCGTGCCGTTCGGCGAGCTGCTCAGCGGTGTCGAGCAGCTGCGCTGCCTCGATGAATTCGTCGTAGAGCGCGGCCGTCAACGCCAGCCGAACGGCGTCGCCGGCGGTCGTGCAGGGCTCGCAGTTTCGCGGCTTGACGTATGCGCGCAGGGCGAGGGCGCGGTTGTGCAGGGGAGCGGGGAGCAACTCCAGGGCGCGAAGGAACTCGTCGGGGCGCATTGCCTCTCCTTCAGAGCTCGGAGACGTCGGTGACGACGGCGGTGAGCTTGTCGCCGGAGCGGCGGGTGCTCGCCATCTCCTCCTGCTGCACGGAAGCCGCGTCGCCGGTCACCTCGAAGGTGTTGATGATCGGGTCCTCGGCGCCCTTGACCTGGTAGGTCACCTCGTACGTCGTGGACGGATCGAGGTCGCCGTCTCCCGTGTACGTCACGTCGATCCGGTAGGTGACGTTGCATCCCGCGCTGCCGAAGCACTGCTTGCGGAGAGTCTTCACCTTCAACGTGAAGTCGCTCTTCGCGGGCGTGTCATAGAGGGGGAGGGGTGCAGGTGGAGTGGTCGCCGGGGCAGCCGCAGCGGTCGTCGGCGTCGAGGTCGTGGCCGACGCGGTGGGGGCGGTTGACGCGGCCGCCTTGCCGGGCTCGGCTGTGTCTCCGTCGCCGGTCGTGGCGAGCAGCACGCCGCAGCCGCCGAAGCAGAGCAGCAGCACCAGGACTGCCCCACCGACGATCCATCCGGTCAGGCGCCTCTTGGGGGCAGCGGGCTGGTGGGTCTCCGACGTGCCGGTCTGAACATCTACCGGCGGCGGGAACTCGGGCTGGGTCATGGGTATCTCCTCGGCTGAGAGTGCGCAGGGGAACAGGCCCGGCGAGCCGGGTGATGCGGTGCGTGGGTGTGCCTGGGGGAGCGAGGGCGACCCGCGTCAGGCGGACGGGATCGTGACGACCTCGACGTCGACGCCGTCGATGCGCAGGGTCTTCATCGCCTGGTAGAGCGCGACCTGTGCGAAGGTGAAGAGCGTCTTGACGGTGAGCGTCCGGCCGGACTTGAGAGCGATGGCGTAGACGACCTTGCGCGGCCTGAAGTCGTCGGGAAGCTTGGGCGCGTCGGGCTGCTGGCGCACCAGATCGAGGAACGTGGTTCGGGCATCGGCCTGGTAGCGAAGGGCCTCGGCGGAGGTGATGCCCTGGGCGAAGAGGTGGCTCAGCGGGGAGCTGCCCGAGGCGCGCTTGACGTGGATCAGCTCACCGTTGGGGCCGAGCAGGTCACACGCCTCGATGCCGCGCGGGTGCTGCGCCGTGCGGAGGAGCTTCTTGTCCAGCAGGACGAGCCGGGAATCACCATCGGCGGCCCGACGGTTGTAGGCGCCCTCGTCCGGCAGATCGCTCGTCCACGCCGGTAGGACGATGTCGGACGGCCGGTCCAGGATCTGGGCGATCTCCTGGCGAAGGAACTCGCGGTGCCGGTCGCCGATCACGTACCACCGGTCCTCGTGCAGCAGCAGGTGGCTGCTGCCGATCGCCACCTCCGCGGTGAGCCAGCGGGAGACCGGGGTGCAGGTCATCGCCTCGGTGCCGCCGACGTCGGCGCAGAGGGTGAGGTGTCCGGTGCGGAGCCCGGTCCACCGGTCACCGTCGAGCGCGCCGTTGGTGTGCGCGAGGATCGCGGGCAGGTCCAGCTCCGCGGTGAGGGTCGCCGCGCGGCCAGACTTCGGTACGGAGATCCGGTACGACGCGACGTGGTCGATGTCGCCGACGAGGTCGCCGGGCACGGCCACTCCCAAGTTCTTCGGATCGGTCAGCGCCAGCCGCTGATCGAGCCTGTCGGCAAGCTCCGGCAGGCGAGGGTCGTTTGGCGGCACCGGGCGGATCTGCGTGATGAACTCCAAGTCGGCCAGGGGCGACTCCTGCCGGCACACCCGGTCGATCTCGCGCAGGTCGGCCAGGAGCCCGTTGGGCTCGACACTGAGGGGCAGGTGCAGGGCCTCGCCGCCGTCGACCTTCACCGGCTTGCCGGTGCGGCGGCACGCGGTCAGGTTCGGGTTGTCCGTGCGGCCACACACCTGGCCGACGATCTCCCCCCACTTGTCGATGCCGTACTTCCAGATGGGCTGGCCGCCCGGGACCAGATTCCGGTCCACGCGTCCGCTCGCACCGACCATCCGCCGGCGAACCTGGCGGATCTCGCTCGGCAGCAGGGCGCGGACGGCGAACGACACCCCGAAAATGGGGTCGATCTTCTCCCGGACGACCATGAAGCGGCCGAGGTTGCCGTACGCGAGAACGTACGCGCGCTCGTCGACGGCGAGGAGCAGCGCGCCACCGCCGTTGCTGTAGCCCAGGTCGACGTCCCGGCCGACGAGCCCAGCCAGCACGTCGCACCACTCGGCCCGTGCGCGCGGCACGGACCCGTGCACCAGGACCGCCGGCACGCCGGCGACCTCGATGGCGCTGGGCTCGAAGCCGTGCTCCCGGAGGTAGTTCTCGTTGAGCGCGGCCCTCAGCCCCTCCGCCGTTGGGGGCACGTCGAGCCGGTAGACCGTGGTCGGGTAGGTGTCCGGCGGGGCGGGCGGCAGCGGGCACTCGAAAAGCGCGAGCTGGGGGGAGACGGGGCGCCGACGGTCCTTGCGGACCGAGGCGCGGACGGTTCTGGCACGGGGGGTCATCGCACTGTGCATCTCGAACTCCTCGCGTAGAGATTCGTGTTGCCGGTTGTGCGGGGTGAGGGTGCGTGGGGGCGGGCTTCGCGGGTCCCGCCCCCAACGCGGGGGGTCAGCTCAGTGCGACGGTGACGCCACCGGAGAACGGCGAGTCGTGCAGCTCGAGCTTGGCGAGCTTGACCTTCTTCGGGATGTCGAAGACCACGACGCCGGTGACCTGGTTTCCGGGGTTGATGTCGTTGAGGAACGTCTCGGCGTTCTTGTTGGCGTAGATGGCCGCGCCGGTGTCGGAGGAGTACTCGGTGCCGTCGGCCGCGTACGCCTTCTGGCTGCTGCCGTCGAACATCTGCGCCTCCTTGCCGATGTTCTTCACGTTGACCGTGACCAGGCAGAACTGGCCCTGGGCCTTCTCGCCGACCAGGTCGCTGCCGACCTTGGCGACGCCGCACTTGGACGACTTGACCGTGAATTCGAACTTCCCGTCCCGGGCCGGCTGGCCGATCTTGGCGGTCTTCGCCGCCTTCTCCTCGCCCTTGGCTCCGCCCGCGTCGTTGCTGGAGCTGCTCGCGTTGTCGGTCGAGCCAGCGCCGCAGCCGAGGGCGACGACGGCGGTGGCGAGCAGGGCGAACGTGGTGATCTTGCGCATGGTTTCTCCTGAACTGGGGCGTGGCGGCGTCACGGGGTGCCGCAGGGGGATGAAGGGTGATCGCGCCGCAACCAGCGCGGCGAAAGCAACGACAGTAAAACACTGAGTGAAAACACTGTCAAACACGATGTTGCCATCAATCGTGCGTTGCCCTAGGGTTGCGGTGATCAGTTGTCAACGAGGAGCAGACATGCCACAGGTCACCGCCGCGGAGATCTCCCGCATGGCCGGCGTCAGCCGAGCGACCGTCAGCAACTGGCGCCGCCGCCACGCCGACTTCCCGTCGCCCTCCGGCGGGACCGAGACGAGCCCGGCGTACGACCTGGACGCGGTCCGTTCCTGGCTCAGTGCGCGAGGTCAGCTGCCGGCCGAAACGCCTGCGGAGGATCTGCGCGCGGTCCTGCGTGAACGCCCAGACAAGGCGGAGCCGACACGCCTGTTACCGCTGGTGCTCGCCGCGCACCGGCTCGACCCCGCGAACGTCGACAGGGTCCTGGACCTGCCAGACAGGGATCTGATTCGGCGCGCCATCGACCTCGTGGACGATGCGGTGACGTACGGCGGCGACGACGCCCCGGTCCTGCGGGCGCTGCTGCGATGCGTGCGCGCAGATGGGGCGCTGGTCGCCGCCGACATCGTCGGCGAGCGGGGCACCGACGATTCGACGACGACCGGCACGTACCGGACGCCGGCCGAGGTGGCGGATCTCATGGCCGATCTGCTGCCCGGTCCCGACGGGCGCTTTCCCTCCGACGTGTACGACCCGGCCTGCGGTGTCGGCGGGCTGCTTGCCGCAGCTGCCAGGCATGGGGCTCGACGGCTGTACGGGCAGGATCTGCTGCCAGCTCAGGCGGCGCAGGCCGCGACGCGGCTCGGTCTGCAACACGGCAACGTGAGCGCTGACATCCGCGGTGGAGACAGCCTGCGCGACGACGCTTTCCCGGACCTGGGTGTCGGCGCAGTGCTGTGTAACCCCCCATACGGCAACCGCGACTGGGGTCAGGAAATCCTCGCGTACGACCCGCGCTGGGTCTACGGCCTGCCACCGAAGGGTGAGCCCGAGCTGGCCTGGGTCCAACACTGTCTCGCCCACCTCGCACCCGGGGGTCGGGCGGTCCTGCTGATGCCACCCGCTGCCGCTGAACGTGCCTCCGGTCGCCGCATCCGAGCCGAGCTGGTGAAGAGCGGGGCATTCCGAGCGGCCGTCGCGCTACCGGCCGGCGCCGCACCACCCCCGCACATCGGCCTGAACATGTGGGTCCTGACGCGTCCCGATGACGGAGCTCAGGCGCCACCCGACACCGTGCTCTTCGTCGACGCTGCCGGGCCAGGCCGGCAGGGCTGGGAGTCCGTCCGCGAGGCCGTGCTCGGTGCCTGGTCGGCGCAGGACGAAGGGGTCTTCGAGGCCGTCCCGTCCGTGGCGCGGGCGGTGCCGGTCGTTGACCTGCTCGCCGGGCCGACCGACCTCACTCCGGCCCGGCACGTTCAGTCGGTGACGGTGGCCGTCCGACCCGCGGACCACCTGCGGCAGGTACAGCGGGGGCGCGCCGAGCTGCGACGCGCGGCGGACGCGCTGATCGACGTCACGGAGCGGGGCGAACGGTGGACCGCCTCCGGCAAACAGCCCCAGACCTGGCGCACGACTGCTGTCGCGGACCTGCTCCGGGGCGGAGCGCTGACATTGCTGCGCGCTGTTCCCACTGGTCGCGCCGCCACCGTCGACTCGGATGTCGAGGTCCGCCCGGGGGATGTCATCCTGCCCGAGTTGTTCGCCCGGCCCTACCGCGCCCGCGTCGCCGATGCCGCAGACGAGGGCCGACCACTTGGTCGGCAACACCTTCTCCTTCGACCCGACCCACTGCGCCTGGATGCGTGGTTCCTCACGGGGTTCCTCAGCGCGGAGGAGAACGTCAACGCGGCCGCCACCGGGAGCACCATCGTGCGGGTCGACGTCCGCCGGTTGCAGGTGCCGGTCATGGCGCTGCCCGACCAGCAACGATACGGGCGGGCGTTCCGCCAGGTGCAGGAGTTGCGCGGCACGGCCGACATGGTGAGCCGACTCGCCGAGGAGGCTGCGGACGCCCTCGGCAGCGGCCTGACCGGCGGAGCGCTGCTTCCACCGGACGAGGAGCAGCCGTGACCGATCTTGCGCTGTCACCATTCGCGGTGACGCCGCTACCGTAAGACCCCCGCCGGATTGAGTTTGCTGGGACCAAGGACGCTCGCGCGTCCGACGAGTAGTGAAAGCGAGCTGTACACGTGAGTACCCATCAGAGCCTGGCCGGCTTCATCTGGTCAGTCGCCGACCTGCTGCGCGGTGACTACAAGCAGTCGGAGTACGGCAAGGCGATCCTTCCGCTGACCGTGCTGCGTCGCCTGGACTGCGTCATGGCGCCGACCCGCAAGTCGGTGTGGGACCGCGACGCCTCGCTGACGCTCACCAACAAAGACCAGTTGCTCCGGCTCGCGGCCGGTCTGCCGTTCTACAACACGTCGAAGCAGAGCTTCGAGACCATCGGGGCGTCCGCCCCGGACGTGGCGAAGAACCTCACCGACTACATCAACGGCTTCTCGCCGAACGCCCGGGAGATCATCGACAAGTACGACTTCCACACGCAGATCGCGCGCCTGCAGTCGGCCAAGCTCCTCTATCCGGTGGTGCAGAAGTTCCGCGACATCGACCTCAGCCCGGAGCGGGTCGACAACCACCAGATGGGCTACGTCTTCGAGGAGCTGATCCGGCGCTTCTCCGAAATCTCGAACGAGACCGCCGGCGAGCACTTCACCCCGCGCGAGGTCATCAAGCTCATGGTGAACCTGCTCATCGGCCCGGACAGCGGGCACCTCACCGGGGCTCCCGTGATCAACGTCCTCGATCCGGCCTGCGGTACCGGCGGAATGCTCTCGGCGGCGGAGGAGGTCATCACCTCGCTCAACCCGAACGCGACGGTGCGCCTCTTCGGTCAGGAGCTCAATCCCGAGTCGTACGCCATCTGCCGCTCCGACATGATGCTCAAGGGCCAGGACCCGTCGAACATCCACCTGGGCAACTCGTTCAGCGACGACGGCCACGAGGGCCGACGGTTCGACTACCTGCTGGCCAACCCGCCCTTCGGGGTGGAGTGGAAGAAGGTGGAGCCCGAGGTCAAGGAGGAGGCCAAGCTCGGCCACGCGGGCCGATTCGGCGCCGGCCTGCCCCGCATCAACGACGGCTCGTTCCTCTTCCTCCAGCACATGATCTCCAAGATGGAGTCGCCGGAGAAGGGCGGCTCCCGCATCGCCATCGTCTTCAACGGCTCGCCGCTGTTCACGGGCGCCGCGGAGTCCGGCGAGTCGAACATCCGCCGCTGGATCCTGGAGAACGACCTGCTCGAGGGCATCGTCGGCCTGCCCGACCAGCTCTTCTACAACACCGGCATCTCCACGTACTTCTGGATCCTCTCCAATCGGAAGGCCGAGAACCTCAAGCGCAAGGTGATCCTGCTCGACGCCCGGGACCAGTGGGTCAAGATGCGCAAGAGCCTTGGTGACAAACGCAAGATGATCTCCGAGGAGCAGATCGCGTACATCACCCGGCTCTACGGCCAGACCCTCACGATCGCGGCGGACGAGACACACCCCGACCACGGCAAGGTCAAGGTCTTTCAGACCACGGACTTCGGCTACCAGCGAATCACCGTGGAGCGGCCGCTCAAGCTCCGCTTCGAGATCACCGAGGAGACCCTCGCTGCGCTCGCGGAGAGCAAGGCCCTGTCCCGGTACGCGCACCGCGATGAGCTTATCGGAGCCTTCAAGCCGCTGCTCGGCACGGTGTGGCGGACCAAGGCCGATGCCAAGGACGCGCTCCACGCGGCAGCGGTGGCCGGTGGCGCTCTGTGGCCGTCTGGCGCCGCCGCGAAGGCCATGATGGACAGCGTTTCCGTCAGCAACCCCATCGGTGAGGTGCAGAAGGTCAAGGGTGAGGTCGTCCCAGACCCAGACCTGCGTGACTACGAGAACGTGCCGCTGACCGAGGACATCCACGAGTACTTCGAGCGCGAGGTGCGGCCGCACGTCCCCGACGCGTGGATCGATGAGAGCAAGACCAAGATTGGGTACGAGGTCGCGTTCACCCGCCACTTCTACGTATACAAGCCGCCAAGGCCGCTCGCCGAAATCGACGCCGGCCTTCGCGAACTCGAAGCCCAGATTCAGATGCTCCTCCGCGAGGTGACGCAATGACCCTCACTCGGCTGCGGCACGTCTGCCGGGTGAATCCGGCAACACCCGAGTTCGTCCGGCTCTCAGACGAAGCTTCGGTCACTTTCCTTCCAATGGAGGCCGTGTGGCCCGGTGAGCGCCTTGACTTGTCGCAGCGACGCGCGAAAGCGCAGGTCGCGACTGGCTACACCCGTTTCCAGTCAGGCGATGTTTTAGTTCCGAAGATCACACCCACCTTCGAGGCGGCCCGTTCAATATTGACCCCTGACCTCGATACAGGGGTTGGCGCTGGGACGACCGAGCTGCATGTGCTTCGACCTGGTGGTCAAATTGATGCTCGCTACCTGTGCTACGTCGCGAATTCCGTCCCCTTCTTGCGCTTGGGTGAGGCGGAGATGTATGGAGTTGCGGGGCAGAAGCGCGTGCCCGATACGTTCATTCGTAATTTCGAAGTCGACCTTCCCGCGCTCTCGGAGCAGCGGCGGATCGCCGACTTCCTCGATGCCGAGACCGCCCGCATCGACGAGCTATGCAGACTCACCTATTCCCAAGTAAATCTGCTTGACGAACGACTAACATGCCTCATGCGGCACCTTACCGTAGGCGGATCGGAGGCCATGCGGCCCACGGGAATCCCGTGGATGCCCCTCATGGCGACCTCTTGGCGGCTGGGCAAGGTGGCACAGCTGTTCCGAACGGGTAGCGGCACGACTCCGACAGCAAGCAATCCTCACTATTTCGATGGCGAATTGCCATGGGTGAACAGCGCGGACGTGCGCGACGCCCGAATTTCCCATACAGTACGCTCGATAACTTCACTCGCAGTGAAGGACTTTCCCTCGCTCAAGCGGCAGCCTATTGGGGCAATGGTAATTGCAATGTACGGGCAAGGCCAAACCAAAGGCAGGGTTGGCCTTCTTGGCGTGAAAGCATTCCTCAATCAGGCGTGCTGTGCGCTCACTCCATTAGGTGACCTCCTGCCCGAATTTGCCTTTTTCTGGTTTCGTGCATACAAGGAAGGCATTGTATCGTTGGCGCTAGGAGCCGGTCAGCCCAACCTGTCGCAAGATCTGATCCGAGAAATTCGGATTCCAGTTCCCGATTTAACTACCCAGCGGGATGTGGTATCGAGACTAAAGGTGGCCGAGCGACAAATTTCAGCTCAAAGGCGAGTTCTGCTTCATCGCAACAGCCTATTGGCTGAGCGGCGGCAGGCGTTGATTACGGCGGCCGTGACCGGGCAGTTCGATCTCACGACAGCGGGCAGCGTGGGTGCGGAATAAGCACTTGAGGAGTCGCAAACGGTCACTTGGTTGGTAGGCGATAGACACTCTCCGGAGGACTCCTATGTCAGCACCTCTCCAGGAAAACCGACAGCTCGATATCATCCAAGCGTCCCTGCTTCGCGACTTCGAGCCATTCCTGGACACAAGCGCATTCACCCACCCCGATCCTGCCCAACGAGTCGCTAACGTGGCTTCGCGCGCGCTCGCTGGCGCGGTCGTGCGAGACAGACTGGGCTGCGCCACCGAGCGTGCCGCCACCATGGTCACTGACGGTGGTCAGGACTTCGGCATCGACGCGCTGGCGATCAGCGATGGTGCGCCCCGCGTATGGCTGATCCAGTCAAAGTGGAGCAGCAAGGGAGCTGCCCGCTTCGGGGAGGTCGACGTCATGACGATGGCGGACGGCTTACACCGGATCGACCAGCGGAACTTCGACCGCTTCAACGCGAGATTGCTGACCCATCGGGCGCAACTGGAGGCGATTTGGCAGGACAAACACCTCCGGGTGACCCTTGTTCTCGTCCTGATGCGGCGCGATCCGCTGCATGACAACGTCATCACGCGGCTGGACGAGGTGCGGGACAGGTTCAATACCCTAGGGAATTACCTGGACTATGAGGTGCTCTACGTACCGGACATCTGGGAGATGATTAGGCGCGGTGGGGAGCCCGCCTCCATTGACATCTCAATCAGGCTGGACCGCTGGTTCGACATCAGCACCCCGATGCGTGCCGTCAACGGCATCGTCGATGCGGCCCAAGTCGCGGAATGGTATTCCCAGCACGGCGATAGCCTCTTCCAACGGAACATCCGGGAGTCCCTCGGGGTCACACAGGTAAACGCCGACATTCAACGGACCCTCGTCGAGGAGCCCCACACCTTCTGGTACCGCAACAATGGCCTCACCATGCTGTGCGACACAATCAAGGTCACGCCGCTCAGCCGTATCGAGCCGTACGGGCCTGCCACGGTGGACGTCCGTGGCGCGAGCATCATCAACGGTGCCCAGACGGTCGCGGCGATTGCCTCGGCCATGCGCGCGGACAGTGCCGCGGCAGGCCGAGCGGCAGTTGGCATCCGGATCATTGAGAGCGACCACCCGGAGGTCAGCGACGAGATTACGAGAGCCACCAACACGCAGAACCGTGTTGAACTACGCGACTTCGTCGCGCTGAAATCTGAACAGGTGGCGATCCGCGAGGACTTCCGCCTGACGTTGGGACTGACCTACGCGATTCGACGCAGTGAATTGGAACCGTCGCCTGAGAGCGGATGCACGGTGCGTGAGGCGGCTCTCGCCCTTGCTTGCACGCTCACCACACCGGATTTGATCGCCCGAGTGCGCCAGAACGAGGACCTGCTGTGGGAGGACGGCCCATCCGGTGCCTACCGTAGGCTGTTCAAGGGACAGCCGCCGGCTCTGCAGATCTGGCGCTCGGTGCTCTTCGTTCGAGAGGTCCGGGACTCACTCCACAAGATTTCTGGCGAACTGGAGGGCCGGGCAGCAGCCATCGCGACCCAGTCGATGCTCGTCGTCGCTCACATAGCGTTCACGCAACTCGGGCGAGACGGCGTCGATGATCCCGATGTGGACTGGGATGCCGTGTTGCATGAAGTCCATGGTTTGACGTTCCGGGTCGTCCAATGGCTGATCTCCGAGGTCGACCAGCGGTATGGAAAGAACTCGTTCATCACCGGGACCTTCGCCTCGGTTGATCGGGTGAGGTCGCTCGTCGGTGGTGTACGCGACGCGCTCGACGCGGGCCAGGACGCCCCTGAACTGGAGCCGGAGTATCAGCCCATTCCCCGGCAACGGCGTCCGCGCCGCCGCAATACGGTGGCGCTGCTCGTGGACGCCGGCCGGATCAAGGATGGTTCGCGGCTCACTTTCCGTCCGCGGACTAGGCCGGAACGAGCGGCGTTAACCCCCTGGCTGGCTGGGGACTCGCGGCGTGGCGTGGCGACATGGGTTAACAACAGAACTAAGCCGCTTGTGTGGTCGGTCGACGGCAAGGGGTATTCCCCGTCCGGTCTGGTGATGAAGATGTACGACTTGGCCGAGTGGGACGGCGCGCCGGTAGCGGTTCAAGGCCCTAGCCGTTGGCACCTCGGTGAGGAAGGCAGTCTCTTGCGGATGGCCAGCGAGGTAAGAGCCGAGTCCCCTGTCGAGGACGATGAGGATTCAGTTGTCGACGTAGATGTCGATGCGCTTTTGGACGCCGTCGATGACGAGCTGAAGAATGGGGGGCAGGCGTGAGCTCTTTTGTTTACAAGGAGCAGACGTTCGAGGAGACGATCGAGGCCGAACTCCTCGCGGGCGGCTGGCACCGAGGGCTGTCGAACGGCTACCGGCCTGACCTCGGCCTCGACACCGGCGAGCTGGACACCTTCATTGGGGCGACCCAGAAGAAGGAGTTCGACCGGCTGATCACTGCCTACGGCGACCTGGCCACCGCCCAGCGCGAGTTCGCGAAGCGCGTCGCGGCCGAGATCGACAAGCGGGGCGCGCTCGACGTGCTCCGCAATGGGGTCAAGGACCGGGGCGTCACCATCCAGCTCTGCTACTTCCGGCCCGGCCACACCCTCGCGGTCGGCGCGCTCGACGAGTACCAGGCGAACAGACTCACCGTGGTCCGTCAGTTGCGCTACTCGGCGAAGACGGCCGACGAGCTGGACCTGGGCTTGTTCGTCAACGGCATCCCGATCGCCACGGCGGAGTTGAAGAACACGCTGACCGGGCAGGACGTCGAGGACGCGAAGCGCCAATACCGGAAGGATCGCGACCCGAAGGAGCTGATCTTCGCGCGGCGTAGCCTCGTGCACTTCGCCGTCGACCCGCACCTGGTGTTCCTGACGACGCGGTTGGCCGGCGATCGGACGCGGTTCCTGCCCTTCAACGTCGGCTCGAACGGACCTGGCGTGTCCGGCGGCGCGGGCAACCCTCCCGCGCCCGCCGACGGCTACCAGACCTCCTACCTCTGGCGACAGGTCTGGCAGCGGGACAACGTCCTCGAACTACTGCAACGGTTCGTGCACGTCGAGGTGCCGAAGAAGGGCAAGCCCGACCCCCACGCCAGCCCGATGATCTTTCCGCGCTACCACCAGTGGCACGCGGTGCGGCGGATGGTCGACCACGCCTCCCACCACGGCGCGGGCCACAACTACTTGATCGAGCACTCGGCCGGCTCTGGCAAGTCGAACACCATCGCCTGGCTGGCGCACCGGCTGTCCAACCTGCACGACGCGGACAACCAACCGGTCTTCGAGAAGGCCATCGTCATCACCGACCGGGTCGTGCTGGACCGGCAGTTGCAGGACACGATCTACCAGTTCGACCACGTGGCCGGAGTCGTCAAGAAGATCGACGAGGACAGCCAGCAGCTCGCCGACGCCCTCACCGGCTCGACCGCCCGAGTGATCATTACGACGCTGCAGAAGTTCCCGTTCGTGCTCGACAAGGTCGCCAAGCTGGGCGAGCGCCGGTACGCGGTCATCATCGACGAGGCGCACTCGTCGCAGTCGGGGGAGTCGGCGAACGCGTTGAAGAAGGCGCTCGGCCGGCTCGGCTCGGACGACATCGACGCCGACGGCGACCTGCTGACCGCCTCCGCCCTGGCACGGGGCAGGCACGCCAACCTTTCCTACTTCGCCTTCACCGCGACACCGAAGCAGAAGACGCTCGAACTGTTCGGCACTCGCAACCCCGAGACCGGCCAGATGGAGCCGTTTCACGTCTACTCGATGCGCCAGGCGGTCGAGGAGGGCTTCATCCTCGACGTGCTGCGCAACTACATCACCTACGAGGCGCGGTGGCGGTTGGCCAACGCGGCGGTTGAGGCCACGGAGACCGCCGACCCCGAGGTCGACCCGAAGAAGGCCAAGGCCAAACTGGTACGGGCGGCCGAACTGCACCCCGAGTCGCAGGACCAGCGGGCACAGATCGTCATCGAGCACTTCCGCACCGAGGTCAGCGACCGCATCGGCGGCCGGGCCAAGGCGATGGTGGTGACCCGCTCCCGTGAGCACGCGCTGCGGCTCTACCAGGCAATGCGCAAGTACCTCGACAAGCGTGGCATCACCGACTGCGCGCCGATCGTGGCGTTCTCCGGCACGCTCACCCTCGACGGAATCGACTACACGGAGCCGAAGCTCAACGGCTTCTCCGAGGCCGCGCTGCCGGACGCGTTCGCGTACACGAAGGTCGGCGATCCTCAGGCCGCGGCCCGCAACCAGACCGAGTACCGGATCCTCGTCGTCGCCGAGAAGTATCAGACGGGCTTCGACCAGCCGCTGCTCGCGGCGATGTACGTCGACAAGCCGCTCGCCGGCGTGGCAGCCGTGCAGACCCTCTCCCGCCTGAACCGCACGCACCCGGACAAGACGCAGGACGACGTCTTCGTGCTCGACTTCGCCAACAAGGCCGAAGACATCCAGAAGGCGTTCAAGCCGTACTTCGAGACCACCATCACCGAGCCGACCGACCCTAATCTGCTCTACGACAAGCAGCGCGAGGTGATGGATTATCAACTGCTGGTCGAGTCGGAGATGGATGCCTTCGCCGAGGCCCTGCTTGCCGCCGAGCAGTCCTCGACGACCGACGGGCAACTGGAGAAGGCGCACGCGGCGCTCTACCGGTTCCTTGAGCCGGCGGTCGACCGGTTCACCGAACTCGCGAAGGACGACCGGGACCGCGCCGAGGAGTTTCGCTCGTCGGTGAGCGACTACGTTCGGGCGTACGGCTTTCTGGCCCAGGTCGTCGGATACGCCGACCCGGACCTGGAGCGGCTCTACCTCTACAGCCGGTTCCTGCTCCGGCGGCTGCCTCGCGAGCCCGGTCCGGGCGTGGACATTGGCGAGGCGACGCTGAGCCACCTGCGGATCCGCAAGCTCGGTGAGGAGGACCTGTCGCTGCAACCTTCCGGCGCGCACCTCATCCCCGGCTTCTCGCCCGACGGCGGAGCCGCCCGTCAGGTTGAGGAGAAGCCGCTCAGCGAGGTGATTGAGGAGCTCAACGAGCGCTTCGGCTACGACCTCAGCTCGTCCGACCAAGTCCTGCTCGTACAGCAGATCATCTCACTGGCCGAGGACGAGAAGATGCAACAGGTCGCGCTCAACAACGACATCGAAAGGTTCGGTCAGGTCGCTGACCCGGAGCTGGACAACATCGTGGCCCGCAACCACGATCGCAACACCGCGTTCGTCGGGCGGTACTTCGACAACCCGGAGTTCCAGGCCGCCGTCAAGGCGGAGGCCCGGCGCCGGGCGTACGGCCTGATCCTGAGCCCGTCTCGCGCCGAAGCCCTGCGCAAGCTCCGCAGTCAGGTCTCCGGCGCGAACGAGAAGCGTGAGACAGTGACCACCGGCGAGTGACGATCCGGGGGAAGGCGCGCGGTGAGCGACGTGATACCGGCTGAGGAGTGGGTCTTCGCGGACCGGTACCGCGTCGACGCGCCGATCGGTAGCGGCGGCATGGGCGCCGTCTGGAGCGGCTACGACCGGCACCTGGACCGCCGCGTGGCGATCAAGCTGATGCGGAGCGCGCCCGGGCCTGTGGCGACCTTCGGCAGCGCGGAGAGCGCCGCGTTCCACGAGGCGGCGGCGGCCGACCGGGAGCGGTTCCTGCGGGAGATCCGCACGACCGCTCGCCTCGAACTCCCCGGCATCCCCGCGGTGTACGACTTCGGTGTCGAGGAGTCGACCGGCCGCATCTACTTGGTGATGCAGCTGGTATACGGGCAGACCCTCGAGGACCTCATCGCCTCCCGGAACTATGGCGCCGACCCGTGGCCGATCAGCTGGGCGGTCGCCATCACAGCCCAGGTGGCGGCCACCCTCGTCGACGTCCACCGGGTCGACGTCGTCCACCGCGACATCAAGCCCTCGAATCTCATGGTCAGTGACGGGGGAGTGGTCAAGGTCCTCGACTTCGGGGTGGCCATCCTTCGCGGCGCCAGTGCCCTACCGCGGCTCACCCAGGTCGGACTGACTGTCGGCAGCCCGCCGTACATGCCGCCGGAACAGGCCCTGGGCAACCCGGTCGGGCCGGCTAGCGACGTCTACGCGTTGGGTTGCGTGCTGTACGAGGCACTCACCGGGAGGGTGCCGTTCGTGGAGACGAACAGTCGCTCCTACCAGGATCACCACGTCAACACCCCGGCACCGTGGGCGCGGGCGTTGCGCGCGGACGTGCCAGCCGACCTCGACAACCTGATCGCGCGAATGCTGGCGAAGCGGCCCGCTGATCGCCCCTCAGCAGAGGACGTCTACGAAACGCTGCTTCCGATCGCCGCCCAGCCCGGTCCGGCTGGACCCGGCGGCAACCGTGACCCTCGCCGTCCCTTCCTCCGCCCACTCGCACCCGCGCCGCGTCAGCGCGGAGCCGCCCCTGCCCCGAAGCCGACGTCGATGACCTCGGAACCGCTGGGCGTAGACGAGGCGATCGAGATCCAGCAGCGGGTCGGCGACCTGGTCCAGGATTCGCAGTTCCAGCAGGCGATCGATCTGCTGGACGAGGCGGTGGGCCGGGCCGCCGCTGAACCGGCGTTGAAGCTGGAGATGCAGGTGGCTCTGGCATCGACGCTGTGGTTCGCCGACGAGTTCAGCCGGGTGGCGGCCGTCCTCGACGAGATCCTCCCGAAGGTCGACGGTGGCGACGACATGGCCGTTCTCTACTACTACTCGGGCGTCAGTCATGCCGAGATCGGCAACATCGACGAGGCCGTCAAGCAGCTCACCGAGTTCCTCGCCCTCGCGGAGCCCTACGATCCCCTGCACCGGGACGCCACCTACCGCCTCGGCATGATGCTGCCCGCCGTCGGCCGCGCGAACGAAGGCCTTCAGTACCTCGAGGCGCTCCGGCCGGTTCTCGTCGCCGAGTACGGGCCGGACTCCGTCCACGTCAGGACATTGGACGGTCGGATCGCTCAGATCAGGCGTGGACCCGATCTCTAGCAGAGACAGCAGCAACGTAGGCATTGCGAAGGCCGGGACGAATGACGTTGATCGCAGGCGAGACTGAGGTGGCCGCAGTCATGGCCGAGCTGATCGGCAGGCGCGCTGTCTTCCACTCGGAGGCCGACTTCCAGCATGCCTTCGCCGGGACGTTGCACAGCATGCGGCCCTCAACACAGGTCCGGTTGGAGGTCCGGCAAGCCGGGGGAGAGCACGTCGACCTGCTGTGCTTCGGACCGCAGGGGCGCACGGCCATCGAGTTCAAATACTTCACCGCACGGTGGGACGGCACCGACCCGGCGACCGGGGAGCAGTTCCGTCTGCGGGAACACGCGGCCGACGACGTGGCCCGGCGTAACTTCATCTTCGACGTCGCGCGGCTGGAAGGACTCTGCGCCGCCGACCCGACCCTGACCAACGGCCTCGCGATCATGTTGACCAACCACCAGCCGCTGTGGGCCCCGCCCAGCCGTCCTCGACTCACGCGTGATCAGCACTTCAGAATCCACGAAGGGCGCACCTTGACGGGCACTCTGCGATGGGGGACCGAGGGCAGCTACTACACAGACAACGAGCGGAACCTGATCGGCAGGTACACGCTCGCCTGGAATGACTACACCCGGCTCGAAGGCGCGAACGGGCAGTTCCGCTGGTTGGGTGTCGAAATCCGACCGCCACGTTAGGTCTGGACAGAAGTCAGCTTGGCACCTCGTCGCGCCAGCGGTTCCTCCGCTTCGTCTCGCGGCCCGGCCGCGCATCCCTCGGAGATGCCGGTCGCTACTCTTCCGAGTCCTGAAGGTCCCGCCGGTGCTCCTTGATCCACCGTTCCACGTCTGCGGCGCGCCAGATGCGCCCGACGGACAGGACGGCCACCGGATCGGGAAAGGACTTCGAGTTGGTGATCTGGTACGTGCGTGTCCGTGAGACGCCCAGCATCTCCTGGATCTCCTGGCTAGCCACCAGCCGAAGCGCTTCCACGCCGTCACGTTAAGAGCATGCGAACTGAACGCATGCTCACTGTGCAGATGAACTCGTCATATGCTCCCTGTTCGTGTAAGCTGTGCACCTGTTCATGTCGTGCGGTGTTGGGAGGAGGAAGGCGGAGTTGGGCATTCTCAATCGAACGTTCTTACCGGCAGGCGGGGGAGCGATCCACCGTTCCAGTACGTACAGAAGTCTGCTGCCGTGGCAGGTGTGCGAGCGCCGCTTCCCGGCCGTCCGGCTCGGACGTCGTGGCCTCAACCCCGATGAGGTGTACGCCTTCCTCGACCGGGTCGCCGTCGACATGGCCGCCGTCTACACCGCGCTCGCGCAGAGTCGGCGCGAGACCGCCGTCGTCAAGGACGCGCTGCGCCGGTGGCAGTCCGAGCAGGCCGAGGGCGGTCGCCGATGACCGGGCGGTACGTGATCCACCTGCCCGTGGTCGCCGCCGACCTGCCGGCCGCGCAGCGCCTGGCCCGGATCGTCGGCCGCTGGATCACCGTGCTGCCGATGATGGACCCGGGGGAGATGACGATCTCCGAGGAGGACAAGCAGTTCCTCCGGCACCGCCTCTTCTGTGACCTGCGGCTGCCAGGTGGGCGGCGTTGCGTCCTCCGCGACGGCCACGACGGCGAGTGCTCCCGCCGTGTGCGTCGGTGACGTGAGCGTTGCCGGCGAAAAGCCACTGTGGACGCAGGTGAGGTGACGGGTCATGATGCGGTGTGCGATTCGTTGCGACCCAGGTGATGCAGACGATCTGTGAGAAGGCCGAGGGCAGGAGGATCAGGGCTGCCGTCGCCTATGCGGGTGACGGAGCGGCCGACCTGCTGCCGGTGAAGGAAGGCGATCTGATCGTCGTCAACGGCAGCAGGAACGCACTCGCCAGCGGTGCTACCTCTGCTCGGCTGCTGCGGAGCTGGTACGAGCAGGGCGTCCTGCTCTTTGCCCATGAGACCCTGCACGCGAAGGTCTTTGTCATCGGTCGGACCGCCTTTGTGGGATCGGCCAACCTCTCGCTGCGTGCCCACGCCGACTGTACGGTCGAGGCGGCGATCCAGAGCACCGATGCTGCAATCGTCGTCGGTGCTCGAGAGTTCATCGACGAGATGGCTGCCAATGCAATCGAGATCGACGAAACCTGGTTCGATTGGGCGGAGACGGTGCTGGTACGCGCCAAAGGTGGCCCGGTGCTGTGGAATCCGAATCCGCCGTTCGAACCGAACGCACCGTACGACGTTTGGGTGGGCCCCGAGGTGGGCGTCGACTGGACTGATGAGGAGACGGCGCTGGCGCAGGCTGGGCGCCGGATGCATCGCGTCGTTGGGGGCAAGGGCAGGTACGGCACGATCGCCATCAGCGAGTCCGCGACGGACGAGAGTTGGCTTGAGCAGCCCGACATGGTGGTGCTCATCCGCCCGCGCAGCGTTCAGCTGGTCAGGTTCCTCGACCGCCGTCGGCGCGGGCGGGCGGCCATGGGCTTCTACCGCACCGACCGGGAATGCGTCCGTCGAACGCTGGGCGAGGTGGCGGCCGCTCTCGACAGCACCCCAGCGATGCTGCGCGAGGGGGACTGGGCGCGAATGGATTCGTCGCGGCGTGAAGCGCTACGTGACCTCTTCAAGCTGCCGAAGCTTCCGGCTCGGTCATGATGCGTGCCGTCAACATGTGAGCTGGCGAACAGCACCTGCCGGGCGTCCCGGTATCCTCCCGCGGCCGTGGCAGGCTCCGCCGGTGACGATCACGACGCTCGGTGCGCGGTTCCTCGCGGCGTTCAACGACATAGAGAAGCACATCAGAGCCCACCTCAAGGCCGACGAGCGCATCGGTTTCACACAGCTCGCACGGGAGTACGCCGAGAAGAAACGGCTGCCGAATCAACACAAGAGCGCCCTGGTCGCGTTCGCCTCCCTGCGGAACGCGATCAGCCACGGCACCTATTACGGCGGTCGACCGATCGCGGAGCCGGTCGAGGCCATCGTGCAGGAGATTGAGCGGCTCCGGCAGCAGTTGCTCGAACCACCGCGGGCGCTTCGCGTTCTTCCTTACAGCGAGGTGTGCGTGGTGGGTCCGGACGACCCGATCGGCACCGCGTTGGACCACATCCAGACCCTCGGGTTCTCGCAGCTGCCCGTGTACGACGGCGACGGCTACGCCGGTGTCCTGACCACCAACGCCATAGCTCGGTGGCTCGCGAACCAGTTGACCAGGAACACGGGCATCGCCGAGGAAGAGCCGGTCAGCCACGTGCTGAGGTTCGCCGAGCCGGGCGAGGAGGCTGTTCTGGTGACCCGGGCGATCACCGTGGTAGAGGCGATCGGCCGCCTGAGCAGTGGAAGACAGGCTGGCCAATTGAGCACGGCGCTCATCATCACTGAGAACGGTCGGAGGACGGACAAGCCACTGCGGCTGGTCGCCCCCTACGACCTTCCGCTGCTGACCGCCGCCCTAGACATAACGTGATCAACTGGCAGGTTAGGTGGTGGCGCCGCCGGCTCGGTGCCCAGAGTCCGAGCCAGCGGCGCCGCCAGCGGGAGCGCGGACGGTCAGCCCGCGAGCGAGCCCAGGCTGAAGCCGTCGAGCAGGTTGATGAGGTCGTCGTCGCGGATCACCTCATAGCCGCGCCCGCGCAGCTCGGCCACCAGCTCGGCCTCGCAATCGAGCGGGATCTCGAGGTAGTCGCCGTCGTGGACGGTGAGCTGGCGCTTCCCGTGGTTGTCCTGCAGATCCTGCGGCAGCACCGTGAACGCCCGTTCGGTGACCATCCGCGGCCAGGTCCCGCCCTCGACCGCACCCACCTTGGTGATGTCGAAGGGCTTGTCGTCGGCGTATCCGTCCTCCGGGTCGTGGTAGTCGGGGCCGGCCGGGTTCCACAGCTGGGTCATCTGGACCTGCCGGGCCTCACCCCACGTGTGGGCGGTGGCGAGTGCCCTGATCTCTGCCGCCTCCGCGGCTGCGGTGTCGGCATCGGCGAAGGCGAGGCAGCCGTGTGACTGGGCGTAGCCGTAAACGAGGTGCTGGTGGTGCGTCGTCATAGCGCACATCCTGCCTCAGACGTACGACTTCCAAGATCGTCGTACGGCCGGGGCCCGCTCCACCGGTTGGCTGACCGCTAGGCTGGCCCTCGCTGGTCTCGCCACCTGGAGAAACGCCCATGTCCGACAGCGTCTTCGCGCAGTTCACCGCCGATGACGACCAGCTCGCCGTCGGGCTGCTCGTGCAGCCGGCGATCAACGCCGCCCTGGTGCACAACCGGGTGCCGCTGGTCCGTCACCTCACGCTGGTCAACCACGGTCCGGTACCGCTGGCAGACGTGACGCTGACGCTGGAGCTGCTCGGCCCCGACGGCGGGCTGATCGAGCCGTGGACGCGTACGCTGACCGCGCCGTTGCGGCCCGGGGCGAGCACCGGCTGGGACGACTTCCGCGACGTCACGCCCGACCGTGCCCTGCTGTACCGCACCGACGAGGCGTTCCCGGTCGACTACCGACTCACCGTCGAGGCAGATGACAAGGCGTTGACGTTGGTCGCCCCGTCAAGAGTGTTGGCGCACAACGAGTGGTTCAACAGCCCCGCCCTGTACGACAGCCTGGCGGCCTTCGTGCAGCCGAACACCCGGGCGGTGGAGGCGGTCCTGCGGGCTGCCGCCCAGCTCCTGCTCGCGCGGACCGGCTCCGGCTCGCTGCAGGGCTACCAGGAGGGTTCGGAGCGGGCGGCGCTGATCGCCGGTGCTGTGTACGAGGCGCTGCGCCAACTGGAGATCACCTACCAGACCCTGCCGGCGTCGTTCGAGAACAGCGGGCAGAAGGTGCGGACGACGGCCGCGGTGCTGGACGGGCGGCTCGGGAACTGCCTCGACCTCTCCGTCACGTACGCCGCGTGCCTGGAGGCGGCGGGCCTGCACCCGCTCGTCTTCATCAGCGAGGGGCACGCGTTCGGTGGTTTCCTGCTGGAGGAGGAGCGGCTGGGTTCGGCCGCGGTGACCGAGACGAACCTGCTGATCTCGATGGTCGACTCCGGCCGGGCCGTGCCGGTCGAGCTGACCCGCATCGGGCCGGGCGCGCAGTCGGCGACCTTCACCGAGGCGGTACGGGTCGGGCTCGGCCACTTCCGCGGCGAGGCCCAGCGTCTGCAGGGCGTCGTCGACGTGCACCTGGCCCACCGCTCCGGCATCCGGCCGTTGCCGTCGGCCGACGAGCTGGTCGCGCCCGCCCCGATCGACGCCGAGGCGACGCCCCACGTCACCGCGTCCCTGGACCTTCCGCCCGGTGTCGCCGCGGCGAAGCTGCGGCAGCTCGTCGACGAGGGCGACGAGGTGCCGCAGCAGTCCGACGGGTCACCGGCGCGCATCCAGCAGTGGAAGAAGTCGCTGCTCGACCTGAGCCTGCGCAACCCGCTGCTCAACCTGCCCAAGCGGGGCCGCGGTCTGGACCTGCACGTGCCGGCAGGTGCGCTGGCCCTGCTGGACGACCTCATCCACGACGGCAAGCAGGTGCAGGTCATCCCGCAGGACGACATCAGCCACGTCCACGAGCTGGCCGGGGCGCGCCGGGCGCAGGACCTCGACGCCGAGATCCTGACCCGGGAGCTGCGCACCGACCGCCGGGTCTACGGCGCGGTCACCGACGCCCGCTACAAGACGGCGATGCGGGCGCTGCAGCGCGAGGCGCGCACGATGGAGCAGGAGACCGGCAGCAACTACCTCTACCTGACCCTCGGCACGTTGGTGCACACGAAGACGACCGGGGGAGAGGCGTACGCGCCGCTGTTCCTCCTGCCGGTGCGCATCGAGGGTGGCACCGGCCGCCGCCCGTACGCGATGGTCATCGACGGCACCGAGGTCGCCAGCCCGAACTATTGCCTGATCGAGTGGCTGCGGGTCAAGCACGGCGTCCGGATCCCCGAGCTGGAACAGCCGGTCCTCGACGAGCACGGCATCGACATCGCCAAGACCCTGGCCGCGATCAATACCGGCCTGGTCGACAACCGGTTGAACTACCGCATCGACGAGACCGCCAGCCTCCGGCTGTTGCAGTTCTCCACCTTCCAGATGTGGCGGGACCTCACCGACCACTGGCCCCGGTTCATGGAGAACCCCGTCGTCCGGCACCTGGTCGAGTCCTCCGGCGCCACGTTCGACGACCCGGCCCGCCCCGAACACGACGTCGAGGTCGCCGTCGACGAGGGGGATCTGCACCTGCCGATCCCCGCCGACGGTTCCCAGATGCAGGCCATCGTGCGCGCCGAGCGCGGCCAGTCCTTCGTCCTGGAGGGGCCGCCCGGCACCGGCAAGTCGCAGACCATCACCAACATGATCGCCCGGGCGGTCACCGCCGGCCGCTCGGTGCTCTTCGTCGCCGAGAAGCAGGCCGCGCTGGAGGTGGTGAAGCGCCGCCTCAAGCAGATCGGCCTCGGGCCGTTCGCGCTGGACCTGCACGGGCGCAAGCAGTCCCTCAACGCGATCCGCCAACAGCTGCGCGACGCCCTCGACCAGTACGACCAGGGCGGCGACGGCACGTGGACCGCCGTCGAGACCGCCTACCGGACGCGGCTCGCCCCGCTGGCGGAGTACCCGGCGCAGGTCCACACCACGAACCCCGTCGGGATGTCGCTCTGGTCGGCCTACGAGCAGGTCCTGGCGTACGGGGACGGCCCGGTCGCTCCGATCCCGGTGAGCTACCTGCACGCGCCCGCCGAGGCGCGCGCCCAGGTCGAGACGACCCTGCGGGAGTTCCCGGCCGCCGCGCGCTCGGCGCGGGTCCGGACCGCGCACCCCTGGGCGCTCAGCGGATGTCGCAACCTCGACGGGCTGCACGGTGCCGCCGTCACCGAGATCGCCGCCGAGCTCGAACGCCTTCGGACCGACCTTGCCGCCCACCCGCACCTGGTCGGGCTGCTGCGGACGCTGCCCGCCCCGGAGACCGTTGGCGAGCTGCAGGCGGGTGCCTGGCTTTCCGTACGCGGGCTGCTGCCGGACCGGGAGAACACCCTGCGCGCCAGCGACCGGCGGTGGGACGAGGCGGTGACCCGACTCCAGGCGGACCTGGCGGCCTTCCGGCAGGGCTTCGCCGGCGAACTCGCCACCTTCCGGCCGGACGTGTTCGCCCGCCTGGAGCTGGTCGCCTGGCACGCCGAGGCCCAGGAGGCGGCGAAGAAGCTGCTCGGCAAGCGCAAGCGTCGGCAGGCCATCGTGGACCGACTGGCGGTGCACCTGGTTGCCGGCGCGACAATCGACGTCGAGCGGGTGGAGGTGGCCACCGGTCGGCTGGTCGCCGCCCAGGGGCGAGCCGCCGCGCTCCACCAGCAGGCAGTGGCACTGGGCGGGCTGCGGCTGCCGGCGTGGCAGCCCACCGACCCCGACGCGCAGGAGCGGCTGGCGGAGGCGATCGAGGCGACCCGGGCCGGCCGGACGCTCCTGGCCCGGCACCCACAGGCCTGGGAGCTGTTCCAGAGCGGGTTCACCGACGTCGGCGCGGCCCTTCTCGACCGGGTCGCCTCGCGGTGGCGGGCCTGGCGCGGGGTGCTGCGCTCGGCCGGGCCGGAGCTGACGCTCTGGGCGGCCGGTGCGCACTGGGTCGACGCCTGGCAGCGGGACGGCGCGGCGTGGCTGCACGAGCTGCAGGCCGAGGAGCTGTTCCCGCTGCGCCGATGGGCGACCGTCCTGACCCACGCGGACGTGCTCGCCTCGGCCGGCCTCACCGACTACCGGGACCAACTGCTGCGCGCCGAGGTGCCCGCGCAACTCGCCGAGGAGGTCTACCGGCGGGGAGTCGCGGCCGCGTCCCTCGCCGAGCGGGTACGGGCCGGCGGCCTGCAGTACTTCGACCCGGAGCTGCACGACGACGAGATCAGCCAGTTCGAGGCCGCCGCCGGCGAGCTGCGGTCCGCGCTGCCGACGCAGCTGCCGTCGGTGCTGGTCCGCCGTCGCCCCTTCAGCCCGACCGACCGGCGTGGCCGCTTCGCCGACTTCGCCGCGGAGCTTCGCCGCAAGCGGGGCGGGCGGTCCTTCCGGGAGCTGTTCGAGCAGTACCCCGACGCGGTGCTGGCGCTGACCCCGTGCGTGCTGGTCAGCCCCGCGTCCGCGGCGAACTTCCTGGCGCCGGGGAGCCAGCGCTTCGACCTGGTCATCTTCGACGAGGCCTCGCAGATCCGCGTCGCCGAGGCGATCGGCGCGATGGGTCGAGGCAGCGCCGTGGTGGTGGTCGGCGACTCCCGGCAGATGCCGCCGAGCAGCATCATGCAGGCCAGCCACACCACCGACGAGGTCGACGAGGGCAACGGCCCGGTGCCGGAAGACCTGGAGAGCATCCTCAGCGAGGCCGTCGAGTCGGGACTGCCGCAACGATGGCTGTCCTGGCACTACCGCAGCCACGACGAGTCCCTCATCGCCTTCTCCAACCGCTACTACTACGACAACAAGCTCTCCAGCCTCCCGTCGCCCGGCGCCACCAGCACCGCCGGCGTCACCTGGCGCCGCGTCGACGGCCAGTACGACCGGGGCGGCTCCCGGACCAACGAGGTCGAGGCGCGGGCGATCCTCGCGGACATCACCCGGCGGCTGCACGACCCGGCGACCGCCACCCAGTCCATCGGTGTGGTCACCTTCAACATCCAGCAGCGGGACCTCATCCTCAACCTGCTGGAAGACAGCACCGACCCGATCATCCGCGAGCACCTCTCCGGGGCGGTCCCGGAGCCCATCTTCGTGAAGAACCTGGAGAACGTGCAGGGCGACGAGCGCGACGTCGTCCTGTTCTCCCTGGCCTTCTCCACCAACCCGGAGACCGGCCAGCTTCCGCTGAACTTCGGTCCGCTCAGCCAGGCCGGCGGCGAACGGCGGCTCAACGTAGCCATCACCCGGGCCCGCCGCCAGGTCGTCCTCTACTCCTCCTTCGACCCGTCGGACATCGACCTGTCCCGCACCTCCGCGCTCGGCACGCAGCACCTGCGGGCGTACTGCGAAATGGCCGCCGCCGGCGCGGACCGCCTGGGCGACCTGGCCACCGACCGGACAGAACGTCGCAGCCGGATCCGCGACGAGGTGGCCACGGCGCTGCGCGACCGCGGCCACGAGGTCCGCACCTCGCACGGCCTGTCCGACTTCACCGTGGACCTCGCCGTACGCAGGCCCGGGGCGCCGCGGTGGCAGGTGGCCGTCATGCTCGACGGCCCCGACTGGAGCGCCCGCCCGACGGTGGCCGACCGGGACGCGGCGCCGGCGCTGCTCCGCACGATCATGGGCTGGCCGGAGGTGGTGCGGTTCTGGCTGCCGGCGTGGATCCACGACCGGTCGGCGCTGCTCGACCGGGTCGACGAGGCGGTCACCCGAGCCGAGGCTCCCGCGACCGCCGAAGCGGAGCCCGCGCCGGCGGAGGCCGCAGCGCCGCACGGGGACATCGAACTGCCGCAGCCGCGCGCCGCAACAGCCATCGAGCCGTCGCCGCCGCGCCCGGTGCCGGATGCCGAGCTGCCACAGTCGCGCCCCGCCGCGGACGAGGAGCCTCTCCTGGGCGCGTCGCCGGCACCCGTCACCGGACTCGCCGCTGCGTCCGCACCGCCTGCGGTGACCGTCGCGCCGGCGTCAGTGTCAGGCACCATCACGGCGAGCCCATTCGTTCCGTACGTCCCGACGCCGCTCGGCGACCAGGCCGATCTCGACCTGCTCGCCACCGACCAGCGGATGCGCGGACTGATGCGGACCGCGCTCCGCGAGATCATCGAGGCGGAGGGGCCCATCGAGCAGCACCGGCTCGCCCGCCTGGCCCTCGCCCGGTTCGGCTTCCTCCGGACCCGGGAGGACCGCCGCACCGCCGTGCTCGCGCTCGTCGACTCCCGCCGGCTCTACGCGCACCCGACCGTGGGTCGGTACGCCTGGCCCGACGGCACCGACCCGCAGACCTACCGCGCCTACCGGGTCACCCAGGCGAGCAATGATCGGGCGTTCGAGGAGGTGCCGCCGGAGGAGGTGGCCAACGCCTTCGTGCACGTGCTGCAGGGCGTACCGAGCATGGACGAGGAGCGGCTGCTGCGCGCCGGCCTGGAGCGCCTCGGCTACCGCCGGCGTACCGACAAGATCGACAAGCTGCTCCGGTACGGGCTGCACGTCGCCCTGACCAGCGGTCGCCTCCGCTTCGACCAGGAGGGACGCCTCACCCTGGCCTGACAGCCGCACAAGGATGATCGGCGTGCACCGTGTGGGTCCGACCGCTGCATACGGAATCCGACGCAACTGCGGTGGTGGTGAAACCACGACTCCTGATTCGCCCGATCGGGATGAGGCACGCTCACCCCCCGTCCCGGAAGGCTGTCGAGGTACCCAGGTCGCTGCGCGACAACCAGTTGGGGATCACGGGCGAGCTCAAGGAGCGGGAGAGCAGGGGAATCCTCTCTCCGTCGCCGGGAACCCAGGGACCGGCCAGTTCGAACACGTCGTGACGCTGCCGGGCGACATCGACCCGAACAGCGTCGGCGCGGGGTCTTCCTGGGTGGGGTGTTGACCCTTACGCGTGGGGCAAGACGCACCGGACCGAATCGCGGCGTATTGGGTTCAGAGGCTTCTAACTGGCGGTTCGACGGCGATCGGGCCGGAGAGGAGAATCAGGTGGAATACCAGGATTTCATCAACGCAGTGGCCACGCGGGCAAAGGTGTCGACTGATCAGGCGGCGACACTCACCAGCGCGACGTTGAAGACATTGGGAGATCGGATCAGCGCCGGCCAGGCTGAGGACCTTGCCTATCAGCTTCCCGATGGGCTTGACGATCACCTGCGCAAACCGCCACCGAATAGAAGGGAGGAACAGGCCAAGTCGTTCGGGCTCGACGAGTTCGTGCGGCGGGTGGCGGAAGCGGACCGCCCGGCCATCGACCGTGCGCTCGCCGGTGCCGGGGTCCGCGCGGTGCTCACCACGCTACGTGAGGCTGTTACCCGTGACGAGTTCGAGAACGCGGTGGCCCAGCTTCCGACGGAGTTCCGGCAGGTGATCGAACCGGTGGGTGCCGGTGGCGGGCAGCGCCCCGAATAGCACCCACGGACGCCGCGACGCACCCGAACTGGTCCGGAAGGAGAACTGGTGAACTACGCCGAGTTTCTCGAAGCGGTGGGGAAGCGGGCGGGCATGCCGGCGGCGGAGGCGGCGACGTTCGTCGGAGCCACGCTGACGACCTTGGCGGAAGGGGTCAGTGGCGGCGAGGCTCGGCACCTGGCTACCCAGGTCCCCGAGGAGTTGCGGGGGTACCTGCACAAGGACGTGGACTTCGCCGAACGGCTCGACCTCGTGGAGTTCCTCAATGAGGTAGGGGTCCGCGCGGGAACGGATGACGAACGGCCAACTGAGGGCGCCCGCGCCGTGTTGACGACCCTGCGCGAGGCGTTGAGCCCCGAGGACCTCGACAGTCTGGAAGCCGAGCTGCCGAGGGACATCCGGCAGCTGCTTCATCCGGTGGCCCGCGGCGTCGGGCCCTGAACCGAGCCACTTCCTGGCCCGATCCGGGTACGGTGCGCGGGTGGAGGTTGGATTCGCCCCGCCCGTCTCCGGCTCGTGGGCCACACCGGAGCGCATGGTCCACGTCGCCCGCCGCGCCGAGCAGCTCGGATACCACTCGCTCTGGACGTTCCAGCGGCTCCTGGTGCCCGCCGACCTCGGCTGGAGCGAGACCTACCACAGCGTCCAGGACCCGCTGACCACGCTGGCGTTCCTGGCGGCCCACACCACACCACGCGGGTCCGGCTCGGCGTGGCGGTGCTCAACATGCCGTTCATCTCTCCGGTGCTGCTGGCCAAGCAGACCGCGACTCTCGACATCCTCGCCGGCGGACGGCTCGACGTGGGACTCGGCCTCGGCTGGGCGGACGAGGAGTATCAGGCGACGGGGGTGAGCAAGCATCGGCGGGGCCATCGGGCTGAGGAGTTCCTCGCCGTTCTGCGCGCTCTCTGGCAGGACGACGTCGCCGAGCATCGCGGCGAGTTCTACCAGGTCCCGCCGACGCGCCTGGAGCCGAAACCCGTGCAGCGGCCACACCCGCCGATTCTGCTCGGCGGCCAGGCGCCTGCCGCGCTGCGCCGGGCCGGCCGGCTCGCCGACGGCTGGGTCAGTGGCAGCCAGGCGGACCTGACGGGCATCGGCGAGGCGATCGCGACCGTCAAGGCCGCCGCTGCGGAGGCGGGCCGAGATCCGGGCTCACTGCGATTCGTCTGCCGCGGCGCGGTCCGCGTACGCCCGACGGGCCCGCCCGAGCGCGAGCCGCTCACCGGCACGCTCGAGCAGATCCGGTCGGATCTCGGCAGACTTGCCGAAGCCGGCATCACCGAAGTGTTCGTCGATCTCAACTTCGATCCGGAGATCGGCTCACCCCGCGCCGACGCGCAGGCGTCGCTGCGCCGGGCCGACGAGGTGCTCGACGCCCTCGCTCCGACCCGCTGACAACCCTGGCGGCGCTCACCCGGCCGGATCGGCTGCCGCGTCCGCCGCGGACCACGCCGACCAGGCGGTCACCGCTACCGCGATCACCGGCCCGGCTGGTGGCCGCTGGACGTACTGCGGGTACTTGTCGGCCAGCGCCGCGCGGGCCGCGGCCTCCTCCGCGCGGTCCTCCACCAGCCGGCCGTGCCCGTCCAGCCGGACCCACCACAGCCGCGACCAGTCCTCGTCGTACTCGTCGACCAGCAGGCAGGCGTGCCCCGTCGCCCGGATGTTCTCCAGCCGGCGCAGCCGCCGGTGGCGCTTGGGTTTCTCGTCCACCGCGTGGTAGACGACATCGTCGAGCAGGACGAAGCACACGGGCACCAGGTGTGGACGCCCATCCGCTCGGACGGTGGTCAGCCGCGCCACCCTGGCCGACCGGACCCGATGCCGGAGTTCGTCGGCGGGCACAGGCCCGACGGTAACAGCCGGCACCCGTCACGGTGACTCGTTGTCGCCGGGCGTCGTCGAGCCGATGGGTGTGCCGGCGCCGCACGTGCCGATCGGAACTGGGGGAGGCGTGATGGCGAGCGAGGCGCCCGACCGACACCCGCACCCCCGGTCGACAACCTGGCGCGGGGTCTGATGCGGGGAACCCGGCCTGGGGCAGCCACGTCGTAGGGGGCATGACGGGTAGCAGTGCCCACGTACCCCATCCAACGGCCGCCACCGGCGTCCCCCGAGTCATGACTCCAGCTCGCGTCATCGGACTGGCCCTGGTCGCCGGCCTGGCGCTGGTCACCGGCTGTACGGCGGAGCCGGTCCCCGTGCCGCCACGTGACCAGGAAGTGCCGGCCGGCGGGTTCCGGCTCGTCGCGTTCGACTCCTGCCCGGAGGCGCTGCGGCAGCTGAAGACGGCTGCCAAGGCATACGTCGGGCCCTGGGGGTTCGGGCCGAACGCGGACATCCGTACCTTCGGCGGCGCGGAACAGGCTGGGGCGCCCGCCGCAGGAGGGCGGGCGGACGCGGCGCCCAAGGGCTACTCGGGCACCAACACGCACGAGGCCGGGGCCGACGAACCCGACCTGGTCAAGAGCGACGGCAAGCGGATTGTCACCGTGAGCGCCGGCAAGCTGTACGTGGTCGACCCGGCCACCCGCCGGCTCACCGGAGAGCTGGAACTGGCACCGGGTGCCGATGGATCCGGCGGGGCCGAAGACGGCCTGCTGCTGCACGGTGACCGAGCGCTGGTGCTGCGCCGCGACGGGTGGGCCGGGATGGCGAAACCGGCCGTCCCCGGGGGAGGCGCGCGCGCCGTCCCGGCAGACGCCCCGCTGCCGGACGGCATCGTCGGCCCCCGGCTGATCATGGTCGACCTTTCCGGCGCGCCGAAGGTCATCGGCGAATACCGGATCGACGGCAATCTGGTGGACGCCCGCCAGGTGGGCACGACGGTCCGTGTCGTGGTCCGCTCCGCGCCGCGGCTGAACTTCCCGTACCGGGAACGGGCCACCGACGAGCAGCGCACCGCCGCCAACCGCGAGATCATCGACAACGCCACCACCGACGACTGGCTGCCCCGGTACGAGGTCACCTCCGGCGGGCGAACCAGCACCGGACGGGTCGGCTGCGACCGGGTGAGCCGCCCGGCCAGCTATTCCGGCACGTCGCTGGTGACCGTGCTCAGCTTCGACCTCGGTGCGACCACGCTCGACGGCGGCGACCCGGTCACCGTGATCGCCGACGGCGACACCGTCTACAGCAACGGACCTCGGCTGTACGTCGCCAATGACCAGCGCTGGCGGGTGCTGCCGATGTTGACCGCGCGGAACCTCGCACCCGGTCCCAAGGACGAGACCACCGAGATATACCAGTTCGACACCTCGGGCGCGGGTGCCCCGCGCTACGTCGCTGCCGCGTCCGTACCGGGCTGGCTCATCAACCAGTACGCCATGTCCGAGTGGGACGGGCACCTGAGAGTGGCCACCACCAGTGGCCGTACCTGGGGCGACAAGCCGAACTCGACGTCCAGCGTGTACGTCTTGCGCGCCGACGGCACGGCGCTGACCCAGGTCGGCAAGGTCACCGGACTGGGCAAGGGGGAACGGATATACGCGGTACGGTTCGTCGGCGGCACCGGGTACCTCGTCACGTTCCGGCAGACCGACCCGCTCTACAGCGTCGATCTGCGTGATCCGGGGGCGCCGAAGGTGAGCGGCGAACTGAAGATCAACGGGTATTCGGCGTACCTGCACCCGGCCGGCGAAGGACGGCTGCTCGGCGTCGGGCAGGAGGCGTCCGACCAGGGCCGTGTCCAGGGCACCCAGCTTTCGCTCTTCGACGTCTCCGATCCGGCCAAGCCGACCCGGATCGCCCAGTATCACGTCAAGCAGGGGCACTCCGAGGCGGAGTTCGACCCGCATGCGTTCCTCTACTGGCCGGCCGAACGCCTGGTCGTGGTCCCGCTGACCGTCTTGGGCGCAGACGCCGTGAGCAGACCCGGTGCGGTGGACGGCCTGGGCAGCCCGGTCCTGCCGAGCAACGTGGCGCTGGCTGTGCGGGTCGGCGACGGCGGGTTCACCGAGGTCGGCACGGTCGACCACACGCTGGGCACGGGACGCGAGGATCTAGCGCCGATCCGCCGGTCACTGGTGGTCGACGGAGTGCTCTGGACCGTTTCCGGCGCTGGCCTCAAGGCGACCAGCCTCTCCACCATGAAGACCCTCGGCTGGCTGCCTACGGCGTGACCGGCATGCGGGTGGCCCGCTCTGGGTGGGCGCGGCGGTTGCCCGCCGCGCACCGCCTGGCGTTTGCACCGACCACGAATGATCGGGCCCATGGTGATCAGGCGGCGGGTAACGTGAGCGTCGTGGAGGATCTCGGCGTGAAGGTGTCGTACCTCGCGCTCGCCGTCGGCACCCGGGTCTACGACGTCGACTCGGCACCCGTCGGCGTGGTCGAGCACGTGATCGCCGACGAACAGGCCGACATCCTCCACGGCGTGATCGTGGCACCGCCGAAGCCGTACGGGTCCCACCGCTTCGCCCACCGGGAGCAGATCGCCGACCTGTACGAGCGGGGGGTCGTGCTGTCGGTGCCCGGTGCCGAAATGCACGAGCCGGGCGAGGACGCGCCGGCCAGAGAGGCCGAGGGCGCGGGTGACGACCCGGTGCAGGTGGGCCTCCGCCGCGCCTGGGAGTGGCTGAGTCGACCGCGCTGAACCTGACGGGCCTGCCGCACGGCCAGGTCTCAGGCTGATCGGGCAGTGTCGGTGATGTGCGCGATTACGGCCGAGTATTCCCGGTCGCCAAGGCCGGCCTCCTGAGCAACGGCCGATCCGGTCGACGGCGGTCGCAGTAACCTCCCCGGTGTCGGCGGCGCCGCCGAGATCGCGGGTACTCGTGGCCCGGTCGCGCAGCGCCGAATCTGGCCAGCCATCGCCGAGACGAAACATCAGTGGGCGGTGCCAGGGTGCCGCCCGATGCAGCGTGGTAGTCATAGCTGCAGATGTTGATGCGCCGGCCCCCGGACCGCGTCCGATCGCAAGCCGCGGTTGTGGCAGGCGGTCGGTTGTCGTCCTACTGCCGATATCGCTCGACCAGCTGGTCCATCACCGCGTCCAGCCGCGCGTCGGTCTGCTGGCGCGACGGGTCTTCGTCGTGCCACGCGACGATCTCCCGAGCGCCCTCGGCGAACGGGATCGTCGCGACGAAGTCCGGGACGACACTGCGCAGCTTGCTGTTGTCGAACACCATCGAGTGCGCCTTGTCGCCCAGCAGACCGGCACCCCACTGCGGGTGGGCCACCGCGATGGCGTCCGACGGCACGTGGACGATGCGAGCCTCGACCCCGGCGACGGCCGCGAGAGTCTCGGCGATCTGGTTCCACGTCAGGGCCTCGTCGGAGGTGATGTGGAAGACGTCGCCGAGCGTACGGGGGTGGCCGAGCAGGGGTACGAAGCCACGGGCGAAGTCCGTGTGGTGGGTGAGCGTCCAGAGCGAGGTGCCGTCGCCGTGCACGACGATCGCCTTGCCCTGCCGCATCCGGCCGAGGACGGTCCAGCCGCCGTCGAACGGGACCAACGTCTTGTCGTACGTGTGCGAGGGTCGCACGATCGTCGCTGGGAACGCCTCGTCGCGGTAGGCCGCGACGAGGACGTCCTCGCACGCGATCTTGTCTCGCGAGTACTGCCAGAACGGATTGCGCAGCGGCATCGACTCGACGATCGGCACCCGAGCGGGCGGAGTCTGGTACGCCGACGCGGAACTGATGAACACGTACTGTCCGGTGCTGCCGCGGAACAGGTCGATGTCGGTCTTCACGTGTTCCGGGGTGAACGCGACCCAGTCCACGACGGCGTCGAACTCGCGCCCGCCGAGGGAGGTCCGCACGGATTCAGGGTCGCGGATGTCGGCACGCAGCACCGCCGCCTCCGGCGGTATGGGCCGGATGGTGGTGCCTCCGCGGGTGAGCACGGTCAGCTCGATGCCCCGCTCGACGGCGACGCGGGCGCAGGCCGAGCTGATGATGCCGCTGCCGCCGATGAACAGGACCTTCAAGGCAGTCACAGCTGTACGCTAGGCGATCATTCGCCGGCTCGTCCCGGCGGGTCGAGGTTCGCGTGCGGCGGTCGGCGTATCCCTCAACGGACCAGCGCAGTGCCGTCCCGGTCGACGGAGGCGTCGTGGATCGCCACCAGCACGTCGTGGCTCAAGTGCGCGTCCAAGGCCAGCATGTCGGCGCCGACGGCGACCGCCCGCTGGTACGCGTACATGGCGTTCGACGGCGCCCCGCTCCCGCCGCTCTGGTGCGCGATGTGCAGCAACCGCTCGACCAGCCAGAGATTGCGTGACTCACCGGGTCGCGAGGTACCGTCGGCCTGGGCCGGGCTGCCCCGGTATGGCAGCGAGGGCCAGCACGGCCAACAAGGGCATCGCGGTGGCGACGATGCGCGTGAACCGTCCGGAGCTCATGCCTTCGGACCCTTCTAACGCCCGGGAAACCCCCGGGTCCGGGACTCGTGACCGGACGAGCAAATCTGAATCAGCCCCTCAGCCCGGGTATCCGGCGTCGCCGATTCGTCGTACCCGGAAAGTACGACTGTTGGGGACCGATGAATCTCGGCGCAACGGACGGTCCAACCCTCCGTACCGTCGACAAGCGGAAGGATGAGGCCATGAGCGGCATACGGGTGCTGGTAGGTACGCGCAAGGGCGCGTTCACGTTGACGTCCGACGGCAGGCGCGGCGACTGGACAGTCGACGGCCCGCACTTCGGCGGCTGGGAGATCTTCCATCTCACCGGATCCCCGGCCGACCCGGACCGGCTCTACGCGTCCCAGTCCGGCGGCTGGTTCGGGCAGTTGATCCAGCGCTCGGACGACGGCGGCAAGAGCTGGACGGCAGTCGGCAACGACTTCGCCTACGCGGGCGACGTGGGGGAGCACCTGTGGTACGACGGCACTCCGCGCCCGTGGGAGTTCAAGCGCGTCTGGCACATCGAGCCGTCCCGCGATGACCCTGACACGGTGTACGCGGGTGCGGAGGACGCCGCCCTCTACGTGTCCACTGACGGCGGCCTGAAGTGGAAGGAACTGAGCGCGCTTCGTACCCATCCGACCGGGCCGACGTGGCAGCCGGGCGCGGGCGGCATGTGCCTGCACACGATCATCCTGGACCCGGTGCACAAGGACCGGATCTACGTCGCCATCTCGGCGGCCGGCGCGTTCCGCAGCGATGACGCCGGCACCAGCTGGCTGCCGATCAACAAGGGCCTGCGCTCGGGCGAGATCCCCGACCAGGACGCTGAGGTCGGCCACTGCGTTCACCACATCACCCAGCACCCGTCCCGGCCCGACACGCTGTTCATGCAGAAGCACTGGGACGTCATGCGCAGCGACGACGCCGGTGCGAACTGGCGCGAGGTCAGCGGCGACCTGCCGTCGGACTTCGGGTTCCCGATCGCGGTGCACGCGCACGAGCCGGAGACCATCTACGTCGTGCCGATCAAGAGCGACTCCGAGCACTACCCGCCGGAGGGCAAGCTGCGCGTCTACCGCAGCCGCACCGGCGGCGACGACTGGGAGCCGTTGACCACGGGCCTGCCGCAGTCCGACTGCTACGTCAACGTGTACCGCGACGCGATGGCGGTCGACACGCTCGACCCGTGCGGGATCTACTTCGGCACCACCGGCGGCCAGGTCTACCACTCGGCGGACGGCGGCGACAGCTGGGCGCCGATCGTACGGGACCTACCGGCCGTGCTCTCCGTGGAAGTCCAGGTGCTGCCGTGATCCGGGTCGTCCTCCCGGCCCACCTGAAGAACCTGGCTCACGTCAGCGGCGAGGTACGCCTTGAGGTGCCCGGGCCCGCGACGCAGCGCCTGATCCTGGACACCCTCGAGGCGCGGTACCCGATGTTGCTAGGGACGATCCGCGACCGGCACACCGGCACGCGTCGGGCATTCGTGCGGTTCTACGCCTGCGAGCAGGACCTGTCCAACGACGCACCCGACACGCCACTGCCTGAAGAGGTGATCGCCGGCAAGGAACCGTTCATCATCCTCGGCGCAATGGCCGGGGGATAGCCCGGCGAGTACCCGGCGGTCATGGTCCTGCTGGGGCTCCCACTGCTGGCCGCCGCGCTCTACGTCCCGACCACCGTGATCGACGTCGACGCAAACGTCGTCGCCGGCGATGCGACGGCGGCGGTGTGCTGGAAGCCGCAGACGTGCAACCGGATCGGACTGGCACTGTGGAGTTCGGCGAGCGCGGTCCAGCGGCGCGGTCTCTTTGCGCGGGTTGTGGCGGTCGCTCGGCAGGTCGTGCAGGTCGTTGACGGCCAGGACCGCTCCCACACCAGCGGGCGTACGGGGGACGGTTGTGGTGCCGCGCGGGTGGTCCACACCGTCGACGGTAGGAAGGGCAACGGCTTCCCGCCTCACCCGTCAAAACCAACCGCCTCCCCCGGCAGAGGGACCCCGGCGGGACGTCACCGGGCTGTACCGGTTCAGGCGTTCCGACTGTTGGAACAGCGAGGCGCGGCCTGGGGTGGTGCGCCCGCGGCCCGCTCCACATCGGTTGTGGAGCGGGCCGTGCTGCACGTGGGCCATACCGGGCTGGCTCAGACGAGCCAAACACCGGTGTCAGGTGCTTGGTTGGCCACGTCTTAGTTCGTTATCTAGGCGGTATTGACGTGACGCAGGTCACTCCGGTTGACTCCGTGCCGGAACCGCTTCCGCAACCGGTTCCGTATCCCGCGTTAACTCATCAGACACACGCGCGGAGGGAGGCGGGGATGCCGATCACCATCGCCGACGTGGCCGCGCGGGCCGGGGTCAGCAAGACCACTGTGTCGCGGGTACTCAACGGCAAGGGCGAGCTCGACGAGACCACCGCGGCGCGTGTTCGGCGGGTGATCGACGAGTTGGGCTACGTGCCGAGTGCCCGCGCGGTCGGGTTGGCCCGCGGCCGAACGCAGATCGTCGGCATGCTGGTGCCGTCGCTGACATGGCCGTGGATGGGGGAGGTCGTGCAGGGCGTCGTGGACGTCGTGGAGAGCGCGGGGTACGGGCTGCTGCTGTTCACCTGCAACCGGGGTGAGGAGTCGATGCGGCAGTTCGCCTCGCAGGTGTCCGCGAAGTCGTTCGACGGGCTGCTCGTGATCGAGCCCGAGGGCACCCTCGACTACATCGCCGACCTGCACCGCGGTGGCCTGCCGGTGGTCCTCATCGACGACCGCGGCCACCAGCGGCCCTTTCCGTCAGTCGCCACCACCAACCGCAGTGGTGGCGAATCCGCCGCCCGCCACTTACTCGAGCTCGGCCGGCGTCGACCGCTCGTCATCACCGGCATCGAGGCTTTCGGCTGCACCCAGGAGCGGCTGGCGGGGTTCGCCGAGACGTACGCCGACGCGGGCCTGCCGCTGGACCCGCAGCTCGTGGTCGAGGGCGACTTCACCTACGACTCGGGTCGGGACGCGGTCGACGGGCGATTCAAGGCCGGCATCGAGTTCGACGCCGTCTTCGCTCACAACGACCTGTCCGCTGGCGGCGCCCTGCAGGCGATCCGCGAGGCGGGTCGTACGGTGCCGGACGATGTCGCGGTTGTCGGCTTCGACGACGTCCCGTACGCGGCACACACCGAGCCGCCACTGACCACAGTGCACCAACCGATGCGCGAGATGGGAGAAGCCGCGGCCCGGATGCTCATGTCGTACTTCGAGGGCGTGCCGCTGCCCGACGCTCCCACCGTCATCCCCACCACCCTGATCACCCGCACCTCGACGGTCTCGGCCCTCGCCGCGACGCACCTCGCCTAACCCCCACGCCGCCCAAGGGCGGCCTTGCCAACGCAAGCAAGAGAGCGCTCTACAGGATGGTCGGGGTCCGCCCAACCGCCCCGACCGCTCCCAGATTTCCCACCGCCGCCATGACAATGGGAGGAATACATGCGCGTGAGACGTACGCTCGCGCTCGCCCTCGCGAGCGTGACCGCGATCGGACTGCTCGCCGCCTGTGGCGACAGCCCGAACGCCAACAAGAACAAGGCTCAGACGGCCACCGTGCTGAACGTCGGCATGCCGAACGGACCGCAGACCGAGAACCACAACCCGTTCCTCACCACGTCGGCTGCTAGGTCGCTGGGCTACGCCTACCAGATCTACGAGCCGCTGATGATGTGGAACCCGGTCAAGCCGGCCGACCCGATGAAGCCGTGGCTCGCCACCAACGCCGAGTGGGCGCCCGACTACACGTCGGTCAAGGTCACCATCCGGGACGGCGTCAAGTGGTCCGACGACAAGCCGCTCACGGCCGAGGACGTCGCGTACACCTACAACCTGGTCAAGGACAACGACGCCCTGAACGACCAGGGCACGCCGTACAAGGAGGTGAGCGTGAGCGGCAACGTCGTCACGCTGACCTTCGACAGCCCCCAGTTCGTCAACCAGCCGAAGGTGCTGTTCCGTGTCCCGATCGTGCCCAAGCACATCTGGGAGAAGATCAGCGACCCGAAGACCGACATCAACAAGAACCCGGTCGGCAGCGGCCCGTACACGTTGAAGTCCTTCACCCCGCAGACCACCACCCTGTCGGTGCGTACCGGCGGCTACTGGCAGGACCTGCCGCAGGTGAAGGAGCTGCGCTACACGTCCTACACGGACAACAACGCGCAGACGACCGCGCTGGCCAACGGCGAGTCGGAGTGGAGCTTCGTCTTCATCCCGAACTACAAGACGGTCTTCGTCGACAAGGACCCGGCCAGCCACAAGGTGTGGGCGCCGGCGGTCCTCGGTATCCACGGCCTCTACATCAACACCACCAAGAAGCCGTTCGACAACGTCGCCCTGCGCAAGGCCATGAACATGGTCGTCAACCGCGAGGACATCTTCGTCCAGGCCGAGGCGGGGTACTTCCACCCGCAGGTGAAGAGCGTCACGGGTCTGCCGAGCCCGGCCGGCGACTCCTTCATCGCCGAGGAGTTCAAGGGCAAGGAGCACGCGGTCGACGTCGAGGGCGCCAAGAAGCTGCTCACCGACGCCGGCTTCAAGCTCGACGGCACCACGCTCAAGGACCCGACCGGCAAGCCGGTCAAGCTGACCCTGACCGACCCCGCCGGATGGTCCGACTACCAGACCAGCCTCGAGATCGTGAAGGACAACCTGTCCAAGATCGGCATCGCGGCGACCGTCGACAAGGCCAATCAGGACGCCTGGTTCAAGAACGTCGAGGCGGGCAACTTCGACGCGACCTTCCGGTGGACCGAGGGCGGCGCCACGCCGTACGACATCTACCGGACCGTCATGGACGGTGCGCAGCTGAAGCCGATCGGCACCGCCTCCCCGGCGGGCAACTTCGGCCGCTTCAACAACCCGGAGGCCACCGCGGCGCTGCGGGCGTACGCGGCCGCGACGAGCGACGCCGACCGCACCACGGCGATGGCCACGCTGCAGCGGATCTTCGTCGACCAGATGCCGATGATCCCAGTCGGCGCGGACCAGGTCGGCGGCGCGTACAGCACGAAGAACTGGGTCGGTTGGCCCGACGATGCGAACCCGTACGGCGCGATGCAGCCCACCCAGCCCAACGCGGTGGACGTGGTCCTGCACCTCAAGCCGGCCGGTAGCTGATCAGCAACACCGCCTCCCCCGGGTGGCCACCGGCCACCCGGGGGAGTGGCACCCGTCTCCACAGTGGCATCACGTCACCTCGGTGACATGGACACCCCCAGACAGGAACTCGGCATGACGGTGAGCGAAAGCGCGGCGGCGCCGGGCAGCGAGGTGGTGCTGGAGGCCGTCGGCCTGACCAAGCACTTCTCCGTCCGTCGGCGGTTACGCGACCTCTTCTCCCGGACGCGGGCCAGCGTCCACGCGGTCGACGACGTATCGTTCGAGCTACGCCGCGGTCGGGTGACGGCGCTGGTCGGCGAGTCCGGCTCCGGCAAAACGACGGTCGCCCGACTCCTGGCCCAGCTGTACCCCCGCACCGGCGGCGACATCCTGTTGCACGGCGTATCGACGTCGGTCCGCGGCGGCCGCCGCTTCCGCGCCTACGTCCGACGCGTGCAGTTGATCTTCCAGGACCCGTTCGCGTCGCTGAACCCGGTGCACACGGTGCGGTATCACCTCACCCGGGCGCTGCGCATCCACGGCAACGCCGGCCGCACTTCCGAAGACCTCGAGCGGGCCCTCGCCGAGCTGCTCACGCGTGTCAGTCTCACGCCACCCGAGCGGTACGTGGACAAGTTCCCCCACGAACTCTCCGGCGGGCAGCGGCAGCGCATCGCGATCGCCCGAGCGCTGGGCGCCAACCCTGAGGTACTCCTCGCCGACGAGCCGGTCTCCATGCTCGACGTCTCCATCCGGCTGGGCATCCTCAACCTGCTGCGGGACCTCAAGGATCGACTGAACCTGGCCATCCTCTACATCACGCACGACATCGCCTCCGCCCGGTACTTCGCCGACGAGACACTGGTGATGTACGCCGGACGCATGGTCGAGGGCGGTGACAGCGAGACCGTCACCCAGAGCCCAGCCCACCCGTACACCCAGCTGCTCATCGAGTCCGCCCCGGACCCGGACCGCATCGCCGGAATCGCCGCCACCACCGCACAGGACCGCGGAAACGGGGAGCCACCAAGCCTGATCCGGCCGCCGGCCGGCTGCCGGTTCCACCCTCGTTGCCCGCACGCGATGCCGCGCTGCACCACCGACCTGCCGCCGCGGCTTCCAGTCGATGACCAGCCCGGCCACTGGGCGGCGTGCTGGCTCTACGACCCGGCCACTGTCGCCGCCGAGGTACCCGGATCGGTGGCCGGCGATCCGACGCTCCCGGCCCCACCGGCCCTCACCCTCTCGGAGGAGGCACGATGACGTTCCTGCTGCGGCGCATCGCCTTCTACCTGTTCACGGCGTGGGCGGCCATCACGCTCAACTTCTTCATTCCCCGGATGATCCCGGGCGACCCGATCAGCTCGCTCCTGTCGAGGTACCAGGGGCGGCTCAGCACCGACGCCATCCAGTCGTTGCGCGTGCTCTTCGGGCTCGACAAGAACCAGAGCCTGTTCGAGCAGTACATCGACTACTGGATCCAGCTGTTCCACGGCAATCTCGGCGTGTCGTTCACGTTCTTCCCGTCGCCGGTGTCGGAGGTCATCGGCAACAGCCTGCCGTGGACGCTCGGCCTGGTCGGCATCACCACGATCATCAGCTTCCTGCTCGGCACCGGGCTCGGCGTGGTGGCCGGCTGGCGGCGCGGCTCGTGGATCGACGGCCTAATGCCGGCCACGACGTTCCTCTCCTCGATCCCATACTTCTGGCTGGGTCTGGTCGCGATCGCGCTGCTGGCCGGCCCAGGGAGCTTCTTCCCGTCGTCCGGTGGCTATGAGCCGGGCCTGGTGCCCGCGTTCGACCAGTACTTCATCCCCAGCGCCGTGCAACACAGTCTGCTGCCCGCGGCAACGATCTTGATCTCGTCGATGAGCGGCTGGGTTCTCGGGATGCGCAACATGATGGTGACCGTCTCGGCGGAGGACTACATCACCGTCGCCCACGCGAAGGGCCTGTCGGAGCGGCGGGTGGCGTTGAGCTACGCAGCCCGCAACGCCCTGCTGCCGAACGTCTCGGGCTTCGCGCTGGCGTTGGGGTTCATCGTCGGCGGCACGCTTCTGGTGGAGATCGTCTTCTCCTACCCGGGCCTCGGATACCAGCTGTTCCAGGCGGTAGGCGCCAAGGACTATCCGCTGATGCAGGGCATCTTCCTGATCATCACGATCGCCGTCCTGGTGGCCAACCTGCTCGCCGACGTCGCCTACCTGCTGCTCGACCCCCGCACCCGAAAGAGTGGCTGACCGATGACCATCTCGTCCTCCAGCATTGAACAGGTCATTCCGGGCCAAGGGTCCATGGCCCAGCCGGCCCTCGAGCCGACCAAGAGCAAGCGAGAGCGGTTGCGCTTCGTCTCGAACGCCAAGGTGGCCACCGGGCTGGGCATCCTCGCCGTCTACGTCCTCTTCGCGATCATCGGGCCGTGGGTCGCGCCATACGACCCGGACGCGCGCAGCTCGGACCTGGTCCAGCCGCCGTCCGCCGAGCACTGGTTCGGCACGACCCATCTCGGGCAGGACATCTTCAGCCAGATCCTGGTGGGCACGCGCGGCGTGGTCGTCGTCGGTCTGATCGCCGGGGTGGTGGCGACCGTGTTGTCCGTCCTGATCGGGGTGACGTCCGGATACCTCGGTGGCGCCGCCGACGAGGGCCTCTCCGCGGTCTCCAACGTGTTCCTGGTGATCCCGGCCCTGCCGCTGATCATCATCGTGACGTCCACCATCAGCAACGCCGGCGACCTGATCGTCGCGCTCGTGATCGGGTTGACGTCGTGGGCGTGGGGCGCCCGCGTGCTGCGCGCACAGACCCTGTCGCTGCGCCGCCGCGATTACGTGGAGGCGGCGCGGGCCAGCGGTGAGAAGACCTGGCGCATCATCGGCTTCGAGATCCTGCCCAACCTCACCGCGATCATCGCGTCCGGCTTCGTCGGTACCGTCATCTTCGCCGTCATGTCGGAGATCACGCTGGCCTTCATCGGCATCTCGTCGATCTCGACGTGGAACTGGGGCACGATCCTGTTCTGGGCGCAGGGCCAGCAGGCCCTCGCGCAGGGCGCCTGGTGGTGGTTCGTTCCCGCCGGGCTGGCCATCGCGCTGCTCGGCACCGCGCTGTCGCTGGTGAACTTCGGCATCGACGAGTTCGTCAGCCCGCGCCTGCGCAGCAGCGGCAAGACCCGGATCAAGAACGCGGCCGGGCACACCGTGCGGATGCGGGTCGGCTTCACCCCGGTCCTGGATCCGCCGCGACCGGGCCCGCCGGGGAACGTTCCGACCGGCGCTGTCGTGGTGAGCAACACCGACGGGAAGGGTGCCGGGCGATGAAGCGACCCGTCCTGGAGATCCGGGACCTCAACGTCGACTACGGGCTGGGCGACGACGCCGTGCACGCGGTCCGGAACGTGAACCTCACCCTGCACCGCGGTGAGGTGCTCGGGCTGGCGGGGGAGAGCGGCAGCGGCAAGTCCACCCTCGCCTATGGGATCACCCGGCTACTGCCCCCGCCCGGTGTGGTCAGCGGCGGATCGGTGCTCTACCACCCGTCCGGCGGCGAGCCGATCGACATCATGGCGCTCACTCCGGCCGAGCTGCGGCGTTTCCGCTGGGCGGAGACGTCCATCGTGTTCCAAGGCGCGATGAACTCGCTCAACCCGGTGCACAAGGTGTCCACCCAGCTGCTCGACGTGATCAAGACGCACGAGCCGACGATGAGCAGATCGGCCCGGTTGGCCCGCGCCCGCACCCTGCTGAAGATGGTCGGCATCTCGGCCGACCGGATGGACAGCTATCCGCATCAGCTCTCCGGCGGCATGCGCCAACGCGTCATGATCGGCATGGCGCTCGCCCTCGAGCCGCAGATCGTCATCATGGACGAGCCCACCACGGCGCTCGACGTCGTGATGCAGCGGCAGATCCTTCGCCAGTTGGTCGAGCTGCGCGAGCGGCTGGGCTTCTCGGTCCTGTTCATCACGCACGACCTGTCGCTGCTGGTGGAGTTCTCCGACCGCATCGCCATCATGTACGGCGGCCGGATCGTGGAGGAAGCGCCCGCCGCCGCCCTCTACCGCGACCCGCTGCACCCGTACAGCGATGGCCTCTTGCACTCCTTTCCCGCGCTGCGCGGCCCGCGCCGCGAGCTGACCGGCATCGCCGGCTCTCCGCCGGACCTGCGCGCGATGCCGACCGGCTGCGCCTTCCACCCGCGCTGCCCGAAGGCGTTCGACCCGTGCGCCGGGGAATTGCCGGTGCTCGGCGCGCCGCCGGTGCCGGACGGGCGGACCCGGACCGTGGCCTGCTGGCTGCACCCGACGAAGGACACCGCCCCCCTGATACCGGCACCTCGCAAATGAGGAGAAGCATGACCACAACCAGTCCCCTGACCAGCGCGCAGTCCGACCTCATCGCCGGCCTGCCACCGAACTTCCGGTGGGGCGTCGCGACGTCCGCGTACCAGATCGAGGGCGCGGTGCACGAGGACGGCCGAACCGCGTCGATCTGGGACACCTTCTGTCGGGTGCCGGGCGCCGTCGCCAACGGTGAGACCGGTGACGTGGCCTGTGACCACTACCACCGCATGCCGCAGGACGTCGCGCTCATCCAGGACCTCGGGGTGGACACGTACCGCTTCTCGGTGGCGTGGCCACGGGTGCAGCCCGGCGGCCGGGGCCCGGCCAACCCCGCCGGCCTGGCGTTCTACGACCGCCTCGTCGACGAACTGCTCGGCCGCGGCGTCGACCCCTGGGTGACGCTGTACCACTGGGACCTACCGCAGGAGTTGGAGGATGCCGGCGGGTGGCCGGCCCGGGACACCGCCTATCGGTTCGCCGACTACGCGATGCTCGTCTTCGACCAGCTCAGCGACCGGGTGCGCTCCTGGACCACCCTCAACGAGCCGTGGTGCTCGGCGATGCTCGGCTACGCGTACGGGGCGCACGCCCCGGGCCGCCGCGACTTCACCGCCGCCATGCACGCGGTGCACCACCTGCTGCTCGGCCACGGCCTGGCCACTCAGCGGATGCGCGCCGCCGCGACCCGCCCGGTCGAGCTCGGCATCACGCTGAACATGGGTACCGCCGTGGCGCAGACGGACAGCGAGCTGGACCGGGCGGCGGCGCGCCGCGCGGACGGTCTGGGCACCCGGATCTACCTGGACCCTCTGCGGTACGGGCGCTACCCCTCCGACGTGCTCATCGACCTCGCCGCGCGCGGGGTCGAGCTCCCGGTGCGCCCGGGCGACCTGGAGATCATCTCGGCGCCCCTCGATCTGCTCGGCGTCAACTACTACAGCAGCCACGTCTTCTCCGGAGTGGACGACAACGGGCGCGCCGAGGACGCGGACGGCAACCCGGTGGAGCGGGCAGTGCCGCGCGGTCTGCCGACCACGGCGATGGACTGGGAGATCTTCCCGCAGGGGCTGACCGACCTGCTGGTCCGGATCAGCCGGGACTACCCCGGCCTGCCGATCGTGATCACGGAGAGCGGGGCGGCGTTCGACGATCGGCCGGACGAGACCGGGTTCGTGCGCGACGACGACCGGACCGCGTACCTCGCGACGCACGTCGCGGCCGTGGCTACGGCCCGGCAGGCCGGCGCGGACGTGCGCGGGTACTTCGCGTGGTCGCTGCTCGACAACTTCGAGTGGGCGTACGGCTACGACAAGCGGTTCGGCATCGTCCGGGTCGACTACGACACGCAGGCGCGCGTCCCCAAGCAGAGCGCGCTCTGGTACGGGGACACCGCGCGGCGGGTGCGCAGCGGCGTGTCCGAGTAGTACGGCGGCCGGTCCGAAGAAAGACATGAAGGAGAAGAGCGTGTTCGACCTCGCCGCCCTGCCGCCGACCTTTGTCTGGGGCGCCGCCACCTCGGCGTACCAGATCGAGGGCGGAGTGACCGCTGACGGCCGTAAACCCTCGATCTGGGACACCTTCTGCCGCGTCCCGGGCGCGATCGACAACGGCGACACCGGCGATCTCGCCTGCGACCACTACCGGCGGTGGCCGGAGGACATCGCTCTGATGCGCCGACTCGGCCTCGACGCGTACCGATTCTCGGTGGCTTGGCCGCGGGTAATGCCCGACGGCGTCGGCCGGCCCAACCCCGCTGGGATCGCGTTCTACGACCGGCTCGTCGATGGCCTGCTCGCGGCCGGCATCCGCCCGTTCGCCACGCTGTACCACTGGGACCTGCCCCAGGTGCTACAGGACCGCGGCGGCTGGCCGGCCCGCGACACCGCGCTCGCCTTCGCCGACTACGCCGCCACCGTAGCCGCTGCGCTCGGCGACCGGGTCACCGACTGGATGACCGTCAACGAGCCGCTCTGCTGCGCCTGGATCGGGTACCTGGAGGGCCGGATGGCGCCCGGAGAGCGCGACCTGACCCGCGCGGTGTCCGCCTCGCACCACCTGCTGCTCGGCCACGGGCTGGCCGCCGCCGCGGTGCGCGCCAACGCCACCGCGCCGGCGTCGGTCGGGGCCGTGTGCAATCTCAGCCCGATCGAGCCGGCCAGCCGCAGCGACGCCGACGTCGCCGCCGCCGTACGCGCCGACGGCCACGTCAACCGCTGGTGGCTCGACCCGCTCTTCGGCCGCGGCTACCCGCCCGACATGCTCGACACCTACCGGGTCGCCCCGCCCGTCCGCCCCGGCGACCTCGAAGCGATCGCCGCGCCGCTGGACTCCTTCGGCCTCAACTACTACTTCCGGCAGGTCGTCGCCGACGATCCCGGCGGGCCCGCGCCGTACGCCCGCCAGGTGCCCGTGCCCGGCGCCCTCGAGACCACGATGGGTTGGGAGAGCCACCCCGCCGGCCTGACGGAGTTGCTCGTCCGCCTCGCCGAGGATTATGGCGCCACCAGCATCTACGTCACGGAGAACGGCTCGGCGTGGCGGGACGAGGTCGGGCCGGCGGGAGAGGTCGAGGACAAGCGGCGCACCGAGTACCTCGAACTGCACCTGGAGGCGTGCGCGGCCGCCGCCGCCCGGGGAGTCCCGGTCGACGGCTACTTCGCGTGGTCGCTGCTGGACAACTTCGAATGGGCGTACGGCTATGACAAGCGATTCGGCCTCGTGTACGTCGACTACCTCACCCAGCGCCGCACGATCAAGGCCAGCGGACACCGGTACGCGGAGGTGATCCGAGAGCACAGGCAGCGTCGGCAGGCCTGAAGCTGCTGACGACGAGGGATTTCAGCTCCGGCCGGCGGGGGTCTACGCCGCGGCCCACGGCCACCGCACGATCTTCGGTCGTCCTCACAAGTCATCGGTGATCAACGCGGTGGCCGTCCTCATGCTCGTGCCACGCCCAACACCCGAAACCAGGTGCCGTCAGGTGCTGGGGTTTGCCGACCCTCAGCCAGGCGAGTGCCAGAGGTATCCACGGCGCTGTGACATGTTGCCCACACCCAGGGGTCAGCGAATCCGACAGCCGATACCTCCGGTCGGGCCATGGGCACCGACGAGGGCGTGCGGGTCTGGCTCCGCCGGCATGGAGCTGAGCAGATCGCGCATCCCGGGGGCATCGACGGGTACTTCGAGACCGTCCGTGAGGTGCTGACGCTTACAGATACCGCTGCACTTCCGTGAGCCGCTCGGTGAGGAAGGCGCGCTCGACTTCGTTGTCGGTGAGGGTCAGCGCCTCTTCGTAAGCCGTCACGGCCTGGGGCCACTGCCTCAACTGGCGCAGGAAGTCGGCGCGGGCGGCACTGAGATATCCGTACGTGGCCAGGGCCGGCTCGGCGAGCAACGGCGCCAGCGCGTCGAGTCCGGCCCGGGGACCGTCGCGCAGCCCGATCGCGACAGCGCGATTGAGATCGACCACGGGCGAGGGCCACAGGCGGAACAAAGCATCATAGAGCCCGACAATCTGGGTCCAGTCGGTGTCCTGCCACGTCGGCGCCTCGGCGTGCAGGGCGGCTATCGCGGCCTCCAGGGCGTACCGCGTCGGCGGTCGTCGGCGCAGCACATCGGTCAACAACGACTGACCTTCGACGATGAGCTGCCTATCCCAGCGTGAGCGGTCCTGCTCGGACAGGAGCACCAGGCGCCCGTCGGCGGTCAATCGGGTGTCCTGACGCGACGCTATGAGGAGCAGCAGCGCGAGCAGAGCGCTGACCTCGGCGTCGGTCGGCATGAGCAGATGCAGCATGCGGGCCAGCCGGATCGCGCAATCCACCATGTCCTGGCGGACCAGATGGGCGCCGACCGGTGCGGTGTGACCGGTGGTGAAGATGAGATGGACGACCTCGAGTACGACGCTGACCCGCTCCTCGAGTTGGTCCGGATCCGGTACTCGGTACGGGATACGTGCCGTGGCGATCTTCTTCTTGGCCCGGGTGATACGAGCGGCCATGGTCGCCGGCTGCACCAGGAACGCGCGGGCTACCTCGGACGTGGACAACCCGCACACCAGGCGCAGGGTCAGGGCGACCTGCACCTCTCTGGACAACGCGGGGTGGGCGCAGGTGAAGATGAGTCGCAGCCGGTCGTCGACGAGGCCGTTCTCGGGTCCCGGCACCGTCTCGTTCGCGACAAGCAGCGGCATCTTGCGACGGAACACCGACTCACGGCGCAGGACGTCCCGGGCCCGGTTACGCGCGATGGTGGTGAGCCAGGCGCCCGGTCGGTTGGGGATGCCAGCCTCCGCCCAGGTCTCCAGGGCCTGTGCGAACGCGTCTTGGGTGCACTCCTCGGCGAGGTCGAGGTCGCGGGTCAGATGGGCAGTGGTGCTGAACACCTGGGCCCAGTCGCGGCGGTGCGCCTGCGCGACCGCCGCGACGACCTCATCGTTCATCCGTGGTTAGCCACTTCATCCGTGGTCGACCACCGGACGGATTTCCACACCGCTGTGTGTCGCGTGCACCTCGGGGAGCAGCGTCACCATAGACAGAACCTCGTCCAGGTCGGCTGCCTCGAGCAGGTAGTAGCCGCCGAGTGCTTCCTTGGTTTCCAGGAACGGCCCGTCCGTCGTGATGATCTGGCCGAGCGCGTCCGAGCGCAACGAGGTGGCCGTGGGGGCCAGTTCCAGCTGTTGCCCGTCGATGATCCGTGAGCCGGCTTTGGCGACGAACGCCTCGTGGGCGGCGTCGTGCGCCTTCCACTGCTCGTCGGTCATCGCGTCCCACTGCTGAGCGTCGCCGTAAATGAGGATCATGTACTTAGCCATATCTCATATCCCATCGTGTGCCGGCCCCTCTGTGGTTGCCTCTACATCACGACGAGCCGGGAGGGTGGCAGATCGACAGCTGGAACGAAATTCTGGGCCCGATGACCTGGGAATCATCGCAGGCCTCACGATCCGGTCAGGAGCGCTCTGCACGACGGTACCGCCTGTAGGTCCCGCGGCGCGCCCATCCCGCGCCCCGTGCCGACCCTGGTGCTGACTGGAGCCGGTCGAGTTGCTTGGCTTCGGGGTGGCCACCGTCCGTATCATCTCGGCATGGTGCTGAACCCGGAGGTACGGTTCAGCCGGCGGGCGGTGCTCCTGGCCGCCGGAGGGCTGCTCGTCGGTTGCTCACCGCAGCCCGTGGCCGACAACGTCCACCTGCGACTGGCCACCGGGCCGGCGGGAGCGGTATACCGGCGGATCGGCGGTGCGCTGGCTGATCACATCTCCGAGCAGGTGCCAGGTGCCACGGTGACCACCGTGCCGAGCGGGGCTTCCACCGACAACATCCGGATGCTGCGGGCCGGCGAGGTGCACCTTGGGCTGACGAGCCTGGATGCGCTGATCACGACCGACGGCAGCGCGCCCGACGGGCTCTCGGCGATATGCCGGCTCTACGACAGTCACCTGCATCTCGTGGTCATGGCCGGTTCGGCGATCGACGAGTTCCGGGATCTTGCGGGCAAACGCATATCCCTCGGTGCCCACGACTCGGGCACAGAGTTCACGTCGCTGCGGGTTCTGGAACTCGGCCCGGTGAAGGCCGACGGCCGGTACCTCAGCCAGGCCGAATCGGCGGCGGCGCTGCGCGACGGCAGGATCGACGCGATGTTCTCCCTGACGGGCGTCCCGACGCCGGCCATCACCGAGCTGGCGCAGCGGCACCCGATCCGGCTGATCCCCTTGGACGCACAGGCGGACGCGCTCTTCACGGCGTACCCGGGTCCCTACGCTCCGGCCATGATCCACGCGACCGCCTACGCCGGCGTCCCGGCCACCCGCACCGTCGCCGTGCCGAACGTGCTGCTCGCGCGCAACGACCTGCCCGATGACCTGGTCTACGCCATCACCGACACCATCTTCACGCACACCGGCACGATCACCTCCGCCAGCCGCGACGGCGCCGAAGCCCTTCCCGAAGCGTGGCAGATCAACGTGCGTACCGGGATCTCCACCGCATCGGTCCCGCTCCATCCGGGCGCGGCGGCCTGGTTCCGCGACCGCAAGCGCTGACGCGGGACAGCCAGGCCGACAACGGAACCGGGTCCTCAGACCGGCGACCGAGCCGGGGCGTTGGACGACGAGGCCACCTGCGGAACGCGCGGCAACGCAACCACTGCGGCGAACCCGTGTCCGGACCCGTCCGGACGCGGCAGGCCCTCCTCCAACCGCAGCTCGCCCCCGGCCGCCGCGACCAGGTCGGCGCAGATCGCCAGTCCCAGGCCGGTCCCGGACACGTTCTGGTGGCGCGGCGACCGCCAGAACCGTCGTAGCGCCTGGGCCCGCTCGGAAACGTCGATTCCCTGGCCGTCGTCACGAACAGCGAGCGCAACCACGCCACCGGCCGCGGGGTCGTTGCGGTGCCCGGCGTTCGCATCACCGGGGACAACTCGGGCGGTCACCTCCACGGCCTGCGCGTCCGACAGCCGTAACGCGTTGCTGATCAGCTCGTCCAGGACGCTGCCCAGTCCGCCCGGCGGCTCCAGCAACCGCAGCCCCGGCGGCACGTCGACGGCCAGTGTCTGCCCCGCCGTGGCTGTCAGTGCCCGCCACCGGTCCACCCGGGTCGCCAGCACCTCGTCGAGATCCACCGGCGACGCCTTCCGCATGCTCTCCATCCGCGCACTGGCCTGCAGCGAGTTCAGCATCCGCTGCATCGCCTTCAGCTCGTCGACGGCGACGTCGTACACCTGCTGCCCGTCGCCCTCGGGCCGCAGGTGTGGTGCGAGGCTCTCCACCGCGAGCCGGAGGCTGGTCAACGGGTTGCGCAACTGGTGCGACGCGTCGGACACGAAGGCCCGCTGCCGCTGCACGGCGTTCTCGACGGCGTCCATCATGGTGTTGAACGACTCCGCCAGCCGCCGCAGCTCGACCGGGCCGGCCTCGGCGTCGGCGCGGATCGTCAGGTCGCCCTCGGAGATCCGCGAGGTCGCCGCGTCCAGTTTGCGCACCGGCCGCAGCACCCACGCCGATACCGGCCAGGCGACGGCCGCCAGTGCGATCAACGGCAGCAGCCCGAGCCCGGCGAGTCGGGCCCAGCGTACGAGGATGAGTTCGCGCGTCTTCGACAGGTCGGAGATCGTCACGACGGCGCCGACGACCTCACTGTCCCGGCCCACCGGCTCGGCCACAACGAGCGCGGAGTCGTCCCACGGCGCCCATTCCCAGGACGGTTCGGACCGCGCCCCGGCCAGCGCCGCGGTCACGATCCGGGGCAACGCCGGCTCTGCGCGCGCGGCCTCCTGGTACGCACCGGCCGGTCCGAGCAGCACCTCGCCCGACGTGTCGATCAGCGCGACCGGGATGCCGTAGAGCTCGTGGTAGCGCGTCAGCTCCTGCTGCAGCGCCTCGGTCCGCCCGGTCGACAGCGCGGTCTCGGCCAGCGAGGCGAACCGGCCGACGTCGTTGAGCCGGTTGACGTACGTCTCCTGCATCTCCCGTTCGGCCACGGTGACGCTGAGCGGCACCCCGAGCGCCGCGACGAGCAGCACCGCGAGGGGAACCAGGACGACGAGCAGGCGGCGGTGCACGGCGCGTCAGCCGATCAGCTCCGGCTGGTCGGCCAGGAGCCGATAGCCGACGCCGTGGATCGTGCGGATGACCACGTCCGGCCCCAGCTTGTGCCGTAGCGCCGCGATGTGGGTGTCCAGGGTGCGACTCGACGACTCCCAGGTCGCGCCCCAGATCTGGTCGAGGATGACGTCGCGGCTGACCACGTTGGGCGCCCGCCGGGCCAGGAGCAGGAGCAGCTCGAACTCCTTGCGGGTCAACGGCACGGGCGTGCCGTCGACGGTGACCTCGCGGGTGCCGACGCCGATCCGCATCGGGCCGAGCAGGAGCGGCTCGTCCGAGTGGCTGAGGGCACGGGCGGCCCGGGTGCGCCGCAGGACGGCGTCGATTCGGGCGAGCAACTCAGGGATGCCGAACGGCTTGACGATGTAGTCGTCGGCGCCGGCGCGCAGGCCACGGACCCGCTCGTACTCCTCGGATCGCGCGGTCACCGCGATGACGGCGGTCTGCGGGTGGTCCCGCAGCTTGCGGATCACGTCGAGCCCGTCGCCGTCGGGTAGACCCAGGTCGACGAGGACCACGTCGGACGGCGCGGCACGCACGGCCTCCGCGGCGGTGGCGATGCGGTGAACCTCGAAGCCCGCCTGGGTCAGGACCGTCACCAGACCCCGCGCCACGCGGTCGTCATCCTCGATGACGGTTATCCGCATACCGGCGGATTGTACGGCCCGGGCGGGCGCTCGTGTTGGCCCGCGAGTTCTTGGGATTTCTCTGACACCATCCGCGTCCCGGCCAGCCGAGACTGGGGCCACTCATTCACCGAGGAATGTGCATGCGCTGATGAGGAGGCCGCTGTATGAGAACGACCAGCAGGTACCGGGCCACCACGCGGATCATCGCCGCGATCGGCGTCGTCTCGCTCGTCGCCGCCTGTTCCGGCAACGGAGGCGCCGCCGGCGGAGGCGACGCCGAGAGCTACCCGGACCAGAACATCACGATCGTCGTGCCGTTCAGCGCGGGCGGCCCGACCGACACCGTCACCCGCATGATCGCCGAACCGATGGCCGCCAAGCTCGGTGCCAAGATCGTCGTCCAGAATGTCGAGGGCGCAGGCGGCACGGTCGGCGCCGGCGAGGTCGCGCGGGCCGAGCCGGACGGCTACACCGTGCTGATGCACCACATCGGTATGTCAACGGCGCCCGCCCTGTACAAGAGCCTGGGCTACCAGCCGCTCGAGGACTTCGAGATGGTCGGGCTCGTCACCGAGGTGCCGATGACGGTCGTCGCCCGCAAGGACTTCGCGCCCGCGACGCTCCAGGACCTCGTGACCCACGTGAAGGCGAACGCCAACAAGGTCACGCTGGCCAACGCCGGCATCGGCGCCGCATCCCACCTGTGCGGCCTGCTGTTCCAGACCGCCGCCGGGGTCAAGCTCCAGGAGGTCCCGTATGAAGGCACGGGCCCTGCCCTGACCGACCTCGTCGGCGGCCAGGTCGACTTCATGTGCGACCAGACGACCAACACCAGCGGCCAGATCGCCGCGGGCAAGGTGAAGGCGTACGCGGTCACCACACCGGAGCGGGTGAAGAGCCTGCCCGACCTGCCCACCACGGCCGAGGCCGGGCTGCCCCAGCTCCAGGTCAGCGTGTGGCACGGTCTCTACGTCCCGGCCGGCACGCCGCAGGAGATCGTCCAGAAGCTGTCCGAGGCGCTGAAGGTGGCCCTGGCCGACCAAGGCGTCGTCGACCAGATGGCCAAGCTCGGCACCGCGCCGGTCCCGGCCCAGGACGCGACCCCGGAGGCGCACCGGGCCAAGCTCGAGGAGCAGCTCGGCACCTGGGCGAAGATCATCGCCGACGCCGGGGTCAAGGTCTCCTGAGGTGGAACGCCGCCGGTCCTTCCCGGACGTCCTCGCCGGGGGAATCTTCGTCCTGATCGGTGGCGCGTTCGCGCTGGGGTCGCTCGGCTACGAGCTGGGCACCCCACTGCGGATGGGCCCCGGCGCCTTCCCGCTGCTGGTCGGCGCGACCGTGGCCGTCCTGGGCCTGGCGATCGTCATCAAGGGGCTCATCGCCGGCGAGGTGGTCTCGTTCGGGCCGGTGCCCTGGCGTGCGGTCGCCGTCATCGTGCTCGCGGTCCTGTTCTTCGGATTCACCGTCCGGCGCCTCGGATTCGTACCGACGTCGGCGGTGACCGCCCTGCTCACCACGCTGGCCAGCTCACGTGTACGGCTGCTCACGGCCGTGGCCGTGGCCGCCGGGCTGACCGTGGCCAGCACGCTCATCTTCGTCGTCGGACTGCAGCTGCGGATCCCGCTATGGGGCCCGTGGCTGGGGTTCTGACGCGACATCCGGATTGAGGCATGGAACTCCTCGACAACCTCGCGCTGGGCTTCTCGACGGCCCTCCTGGTCCAGAACGTCCTCTACTGCTTCGTGGGAGTGCTGCTCGGGACCGCGGTCGGCGTGCTGCCCGGCATCGGGCCGACGGCGACGGTGGCGATGCTGCTGCCGATCACGTTCAGCTTCGAGCCGGTGACGGCGCTGATCATGCTGGCCGGCATCTACTACGGCGCACAGTACGGCGGCTCGACGACCGCCATCCTGATCAACCTGCCCGGTGAGTCGTCGGCGGCGGTCACCGCGCTGGACGGGCACGAGATGGCCCGGCAGGGCCGGGCCGGCCCGGCGTTGGCCGCCGCCGCGGTCGGGTCCTTCATCGCGGGTACGGTGGCCACCGTCGCGCTGGCCGTCGCGGCACCACCGCTTGCCAGCGTCGCGTTGAAGTTCGGCCCGGCCGACTACTTCTCGCTGGTGCTGCTCGGCCTGATCGTGTCGATCACGCTGGCGCGCGGCACGGCGCTCAAGGCCCTGGCGATGATCGCGCTCGGCGTGCTGCTCGGCACGGTCGGCCAGGACATCTACACCGGCACGCCCCGGTTCGTGTTCGACCAGCGCGAGCTGTACGGCGGCCTCGACTTCGTGTCGGTCGCCGTCGGCATGTTCGGGGTGGCCGAGATCCTGCGCAACCTGGAGAACGAGCAGACCCGCACTGCGGTCGTCGGCAAGGTGAAGAACCTCTGGCCGACCCGCGAGGACCGGCGCCGGATCGTCGGCCCGATCCTGCGGGGTACTGGTCTCGGCGCCGCGCTCGGCGTCCTGCCCGGCGGTGGCCACGTGCTGGCTTCGTTCACCTCGTACGCCGTCGAGAAGCGGATCTCGAAGCGGCAGCAGGAGTTCGGGCGCGGCGCGATCGAGGGCGTCGCCGGCCCCGAGTCGGCGAACAACGCCGCCGCGCAGACGTCGTTCATCCCGCTGCTCACCCTGGGCCTGCCCGCCCACCCGGTGATGGCGCTGATGGTCGGCGCGTTCATCGTCCACGGCATCACCCCCGGCCCGAACGTGATCACCGACGAGCCGGCGCTGTTCTGGGGCCTGATCGCGTCGATGTGGATCGGAAACGTGCTGCTCGTGCTGCTGAACCTGCCGCTGATCGGCATCTGGGTGCGCATGTTGCGCATCCCGTACCAGGTGCTGTTCCCGATGATCATCCTGTTCGCCGCGATCGGCACCTACTCACTGAGCTTCAACGCGTACGACGTCTACGCGATCGTGTTCTTCGGGATCCTGGGCTACATCCTGATCAAGTGCGGCTGCGAACCGGCGCCCCTGCTGCTCGGCTTCGTCCTCGGCCCGCTGCTCGAGGAGAACCTGCGGCGTGCGCTCATCATCTCCCGCGGCGACGCGTCGGTCTTCCTGACCCGACCGATCTCCGCGGTGCTCCTGGCCCTGGCCGTGGCAGCGCTCGTCGTCGCCGTGCTCCCGACGATTCGCAAGCGCCGCGCGGTCGTGTTCGCCGAGGAGGAGTAGGCCGGCCGGTCTGTTCCAGTGGTGGTGCGAGCGACCGGTGCAGGGAGCACAGCGGATCACTCGTCCGGTCCCGGATCGGCCGGTCGCCTTGTGCCCGAATCCGGACCGGCTGGCGATCCGGTCCAGCAGGATTGTCCACGTGACGAGTGACAACCCGCACCGATGGTCCGACCGGACCGCCTGGGTCGGCCGGTTCAACGCCCCGCTGCGCTCGTTCCTGCGCACCGAGACCGGCGGCGCACGGGTGGTGCTGGTCGCCGCGGTGGTGGCGCTCATCTGGGCCAACGTGCACATGTCGTCGTACGAGTCGCTCTGGGGCACGTCCTTCACCGTCCAGCTCGGCGACTGGCCCGTGTCACACGACCTGCGTACCTGGGTCAACAGCGGCCTCATGACGTTCTTCTTTCTGGTCGCCGGGCTGGAGCTGCGCCGCGAGTTCGACATCGGAGAGCTGCGCGAGCGACGTCGGCTGGCGTTGCCGATGCTGGCCGGGCTCGGCGGCATGCTCCTGCCGATCCTGATCTATCTCGCGTTCAACGCCGGGCACACCACCGCCGTGGGCTGGGGCGCGGTGATGGCCACCGACACGGCGCTCGCGCTGGGCGCGCTGGCCGTCTTCGGGCCGCGCTTCTCGGATCGGTTGCGGGGTTTCCTGTTGACGGTCTCCGTCATCGACGACCTGGTCGCGATCGCGGTGCTGGCGATCGCCTATCCGGAACATCCTTCGTCAACGGCGCTGATCGTCGCGGCGGGAATCTTCGGCCTCGTCCTGCTCGTCCGGGCCTGCAGCGTGCGGTTCGGACTGGTCTACGCGCTGCTGGGGGTGGCGGCCTGGGTCGCGGTGTCGGAGTCCGGTGTCGACCCGGTCGTGGTGGGTCTGGTGATGGGACTGCTCACCTACGCCTACGCGCCCGGTCGCACCGAACTGCAGCGGGCGAGCGACCAGTTCCGCCTCTTCCGGGAACAGCCCACCCCGCAGCTCGCCCGTTCGGCCCGGGCCGGGCTCGCCTCGGCGCTGTCGCCGAACGAGCGGTTGCAGAACATCTACCATCCGTGGGCGAGTTACGTGATCGTGCCGCTCTTCGCGCTGGCGAACGTCGGGATCGTGATCGACGGCGATCTGCTGGCCAGGGCCGTGACCTCCTCGGTCACGCTCGGCATCGTGGCGGCGTACGTCGTCGGCAAGCCGGCCGGCATCGTGGCCACCTCGTGGTTGGTGGCACGGCTGAGCGGCAACCGGTTCCGCCCACCGGTCGGCTGGGTCGCCGTCGCCGGGGTCGGCACGGTCTCCGGCATCGGGTTCACCGTGGCCCTGCTGATCGCCACCCACGCGCTGCACGGCCCCGCCCTGGAGGAGGCGAAACTCGGCATCCTCGTCGCGACGATTGGTGCGTCCGTCATCACCTGGCTGGTGTTCCGCGCCGCTGCCCGGCTCTCGCCGGCGCGCCGTGCGCGGGCGCTGTTGGGCGTCGCCGAGAGCATCGTCGATCTGATGCTTCCGGTTGATCCGGAGCGCGATCACATGCGCGGGCCGCGCGAGGCGCCGGTGACGGTCGTGGAGTACGGCGACTTCGAGTGCCCCTACTGCGGGCAGGCCGAGCCGGTGGTCCGGGAGCTGTTGGCCGACTTCGCCAACATCCGCTACGTCTGGCGGCACCTGCCGCTGACCGACGTCCACCCGCACGCCCAGCTCGCCGCCGAGGCGGCCGAGGCGGCGGGGGAGCAGAGCGCGTTCTGGGAGATGCACGACCTGCTCCTCGTGCACCAGGACGCGCTCAACCCAGATGATCTGCTCGGTTACGCCGAACGGCTCGGCCTGGACCTCGACCGGTTCCGGGAGCACATGGTCGAGCGCGAGGCCGTCGACCGGATCGCCGAGGACGTCGACTCCGCCGACCTCAGCGGCGTCACCGGAACCCCCACCTTCTTCATCAACGGCCGGCGCCACCACGGCGCGTACGACATCACCGCGCTCTCGGCGGCGGTGAAGGCGGCGTTCGCCAGCGCGAAGCTGCGCCCCGAGTACCACCGTCGGGATCGCGGCAGTCGCCGCGAGGAGGGACCCGCCAGCTGAACACCGAGCACGACAGCGGCGCGATCCATCTGATGACCGGCACCGGCCGCACGACGTGGTCGACGAGGACGAAGTCACCGCCCTGTCCGCCTCGGACCCTAAGCACGTCGGAACCGGTCCGGGTGGCGGGGGAGCGGGGCCGGTCCTGGTGGCACACCCACCGGACCCGGTCCCGCGACGCGCCTCAGCACGGCGTACACCATCCTGCTGCTCCCGAACTCGGAGACGGTCACGAGTTCCCAGCCGAACGTCTCCAGCACCTCCGCGGCGGCGATGGCCTGGGTGACCCGGTCGCCGCCGACTCCGTGCGAGACGACGGACAGCAACCGGTAGGGATAGCCGCGCAGGTCGACGCGGTTGCCCAGGACCGCGTCGGCGGTGACTGTCCGGGTGCGGGCGATCTGCTCGGGAGCTTCGCGGGCTGGCATTGCAATACCCTAGTTGCCGCTCTCCCGGGCAGCCGTGAGCGGCAACGGCCGGTACTGGTCGTTGCCGTTTCCTGGTGGAGCGCGCACGGCGGGTCTGGCGAATCGCCGGACCGATGGTATGAATGCATCGTGGCGTCGTCGCAGAACGTAGACCTGATGGGCAACGTCCGCGCGCTGGCCGAGGATGCGCTGCCGATCCTCATGCCGGGGGCCCGCGTCGCGCCGGACACCGATGAGGTCATCATCCCCGTACCCGGCGGTCGGGCCCGCGTCTCCCTGGTTCCGCTGCTGCGCCTCTGTCTGGATCAGCCCCGCCAGATGTGGCCCGACCTGCTGGCCGACTGGGTGGCGGCGATCCGCCGCCAGTTGCCCGCGCGGGTCACCCCCGACGAACTCGGGCCGGCCGAGCTCGGGCAGCTCCGGCTGCGGCTCACCCCGGCGGCCGCGACCGCGGAGGCCGACAGCTACCTCGCGATGCCGTTCGGCGAGCACTTCACCGCGGCCGTGGTGATCAATCGGTCCGATCGCCTGGAGATGCTCACCCTCGCCCAGGCTGGCCAGCTCGGACGCGAGCCCGTGGAGTTGGTCCATCTCGCCGTGCGGCAGACGGTGCAGCACGAGCTGGCCGCGCTTGACATACGCGATCATGCGATGCCGGGCGGTGGGTTGGTTCGCCTGCTCGCCGCGGACGGCAACCCCTTCGTCACGACCGCGCTCATGTCGCTCAAGCGGTTCCTGCCGGACGCCGTCGAGTACGGCGCGCTGGTCGCGGCGCCGCGCTACAGCGCGGTGCTGCTGCACCCGGTGGATGCCCCGGTGAACGACAGCGCCGTGGCGCTGCAGCGCCTGGCCATGTCCATGTTCACCGCGGCCGACGATCGTTGTTCCGACGAGATCTTCTGGTGGCACGACGGCGAGTTCCATCCGGTACGCATCGTGGCTGGCGAAGCCGGCACGGTGCAGGTACGAGTGCCGGAGTCTCTCGCCGCGGTCGTGGAGCGGCTGGACCGCGATCACTGAGCGCCCTGGCGCCTGTATCGAACTCGTGAGCGCCGTGGTGCTTGATCTGGTCGCTGTGTCGAGACGAGCGCCGCGCTGGTGCGACGCCGCAGGTGGGTGAGAATGACGGCATGCCGAGCCGCCTTGCCGTCATCGCCATCGACGCCAGCCGACCACGACTCATCGCCGACTTCTGGTGCGCGGTTCTCGGCTGGCAAGTGGTGAATGAGGACGATGAGGTGATCACCATCGCGGCCGCCGACCGTGCCTGGCCGATGATCGACGTGGTGGCTGTGCCAGAGAACAAGGTGATCAAGAACCGGCTGCATTTCGATCTGCGTGCCGATGGCGTGACCACCGCGGCGGAGCTCGACCGGTTGTTCGCCCTCGGTGCACGACGCGTCGACGTGGGACAGCCCTCTGACGTGAGCTGGGTCGTGCTCGCCGATCCTGAGGGCAACGAGTTCTGCCTGCTCTCACGCGCTGTCCAGGAGCTCTAGGACAGCGCACGGAGACCTACGCGGCCAGGACCTTGTCGAGCTTCTGTGCGGCCAGGGCCTGGTCCCGCTGCTCGGTCAGGAATCGCAGCGCCGCCTCGCGCTCGCCCTCGTCCCAGCTCTGGCGCAGCCCCTCGTAGAACGCGGCCTGCTCCGACAACTGCCGCGCGCCCTTGGCGGACGCCGCGCGAGCCCGCTCCTGACACAGCTCGGCGAGCTGCGTCGCGGGCTCGACGGGCGACGCCGTGCCGTTGATCACCCGCCAACCGGGTAGTTGATGCCAGTGCGTGCGGCGCTTGCGCGGATCCTGGGCGAAGTCCCGCTCGGCCACGTCGGCGAGGCGCTCGGGCGGCCAGCTGTCGATCTTCTCCAGGCCGGTCTCCAGCACGAACTGCCGCGTCTGATCGGCCGCCGCGTCGGAGAGCAGATCCACCGTACGCGGGCCGGATCGAACCTCGTCCATCCGGACGCCGTAGGTCATGATCCAGCTGGTGAACGGCATCACGAGTGGCTGCACGCCGGCGGACACCCAGCCCTCGGGGCGAGTGGGTGAGCCGGAGTAACCGATCCAGGCCAGGGACCAGTCGACCGGCTCCCGAACCAGCGTCGTCCCGACGCCGGTCCCGCGGATTGACCACTCTCCCGGAAGCTGGGGCCGCAGCTCCGACAGGATCTGCCGCCAGCGCCGCGCCTTCTCAGCAGACGACATACGAACCTTTCGCAGCGGGTGGAACCGGGACCGGGTGAGTCTATCCGCCCAACGGTCGCTTCGTCGGGCGTAGCTCCTCCGGTGCGCTGGGCAGATCCAGCGTCGTCTGCACGTTGTTGGACCAGCTCGGGGCGATGCCGGTCTTCAGACCGGTCTTGAGGTCGTAGGCGTGCGCGACCTCCCAATCGAGGTCACCGGTCACGGGGTCCTTGTACTGCCGCTCGAGGATGACGTCCGGCCGGAAGTCCTGGTCGCGTACCTTCGGAGTCTCGACGCCGTCGGCGTCGAAGCCGACCTCGGCGCGCAGCCGGAAACCCGATTCCGGGGTGAACATGCTGTCCGCCTCGGCGTCGATAGCGTTGGCGAGGTGGCGGTGGGCTTCGGTGCCCATCGCCGTCCGCTCCACGATCAGGTCCGCCACCTCGTCGGGGTAGCCCTTCGCGATGAGCTCCTCGCGCTGCCGCTGGTAGCCCTCCCGTTGCAGAATCGCGTCCTTGTTCTGGTCGACGTGGTCCCACGCCTCGTCGACCATCTCCTGCAGTCGCGGGGCGACCTCGTTGCGCGCCTTCTCGATCTCCGCCACGCTGGCGTCCTCGCGCTTGCCCAACTCGGGGTCGTTCTGTGCGCGCCGCGAGTCCGAGCCGTCACCCTGCGAATCGGTGGGCTTGCCGTCGCGGGAGCCCGGTCCGCCGGGCCGGCCGTCCGCGGCGGCCTCGGCGATGGCCTGGTGGCCCTCGGCGATGGTGGTGGACTTGCCGCTGCGGCTTCTCCGGGGGCGCGGCACTCCGCCGTCGCCGCCGTCGCTCCCGTCACCACCGTCGCCGTGCGGTCCCTTGGGCTTCGCCACGATCCCCCCAGTCAGCCGTTGATGAGCTTGGAGAGGTTGGTGAGGCTGGTGACCAGGGCGGTGGTGTAGCTCAGGATCCGGCCCGCCCACTTGAGCACGGCGGCGGCGATCTGCACGGCGATCACCGGGATGGTGACCACGAAGATCGCCTCGACGGCCCACACGACCACGCGCGCGACCAGGTCCGCGATGAGGTCACGGACGATGTCGCGGGTGAAGGAGACCAGGTTGCCCGCGGCCTGGGTGGCGGCCCCCATCGCGGCGGCCGTCCCGCCCAGGCCGGCGATCGCGTCGACGTTGTTCACCATCAGCGACTGGTACGCCTGGGCGGCGTGCCCCTGCCAGTCCGGCACGTCCCCGGCCAGATGTGCCTGCAGATCAGCTGCCATCCGCTGCAGGTGGGTAGCCATGTTGTCCCACGTCGCCGCGTGCGAGGCGACCACGTCGGGCATGCCGGTCAGCCAGTCGAGCATCTCCCGCAGTGGCTCGAAGTACTCCATCGCCCAGCCGAGACCGTTGGCCAGCAACGCGCTGAACGGGTCGAGCACCGTGGCCACGACATCCAGGCCGAAGGCCGCCCCGGCGAGCAGGTCGTCGACCCAGCCCTCGCTGCGGATCGCGTCCACGAGCCCCTCGACGCCGTCGGCGAGCGAGGAACCGGTCCACACCTCCCGGGTGGACGTGACATCCGCGACCAGTGATTCGTCGGTCATCCGCCCAGCCGGCTTCCGTCCACGACGCTCACGGCGCGGCCACGGATCTGCCCGGGAATCGACCCCTTGCCCAGAGCCCCGCTGTCCATGCGCGCCTCCCCCGAGTAGCCCCCGGGAACGTGGAGATCGCAGCGTCTCCGAACGCCTCGCAGGACGGCGTCGATTGTAGAACACCGACTCACATTCGGTGGGTACGGCATGGCTCTGGGTACGGCAGTCGGGAATGGGAGTCCCCGCCGTCCGGCGGACGGCGGGGACTCCATAGTGGTCCGACGGGCTACTTCAGCGCGAGGGTCCGGGCGTCGGCGGCGATGACGCTGGCGACCTCGACCGGCACCAGCTTGCCGGCCTGCCGGTCGACGTAGTTGGCCAGTTCGGCGTACTGGGCGTGGGCGAGCTTCACGGTCATCGCGTTGATCGCGGCGGCCTCGGCGCCGGAGGTGAGGATCAGGTAGCCGAGGCCGGCCTGGCTCACCGTCACGGTGAAGGTGCTGGTCGCGATCGCGGTGCCCTCCGGGCCGGTGACCTCGGCGCGGATGGTGTGCCTGCCCGCAGTCAGCCTGCCCAGGTCGAGCTTGCGGCCCGCGGCCGACTTCTTGCCGTCGAGGGTGACGGTGACGGTGTCCGCGTTGGTTGCGGCGACCGCGATCACCGGGGACTGGGCCCGGTCGAGGCGAGCCCCGTCGGCCGGCGACGTGATCTCCACGGTCGGGTCGGTGGAGGCCCGCTGCATGAACGCGGAGTTCCACCCGACCAGCTCGGACGCTCGGTTGGTGATGATCGCGTCGGTGCCGATCCGCTCCAGCCGCTGCCACAGGCCGGCGGAGTCCATCGTCCAGGCCATCACGGCGACCCCGGCGGCGTGCAGCGGGGCGACCACCTCCGGCTTTGCCAGCAGCGCGTTGCCATCCGGGTTGTAGGCGGTCAGGTGCAGCTCCCTGGCGATCGCCACCGGGTCGGCGTCGAGGCTGCTGCGCAGCAGGCCGAGCGGCAGCTCGGGGGCGAGTTCGTATGTGTACTTCAGGGCGTCGACCTCGAAGCTCTGGACGAAGACCCGGCCCATCATCTGCTCGTCGCGGATCACCTGGATGATCGTCGCGACCTCGTCCCTGGTGTGCTTGCCCTTGATCTCCAGCAGCAGGCTGCCGCCGCGGGTGCGCAGGTCGGCGAGCTGCTCGGCCAGGGTCGGCACCCGCTCGCCGACGTAGTGCGGGCCGAACCAGGAGCCGGCGTCGAGCGCCTTGATCTGCGCGGCGGTCAGGTCGCGGATGTTGCCGGTTCCGTCGGTGGTTCGGTCGACGGTGCCGTCGTGCAGGATGAACGGAACTCCGTCCTTGCTCGGCTGGACGTCGTTCTCGATCCAGTCGGCGCCACCCTTGCGCGCGATCTCCTGCGCGACCAGGGTGTTCTCCGGCGCGGCGGCGGACGCGCCGCGGTGCGCGATGACCGTGAACGGGCTGCCCTCGGGGCGGATGTAGCCGTTGGGCGGCAGTTCGGTGACGGTGACGTCGTCGTACGAGACGGTGGCGCCGTTGACGAAGAGCGCCTGGACGCCGGCGGCGGAGCGCTGGAGGCTGTTGGTACGCATGGCCTCCCGGCCGTCGAAGATCCAGCGAGCCTGGTTGCCGTGCACCTCGACGGCGACCCGGACATCGCGGCCGGTGCCGGCGGCGTACGGGGCGGAGGCGGTGTTGGTCACCACCCAGGCGTTGGCCGTGGTCCGCTGGGCGAACTCGAGTCCGTTGGCGGCGGTGGTGCCGCTGCGCATGGTGGCGATCCACCACGGGGTGGCGCCGTCGGCCGGGACGTCGATGCCGAGCGACGCCCAGCGGGTCGCGGCGGAGACCGACTCGAACCGCATGGTCGCCTCGAGCCGGAAGTCGTTCAGGTGCCGACCGAAGGTGATCTTGTTGTTCGCGCTCGAGCTGGCCGAGGTCCCGTACAGCCGGCCGTTCTCGACCTTCCAGGCGCCGTCGACCGCGTTCCACCCGGCCGGCAGCGACCCCTAGGAGAAGTTCTCCGAGACCACGACGTTGCCCGGTTCGGCGGCGGCGGGCGCCGAGGTCGCGATGGCCACCGCGGCGGCGCCGCCGGTGACGGCGAGCGCGGCGATGACGGCTGCGGCCCGGGTACGCGTGGCGACGAGCCTCGTCGCGGCGCGCCCGAGCGGCGATGGTGCGGGAAGGACAGTCATGGTCGGGACGCTACGAAGCGCACCCGAATCCATGATCAATTGGACGTGGCCACCGCCGGAACGCCGGGTGTACGCGACCCGCCCCGGCCGGGCGGGCGGGCCACGGACCCAGGCCGGCAGGCGGCGACGGACGCAGGTCGCCGGACGCGCGCACGGCGCCCGGCGACCTGCCCGATCGGTGTCGGGGTTACCGCAGTTGCAGGCGGAACGACTGGGCGGCCGTGCCGTTGCAGGCGTACTGCACCAGTTGGACGCTGTCGGCGGTGGAGCCACCCGGCACGTCCAGGCACTTGCCGCTGAGCCGGTTGACCAGCCGATAGTAGCCGCCGGTCTCCGGTACCGCCTGCCACTGCTGGTTGTTGCCGCCGCTGTAGGTCCAGAGCTGGATCGGCGCGTTGTCGGCGGTGGACACGTTCGTCACGTCGAGCGCCCGGGCGCTGTTGTTGCGGTTGTTCACCCGGACGTAGCCGCCGCTGGTGGGCTGGAACTGGTACTGCTGGGCGAAGCTGGCGTTGCAGGCGTACTGCTGGATCGCGGTGCCGTTGGCGGTGCCGGCGGCGCGGGCGTCGACGCACTTGCCGTTGCCCCGGTTGACCAGGCTGTACCAGGCGGTCGGGGAGATCGGGTCGGTGGGCGGGGGAGTGGTGCCACCACCGCCGCCGAGCCAGAGCAGCCCGTCGATGACGAAGCGGTTCTGCACCTCACTGGCAAACGTGGACGACAACGGCACGTTGTTGGCGTAGTCCATGGCGTTGTGGCCGAAGTTCGCGTACAGCATCTTGTAGTTGGTGTTGGTCCAGATGATGGGGTAGTAGCCGCTGTACCAGGTCTGGTTCGGGTCGGTGCCCAGCGGGAAGCTGCTCGGGTCGACCGAGGCCAGGATGTTGATGCTCGGGTTGGTCCGCAGGTCGCGGCTCCAGCTGTACCACTCGCTCACCGACGAGGTGAAGGTGGCGGGCAGCCGGACGGTTGACGGGTGGGTGCGGTTCTCGACCCGCAGCGTGGCGGTGGTCGGTCCCCAGGTGTTGGTCTGGAACGCGCCGGTGCCGAGGAACTGGTTGTGGTACCAGTCCCAGCCGCCCGGGTTGTCGGTGTACGCCGAGACGTGGAAGCCGAGCCAGGCACCACCGCCGCGCATGTACTGCTCGAAGGCGGGACGCTGGGCGGCCGGCGGCAGGTCGTCGAGGAAGATCACCACCTGGTACTGGGCGAGGTTGGCGGTGTTCAGCCGGCTCCAGTCGTTGGTGGCGGTGTAGGAGAAGTTGTACTCCGCGGCCCGCTGCGGGAACCACTGGTTGGCTTCGCGAACGAAGCTGATGTGGGCAGCGTCCCAGGTGCCGTTGTAGAAGGCGATCACGTTGAAGGCCGGGGCCGCGGCCCGGGCGCTGCCGTGGGCGGGCAGGGCGAAGACGGTCGCCAGTGCCAGGCAGAGCGCGAGGAACTGGGCCAATCTTCGGGTCACGGTGCTGCGGGTACGGGCGATCATGGCGCGTCCTCTCGGTTGTCGTCGCGCTGGGGTGTCGAGACGGGGCGCAACGATCGATGACACGCTATGTCTGTCCGGATCTTGTGTCAATATCGGACTTAAGCGAATTAAGCAAGTTGCGAGTCTTGCGGCGATACCCGGACTAACTGTAATGACTCTTTACCAATAGTCGCAGCAAACCCGCCCGATCCACAACAGAGGTCGTGCGAGTCCATCTAGGAGGCGGCACGGACGGGGCACAACCGGATCGGGCCGGCGGTGACAATGATCCAGTGAGCCTCGACATCGATCACATCTACGTGCCCGTCAAGTTCGACCTCGGTGGCACGGTGCAGGACATGGAGCCGGTGATCCCGCTGCTGGCCCGGTTGGGCGCTGTCACGGTCGACGTGGTCGAGCACGAGGAGACCCGGGCTTACAACATCTCGTACCTCGCCACCCATCCGCCGGTGCTGCAACTCTCCCTCGGTACGTCGGCGGTGCGGATCGGTCGCACCACGTGGGACACCAGCACGCAGGTCGTGATCTACCCGGCGCTCGGGGTGCTCTCGGTGGACCTGAGGTTCGCCGCACCGGAGCCACCGGTGAGCACCGAGGACATCTGCCGGTTCTACGACGACCTCGTCCACGAGAACACCCTCGACTACTTCCGCTACCTGCGTGACCTGGACACCTTCCCGTCGAACCTGGCGGGGCACCTGCGCACGGTCGAGGCCGAGACGCCCGACCCGGGTGGGCTGACGGTCTCGGCCTACGTCCAGGCGATCCGCGGAATCCTCCAGGGCTCGGCCGGATTCGAGCCGCGCGAGCGGTGCTACCCCTTCCAGAACATGCGGCAGTTCTTCGTGCTGCGCGGTCCCGAGCCGGACGAAGGCGCGCCCGTCGTCGAGTCGCTGCTGCGGCTCGCCACCCTCCCGGAGGCCACCGGGGCGGCGACTGACGAGGGGCCGCTGCGGCTACGCGGCCTGGTGGTGCGCACCACTGGATGGTCGACGGTGGCCGTCCTGCACGACGGAGTCGAGGGCGGCGCCGCGGCCCTGCGGCTGGTTCAGGACATGTACGGGCAGATCCATGCGCAGTGGTTCTTCTGCCAGCTCTGGGTGGGGGTTGACCCGAACGACCGCGACGAACTCGTCGGGCCCGGGCACTCCCTCGGCGCTCGCATCACCCAACTCGCGCGGGTGCAACTGCAACTCGCCCGGGGCCTGGCCGAGGTCGGCAACGTGGACCTGATGTACCGGGATCCGGTGCGGATCGCGGTCGCCACCTTCCTGATCGAAGGGCTGCGGGTGACCCGGCACCTGGCGGCCGCCCGGCAGCGTCTGGAACTGCTCCGCACTAATCTGAGCCAGCTCTTCGGGCTGCAGACGGCGCTGTTCCAGCAGCGGCTCCAGTGGCTCTTCTCGATCACCGCGGTGGCCGGGGTCGCCGCGCTCCTGCCGGAGATGTTGCAGGTCAACAGCATGCCCTGGCGGATCGTGACGGTCGCGTTGTTCGGCACGCTGGCGGTGTTCTGCTGGCTGCTGATCCGGCTGCTCGGGCGCGCCGGCCCCACGGCGGAGCGGGCGGGCCAGCGACCCATCCGAACCCGCACAACGCGGTGGGGTGCGCCCGGGTGGATGCGGCGGCTGCGCCGGCGGGTCGCGTGGCCTGCCGTCCCAGGCGTGCGTCGCGGGCCAACCGACTGACGATCTCGACGGGACGTCGAGGGCCTCAGTCGCGGTGGCGAGTCGCGCGAGTGATTCGTTTGCTGGTGCGGCCGCGGGGTAATGGGGCGGTTGTGACGAACCCCGAGCAGAGTCAGCAGCGGCAGGAGGAAGCGCTCGAGACCGGTGCGCTGTATCAGGACGCCGAGGGACGGCGAACCAGAGACCCGGGCGCCGGAGCCGAGAACGCCGACAGCGAAGCCGACCGCAACGCCGAGCACCTCAGGCGCGGCGAGGTCGGTCCGGGTGTGCCGGAAGAGTAGCGAGCGCCAGCGGTCGCGAGACGCCAGCTCCAACCGTTATCGCGCGCTGCGCAGGTTGAGAATGTAGGCCGCGGTAAGCGCGACGGCACGATCTTCGTCGTGGGACAGATCTGCCAGGGCGCGTGACGCCGTGCCCCCCGGGATGTCCGCGAGCGCCTGGGTCAGCCGTCGACGTGCAGACGATTCAGTGTCGTGGGCGAGGCGGTCGACGAGCCGAGTGGCGATCTGATCCGCCGACGTGGGATCACTCGCCAGCGCGCCCAGCGCATCGGCTGCATCCACGTCATTCGTCTCCTCGACGATCATGTCGATGAGCGTCGGGACCGCCTCGACTACTCCACGTGCCCCGAGCGCCAGCGCCGCATGCCTGCGGACCACGAGGTCGGGTCTCGTGAGGGCGTCGCGCAGCAGTGCGGTCGCCGCGCCGTCCGGAATCTCGGCGATGGACCGGACGGCACGTTCCCGCACCTCGGCCACGGGTGAGCCGAGGCCCTCCGCCAACAGCGCCAATCCGCCGTCGCCCGATTGGGCCAGAGCCCATCGAAGAGCTCCGGCGACGTTCGGGTCCGTCTCGCTCAACGCTGCCTCGACCAGAGCCTCCACCGGCACCGGAACCCGTTCGACCGAGGACAAGGCCGCGCGCTGCCGCTTCCCGGCGCTCTCCGACCCCAGGGCCTGCAGTAGCGCGACGGTCTGGAGGACGTCCTCCCAGCCGACGGGCTCCGCGGCACCGATCCGACGGAGTCGGGTGAGCAACTCCATCTCCCCGGCGATGCGTTCTCGCGTCTGGCGGATCAGGTCGTCGACGAGCTCCGAGGGGGTGAAGCCGGGATCATCCAGCGCGCGCCCGACTTCACGCAGCGACAGCCCCAATGACCGCAGGCTCTCGATATGGAAGATCCGCCGGATGTCCTCGCTGGAGTACTCGCGATAGCCACCCTCGGTGCGGCCCGTCGGCCGCACCAGGCCGAGCGAGTCGTAATGCCGCAGCATGCGGGCGCTGACCCCGGACCGTCGTGCCACATCACCGATCAACACTGCGTATCACCCCTCCTGGGCGGTCCTGCCGAGGGCTACGACGCGCTTCGCCTCCTCGATCGCGAGCTCGAACCCGGAATCCGGGTCGCGCAACAGCCGTTCCGTGGCGATCGCGTGCTGACGCCGGCGAGGGTCGACATCCGTCTTGGCCGCGCAGAGGGCCGGCATGATCACCTCACCGAGCGCGATCAGCGCCCGGCTGAGACTCAACTGCGTCGTACGCTCGCCGCGCCCGAGCTGGTTCGCCAGCACCGCGGCCAACTCGGCTTCTTCGCCTTCGGGCACCAGTGCGACCGCTGCTCGCCAGGCGCTCCGCGCCACCTCGTCGTCGGCGTCGGTCAGCAGCGCCCGGGTGATCGCCGGCCACGCCTCCCGATCCCCGATCTTGGACAGCGTGTGCAACGCCTGGCTTCGTGCCTGCGTACGCTCGGAGCGCAGTTCGCCGACGAGCTTCGGGACCGTCATCGACGGTGAGTGGCGGGTGAGTGCCCAGGTGAGCATCTCGCGCACGTAGAAGTCGGGCTCGATCGCGCACCGCTCGACGAGCTTGTCGATGAACCGCGGGTCAGGTGCCGTGCCGACCGCCAGCGCTGCCTGCAGCCGTACGGACGAGCTGCCGTTCTCCAGCCCCTGGAGAGCTCGCATCGCGATCGTGTCCCCCTCTGGCCTGGTCATCCGGACCACCTCCTCGGCACAGTGAAGACCTTGTCACGGTGTCAAGGTCAAGCAGGGCTACGCCGTGAATCGGCCGGCCACCCGCTGCCGACCGAGCGAGTGGGTGATGATCGCCTCTTCTCCGCCGACTCGTGTCACAGGACGGCGCGGGCCGGCGTCTGGTGGGTGACACGCTCGGGAACGATGAGACGGGAGCCAGCATGGCCAGCACGCAGAGCGCGGTGGGGCTATGAGCGCGGACCGCCGCCCGGACCCCGCCACCGCGGTGTTCGTCGCCCATCGCAACCTGCTCTTCACCGTCGCCTACGAGCTGCTCGGCTCGGCGGCGGACGCGGAGGACGTCCTGCAGGAGACCTGGCTGCGCTGGGCGGGCGTCGACCTCGACGCGGTGCGGGACCAGCGTGCCTACCTGGTCCGGATCACCACCCGGCAGGCGCTCACCCGGCTGCGTACGCTCGGCCGCCGCAAGGAGACCTACGTCGGCCCCTGGTTGCCCGAGCCGCTGCTGACCGCGCCCGACGTGGCCGAGGACGTCGCGCTCGCCGACAGCGTCTCGATGGCGATGCTGCTGGTGCTGGAGACGCTCGCGCCGACCGAGCGGGCGGTGTTCGTGCTGCGCGAGGTGTTCGACCTCGGGTACGACGAGATCGCGGAAGCTGTCGACAAGAGCCCCGCCGCGGTCCGGCAGATCGCCCATCGGGCGCGGGCGCATGTCGCCGCCCGCCGCCCGCGCGACGTGGTCTCTCCGGCCGAGACGCGGGCGGCGCTCAAGGCCTTCCAGCGGGCGGTCGAGACGGGCGACCTGCAGGGCCTGCTCGACATCCTGGCGCCGGACGTGGTCGCCCTGAGCGACGGCGGCGGGGTCAAGCAGGCGGTGCCGCGGCCCGTCGTGGGGGCCGACAAGGTGGCCCGCCTGTTGGCCGCCGGCGTGGGCCGGGTCGGTGGCGAGGCGTCGCTCGAACCGGTACAGGTCAACGGCTGCCCGGCTCTGATCATGCGGCTCAACGGGGAGATCGACGGCGTCGTGGCCCTGCGCATCGACGACGGCCTCGTCACCGGGCTCTACTACGTCCGCAATCCGGAGAAGCTGTCGCGGGTGGAACGGGAGACCGCGCTGAGCCGTTGAGCCAGGGGCCTGCGTCAACCGCCCGGGACGCGCATGCGCCACGCGTCGGTGACGAGCTCCGTCAGACGCTCGACGCTCACCTGCGTCAACCGCAGCATCACCAGGGGCAGCCCGTCATAGGCGGGAGTGGTGAAGAAGACCTCGGGCTCGCCGAGGAGCAGGGCCTGCTTCTCGGCTTCGTCGCCGACGTAGAGCACGGCGATGTCGGTGCGGATGCGGCGCGCAGCGCCGGGCCTGCGTTCCGGGTAGGACCAGACGAACCCTTTGTCGGCGACCCGGAAGTCGAAGCCCGCACTGTCGATCTCGACCACGTCCGGCAGCGCCAGCGCCAGCCGACGCACATCGTCGGCGTCAGCCATCGAGGTCGCTCCAGCACACCGCCCGCTGCATCGCTACAGCCTAGTGACCGCGGTGCTCAGCTCGCCGCGAGCAGCGCCATGATGTTCTTCTCGGTGACGTCGGGGCCGGTCAGCTGCCCGGCGACGGCCCCGTCCCGCAGCACCAGGACGCGGTCACAGGAACCGACGAGCTCCTCCAGATCGGAGGAGATCAGCATCACCGCGAGCCCGTCCACCGCCAGGTCGTCGATGAGGGACCGCACCTCGGACTTGGTGCCGATGTCGATGCCCCGGGTGGGCTCGTCGAGCATCAACACCCGCGGGTGGGTGGCGAGCCAGCGGGCCAGCAGCACCTTCTGCTGGTTGCCGCCGGAGAGTTCACCGACCGGCTGGCCCGGGCTGGTCGCCTTGATCCGTAGCCGGCGCATGAAGGTGTCGACGATCCGGTCGAGGCGGGCGTCGGAGACGATGCCGGCGCGGGAGAGCCGGGGGAGCGCGGCGAGCGCGATGTTGTCGCGTACCGACAGCGAGGCGATGATGCCCTCGGTCGTTCGGTTCTGCGGCAGCAGACCGACGCCGGCGCGGACGGCGCCGGCGATCGAGCGCTGGCGCAGCCGGGCGCCGGAGACCGTCACCTGACCGGCGTCCAGCGGCATGGCGCCGGCGATCGCCTTCGCCGTCTCGCTGCGGCCGGCGCCCAGCAACCCGCTGAGGCCGACCACCTCACCCGGCCGCAGGTTGATCGACACGCCACCGAGCACGTGGCGACGGGTGAGACCGGTGGCCTGCAGGATCGGCGGGTCGGCCGGCTCGGTGGCCACGCCTCCGGGGCTGGGCGTCCCGAGCGTCACCCGGCGGCCGAGCATCAGCGACACGAGCCGCATCCGGTCGAGGCCGGCGAGCGGGCCGGTGTGCACCACGCGGCCGTCGCGCAGCACGGTCGCGCGGTCGCAGATCCGCTCGATCTCGGCGAGGCGGTGGCTGACGTAGACGATCGACCGGCCCCGGGCCCGCAGCGTGTCGAGCATGGTGAGCAGCCGGTCGACCTGCTCGTCGTCCAGACCGGCCGTGGGCTCGTCAAGCACGATCACCGACGTACCCATGGCGACCGCGCGGGCCACCGCGACCAGCTGACGGATCCCGCCGTCGAACGACTCGAGGGGCTGGCGTACGTCGATCCGCAGGCCGCAGCCGGTCATGATGTCGCTCGCCCGGGTGTTCATCGCCGCGACGCTGATCAGGCCGAGCCGGCGCGGTTCGTGGCCGAGGAACAGGTTGCGGGCGACGCTCATCTGCGGAACGAGGTTGGCCTCCTGGTGGACGGCGCCAATCCCGGCGCGCTCGGCGTCCCGGGGCGAGCCGAACCGTACCGGCGCTCCGCACAGCCGGAGTAGCCCGGCGTCCGGTGGATCGATGCCGCAGAGCACCTTGACCAGCGTCGACTTGCCGGCGCCGTTCTCACCGAGGACGGCGTGCACCTCGCCCCGGCGAAGCGTGAACGAGACGTGGTCGAGCGCGCGTGTGCCGGGGAAGTCCCGGACGACGCCGGCGGCTTCGATGACGGTGCTCGTGCCTGCCACGGTGCCTCCTCGCAGCGACCGGCGAGCCGATTGAGGCGAATGATTGCGTACGGCGGGTGGAAAGGTAAAGACGTCAGGGTCGGGCGACGTGCAGCCGGACGGCCCGGTTGGCCAGCTCGTCGAGCACGTCGTGCGGGGCGGCGTCGTCGGTCACGAGGTGGTCGATCTCGTCGGTGGGGACGGTCTGCACCATGGTGTCGACTCCGATCTTGGTGTGGTCGGCCAGTACGACGATCTCCTCGGCCGCCGCGGCGAGGGCCCGGTCGACGCTGGCCACCTGCATGTTCGGCGTGGAGACGCCACGTTCGGCGGTGAGCCCGTTGCCGGAGATGAAGGCGCGACGCACCCGCAGACCGGCGAGCGAGCGCTCGGCGGCGCTGCCGACCAGCGCGAGGATGGCGCCGCGCAGCGTGCCGCCGGTGAGGACGACCTCGACCCGCGGCGCGTTGGCGAGCGCCTGGGCCACCAGCAGGGAATTGGTCACCACGGCGAGCTCGGCGTGCCGGGTGAGCTGCTGGGCGAAGAGCTGCGTGGTGGTGCCGGCGCCGACGACGATGGCGTCCCCGTCCTCGACGAGGGAGGCCGCCAGCTCGGCGATCGCGGCCTTCTCGGTGGCGGCGAGCTGGGCCTTCTGGGCGTACGTCGGCTCGCGGGAGAGCGCGCCGGGCAGGGTGGCCAGCGCGCCGGGCAGGGTGGCGCCGCCGTGATGGCGGTTGAGCAGCCCGTCGGCTTCCAGGATCCGCAGATCACGCCGGACGGTGACCTCGGAGGACTGCACGGCCTGGGCGATGTCCCGGAGCGAGACCGCCCCGTTGGCATGCATCAGCTCGAGGATGCGTTGCCGGCGCTCGGCGGCGAACATGGTCCGCCGGCCCTCGGTCGCCGTCCGGGCGTCGTCGCCAGGTGCCACGTGGTCCTCTCCTCGTGAACGAGTCGGTCTGGTTCTGATCGTACTCGGTAGCGCCTCCGCGCCTGGTGACCGCGTTTCGGGATCGTTTCTGATCGGAACTGATCGAACAGTATTGACTTGGGATCGTGACGGTGATTGATTGTTTCTCAACGATTTCCGGCAGACCGCCACCCGACCCGACCGGTTTCCACCCGGCCCGGTGCCCGGGCGCTGCGGCCTGCCCTCTCACGCCACGCTCGTGAGAAAGGGGCCCTGAACGATGAGGAAAGCAGTCACCGCGCTGGTCGCCGCGGCCTGCGTCGTCGCCGGCGTGCCGAGCGTCGCGCACGCCGAGGCCAGCTGGCAACCGGGGACGCCACCGATCACCACCCCCTGGACCGACCAGGTGTCACCGGACAACGCGCTTCCCGAGTACCCCCGCCCGCAGCTCGTCCGTCCGAGATGGGCGAGCCTCAACGGGGTCTGGCAGTTCGCCGGGGCGCACGAGGGCGAAGCCCCGCCGATCGGAGAGCAGCTCAGCGAGCGGGTGCTCGTGCCGTACCCGATCGAGTCGGCGCTGTCGGGCATCCAGCGGCACGAGGACCGGATGTGGTACCGGCGCGCGTTCGACGTGCCGGCGAACTGGCGGGTCGGCGGCGACGAGCGGCTGCGTCTGCACTTCGGCGCCGTCGACTACGACGCCACCGTCTGGGTCAACGGCGTCCAGGTCGCCACCCACCGCGGCGGCTACGACAGCTTCAGCGTCGACGTCACCGACGTCCTGCGCGGCCGCCGCGCCCAGGAGCTGGTGGTCGGCGTCGAGGACCGCACCAACCAGACGTGGCAGCCGGTCGGCAAGCAGCGCAACGTGCCGGACCGGGGCATCTTCTACACGTCGTCGTCCGGCATCTGGCAGAGCGTCTGGATGGAGCCGGTGTCGGCGAGCCACGTCGAGCGGCTGCCGATGACGCCGGATCTCGACGACGCCAGCCTGCGGGTCACCCCCGAGGTCGCGGGCGGCAACGGTCGTACGGTGGAGGCCGTCGCGTACGCCGGCAACAAGGTCGTCGGCCGCGCGTCCGGCCCGGCCGGCACCGAGCTGCGCGTACCGGTGCCGAAACCGCGGCTCTGGTCGCCCGACTCCCCGTACCTCTATGACCTGAAGGTGCGGGTGCTGAACGGCCGGAAGGTGGTCGACCAGGTCGACTCCTACTTCGGCATGCGCGAGGTGAGCAAGGTCAGGGGCGCCGACGGCAAGCTCCACCTGGCCCTCAACGGCAAGATCCTGTTCAACATGTCCACTCTGGATCAGGGCTACTGGCCGGACGGCATCTACACGGCGCCCACCGACGAGGCGCTGCGCTTCGACATCGCCGAGACCAAGCGGCTCGGTTTCAACACGATCCGCAAGCACATCAAGGTGGAGCCCGACCGCTGGTACTACTGGGCCGACCGGCTGGGCCTGATGGTGTGGCAGGACATGCCGTCCATGCGTACCGGCGGCATCCCGCCGGTCGACGCGCAGCAGGAGTTCGAGCGGCAGCTCAAGGAGATCGTCGCCGAGCACCAGAGCTGGACCTCGATCACGGTCTGGGTGCCGTTCAACGAGGGCTGGGGCGAGTGGGAACGCACGGCCACCGGGCGGATCGCCGACGAGCTGCGCGCCCAGGATCCGAGCCGGATGGTCAACGCGCACAGCGGGGTCAACTGCTGTGACTCCAAGGGCGACTCCGGACGCGGCGACATCATCGACTTCCACCAGTACCTCGGCCCCGCCTCGCCGACGCCGAGCGGGGACCGGGTCGCCGTGGACGGCGAGCACGGCGGGCTCGGACTGGAGGTGCCCGGGCACATGTGGTTCGGCGAGGGGCACGGCTACGAGATGACGCCGGACAGCGCCACCCTCACCCGGCGCTACGTGGAGAACCAGCGTGACCTGCTGACCGTGGCCAACCGGTGTGGGCTCTCCGGCGCCGTCTACACCCAGACCACGGACGTGGAGCACGAGGTCAACGGCTTCTACACCTACGACCGCCAGATCAAGAAGATGGACTTCGACCGGGTCCGGGACATCAACCGGGCCATCGTCCGCTCGGTGGACGGCACCGGCGGGGACGCGCCGCAGCTGCCGCCGGGCACGCCCGGCCTCACCGGGGTCAGCTGGTGGCCGCTGGACGAGGGCAGCGGCACCGCCACCGACGACCGGGCCGGCGAGCACGACGGGACGCTGGTGAACGGCGCGACCTGGACGACCGGCCGCACCGGCGGCGCCGTTCAGCTCGACGGGGTGAACCAGTACGTCGACACCGGCGCCGCGATCCTCGACACCACCGGCAACTACACCGCCTCGGCCTGGGTCAAGCTGGACAGCCTCGGCGGCTTCGCCACCGCGGTGAGCCAGGACGGCACCAACCACAGCGCCTTCTTCCTGCAGTACTCGGGCGCCGACAACCGGTTCGCGTTCAGCTTCGCCGGGGTCCGGGCGCTCGCGCCGACCGCACCGGAGCCCGGCCGCTGGTATCACCTGGTCGGCGTGCGCGACGCCGCCGCCGGCACGCTGACGCTCTACGTCGACGGACAGCCCGCCGGCACGGCCAGCTCCTGCTTCGGCGAGACGTCCACCGGACCGACCGTCATCGGGCGGGCCAAGTTCAACGGCGGCCCGGTCGACTACTGGCGCGGCGCGATCGACCAGGTGCGGGTCTACGACCGCCCGCTGTCCGCCGCCGAGGTGGGCCAGCTCTACTCCTCCGGAGGGCTCCGGTGAGGCGAACCCGCCGCACCGCCGTCGCCGCGGCGGTGCTCGCCGCGGCGACGGCCGCCCCCCGCACCACCTCCCCGCGACCGACAACCCCGCCCCAGGAAGGAAACGCCATGTCCAGGACATCCAGATTGGTGGCGGTCGCGCTGGCCGCCCTCCTGACCACCGCGGCCTGCGCCAAGAGCGAGGACGGCGCAGGCACGCCGGAACCGGCCGGCAGCGCGGGCAACCAGGTCGTGCAGAGTTCGGGCGCCACCGGTCCGACCTGCACTCTGCAGAGCTTCGGCGGGCAGAAGTTCGACCTCAAGAAGGACGTGGTCGGCTTCTCGCAGTCGGAGAAGGAAGCCAACCCGTTCCGGATCGCCGAGACCAGGTCCATCAAGGACGAGGCCGCCACGCTGGGCATCGCCAACCTGCGCGTCACCAACGCGCAGTCCCAGTTCTCCAAGCAGATCTCCGACGTGCAGCAGCTCATCGCCCAGGGCGCCAAGCTGCTGGTCATCGCGCCGCTGAACTCCGATGGCTGGGAGCCGGTGCTGCGGCAGGCGGCAGAGAAGAAGATCCCGATCATCACCATCGACCGCAAGATCAACGCTCAGCCGTGCACCGACTACCTCACCTTCATCGGCTCGGACTTCTACCAGCAGGGCCAGCGGGCGGCCGACCGGATGATCGAGGCCCTCGGCGGCCAGGGCGACGTCGCCATCCTGCTCGGCGCGCCCGGCAACAACGTCACCACGGACCGGACCAAGGGCTTCAAGGACCAGATCCAGCAGAAGGCCCCAGGCATCACCATCTCCTTCGAGCAGACCGGCGAGTTCACCCGCGAGAAGGGCCAGCAGGTTACCGAGCAGCTGATCCAGTCCCGCCCCGGCACCAAGGGCATCTACGCCGAGAACGACGAGATGGCGCTCGGCGCCGTCACGGCGCTCAAGGGCGCGGGCAAGTCGCCCGGCGACGTGAAGATCGTGTCCGTGGACGGCACCCGCGCCGCCGTGCAGGGCATCGTCGACGGCTGGCTGGCCGCGGTCGTCGAGTCGAACCCGCGCTTCGGGCCGCTCGCCTTCTCCACCGCCCAGAAGTTCCTGGACGGGGAGGGGATCCCGGCCACGGTCATCATCAGCGACCGGGAGTACACGACGGCGAACGCCAAGGAGAGCCTGGGGAACGCCTACTGATGGCTACCGCGGTTCTGCAGGCCCGGGGAATCTCGAAGGGGTTCCCCGGGATCCTCGCCCTCGACGACGTGTCGTTCCGGCTCGACGCGGGGCAGGTGCACGCCCTGGTCGGCGAGAACGGCGCCGGCAAGTCCACCCTCATCAAAGTGCTCACCGGCGTCTACCGGCCGGACCGCGGGACGCTGCTGCTGCACGGCGAGCCGGTGAGCTACGACAACCCCCTCGCCGCCCAACGGGCCGGGATCTCGACCATCTACCAGGAGGTCAACCTCGTCCCGCAGATGAGCCTCGCGCAGAACCTGCTGCTCGGGCGGGAGCCCCGCAGCCGGTTCGGGGTCATCGACACGGCGCGGTTGAACGCCGAGGCTGAGCGGGTGATGACCCGGTACGGCATCCGCACCGACGTACGCCGGCCGCTTCGCTCGCTCGGCATGGGCACCCAGCAGATGGTGGCCCTGGCCCGCGCGGTCTCCGTCGAGGCCCGCGTGGTGATCATGGACGAGCCCACCTCGGCCCTGGAACCGCGGGAGGTGGACACCCTCTTCGGCGTCATCGCCGACCTGCGGTCCCAGGGCATCTCGGTGGTCTACGTGAGCCACCGCCTCGACGAGCTGTACCGGATCTGCGACCGGGTCACCGTCCTGCGTGACGGCCGGGTGGCGCACGCCGGGCCGCTCGACGAACTGCCGCGGGTGGACCTCGTCGCGCTGATGCTCGGCCGCGACCCGGCCGAGATCCGGCGGGAGGGCGCCACGAAGTTCTCCGGTGAGCACACGGCCGCTGCCGGCGACCCTCTGGTGGAAGCCCGCTCGGTGTCCCGCCGGCCCGTCCTGCACGACGTGTCCGTGCAGGTACGCCCGGGCGAGGTGGTCGGCCTGGGCGGGCTGCTCGGCGCCGGACGCAGCGAGACCGCCAAGGCGATCGCCGGGGCCCTCCCGGTCGACGGCGGCTCCGTGACCGTGGCCGGGCAGGAGGTACGGCGTGGCTCCCCGGCCGCGTCGATCCGGGCCGGCGTCAGCCTCGTCCCCGAGGACCGCAAGGCCGAGGGCATCGTGCCCACCCTGTCGGTCCGGGACAACATCGCGCTGGCCGCCCTGCCCCGACTGTCCCGCTCCGGTGTGGTGTCCGAAGCCAGGATCGACCGGCTCGTCGACAGCTTCATGCGGCGGCTGCGCATCAAGGCCGCCTCGCCGCACCAGAAGGTCTCCGAGCTGTCCGGCGGCAACCAGCAGAAGGTCCTGCTGGCCCGGTCGCTGGCCACCGGCGCGAAGGTGCTGCTGCTCGACGAGCCGACCCGCGGCATCGACGTCGGCGCCAAGGCCGAGGTGCAGGCGCTCATCGACGAGCTGGCGGCCGAGGGGCTCGGCGTGCTGCTGATCTCCTCCGACCTGGAGGAACTCGTCGAGGGCGCGGACCGGGTCGTCGTGCTGCGCGACGGCGCGGTCGCCGGCGAGCTGAGCGGTGACGAGGTGACGGAAGAAGCGATCATGGCGACGATTGCCGCGACGGGAGACACCGATGGCTGAGACCGCGGCCGCGCCGCGCGCGTGGGGCGGGCGCGTACGCCTGCTCGGGTGGCTGCAGGAGTACGGCGTGTACGCGTCGGTGCTCACGCTCCTGCTGTTCAACGTGGCGTTCACGCCGCACTTCCTGGAGGTGGCGAACTTCCGGACCCAGCTGATCCAGGTGGCGCCCATCGTGATCACCTCGCTCGGCATGGCCCTGGTGATCGGCACCGAGGGGATCGACCTCTCCGTCGGTTCGGTGATGGCCCTCGCCTCGGCGATGGTGGTGCTCTACCTCGGATACGGCGCCCCGGTCGCGATCATCGCCGCCCTGATCGCCGGCGCGGCCGTCGGCGCGGGCGGCGGTGCGCTGGTCGCGTACGTGGGGGTGCAACCCATCGTGGCGACGCTGGCGTTGCTGGTGGGCGTACGCGGCCTGGCGAACGTGCTGGTGCCGCAGCTCACCGAGTTCCGCAACCCCACGCTGATCACGCTCGGCAGCCGATCGGTGCTCGGCCTGCCGCTCGTGGTCGTCATCGCGGCGGTGCTCACCGTGCTGGTCGCGTTCCTGGTCAAGCGCACCACCTTCGGCCGCCAACTCGTGGCCGTGGGCGGCAACCGGGCCGCGAGCCGGCTGTCCGGCCTACCGGTACGGCGCATCCTGGTCACCGTCTACGTCATCTCCGGCCTGCTCGCCGCGGTGGCCGGCGTCCTCGCCACGTCGCGGCTCCAGGCCAGCGACCCCACCTCCCTGGGCCTGCTGATGGAGCTCTCCGCGATCACCGCCGTGGTGGTCGGTGGCACCCCGCTCACCGGCGGTCGGGTCCGGGTCCTCGGCACGGTGATGGGCGCCCTGCTCATCCAGCTGCTCCAGGCCACGCTCATCAAGCACAACCTGCCGCAGTCCTGGACCCAGATGGCCCAGGCGGTCATCATCCTGGCCGCCGTCTACGCCGCTCGAGGGAGGCGCGCATGACCACCACCATCGCCGACGCGGACACCGGCGCCGAGGCGCGACGCAGACCGGGCGCGCTGCGCCGCGAACGGATCGGCCACCTCCTGCAGCACCACGGCGCGCTCGTCGTGCTGGCGGTCACCGTCCTGGTCGGGGCCGCCACATTCGACTCGTTCGCCACCCCGCAGAACGCCGCGAACATCGTGGTGTCGTCGTCGTTCCTGGCCATCGTCGCGATCGGGATGACCTTCGTCATCATCAGCGGCGGCATCGACCTCTCCGTCGGCTCGTCCTTCGTGCTAGCCGGGGTGCTGGCCGCCTACGGCTCCCGGTACGGGCTGCTCGTCGCGCTGCTGCTGCCGCTCGCGGTGTGCGGTGCGATCGGGCTGATCCAGGGCCTGATCGTGGCGCGTACCGGCATGGCGCCGTTCATCGTGACCCTGGCCGGGCTGCTCGGCATGCGAGGCCTCATGCTCGCGGTCTCCGACGAGGGGGCGAACACCTACCTGGTGCGCGACGACGCCTTCAGCGCCCTGGGCCAGGCGGCCTTCCTGGGCCTCACCGTGCCGGTCTGGATCACCCTGGCTCTGGTCCTGCTGGGCGGGGTGCTGCTGCAGCGCACCGGCTTCGGGCAGAACGTGTTCGCCATCGGCGGCAGCGAGGAGGCCGCGGTGCTCATGGGCGTACCGGTGACCCGGGTCAAGGTCCTCGTCTATCTCATCTCCGGTCTGCTGGCCGGGCTGGCCGGCGCGCTCAACGCCGCCCGCCTCTCCTCCGGCGTCACGATCCTCGGCGTCGGCATGGAACTCGACGTCATCGCCGCCGTCGTGATCGGCGGCACGCTGCTCACCGGCGGCGCCGGTGGGCTCACGGGCACGATGGCGGGCGTGCTGCTGCTCGGCGTCATCCAGAGTTTGATCAACCAGATCGGGGTGCTCACCTCGTCGTTCCAACAGGTCGTCAGCGGGGCGTTCCTCGCTCTGGTGGTGGTCACCCAGCGGCTCCTGCACCGGGCGCAGCGGTTGTCGTGAGGGCGGGTCGCGGCAGGCGACGGCCTGAACCGCGTCTTCGCCGCGCACGAGCAGTGGCGCCGCAGCCGCGAACAGAACGGCTGCACCGCCACCGGCGCACCGGCCTGCCCTGCCGTCGCCTGGCCCAGCCCCGCCAGCCGTGGCAAGACCGACGGACCCACCCCTGACCACCACCAATGACAGCCAGGGTTCAGCTGGGCGTTTCGGGTGTCGTCGGGCGGGGGCAGAGGCAGAACGGATGGCCGGCCGGGTCCGCCAGGACCCGGACGTTTGCGAGGTCGGGTTGCTCGGCCAACCTCGTCGCGCCCAGTTCGACGACCCTCCGTTCGGCCTCCTCCACGTCGTCGACGCGCAGGTGCAGGTGGAACTGCATGGACGAGGCGGGGTCGGGCCAGGTCGGCGGTTGGTGGCCGGGCGCCAACTGGAACGACAGGTGCAGTGGGGCGTCCTCGCTGGGTCCGATCGAGTACCAGTCCGGGGCGGCGTACACGATCGGCCAGCCGGTGACGGCACTGTAGAAGGCCGCCAGCGCGGCCGGGTCGGGGCATTCCAGGGCGATGCCGCTGAGCTGGGCGATGCCTGCCATGCGGTGAGCCTAAGCAATTCGCCGCGCCGATCGGGGCGCGAGACGCTTCGAGCGCACCAGGAAACCGCCAGGTGGGTCGCTCGGGGCGGGAGCGGGGAGGGGCCGGCTGATGCCCGTCCCCGGTGCGGTGCGGCAGGGACGTCACGGTCCGCCGCGGTGCGGATGGCGTCCCGGGCGCTGCTCCGGTGGGCGCGTCCGTCCCGGATTTTCCCGGCCGTCATCTGGCGGAAACAATCACGCCAGCAAGTATTGACGACGGCGAGGTTAACGCTAACATCATCTGTGACTCCACTCACAATGGCCTGGGAACCCCCGCCTCGGCCTCGCGCTATCCCTGTGAGGAGCCACCGATGCCGTCGCCCGCTGTTATCGCTCACTCCGCTGACAAGGGCGGGGTGTCGACTGTGGTGCGCTGTCCGGTCGGGCCGTCGAGGCTCACGTCCCGGGCGGTGCGATGGACGGCCGCGCCGTCCACAAACGAACACACGGTTTTCACCGACCAGGCTCCGGCCGCTACCGCGAAAGCCGGCCGCCCACCGGGTCGCCCGTCGGTGGGCTTGTCCGCCCGGCCGACCGAATCTGCGGTTCGTGCTGCCCACCGGCGACAGCTCCACCTCATCGAGAACCGAAGTGACGAACACGAGATACCGGCTCGGCGGGACCGCGCAGCGGCTCCCGGTGAACGACGAACCCTAGGAGAAACCATGACAAGACCTCTGGGCAGGCGAACTGCCCTGCGGTCGTTGGCCGGAGTCCTCGTTGCGGCGCTGAGCGTCGGCGTGGCGGCGTGCAGCGGCGACGACCCGGCCGGTTCGAGTGCGGCCGAGGCCGGGCCCAATGGCGTCGACGACGGCAGTGAACTCACCCTGTGGACCCGTGCCCCGCTGGAGAAGCAGGCGAAGCTCCTCGTCGACGCCTACAACGCCAGCCACAAGAACAAGGTCCAGCTGACCGTCGTCCCCAACGACGACTACGTCGCCAAGGTCGGCGCGGCAGCGGGCTCCGGCGGCCTTCCGGACCTCTTCGCCGCCGACATCGTCTACGTGCCGAACTGGGTGAACCAGGGGCTGTTCCAGGACCTGAGCGCGAACATCGACGGCCTCAGCTTCAAGGACACCATCAACAAGGGGCACCTGTCGGCCGGCACGGTCGAGGGCAAGGCGCACGTGCTGCCCTTCGTGCTGGACCTGTCGATGATGTTCTGGAACAAGCAGCTGTTCAAGGAGGCCGGGCTGGACCCGGAGAAGGCTCCGGCGACGCTCGAGGAGTACGCCGCCGCCGCCAAGGCGGTCCAGGCGATGAAGAAGGACGGCGTCTACGGCACGGCGGCCGGTCTGAACTGCGGCGGGTGCCTGGTCTTCACCTGGTTCCCGACGGTGTGGGCCGACGGCGGTGAGGTGCTGAGCGCGGACGGCAAGGAGTCCAAGCTCGCCGACGACACCGCCCAGAAGGTCTACCGCACCTGGCAGGACCTGTGGAAGTCCGGTGCCGTGCTGCCCGCCTCGGCGGACGAGACCGGCCCTACCTGGACCGCCGCGTTCACCGAGGGCAAGGTCGGCCTGATGTTCTACCCGGCGACGTTGCTCTCGTCGACGCCGTTCGACGTCGGTGTCGCCGGCATCCCCGGCCCGAGCGGCGGGGCCTCCACGTTCGTCGGCGGGGACGGCATCGGCGTCTCGAAGGACTCCAAGAAGGCCGCCCAGGCCTGGAACTTCCTGAGCTGGATGATGTCCGAGGAGGCTCAGGTCGAGGTACTGGCGAAGAACAAGGACGTGGTGTCGCGCTCCGACCTGGCGAACAACAAGTACGCCGCCGAGGACCCGCGGCTGGTCACCATCAACGAGGTGGCCGGTAAGGGAGACACTCCCGTCGCCCTGAACTTCCAGCAGGCGTTCAACGCGCCGAGCAGTCCCTGGCTGACCCTCGTACGCAACCAGGTGCTCAACGGAAATGGCGACGTCCGGAAGGACAACGACGAGATCACCGGCGTGCTCAAGCAGTAGTCGCTGCCCGCAGGCGTATGGCGACCGACGGGTTCATCGGCCGACCTACGCCTGCGGCAGGGCCCTGCCCGGGACGCGTCGACGATCTGCTCGCTGCCGAATGAACGAGGGGTTCCCATGAGTGTCAACGCGCCGTCTCGCCCGGCCACGGTGGCGACGCGCGGCCGTGTCCGTTCCCGCGGCCGCCACGCCCTGCTCGGCTGGCTCTACGCGACACCGACGGCGGTCTTCGTGGTGGCGCTGTTCGCGGTGCCGCTGTTGCTCGTGATCAAGATGTCGGTGTCGAGATGGCCCCTGCTGACCGGCGACCAGGGAATCAACGCCCCCGACAACTTCGTGAAGGCGATCGACCACCGCTTCTTCACCGACTCGGTGGTGTTCACCATCAAGTACACCGTGCTCGCGACCGTACTGCTGCTGGTTCTCGGGCTGGGTCTGGCCCTGCTCGTGCAGGAGTCGAGTCGGTGGAACAACCTGCTCCGTGCGTCGTTCCTGATTCCCAGCGCCCTGGGGCTGGCCTCGGCATCGCTGCTGTTCTACGTGCTCTACTCGCCGTACGCGAGTCCGCTGGCTCCCCTGATGGAGAGCCTGGGAGTGACGTTCCTCGGATCGCCGAACGCGGCGCTCTTCTCCACCACCTTCCTCATCGTGTGGCGCTACGCCGGCTTCTACATGGTGCTCATGCTCGTCGGCCTGCAAGGCATTCCCGCGGACGTCTACGAGGCCGCCCGCTCGGACGGCGCCAGCCGGTGGCAGACCTTCCGGAAGATCACCCTGCCGTTGCTGCGCCCCACGCTGGCACTGACGACCGTGCTCAGCGTGACCGGCTCCCTGCTCGCCTTCGAACAGTTCTACATCCTCACCAAGGGCGGCCCGGACAGCAGCACGATCACCGTCGTCCAACTGATCTACATGATGGCGTTCCAGGGCCAGAACGACCTCGGTGTGGCGGCGGCCCTCTCCGTCATCGTGCTGCTCGCCCTGATCCTCATCAACGCGCTGCAACTGCGCGCCTTCCGGTCCGAGGAGAGCTGATGGCCATCGCCACCGGTGCCACGTCAACCGCTGCCGGCGGACCGCCGAGCCCGACCAGCACGGCCCGGGCCGGCCGGAGCAGGTCGAGTGGCGTCACCATCGCCGGGATCGCGTTACGGACGCCGTACTGGGTGTTCACCGGGGCGGTGGGGCTGATCTTCCTGGCGCCGATCGTCTGGACCACGGTCGCCTCGGTCGCCCCACAGGCCGGCACGAACCAGGTGGACGGCTGGGGATTCGGCAACTACAAGACCCTGGCCGGCTACCAGGCCGGCATCTGGGTCTACCTCGGCAACTCGGCCTTCGTGTCGCTGCTCACGGTCGCCCTGACGCTGCTGCTCTCCCTGCTCGGCGGCTACGCGTTCGCGCGATTCCGCTTCCCCGGCAAGAACATCCTGTTCCTGGTCACGCTCGCCATCCTCATGGTCCCGTACGCGACGTTGCTGATTCCGCTCTACGTGCTGCTCAACGAGGTGGGGCTGGACAACTCGCTCGTCGGGGTGGCCCTGGTGCTCACCATGTTCCAACTGCCCTTCTCCACCTTCCTGATGCGCATCTCCTTCGAAGCGGTGCCACGCCAGCTCGACGAGGCCGCGATGGTGGACGGCTGCTCGTCGTTCGGCGCGCTGTGGCGGGTGCTGCTGCCCGCGGTCAAGCCGGGCCTGATCACGGTCGGGCTCTTCGCGTTCCTGGCCGCGTGGAACGACTTCATGGCACCGCTGATCCTCATCAACGACACCGAGCGGATGACCCTTCCACTCGCCGTCTCCAACCTGCGCGGACAGGTACAGGGCGTCGTCGACTACGGGGCGACCGAAGCGGGCGTCGTCGTGCTGGCCCTGCCGTGCATCGTCCTGTTCCTCCTGCTTCAACGACACTACGTGCGCGGCTTCATGTCCGGCGCGCTGAAGGGATGACTATGAGCGGCACGGCACCCACGGCCGCGCCCGTCCTGCCGACCCGTGGCCGACTACGGCCGCTCGGTTTGGGGGAGGTCCGGATCACCGACGGATTCTGGGCCGAGCGTCAGTCGGTCAACGCCGGCGCGAGCCTGGAGCACATCCAGTACTGGCTCGAGCGGGAGGGCTGGATCCGCAACTTCGACCTTGCCGTCCAGGGCGACCTGTCCGGCGAGCGTCGGGGGCGCGAGTTCTCCGACTCGGAGGTCTACAAGTTCCTCGAGGCGCTGGCGTGGGAGATCGGCCGGACCGGTGACGCCGGGCTCGAGTCGCGGTTCCGAGCCGTGGTGCGGCGGGTGGCCGCGGCGCAGGAGCCCGACGGCTACCTCAACACCAGGTTCGGTCGCCGGGGGCAGGCGCCGCGGTGGTCCGACCTCGAATGGGGCCACGAGCTCTACTGCGTCGGGCACCTTCTCCAGGCCGCGGTGGCCCGCGCCCGGACGCGCCCCGGCGCCGACGACGGGCTGCTCGAGGTCGCCCGACGGGCCGCCGACAACGTGTGCGAGACGTTCGGACCCGACGGCATCGACGGCCTGTGCGGGCACCCGGAGATCGAGTGCGCGCTCGTGGAACTCGCCCGGACCACCGGTGACGACCGCTACCTCGCCCAGGCCGCCCTCTTCGTCGACCGCAGAGGCCATGGCCGGCTCAGCGATGTGGAGTTCGGTCGGGAGTACTTCCAGGACGACCTTCCCGTCCGGGAGGCGGCGGTACTGCGCGGGCACGCGGTGCGGGCGAACTATCTCGCCGCCGGCGCCGCCGACGTCGCGGTCGAGCTGAAGGACGCCGGCCTGCTGGAGGCGGTGCGCGACCAGTGGAAGAACGCGGTGGCGCGGCGTACGTACGTCACCGGAGGACAGGGCTCCCGCCACCAGGACGAGGCGTTCGGCGGGGACTGGGTGCTGCCACCCGACCGGGCCTACTCCGAGACCTGCGCCGGTGTCGGCTCGGTGATGCTCGCCTGGCGGCTGCTGCTCGCCGAAGGTGAGTCCCGGTACGCCGACCTCATCGAGCGGACGCTGTTCAACGTCGTGTCGGCCTCGCCGTCGGCTGACGGGCGGAGCTTCTTCTACACCAACACCCTGCACCGCCGGGAGCTGGGCACGCTACCCGACGCCGACCGGCCCAGCCTGCGCGCGGCGGCGTCCCTGCGGGCGCCCTGGTACGAGGTCTCCTGCTGCCCGACCAATGTCGCCCGCACCCTGGCCAGCCTGGCGGCGTACGTCGCGACGTCCGACGACGACGGCCTGCAGCTGCACCAGTACCTGCCCGGCACGGTCGAGCACCGCCTCGCCGACGGGCGGGAGCGGCGCCTGAGCATCGCGACCGACTTTCCCCACGACGGCGAGGTCCGGGTGCGCATCGACAGTGACGACGACCAGCCCTGGTCGCTGTCGTTGCGAGTGCCGGGTTGGGCGGCCGAGGGCGCGACGGTCACCGTTGCCGGCGGAACCCGTCCCGTCGGTCCGGGCGTGGTGACCGAGCGGCGGAGGTGGCGACCCGGCGACGAGGTCGTCCTGTCCCTGCCGATGGAGCCCCGGTTCACGTACCCGGACCCCCGCATCGACGCCGTCCGGGGTTGTGTCGCGGTGGAGCGCGGCCCGGTGGTGCTCGCTCTGGAGTCGGTGGACGTCGCCGGCGTCGAGAGCGTCGACGAGCTCCGCGTCGACACCAGCAAGTCGCCCCGGCTGGTCGACGGCAGGGTCACCGTGTGCTGCCGGCGGGTGCGCCTGGACGACGACGACTGGCCCTATCGGACCAACCCTGAGCCGGCTCGCCTGGTGGACGAGCGGCTCGACGAGGTGCCGTTGGTGGCGTATCACGCCTGGGCCAACCGCGGGCCCTCGACGATGCGCGTCTGGCTCTCCACCGAGGACTGATCACCAGGAAACGCCTGAGCAAACTGAACAATGTGCAACATGTTAGCGCTAACACTCACCCGGATCGAACCACCACCCGAGGTGCGGCGCCGGCGACGCCTCGCATGCCGGCCGCACCGATACCGAGGAGGAGAAGACATGATCCGTCCGCGCGTGCGGAGGGCGCCCCTCTGGGCCGCCCTGACCGCGCTCGTGGTGGGAGGGGCTGTCGGTGTGCCGTCCCCGGCACACGCCGACAGCCCGGTCCTGCCCGGCAACGAAAGTGACGTGGGCGTCTACACCAACGGGCAGAGCCACGCCATGGAGATCGGGGATCCGGTCTACAACAACGTCGGTGACGTCGCCAACCAGCTGAAGCCCGGCGTGCCGTTCACCGCGACGAGCATGCACCAGTCGATCTTCGACAAGGATCTCGCCGCCGGCGGCACCGACTACTACCTCGACCGGGTCCTCGGCGTCAGCGGGCCGGTCGGGTCGGCGGTGCTGATGACCCGGGGCCGCTCGCTGTACATGCGCGGCGCGAGCAACAACAACTTCACCGTCATGGGCTTCGCCGGCAGCACCTTCGTCGGCGGCCCCAACAACCTCGGCAACCTCTACACCGTCACCGTGCCCGGGCAGACGGTCACCGAGGTCAACGCCGACCGGTTCAACGCCCCGAGCCACGCCAGGGGCCGGTACACGATCGGCGCCACCGGGGTCTCCGCCAACCTGACGAAGTTCATCACGTACGACAACGTGGCGGTGACCGCCATCGACTTCACCAACCCCGGCGACGCGCCGGCGACGTTCACCGTCCGCGCCGCCTCGCCACTGGCCACCCAGCCCGGGAGCGGCTCGGCCGAGCTCTCCGGCACCCGTACGATCACCAGCGGCTCCAACAACGGGCTGGTCGACACCGCCTGGAACACCGTCAGCATCGACCTCACCGGTGCCGGCTTCACCCGCAGCGGCACCAACCTCGACCGCGAGGTCACGGTGCCCGCCGGCGGCTCGGTGTCGTTGTCGGTCGTCGGCGCCGTCTCCTCGGCCACCCTGCCGGAGACAGTCGAGAACTATCGGGACTACGCCGCGCTGTCCCCGGCCGAGGCCGTGCGCAACGGCATCACCGAGTTCAACCGGCGCTGGGCCCAGGACATCCCCTACATCGACGTCCCGGACCCCGCGATGGAGAAGGCGATCGTCTACCGCTGGTGGGGCGAGCGCTACAACAGCCTCGACGCCAACGCGCCCGGCTACGTCTACCAGTACCCCACGACGATCGAGGGGGTGAACCTCTACCAGAACTCCGTCGCGCTGACCCAGCCGATGCACCTGCAGGACACCAAGTGGATCCGTACGCCCTATCTGCCGTACGGCCAGATCCTCAACATCGGCGAATTGTCCGGCTCCTCGGCGTTCCTGGACAGCCCCGGCCACACCAGCTGGAACAACCACTACTCGCAGTACCTGGGCACCGCCGGGCTCGAGGCCTACAACGTGCACGGCGGGGGAGCGGAGATCGCCCGCAAGTTCGCCGGCTACTTCGAGGGTGACGGCGTCGGTCAGCTCGAGCACTACGACGGCAACGACGACAAGCTGATCGCCTACGACACCAACTACATGCCGGGCAACGACGCGGACGCCATCTCCTTCGGCTTCCCGAAGGCCAACGGCGGCGCGCCCGGTGCCCGCACGATCGAACGCCCGGAGTCGGCGTACGTGTGGGGAGCGTTCGACGCGGCCCGGCAGCTCTACCAGCTCTCCGGCGCCGACCAGGCGAAGGTCGACGCCATGGCCGCCTCGGCCGACGGCATCCGCGAGGCGATTCTCGGGCGGCTGTGGAGCCCGGAGATGCGGATGTTCCTGGCCGGCACCTCGCACGGAGCCACCTCCGCGGCCAGCTCCAACGGCCGGGCCAACCCACTTCCGGCGGAGGCCCGTGACCTGGTCCCGGCCAAGGAGTCGAACCTCTACGACGTCTACGCCGAGAACCTCATCCCGTTCGACCAGTGGCAGACCTACGTCGACGGGTACCGCTTCCTGACCTACGGCGACAACTTCCCGATCTTCCCGTTCTACACCGCCAACCAGTACGACCGGACGGCCTACGGAGTCGGCGGCTCCAACAACTTCTCCAACATCAACTTCACCGTCCAGTACCGCGGCGTCCGCTCGGCGCTGCGCCACTACGACCGGGAGCAGAAGTACATCACCCCGGCGTACGCCAAGCGGCTGCTGGACTGGATGGCCTGGAGCATCTACCCCAACGCCGACCTGCGCGCCCCGAACCAGGCGGAGTACTACTCCAACTGGAACGCGGCCGAGAAGACCTACAACCGCAACAACCCGAACCACGTGATGCTCGGGAACATGAACTACATCTTCGTCGAGGACATGGCGGGCCTGCAGCCGCGTTCCGACGACAAGATCGAGCTGTGGCCGATCAAGTTCGGCTACGACCACTTCATGGTCAACAACCTGCGGTACCACGGGCAGGACGTCACGATCGTCTGGGACCCCGACGGCAGCAGGTACGGGCTGGGCGCCGGCTACAGCCTGTTCCTCAACGGCGAGAAGAAGGTCAGCACCGACCAGATCGGCAAGCTCACCTACGACCCGAACACCAACCAGGTCCAGGCCGAGGCGGGCCTGACCGTCACCTTCACCGCGACCACCGGCACCACCTTCCCGACCGCGGTGACCACCTCGATCGAGGACGACCGCGTCGTCACGTACCTCAAGACGGCCGGCATCGACCTCACCGAGGACGCGCCGAACCTGGCGGCGGGCGCCAACCTCAGCTCGTCGTACACCCAGCAGGGCGCCCGCTCGACGCCGTGGCGGCAGTTCCACACGCCCGGCTGGAGCACCACCTCGATGAACTACACCCCCGGCGCGATCAAGGAGACCGAGCGGCCGGTGTCGCTGGCAGCCGTGACCGACGGCGTCACCGCCAACGAGCCGTACTGGGGCAACCACGGCACCACCGACCGCAACGGCTACGTCGAACTCGACCTGCGCTCGGCCAAGTCGTTCGACAACGTGAAGGTGACCTTCGTCAGCGACCGCCAGGCCGGCGGCTACCGGGAGCCCGCGCGTTGGTGGGTCCAGGTGCCCGACGGGAACGGGGGCTGGAAGGAGGTGCCGGGCCAGTTCAAGAACCCGACCGTGCCGGCGGCGAAGTTCAACGAGGCGCTCTTCGAGTCCGTCACGTCGAACAAGGTGCGCATCGCGTTCACGAACAACCCGACCTTCTACACGGCGATCTCCGAGATCCAGGTGTTCGACTCCGGGCGCGACGTGCCACCCGTCTCCAACAAGGCGCCCACCGTCACCGCCACCCGCGACGGCTCGGCGGACGGCAACCTCTCCACCCGGCTGGTCGGCACCGCGTCCGACGACGGCATCCCCTACGACAGCGACCTCACGTTCGGCTGGGAGACCGTCTCGGCCCCGGCCGGGGCGGGGGTCATCTTCGCCGACGCCAAGGCGCTGGCGACCCGGGTGACCGGCACGGTCGCCGGCGACTACGTGTTCCGCTTCTTCGCCAACGACGGCGAGAAGCGCTCCGAGGCGACCGTCGCGGTGACCATCACCGAGCGCGAGGTCACCGCGGAGTTCGGCTCCTCGGCGACGATCACCACCAGCGGCACCGCGTCGTGGGAGAACCACCAGCGGGTCAACGAGGCGACCACGCCGAACAACTCGAATCCCGGTGCCGGGACCGGCTGGGGCAACTGGGGTCAACCACAGAACGGCACCAGCACCGAGCGGGCGGCGTGGATCCAGTACCGGTGGAACTCGCCGGTGCGGCTGTCGTCGACCGACATCTACTGGTACGACGACAACGGCGGCACCCGCCGGCCCACGGCCACGACGTACGCGATCGAGAGCTCCACGGACGGCACCACCTGGACCCCGGTCACCCTCGCGGAGGGCTCGTCGTACGCCGACGCGCTGGCCACCAACACCTACAACCACCTCGATTTCCAACCGATCACGACCAGCCACCTGCGGATCCGCATCTGGGGTGTGATGAGTGGCGGTGCGGGTACGGGCGTGCTGCGCTGGCGCGCCAACGGCGAGACCGTCGACTCCGTACGCTCGCCGGTGCTGATCCGGACCACCGTCGGCCAGGTGCCCACCCTGCCGAGCACGCTCGACGCGGTCTACGCCAGCGGCGCTCGTGGCGCCGTCGCCTTCAACTGGCAGCAGATCACGCCCGAGATGGTCGCGGAGACCAACGTCGAGCCGTTCGTGGTCTACGGCACGAACGACGCGTACGGCCTGATCGCCGAGGCCCGCGTCTACGTACGGCCGGAGACGGCCCCGGGCGGCATCTCGATCCAGGGCGCCGAGTCGTTCGAGCAGGCCGTCGACGTGGGCGAGTTGCCCTACCTGCCGAACAAGGTGGAGGTCTCCTACAACGACGGCTCCCGGGACAACCAGGCCATCGGTGTCGACTGGCACTTCGACGAGAACATCGTCAAGACTCCCGGTCGCTACACCGTCATCGGTGACCTGATCCGGCCCGACTACGTGGGCGATGCCGGTGCCACCCGGACCACGCTGACCCTCACCGTGGGCGACGTCCCACCGGCCCCGGCGTGGGACGTCGAGGTCCAGGCACGTACCCAGTGCATCGGGACCAACGCCTACGTCTCGGTCAACGCCCGCAACGGCGACGACGTCCCGCTCACCATCGAGCTGATCACGCCGTACGGGTCGCGCACGGTCTCCGACGTCGCCGCGGGAAACTCCGCGTACCAGGCGTTCAACGCCCGAGCCAAGTCGATCCAGGCCGGCACCGCGACGGTGAAGGCCACCGGAACGGTCGACGGGCAGCCGGTGACCGCGCAGATCGAGGCGCCGTACGGCGCCGTCAGCTGCGGCTGACCCTCACTGGTGGCGGCGCCTTCCCGGCGCCGCCACCACCCCGCCCAGCAGCGAGGAGATCGACACCGTGAACACCACAGTGGGGCGCGCAGCCGCCCCACCGAAGCCCCGGTCGTCGCACCGGTTCCGCAGGGTGGTCGCCGCGGCGGCGGCCGCCGGGCTCGTCGCCGGCGGCCTGCTCGCGACCGCCGCCCCCGCCTCCGCCGCCGACTCGTACACCTTCACCAACACCGTCAACCCGATCCTCGGCGACGGCAGCTACTACTCGGCCGACCCGGCGCCGGTGGTCGTGCCGGCCGGCGCGCCCGGCAACGACAGCGGCCGGGACCAGCTCTACATCTACACCGGCCACGACCAGGCCGGGCCTTCCACCAACGACTTCGTCATGAACGAGTGGGGCGCGTTCCGCACCGCCGACGTCGAGGCCGGCGAGTGGACCCACTTTCCGTCCCTGATGCGGCCGGAGCAGGTCTTCGCCTGGGCGACGCCGGGCCGCGCCTACGCCGGCCAGGTGGTCCGGGGCGTCGACGGGCGCTACTACTGGTACGTCCCGATCAACGAGCGGGACAGCCCGGCGTCCGACAAGTTCGCGATCGGCGTGGCCGTCTCGGACAGCCCGACCGGCCCGTGGACCGACCACGCCGGCGGGCCGATCATCTCCCAGCGCGTGCCCACCCCGAACACCATCCACAACATCGACCCGACGATCCTCATCGAGGGCACGGCGCCGAACCAGCGGGTGTTCGTCTACTGGGGCTCCTTCAGCCAACTGCGCCTGCAGGAGTTCCAGCCGGACATGAAGACCCCGGTGGGCGCCCAGCGCACCGTCACCGGGCTGACCGGCTTCTTCGAGGCGGCCTGGATCTTCAAGCGCAGCGGCACCTACTACCTGGCGTACGCCGGCAACAACGCCGGCCCGACGTCGCAGTGCACCCCGGCGAACTACCACGCCTGCATCGCGTACGCGACGGCGTCGTCGCCGGAGGGACCGTGGACCTACCGGGGCACCGTGCTCCGGCCGGTCTCCTCGACGACCAGCCATCCCGGCATCCTCGAGTTCAACGGCGAGTGGTACATCGCGTACCACACCGCCGACGCCGCGGGCGGCGGGCACTTCCGCCGGTCGGTGGCGATCGACCCGGTCGAGTGGGACGACACGCAGACCCCGCCGCGGATGAAGCTCGTCACGCCGACACCGGCCAAGGGCCGGGACCTGACCCCCCGGGCCAACATCGCCCAGGCGGCGAAGGTCACCGTCTCCAACGAGCCGGTGCCCACGCAGTACTGGGTGAAGGCGCTCAACGACGAGATCGTCCGGTCGAACCCGCTGCCGCCGGACATGTGGGGGACCTGGACCGGCAACAACCCGCCCCAGCAGTGGGTGCAGTACACCTGGGACCAGCCGATGCGGATCTCCGGCTCGCAGATCGAGTTCTGGAACGACAATCCGCAGGGCAGCGGCGTGGGTGTCGCGGCCCCCGCCCGCTGGCGCGTGCAGTACTGGGACCTCGGCGCCGGGCAGTGGGCCGATGTGCCCAACCCGAGCGGCTTTCCGACCGGCACGCAGGGCTTCCAGGACACGAGCTTCGACCCGGTGACCACCACGCAGGTTCGCGCGGTGTTCGACGCGTCGACCAACGGCAGCACGTACTCGGCGGTGGCGGTCGAGGAGTGGAAGGTCCTCGCCGCGCAGCCGGCGACCGTGGCCGCGCCGCGGCTGACGGTGGAGGTGGGGGAGACCGAACTCCCCGACACCACCGCCGTGTCGTTCGGCGACGAGACGCTGCGGGTGCCGGTCTACTGGGACCCGGTGCGACCGGAGGACGTCGCGGCGCCGGGGTCGTTCACGACCCGGGGCACCGTGCTCGGCTACGCGGCGGGTCGCGTCTCCGCGCAGGTGACGGTCATCTCGCCGGGCGACACCGAGGGTGACGAGACCCCGCCGACGCTGACGCTCACTCCCAGCGGGAACGCGGGCAGCGCCGGCTGGTTCCGGTCCGCGGTGCGGGTGCGCGCCGCGGGCGTCGACGACCGTGGCGGCCGGCTGAGGATCGAATCGCGGGTGGACGACGGCCAGCCGGTGGTCACGACCGACGTGCGATCCGTCGACGTCAACGTCTCCGGGGACGGCCAGCACACCGTCACGGCGACCGCGACCGACCGGGCCGGCAACCTCTCGGAGGCCGCGAACCTCACCGTACGCATCGACGCCACGGCACCGGTCAGCACGGCCACCGTGAACAGCGCCACCCGGGCGGTCACGGTGACCGCGAGCGACGCGACCTCCGGCGTCGCCCGGATCGAGTACGCCATCGGGGCGGGCCCGTGGACCGCCTACGGGGGTGCGATCGGGGCACCGGACCCGGACCGGCACACCGTGTCGTTCCGGGCGCTCGACGCGGCCGGAAACCTGGAGACCGCCAGGACGGTCACCATCCCGGCGGACCTGTCCGGGCCGCTCACCGGCAACATCGCGCCCGTCGCGACCCCGACCGCCTCGTACACCGCGGGTTGGAACAGCCTCACCGCCCTCAACGACGGGGCCGACCCGTCGAACCCGAGCCAGGCGCAACTCTGGGGCACCTGGTCCGGCACCCGCCCGGCGACCCTGTGGGTCCAGTACGACTGGGCTCGCCCCGTCCGGATCACCGGAACGGAGTTGAAGTTCTGGCGGGACGCCAACCGCGGCACCGGCGACGGCGTCGCCGAGCCCGACGGGTGGGTGCTGCAGTACTGGGACGAGGCCGGCGCGGCCTGGCGGGACGTGACCGGCGCTGGCGCCTACGGCACGAGCACCACCGCGTTCAACACCGTCACCTTCGACCCGGTCACCACGCCCCGGGTCCGCGCCACGATCCGGGCCAACGGCAACGGCACCACCTACTCCGCGGTCGCGATCACGGACTGGCGGGTCTTCGCCGACGACCCGGGTGTCCAGCCCGAGTTGCCGGTCACGGTCACCGTCCAGTCGCGGTGCCTCGCCGGCAGGGCGTACGTCGCCGTGCAGGCGCGCAACGACCACGACGCGCCGGTGGACATCGCCCTGGAGACCGCGTACGGCCAGCGGTCCTTCGCCGACGTCGTGCCGGGCGCGAACGCCTACCAGTCGTTCGGCACGCGGGCGGTCTCGGTCGCGGCGGGCTCGGTGACCGTCCGGGCCACCGGAACCGTCGACGGCGAGGACGTGACGACTGTCCTCACCGAGGAACACCCCGGCGTCGACTGCGCCGGCTGACCCCACCCTGTCCGACCACCACACATCACGATGGAGCATCGCATGAACACGTTCAAGCGCAAGCGGCTGCTCGCGGCGGGTGCCGCCGGTGCCGCCCTGGCCGGGACGATGGCGCTGCAGGCGCCGGCCCTGGCCGATCCCGACGACAGCGCCGATGTACGGGTGACGGTCGACATCGAGGAGATCAGGGAACCCGGCGTCCTGGCGATGTCGATCGCCGGCGACTCCGTCGCGCTGTCCGAGGACGGCTCGACGCTGCTGGTACGCCAGTTCGTCGGCACCCTGCCGACCGTGACCGTCACCGACACCCGTACCGAGGAGGAGGTGCCGGCGGGCGCCGCGTGGGCCGTGCTGGGTAGCGCCACCGATTTCACCGGCAGCGCCGGCCAGGCGCCGATCAGCGCCGGGCATCTCGGCTGGGCTCCGCGTCTGCTCGACGGCGGCGACACCGGCCTGGTCACCGAGGGCGAGGAGGTCGTGACCGTCCTCGACGAGCCGACCCAGCCCGGCAACAACGTGGGCCTGGTCGACCAGGAGCTGCTGGTGTCGACGTTCGACTCCGGGGCCGTCGCCGATGACTCGTATTCGGTCAACGCCGACCTGTACCTGCGTACCCCGGCGGAGGTCGCCGCCGGCGAGTACACCTCGACGTTGACCCTGTCCCTGTTCGAGTAGCGCACGGGTGGGGGGCCGCGCGGCGGCCCCCCACCACGCCCCCCGTGTCGAAGGACTCCGCATGAACCGAACCCTGCCGCGGTTGCTCGCCGTGCTGGCCGCGCTGCTCGTCACCGTGCCGATCGCGCCCGCCGCCGCTCCGGCACAGCCGGCCGCTCCGACGCTCACCTGGTCGGTCCAACCGGCCGATCGGCACGGCCCGGACGGCCGCCGGTGGGTCGAACGCACGCTCGACCCGGGTCAGGTCGTGACGGAGCACCTGGCCGTACGCAACTTCAGCGACGGCAGTGTGGTCTTCGCCCTGAAGGCGGCCGACGGCTACCTCACCGACAAGGGACGCTTCAACATGCTCGCGTCCGACCAGGAGTCGGTGGACGGCGGCACCTGGATCCAGGTGCAGCAGAAGGTCACCGTCGGCGCCGGAGAGACGAAGGTGGTGCCGTTCACCATCACCGCGCCTCCGGACGCCACACCGGGGGACCACCCGGCCGGCATCGCGGCGACGGTCACCAGCGCCGGGGGTACGGTCGCCGTCGAGAGCCGGGTCGGCTTCCGGGTCATGATGCGGGCCAGCGGCACGGCCACGGCGGCCGTGGCGATCAGCGACCTCACCGCCAGGTACCGGCGTTCGTGGAACCCCTTCTCCGCCGGCGCCATCGAGATCAGCTACACCGCGACGAACGACGGCAACGTGGCGGTGACCGGCAGCGGGCGGGTGACGGTCGCGGGTCCGTTCGGCCTGGGCAGACAGAGTGCCCCGGAGGTTAAGGGCGAGGAACTCCTGCCGGGCGGCAGCCGAAAGGTCGGCAACCGCGTCGCCGGCGTCTGGGCCTTGGGTCCGCTGCGGACGAGGGTCGACGTGACCCCCGTCGTCCTCGGCGGCGACCAGGGCGGCGCCGACGTCCGACCGGCCTCGCGGACCGTGACGGTCTGGACGGTGCCCTGGCCGCAACTGGGCCTCGCCGCCCTTCTCGCCGTCCTCGTCCTAACGTTGCGGGCCCTCGCACGGCAGCGCCGGCGGCGGCTCGGGCGGCTAATCGCGCAGGCCCGGGAGGAAGGCCGCGCGCAGGGTCGGGAGGCGACGCCCATCGGTGGTCCACCACCGGCGTCGTGACGCCGCCGGACGCCCCGCCTCACACCGCCAGCGGCAGTTGATCGTGGTGGAGCCGGAAGCCGTCGAGGTCGGCGGGGTCGACGGCGAGGCGCAGGTCGGGAAGCTGTTGCGCGATTCGCTCGATCATGATCCGGCTTTCCAGCCGAGCCAGGTGAGCCCCGAGGCAGAAGTGGATCCCATGCCCGAAGGCGATGTGTTTGCGGACGTCCGTGCGGTGGATGTCGAACACGTGCGGGCGGTCGAACACGCCGGGGTCCCGGTTGGCCCCCCACAACGACAGGGCCACGCGGTCGTAGGCGGGAATCCGCCCGCCGGCCAGCTCGACGTCCTGAAGGGCGAATCGCGGTGGCACGATCTCGACCGGCCCCCGGAACCGGAGTGTCTCCTCGACCACCGCCGCTGCCAGCAGCGGATCGTCGCGCAGCGCCTGCCACTGCGCGGGGTGGGTGAGCAGGAGGCGGATGCCGTTGCCGATCAGGTCGACGGTCGTCTCCTGGCCGGCGACGAGCAGCAGCTGCACGAGCGCCACCAGCTCGTCACGATCGAGCTGGTCGCCTCGGTCCTCGATGGTCACCAGTTCCGAGATCAGGTCGTCGGCGGGCACGGCCCGCCGCCGGGCGGCCAGCTCGTCGAGGTACGCCCCGAACGCCAGCGTGGCCGCCGAGCTTCCGTTCCCGGCCGACACGATCGCCGCCGACCAGGCGCGGAACTGCGAGCGGTCCTGCTCGGGAATGCCGACCAGCTCCGCGATGACGTTGACCGGCACCGGGTCGGCGAGGTCCGCGATCCCGTCGAGGCGTCCGAGCTGGCGGGCCCGCGCGACCAGCTGGTCGGCGAGTTGGCTGATCCACGGCTCCAACCGGGCCACCGCGCGGGCCGTGAAGCCGCCGCTGACCAGCCCTCGCAGGCGGGTGTGGTCGGGCGGATCGAGGTTGATGAGCTGCCGGGACTCGATTCTCGCCAGTTCGGACAGTTCGTGCGGGGCGGGTCGCCGGCCGCCGGGGCAGTGCCGTTGGATCTCGTGCCCTATCGCCGGGTGGCGAAGGGCCTGCAGCACGTCGGAATGTCCGGCGATCACCCAGAACCTGGTGCCCGCCGGGTCGACCTGAAGGACGGGTCGGCCGGCGGCTCGCACCCGGTCGTAGAACGGGTGCGGGTCACGGCGTACCGCGGGGTCCCACAACTCCGAGACGCCGAACTGGGCGGCCACGTCGCCTCCATGAAGGGCAGTTGGGTGAGCGCTAACATAGGACTGTTTCCGGTAGATGTCAACCAGGTTCAAGTGCTTGTCTGTGCGGGTCGGCGGTCATAGAGTTAACGCTCACAATCCCGACGCGATCGCGATACCTGCCGCCGGCGATCACAGTCCCCCTCCGCGGCCGCTGAGTGCGTCGACGTCGGTGGACCAAGCACCACGGTTTCGTGCCGGAAACGGCCGAGCGGTCAGTCCGTAGCTACCTGGGAAGGATGATCCACAGTGGTTGAACCCGAGAAGGTCCCTGTCAGCCGACGTCACGTTCTTCAGGCATCGGCCGTCGGCGTGGCTGCCGCAGTCGGCGCGGGCGCGCTCCCGGCGGCAGCCGCTCCGGCCGTGACGGCCACCGAGACCACGGCCGGCCCGGCCCCGCTGCCCGCGACCCCGCCCGAGCCCGGCCCCGGCGGCACCGCCCCGGTCCGGCCTTTCCAGCTACGCGACGTGAACCTGGGCAACGGTCTGCTCCAGGAGAAGCGCGACCGCACGAAGGACTACCTCCGCCAGTTCGACGAGCGGCGCTTCCTCGTGTTGTTCAACAACCAGGCCGGTCGGCCCAATCCGCCGGGGGTTGCCGTGCCCGGCGGCTGGGAGGACGGCGGACTGCTCAGCGGTCACTGGGCCGGGCACTACATGACGGCCCTGGCCCAGGGCTACGCCGACCGTGGCGAGCCGATCTTCAAGAGCAAGCTCGACTGGATGGTCGACGAGCTCGCGGCGTGCCAGGCCGCGATCACCGCGCGGATGGGCAACGGCGGCCCGGGTGGCGAGGATCCCGAGGAGCCGCAGATCGGTCGGGTGCCGGGCCGCTTCGGCAACGCCCTCCGGCTGAACGGCCCCAGTCGGGCGCAGCACGTCACCCTTCCCCAGGAGGCGATCAGCCAGCTGGCCGACTTCACCATCGCCACCTGGGTGAATCTCGCGGCCACCCAGAGCTGGAGTCGGCTGTTCGACTTCGGTCAGAACACCACCGTCAACATGTTCCTGACTCCGCGTGCCGGCGTCACCGGCAACGTGCCGAGGTTCGCGATCACGGTCAGCGGCGGCGGCGGGGAACAGCGGATCGACGGCAACGCGGCCCTGCCGACCAACCAGTGGGTGCACCTGGCCGTGACGCTCACCCAGAACACCGGCACGCTGTACGTCAACGGTCAGCAGGCCGGCCAGAACACGAACATGACCCTCAACCCGTCCCACCTCGGAAACCCCGGAAACCGGTGGATCGGGCGTTCGCAGTACGGCGACGCGTTCCTGGACGCGACCATCGACGAGTTCCACATCTTCGACCGGGCCCTGAGCCCGGCGGAGGTCCAGTCGATGCAGGACTCGCCGACCGGGAGCACCGCCGGCGGCTCGATCGCCTGGTACCGGTTCGAGGAGGAGGGCGGTACCGCGATCAAGGACGCCTCGCCCAACGGCCGGGACGGCGGCATCGTGGCGAGCCAGAGCGGCGGGGCCGCCGACTGGGTGCCGACCCACCCCGGCTATCTCGGCGCGCTGCCCGAGGATTCGGTCCTGCGGCTCGGTCCGCCGCGGTGGGCCGTGTACGGCGGCAACGCGGCCACCAACACGTGGGCGCCGTGGTACACGCAGCACAAGATCATGCGCGGACTGCTCGACGCGTACTACCACACCGACAACCAGAAGGCCCTCGACGTGGTCGTCAAGATGGCCAACTGGGCGCACCTCGCGCTGACCGTCGGGGACAAGAACCACCCCCAGTACACGGGCCCGATCACCCGGGACAACCTGAACTACATGTGGGACCTCTACATCGCCGGCGAGTCCGGCGGCGCGAACGAGGTGTTCCCCGAGATCTACGCGCTCACCGGCGACGCGAAGCACCTGGACACCGCCAAGTGCTTCGACAACCGGGAGTCGCTGTTCCAGGCCTGCGTCGAGAACCGCGACATCCTGGTCACCACGCCGGCCACCCGTCCCGGCCGGCGCCGCCCGGATCGGCTGCACGTCAACCAGCACATACCGCAGTTCGTCGGGTACATGCGCGTCTACGAGCACAGCGGGGACCCCGAGTACTTCCAGGCCGCCAAGAACTTCTTCGGAATGCTCGTCCCGCACCGCAGGTACGCGCACGGTGGTTTGGGCGGCAACTTCCCCGGCTCCAACAACAACACCGAGTTGTTCCAGAACCGGGACAACATCGCGAACTCGATCGCCCAGGGCGGTGCGGAGACCTGCAGCGCGTACAACCTGCTCAAGCTGGCCCGCAACCTGTTCCTCCACGAGCACGACCCGGCGTACATGGACCACTACGAGCGGGGGCTGCTCAACCAGATCGTGGGCTCGCGGGCCGACACGACGAGCGTCAGCAACCCCCAGGTCACCTACTTCCAGCCGTTGACCCCGGGCGTCACCCGTAGCTACGGCAACACCGGGACCTGCTGCGGCGGGACGGGCCTGGAGAACCACACCAAGTACCAGGAGACGATCTACTTCAAGTCGGCCGACGGCAGGACGCTCTGGGTCAACCTGTACGCGGCGTCGACGCTGACCTGGGCCGACAAGGGCTTCGTCGTCACCCAGGAGACGAATTACCCGCGGGAGGACCACACCAAGCTGACCGTGAACGGCCGCGGCCGGCTCGACATCAAGCTGCGGGTGCCGAGCTGGGTGCAGCGGGGCTTCTTCGTCACGATCAACGGCGTCAGTCAGAAGGCCACCGCCAAGCCTGGCAGCTACCTGACGTTGAGCCGCACCTGGAAGCCGGGCGACACCATCGAGATCCGGATGCCGTTCAGCATCCGGATCGAGCGGGCGCTGGACCGCCCCGACACGCAGTCGATCTTCTGGGGTCCCCTGCTCATGCAGATCCTGGGGAACCCCGGGGGTGGCAGCTACCGCGAACTGTCCCTGTACCGCCAGCTGAAGCGCGACGGAGACTACGGTCGCTCGGCGATCACCTACGCGAGCACCACGGCGGCGGGTGACCCGATCTTCACCACGCACGGCTTCACCCTGCGGCCGTACTACATCAGTGACACGCAGGCCGCCTCGTCGTACTTCCGCCGGGTCGAGCCGACAGTGGTGTTCGGATCGGTCGACACCGGTGTGCCCAACCGCAAGCGTGACGACAACCTGCCGAACTACGACGTACCGGTGGCGGGCATCACGTCGCCCGGCGACGACGGCCCGACCTTCCTCGACCTGGTCTGGGATGAGGCGCCCTTCAAGAATCACGGCCAGTTCGTGTCGACCGTCAACCGCGTCGCGGCGGAGTTCCGCCAGGCGGGGATCTTCACCGAGGAGGAGCGGGACCTCGTCGTAACGCATGCCGCCCGATCGAACAAGGAGCTCGCCCCGTAGGCGACGCCCCGTCGTCCAGCACACCGACGAACGCCGCGGCCCGGTCGAGTCGACCGGGCCGCGGCCGGGCGGAGTTCGGGCGAATCGCCGTGTCGCCGTGCTGACGCCGGCTCCGGTGGCGTCCTGACCGGCGGATACGATCCCGGGTTTGTCGGTCACGGCGGTACGCATTCGGGTTGGCTGCGAAGCTCGACGATTGGAGCTGCCGCATTCGGCCCACCGAAGGTGTCGCGGCCGCTCCGGTGGGCGACGTCGGGTCGGCAAGACCCCCGGCGATTTCGCGGGATGCCGATTTGTTTCTCCAATCCCCGTCGCGCAGCGCCTGGCAAGCGTGGGTAAGTGTGCTGCGGTGCGAACGGCAACGTCGGAACGGTGACGGAAGAAATGGTCGGCGCGACGGGCTCGCGCAACCGGTGGCCGCAGCCGGCCTGTGGCGCGCGGACCGCAGGTCGGCGCTGGTGCGCCGGTGTGGGAGCCGCCGCAGCTTCACCCGCGGGGCGGCCGGCGGTGGCGGCCTGCCACCGGCCGTAAAGTGCCCGCGACAGGCCCGTTACCTGTTCGGTGCGGGTCCGGAACAGGCCGTTCGGTTAATCGGTCCGACAAAGACGGGCAGTCGCGTCTGGCAGCTCCAGCGGAAAGGGGCAAGAATGTCACAGCCACGAATCCATGAGAATCTCGACATGCTTCAGCGGGGTGGCCCCGCCGTGCCGCGGTAAGCGCGGCAACTGGCGTAGACTCGGCGATCTGGCGGCGGTGGGCGGAAACAGCATCCGCGTGCCGTCCGCGACAGAGCACCGGAAACTCCGGATCGATTCGGTGAACACCGGCTGGCCACGGTTCCAGCAGGCAGGCGGGGAGAGCGACATGACCATGCGCGGTCCGGCGATGACGGACGTGGCCCGCCTCGCCGGCGTCTCCCACCAGACGGTTTCCCGGGTGCTCAACGGGCATCCCAACGTGCGCGAGCAGACCCGCCTGCGGGTGCAGGCGGCGATCGCCGAACTGGGCTACCGGCCCAACCGCGCGGCCCGGGCACTGGTCACCGGCCGGTCTCAGGTGATCGGCGTGGTCGCGCAGAACACCACCCTCTACGGCCCGGCGTCACTGCTCGCCGCGCTTGAACAGGCGGCGGCCGAGACGGGCTTCGCCGTCAGCGTGGGCAGCGTGCGCGACCTGGACCACGAGTCCATTTCCGCAGCGGTGGAGCGGCACCTGGCGCACCGGGTCGCCGGCATCGTGGTGATCGCGCCGGTCGAATCGGCCGGCGAGGCGCTGGAGCGCCTACCCAAGGACGTTCCACTGGTCACCATCGACGGTGACCCGCGGCGACCGGTGCCCCTGGTGACGGTCGACCAGGTCGCCGGCGCTCGGGCCGCCACCCAGCACCTGCTCGACGCCGGGCACCGCACCGTCTGGCACGTGTCCGGGCCGCCGGGCTGGTTCGACAGCGCAGGGCGGATCGAGGGCTGGCGGGAGGCGTTGCAGTCCGCCGGCGCGGAGCTGCCGCCGTTGATGCCGGCGGACTGGTCCGCGGCGGCCGGCTACCGGTGTGGACAGTTGCTCGCCCGGATGCCGGAGGTCACCGCGGTCTTCGCCGCCAACGACCACCTCGCCCTCGGTGTGCTGCGCGCGCTGCACGAACACGGCCGGCGGGTGCCGGACGACATCAGCGTGGTCGGTTTCGACGACGTGCCGGAGGCCTCGTACTTCATCCCGCCGCTGACCACCGTGCAGCCGGACTTCGCCGCGGTGGCTCAGGCGAGTCTGGAGATGCTGCTGACCCAGATCGAGTCGGGCGGCGTCACCGCACTGCGCCACTCCATCGCGCCGACCCTCATCGAGCGGCAGAGCGTGGCTGGTCCGGCCCGCCGCTGACCGTGCGCGGCGTGGTGCGACGGTTCGTGCGTGATCGGCGGAGAGTACCCGGCAGGAACTCGTTGGGCAAGCAACTCGACAACCTCTCCTGGTAGCGCTAACACATCGTCCGTTCGATCTCTCGCCCGGCGTGCCACGGCTGCGGGATGACAGGGCGACGGCGCTCCTGACGGGACTGGACCCAGCCAGCTGTGGCGGGCCTCGGTGCCCCGGCGCTGATCCGCGGACTGAGCTGCGGATCCAAGGGCTGTTACTCGAATGTCGACCCGACGAGGCGCCAGCCCGTACCCCGGTCGCCCGGAGGCGGTGATTCCTGGAGCCGGGCCGCCGACGGCGCCTCCGCCGGCCTGACGCCTCCGCGAGGTCCGGTCTGAGTCGAGTGCCGACGGACGGGTTGTGGCCCATGAGTGTTAGCGATAACATCTGACCGCTCCTTAACACCCTCGACGTAACCAGCAGGACATAACTGCCACCCGGCTCAGCACTGCGTCGGGCGGATCTTGAGGAGGAGACCTGATGACGAGAACCAAGCTTTTCCGTCGGCTGCTGAGCGTCGCCAGCGCGGGAGTCCTGGCAGTGGGCCTGGCGGCGTGCTCCGGCGGCGGTGACGACGCCGGCGGTGACGACGGCGTGACCACGATCGGCTTCGTGGCCGTCGGCCCCGAGGGCGCGTGGCGCCAGGCCAACGAGGCCAACATGCAGGAGACGTTCACCAAGGAGGCGGGCTTCGAGTTGAAGTACGCCCCGGCCACGAACCTGGACCAGAAGTCGCAGATCGACGCCTTCACCTCCTTCGTGGACGAAGGCGTGGACGTCATCCTGCTGTCCGCGACCGAGGGCTCGGGCTGGGAGGACTCGCTCAAGCGCGCCCAGGAGGCCGAGATCCCGGTCATCCTGATCGACCGCGGTATCGAGCCCGACGCCACCGACCTGTACGCCACGCGCATCGCGCCGGACAACCTCAAGGTCAGCAGCTCGGTCGCCAGCTGGGCCGTCGAGACCTTCCCTCAGGGCGCGAACTACTTCGTGCTCGAGGGCCCCGCGGGCGTCTCGGTGGTCAACGAGCGCAACCGTGGCTGGAACGACACGATCGGCGCGAAGCCGGAGTTCAAGAAGCTCGGCGCGCAGACGGCCAACTGGTCGACCGAAGAGGCGAAGAGCGTCTTCGAGACGGTGCTCAAGTCGAACAACAACAAGGTGCAGCTCGTCTTCGCGCAGAACGACGAGATGGGCCTCGGCGCCGTCCTCGCCGCCGAGGAGGCCGGTCTGGTGCCCGGCAAGGACGTCAAGATCGCCACGATCGACGGCACCCGCAACGCCCTCCAGGCGCTGGCGGACGGAAAGCTCAGCTTCGTCGCGGAGTACAACCCGCTGTTCGGCGAGACCGCCCTGGATGTCGTGAACAAGGTGATCAAGGGGGAGAAGGTCGAGTCGTACATCGTCGTGCCGAGCCTGACGTTCAACTCGGCGGATGCGGCCACGAAGGCGCTCCCCGAGCGGAAGTTCTAGCCCCGGGCGCAGGCCCGGTCGGACACGGATCGGCGGTGCTGGCGCCTTCCGCAGGGAAGGCTCCAGCACCCCCACTACTGAGAGTCGGTCGTGGTGGTTGCAGGCGGCGGTTGCGAGGTAAGGGAATGACAGGATCACTGCCGATTGTCGAGATGCGCGGAATCTCCATCGCGTTCCCCGGCGTGAAGGCGCTCGACAACGTCGACTTCCGACTCCTCCCGGGTGAGGTCCACGCCCTGATGGGCGAGAACGGAGCCGGCAAGTCCACCCTCATCAAGGCGCTGACGGGGGTCTATCGGATCGACTCCGGATCCATCCTGATCGCGGGCCAGCAGCGGAACCTGCACGGCACCGCCGAGGCCCAGGCGGCCGGCATCTCCACCGTCTATCAGGAGGTGAACCTCTGTGCGAACCTGACGATCGGTGAGAACGTCATGCTCGGACACGAGGTTCGCGGACGGTTCGGGGTGAACTGGCGGGCCACCAACAGGGCGGCCACCGAGGCGCTCGCCAAGCTGGGGCTCGGGCATCTCGACCCGCGTCGTCCGCTGGCCAGCATCTCGCTGGCCCTGCAGCAGTTGGTGGCGATCAGCCGGGCGATGGTCACGGACTCCAAGGTGCTCGTCCTCGACGAGCCCACGTCGAGCCTCGACGCGAACGAGGTCGACGGACTGTTCCGGGTGATGCGCCGGTTACGTGACCAGGGCGTGGCGATCCTCTTCGTGTCGCACTTCCTCGACCAGGTGTACGCGATCAGCGACCGCCTCACCGTGCTACGGAACGGACGGTACGAGGGAGAGTACGTCACCCGCGAGCTGGGCCGCGCCGCGCTCATCTCGAAGATGATCGGCAAGGACCTCGACGCGCTGAAGTCGCTGGGATCCAACCGGGAGACCGAAGATCGCGACCGTACCGTCGTCCCCCTCGTGAAGGCGACCGGGATCGGCCGGACGGGTTCGATCGAGCCGACCGACCTGGACCTCCATCGTGGTGAGATCGTCGGCTTCGCGGGGCTGCTCGGCTCGGGTCGCACCGAACTCGCCCGCCTGCTCTACGGGGCTGACCGCGCGGACAGCGGCGAGGTGGAGATCGAGGGGGAGCGGTCGGCGCTGCACAACCCGGTCGACGGACTCGGACACCGCATCGCCTACTCCACCGAAGACCGCCGCGAGGAGGGCATCGTCGGCGATCTCACGGTCCGCGAGAACCTCGTCCTGGCCGTTCAGGCCAAGCGGGGCTGGGCGCGGCCGCTGTCGCGCCGCGAGCAGGACGCCATCGTCGGCAGGTACATGGCCGCGCTGAACGTGCGCCCCGCCGATCCGGAGCTGCCGATCAAGAACCTCTCCGGGGGCAACCAACAGAAGGTGCTGCTCGGCCGTTGGCTCGCCACCGACCCGCAACTGCTGATCCTCGACGAGCCGACCCGGGGGATCGATGTGGGCGCCAAGGCGGAGGTCCAGGAGAGCGTCGCCGAACTCGCCGGACGCGGCGTCGCCGTCGTGTTCATCTCCTCGGAACTCGAGGAGGTGGTGCGGCTCAGTGAGCGCATCGTCGTCCTGAAGGACCACCGCAAGATCGGCGAAATCGTCAACGGGCCTGACGTCACGGCCGAGGAGGTCGTCGCGATCATCGCCGCACACGGCGAGGAAGCCGCGCTCGACAGCGCCATCATTGATCCCGACGAAAAGGACGGCACCGCGTGAGTACGACAGAGCGGCGGACCGGCGTGGCGGTGCGTGGCCTGATCCGCCGGCAGTACTTCTGGGGCATCATCGCGATCGTCCTGCTCCTGCTGGTGAACGTGGTCAAGGACCCGGCTTTCCTCGCGGTGTCGGTCAATTCGTTGAACGGCAACCTGGTGGGCAACCTCGTCGACATCCTCCGGGCGTCGGCGCCGATCCTGATGATCGCGGTCGGCATGTCGCTGGTCGTGGCGACCGGCGGGATCGACCTGTCGGTCGGCTCCCTCATGGTCGTCGCCGGCGCGGTCTCCATGGAGTTCATCAAGGCGAGCGGTGACGGCGCCTCCGGCGGGATCGCGCTCGGCGCGTTGGGGCTGGCCCTGGCGGTCAGCGCGCTGCTGGGCGTCGTCAACGGCCTGCTGGTCTCGGTCGTCGGGCTTCAGCCGTTCATCTCCACGCTGGTCATGATGCTCGCCGGCCGCGGGCTGGCGAAGGTGATCACGTCCGGGCAGAACACCGCCGCCGCCAACGAGCCGTTCCGGTGGATCGCGAACGGATACGTGATCGGGCTGCCGGTCGTGGTGCTGCTCGCCGTCGTGGTGGTGGTGATCGTCGCGCTCGTCGTCCGTCGCAGCGCGCTGGGTCTGATGATCGAGGCCGTCGGTATCAATCCCAAGGCCAGCCGGATGGCGGGGATCAAACCCCGCGGCCTGCTCATCACGGTCTACACGCTCAGTGCCGTGCTGGCCGGCATCGCCGGCGTCTTCGCGACCGCGAGCGTCATGACCGTCGACGTCTCCCGGACCGGATACCAGCTCGAGCTGGACGCGATCCTCGCCGTGGTGATCGGCGGCACCTCTCTCGCCGGTGGGAAATTCTCCCTCGGCGGCGCGGTCGTCGGTGCCCTGCTGATCGCGACGCTGGACAAGACGATCGTGTTCCTCGGCGTCTCCTCGTCCGCGACCCCGGCCTTCAAGGCCGCCGTCATCATCGTCCTGTGCCTGCTTCAGTCGGAGCGGGTACGCGGCCTGTTCAGACAGCGACGCGTACCGGATGCCCGCGTACCAGGCGCCGAGGCGCCGAGAGCGAGCGTGAACGCATGACCATCACCGCTCTTCCCGGCGGCCCGTCCGGGACACCGTCGAAATCACCGATCCCCCGGTTGCGGGATGCCGCGGTACGGACCTGGCGGACGAACCTCGCCGCCCTGCCGACCCTCGCGGCCGTCGTGATCTTCATTGCGATGATCGTCTACGGCGAACTCGCCTACGGCCGCATCACGCAGTACAACACCCTGTCGAACCTGCTCATCAACAACGCCCACCTCGTGATCATCGCGGTGGGGATGACGTTCGTGATCCTGACCGGCGGAATCGACCTGTCCGTCGGCGCCGTGATCGCGTTCTCCAGCGTCGCCGGGCTGCTGCTGGCCAACGCCGGGTGGAACCCGTGGTTGGTGATGCTGCTGATGATCGGGTTCGGCACGCTCTTCGGCGTCGCGTCCGGCGTCCTGATCCAGTACTTCAACGTGCAGCCCTTCATCGCGACCCTGGCGATGATGTTCCTCGCCCGCGGGCTGGCCTCGACGCTGAGCACCACACCCGAACGGCTCGCCGACGACTCGTCCATCAGATCGCTGGCCACCAAGTTCAAGATCATCGACGGTGAGCGGGTCAACGACCTGGTCCTCACGCCCGGCGTGCTGATCGCCGTTCTCGTCGTCCTCGTCGGCTTCTTCGTGCTCCACCGGACCCGGACCGGTCGCACCGTGTACGCCATCGGCGGCTCCGAGCAGTCCGCCACCCTCATGGGCCTGCCCGTGGTGCGCACCAAGCTCTGGGCGTACGCGATCAGCGGCACCTTCGCCGGTCTGGCCGCGGTCGTCTACACCGCGCGGTTGGGTATCGCCCAGAACATCACGGGCATCGGCTGGGAGCTGGACGCGATCGCGGCCGTCGTGATCGGCGGCACGCTGCTGACCGGCGGCGCGGGGTACGTCCTCGGGTCGGTGGTCGGGGCGCTGGTCCTCGGACTGATGAACGTGCTGATCACCCGGGACGGCGGGATCCGGCCCGAGGCCACAACCATCATCACCGGCGGCATCCTGCTGGTCTTCGTGCTGCTGCAGCGGGCACTGACCGCACGAAGACGCCAGTAGGGACGGTATCGATCGTGCAGGTTCGCCAGCGTGTTGACGGAGGTGTCCGGGTGAACAACAACGGTAGTCAAGAGCGGTACGTGATCGGCGTCGACTACGGCACCCTGTCCGGCCGGGCGATCGTCGTCCGCGTCTCGGACGGGGCGGAGCTCGGCTCAGCCGTCCACGAGTACGAGCACGGCGTCATGGACGACGTCCTCACCGCCGCACCGGCCGCCGCCGGACCGGTGCGGCTCGGCCCGGACTGGGCGCTGCAGGCGCCGCAGGACTACGTCGAGGTCCTCAAGCACGCGGTCCCGGCCGCGGTCGCGGCGGCGGGGATCGACCCGGGCGAGGTGATCGGCGTCGGCACGGACTTCACCGCCTGCACGATGGTGCCGACACTCGCCGACGGCACTGCGCTGAGTGACCTGCCCGAGTTCGCCGCACGACCGCACGCCTACGTCAAACTCTGGAAGCACCACGCCGCCCAGCCGCACGCGGACCGCATCAACGCCCTCGCGCATGACCGGCGCGAGCCGTGGTTGGCGCGCTACGGCGGCCTGATCTCGAGCGAGTGGGAGTTCGCGAAGGGACTCCAGTTGCTGGAGGAGGACCCCGAGGTCTACTCCCGGACCGAGCACTGGGTCGAAGCGGCCGACTGGATCGTCTGGCAGCTCACCGACAGGTACGTGCGCAACGCCTGCACGGCCGGCTACAAGGGCATCTACCAGAACGGCGAATATCCGAGCCGGGAGTTCCTCGCGGCACTGAATCCCGACTTCGCGGGCTTCGCCGACGACAAGCTCGCCCACGAGATCGGTCAGCTGGGGGACGTCGCGGGCACCCTGAGCGCCCGAGCGGCGGCGTGGACCGGGCTGCCCGCGGGCATCGCGGTAGCGGTGGGCAACGTCGACGCGCACGTCACCGCGCCGGCAGCGCAGGCCGTCGAGCCCGGCCAGTTGGTCGCGATCATGGGCACTTCGACGTGCCACGTGATGAGCCACGACCGCCTCGCCGAGGTCCCGGGCATGTGCGGTGTCGTCGACGGGGGCATCGTCGCGGGACTGTACGGCTACGAGGCCGGCCAGTCCGGGGTCGGCGACATCTTCGCCTGGTACGTGCACCACCAGGTGCCGGGACGCCTGCACGACGAAGCCGCCGCCGCGGGCCGGAGCATCCACCAGCACCTGACGGAGCTGGCCTACGCCGAGCCCGCCGGAGCCCACGGTCTCGTGGCACTGGACTGGCACTCGGGCAACCGCTCGGTGCTCGTCGACCACGAGCTGTCCGGCGTGATCGTGGGCCAGACTCTCGCGACCCGCCCCGAACAGGGCTACCGGGCGCTGCTCGAGGCGACCGCGTTCGGCACCCGCGTGATCGTCGAGACGTTCGCCGCCGCCGGCGTGCCCGTGACGGAGTTCATCGTCGCCGGCGGGCTGCTGAAGAACCCGCAGCTGATGCAGACGTACGCGGACGTGCTGCGGCTGCCGATCTCGGTGATCGCGAGCGAGCAGGGTCCCGCGCTCGGTTCAGCCATCCACGCGGCGGTCGCGGCCGGCGCGTACGCCGACATCCGGGCCGCCGCCGCCGCGATGGGCGCGGTCCACCGCTCGGTCTACCACCCCAACGAGGCGGATGCCGCGGTCTACGACGAGCTGTACGCCGAGTACCGCACGCTGCACGACTACTTCGGTCGGGGCGCGAACGGGGGCATGAAACGACTGCGCGCCCTTCGTCGCGCCGCGCTGCGCAACGCCAACCGGGCGGCGGAGACCGCCCCCGAGCTCGTCGAGGGAGTCAGGGCATGAGTGGGTCGTTCAGCGACGACGTGCAGTCGGCGATCGATGCCATCCGGGTGGACGTGGCGCGCCTGCACGGTGAGCTGACCCGGTACGGGCTCGTCGTCTGGACGTCCGGCAACGTGTCGGGCCGGGTGCCGGGCGCCGACCTGTTCGTCATCAAGCCGTCCGGGGTCTCCTACGACGAACTGGCACCCGAGAACATGATCCTCTGTGACCTGGCCGGCACGGTCGTCCCGGACACCCCCGGCAGTGAGCGGGCGCCCTCGAGCGACACCGCCGCGCACGCCTACGTGTACCGCCACATGCCCGACGTGGGCGGCGTCGTGCACACGCACTCCACCTACGCCACGGCGTGGGCGGCGCGCGGCGAGGAGATCCCCTGTGTCATCACCGGTATGGCGGACGAGTTCGGCGGGGCGGTCCCGGTCGGCCCGTTCGCGATCATCGGTGACGACTCGATCGGCCGCGGCATCGTCGAGACCCTCACCGGCCACCGCTCGCGGGCCGTACTCATGCAGAACCACGGGCCGTTCACCATCGGCGCGACGCCGAGGGACGCCGTGAAGGCCGCGGTCATGGTCGAGGACGTCGCGCGCACGGTGCATCTCGCCCGCGAGGCGGGGCCGCTCATCCCGATACCGCCGGAGGCGATCGACCGCCTGTACGACCGGTACCAGAACGTGTACGGACAGGCCGACGACGCCCGCCGCGTCCCCCCGGCCCAAGACGCCCCCGCACAGGAAGAGATCTACGCATGACCCGTAGCCCGCTCGCCACCACCTTTGATCCCTACGAGGTGTGGTTCCTGACCGGCAGCCAGGACCTGTACGGCGAGGAGACCCTCCGCCAGGTCGCCGAGCAGTCCAGGGCAATCGCCGAGGAGCTCGGCGCCGGTGTGCCGGTCCGGGTCGTCTGGAAGCCCGTCCTCAAGAACCCCGACGCCATCCGACGGCTCGCCCTCGAGGTCAACGCCGCCGAGAACGTCATCGGTGTCATCGCGTGGATGCACACGTTCAGCCCCGCGAAGATGTGGATCGGCGGCCTCGACGCGCTGCAGAAGCCGTTGCTGCACCTGCACACGCAGGCGAACGTCGAGCTTCCGTGGGCCGACATCGACTTCGACTTCATGAACCTGAACCAGGCCGCGCACGGCGATCGCGAGTTCGGATACATCCAGACGCGCCTCGGCGTCGCGCGCAAGACGGTCGTCGGCCACGTCTCCAACCCGCAGGTCGTCCGGCAGGTCGAGGACTGGCAGCGCGCGGCCGCCGGATGGGCGGCGGTCCGCAGCCTCAAGCTCGCCCGCTTCGGCGACAACATGCGCTACGTCGCCGTCACCGAGGGCGACAAGGTGGAGGCCGAGCTGCGGTTCGGCGTGCAGGTCAACACGTGGGGTGTCAACGAGTTGGCCGATGCCGTGGCCGCGGTGGCCGACGTCGACGTCGACGCCCTCGTCGCGGAGTACGAGGAGTTGTACGACGTCGTTCCCGAGCTGCGCGCCGGCGGCGAACGGCACGCTTCGCTGCGCAACGGCGCCGCGATCGAACTGGGCCTGCGCTCGTTCCTCGAGGAGGGCGGCTTCGGGGCGTTCACCACGAGTTTCGAGGACCTCGGGGCGCTGAAGCAGCTACCGGGCCTCGCGGTGCAGCGGCTGATGGCCGACGGCTACGGCTTCGGCGCGGAAGGGGACTGGAAGACCGCGATCCTGGTCCGCGTCGCCAACGTGATGGGCGCCGGTCTTCCCGGCGGCGCGAGCCTCATGGAGGACTACACCTACGATCTGGTGCCCGGCGCGGAGCGCATCCTCGGCGCCCACATGCTGGAGGTCTCGCCGTCGCTCACGACGTCGAAGGCACGCCTGGAGATCCACCCACTGGGCATCGGCGGCAGGGAGGACCCGGTCCGGCTGGTCTTCACGGCGGATCCCGGTCCCGCCCTCGTCGTCGCGATGAGCGACATCCGTGACCGCTTCCGCCTCGTCGCGAACGTCGTCGAAAACGTTGAGGCGCCCGACCTGCCGAGACTCCCTGTCGGCCGGGCCGTGTGGCGTCCCATGCCCGACTTCGCGACCTCGACCGCGTGTTGGCTCGTCGCCGGTGCCGCGCACCACACCGTGATGACGACGGCCGTGGGCCTCGACGTGTTCCGCGACTTCGCCGAGATCGCGAAGACCGAACTGGTCGTCATCGACGAGAGCACCACCGTTCGGGACTTCCAGCGGGAGCTGCGGTGGAACCAGGCCTACTACCGCCTGAGCCAGGGGCTGTGACCCGGTGGAGGGCCGCCGGGATCCCGGCGGCCCTCCACCGACCTCGCTGGCCTTGGCCGGCGGCTACTGCCGCGCGTGCACCGGCAGGACGACGACGCCGTCGTCGTCGCTGTGCACCTCGGACCCGGGGGAGAAGACGCAGTTTCCGAACGTGACCGGCACGTCCCGCTCACCGACGCCGCTCTTCGCGCTCTTGCGCGGGTTGGCGCCGAGCGCCTTGATGCCGATCGGCAGCGCCGCCAGCGCGGCGACGTCGCGGACCGCTCCGTTGATCACCACCCCCGCCCAGCCGTTGTCCGCCGCGGCGGCCGCGATCAGATCGCCCATCAGGGCGGTGTGCACCGACCCGCCGCCATCCACCACCAACACCCGGCCCGCCCCGGGCTCGGCGACGATCGACCTGACGAGGGCGTTGTCTTCGAAGCAGCGCACCGTGACGGCCGGCCCGGCGAAGGCGTGGACGCCGCCGAACTGGCGTAGCTGGGTGTCGCACGAGCCGAGCAGGTCGCCGTAGCGGTCGTAGAGGTCGGCGGTGGGAGTCAGCATGGTCGTTCCCTCTCTGGTTGAGGCGGCTCAGCGTGGTTCCCTGTGGACGGTGCGCGGGCTCGCGCTCAGTCGCGGGTCGGCGCACCCCACCAGCACGGTCATCCGGTCACCAGCCTTTCCCGAACTCCTCGCACGACGAAGCGGCCGAGCACCGGCCAGAGCAGCACCACCAGAACGGTGGCGTAGATGGTCCAGGAGACCCAGCCGCCGATCAGGCCGTGCAACTCGCCGCCGGAGAGCTGCAACGCGCGCCGGCCCTGCAACTCGGCACGGGGACCGAGGATCACCCCGACGATCAGCGGCAGGATCGGCAGCCCGAAGCGCCGCATGCCGAACCCGAGCAGGCCGAGGGTGAGCAGCAGGAACAGGTCGAACGGTTGGGCGTTGACCGCGTACGCCCCCATCGAGGCGAAGAAGAGGATGCCGGCGTAGAGGTACGGGCGCGGAATGCGCAGCAGCCGGGCCCACGCGGGCGCGAGCGGCAGGTTCAGCACCAGCAGCAGCAGGTTGCCCACGAAGAGGCTGGCGATCAGCGTCCAGACCAGGGCGGACTCCCGCTCGAAGAGCAGCGGGCCGGGTTGGATGCCGTACTGCTGGAAGGCGGCCAGCATCACCGCGGCGGTCGCGTTCGTCGGCAGGCCGATCGCCAGCATCGGCACCAGCGTGCCGGCGGCGGAGGCGTTGTTCGCCGCCTCCGGGCCGGCGACGCCCTCGATCGCGCCCCGGCCGAACTCCTCCGGGTGCTTCGTCAGCTTCTTCTCCGTGGCGTACGACAGGAAGGTCGGGATCTCCGCGCCGCCGGCCGGCAGCGCCCCGAACGGGAACCCGTACGCGGTGCCGCGCAGCCACGGCTTCCAGGACCTTTTCCAGTCCTGGCGCCCCATCCAGGGCCGGCCGACCGGGATCACCTCGGCGGCGCGTCGGCGCAGGTGCGCGGCGATCCAGAGCGCCTCGCCGACGGCGAAGATGCCGACCGCCACCACGACCACGTCGATGCCGTCGGCGAGCTGCGGGATGCCCAGGGTGAGTCGCTGCTGGCCGCTCACCGCGTCGATCCCGACGGTGCCGATGACCAGGCCGAGCAGCAGCGAGGCGAAGCCGCGTACCCGGGAGGCGCCGAGCACCGCGGTGACCGCCACGAACGACAGCAGCATCAGCGCGAGGTAGTCCGGCGCGCCGAGGCTGATCGCGAACTGCACCATCGGCGGGGTCACCAGCACCAGCAGCAGGGTGGCGATGGTTCCGGCGACGAACGAGCCGATCGCGGCGGTGGCCAGCGCCTGCGCGGCGCGACCCGCCTTCGCCATCTTGTTGCCCTCGATGGCGGTGACCACCGACGAGGACTCGCCGGGGGTGTTCAGCAGGATCGAGGTGGTGGAACCGCCGTACATGCCGCCGTAGAAGATGCCGGCGAACATGATGAACGCCTGGGTGGGCTCCATGCCGTAGGTGACCGGCAGCAGCAGCGCCACCGTCATCGCCGGGCCGATCCCGGGCAACACGCCCACGGCGGTGCCGATGGTCACCCCGAGCAGCGCGATCAGCAGGTTCATCGGGGTCACCACGTTGGCGAACCCGTCGAGCAGGTTTCCGAGGTTGTCCATCACAGGATTCCTTGCAGCACGCCGGCGGGCAGGGTCACGCCGAGCCCGATGGCGAACGTGTAGAAGGTGATCAACGACAGCGCGACGGCGATCAGCAGGTTGCGCACGTGGTGCCGGTTGCCCAACGCGAACGCCGAGCCCCAGAAGAGCAGCGTCCCGCTGATCACCCAGCCGAGCGGGTCGATGAGCACCGCGTTGACCAGGAACGCGCCGATGAGCAGCAGCACAGTCCGCCAGTCGATCGGGGTCGTGAGATCGACGTCCTCGCCGGCCTCCGGCTCACCGCTGCCGCCGCAGGCCACGTCCACCGCGTAGATCGCGGCGACGATCAGCAGCAGCACGCCGAGCAGGATCGGCAGCGGCTTCGGGCCGATCGGGTCGGCGGTGCTGATCGCGTGCCCGGTCCGGAGCCCGTCGACGATGACCAGCCCGCCGACCAGGACGAGGAACGCGCACACCCCGTACTGGGCGCGGTCCGGCCGGGCAGGCGGTTCCGCGGCGGACTCCGCGTCGGGCGCAGCCGGCGGGTCGGTGGCCGGGGCTGCCGCCGGGCCGCGCGGCTGCGCCGGTACCGGAGGTACGACCGCCGGGGTGTCGGCGGCTGACCGGGGCGGCGGGTCGCCGCCCCGGTCCGGTCGGGTCGTCATGCCGCTCACGCCAGCCCGAGCTGCTTGAGCAGGTCCGCCACCGACTTGTCCTGCTCGGTGAGGAAGGCGGCGAACGCCTCGCCGGTGATGAAGGCGTCGGTCCAGCCCCGCTTGGTCAGCTCGGCCTTCCACTCGTCGGACTCGTGCATCTTGGTCAGCGCGTCGATCCAGACCTGCTTGTCGGCGTCGCTGATGCCGGGCGGGGCGACGATGCCCCGCCAGTTCGTGAAGACCAGGTCGATGCCGGCGGACTTCAGCGTCGGCACGTCCTTGAGCGCGTCGATCGGCGCCTCGCTGGTGACCGCGAGGACCCGGAGCTGGCCGGCCTCCACCTGGTCGAGGAACTCGCCGAAGCCGCTCGCGCCGAAGGCCACCTTGCCACCGAGCACGGCCGGCAGCAGCTCGCCGCCGCCGTCGTACGAGATGAAGTTGACCTGGCGAGGGTCGATGCCGACGGTCTTTGCCAGCTGCATCGGCAGCAGGTGGTCCGGGCCGCCGGGGGAGGAGCCGCCGCCGACCGCGATGGCCTTGGGGTTGGCCTTCCAGGCCGTGACCAGGTCACCGATGCTCTGGTACGGGGAGTCCTTCGGCACCACGATGGCGCCGGCCTCCTCGATCATCTTGGCCAGGGCGGTGGTCTGGGTGAGCGTCGCCGACGACTTCGAGGTGTACGACGCGCCGACCACGCCCAGCCCCATCTGCATGGCGAGCTTGCCGTTGCCCTTCTCGTTCACCATTCGCTGGAGGCCGACGGTGCCGCCCGCGCCGGGCAGGTTGAAGACCTGCACCCCGGTGGCGATCTTGGCGTCCTCCATCACCTTGGCCGCGGTGCGGGCGGTGGTGTCGTACCCGCCGCCGGGGGTGTTCGGCACCATGATCCGTAGTCCGGTGGCCGGCTCACCGTCGCCGCCGGACCCGCTGCCGTTCTTGTCCGCGGTGGCGCCGCAGGCGGCCAGCGCCAACGCCGTGGCGGCGGCCACGCCCATCACCAGCAGGTTTCTCCGAGTTGCCATCATGTTTCTCTTCCGTTTCGAAGGAGTCCGGCGGCAAGATGATGGCCCCCGGGCAGACGCCACGTCTGCCTTGTGTCAGCAGCGGAAATTGAGGTCTTTGTGGTCGCGGTCACGCCTCGCCGTACGTTGGCCGGGCAGCTGCTCGTGCTCCAGCTCGCGATCATCGTGGTCGTGCTGGTGGCGGTGGCCGCCGTCTCGCTGGCCCAGTCCGCAGCGACCTTCAACCGGGTGGAGGGGCGGCGGGTGGCCGCCCTCGGCGAGCAGCTCGCCGGCAGCCCGCTGCTACGCGAGCAGCTCAACTCGCCGGCGCCGGCGGAACTCGTCGCGCCGCTGGTGCAGAACGTGCTGACCCAGTCCCGGGTGACCTCGGTGACCGTGGCCGACGCCCGCGGCCGGGTGGTCAGCTCCACCGACCCGACGCTGGTCGGCAGCCCGCTGGTGCTGGGCGACGGGGCGGTGGCACGAGGCCGGAGCTGGTCCGGCGAGCTGGCCGTCGGCGACTCCCGGGAGCTGGTCGCCCAGGTGCCGGTGCTCGGCGACCGGGAGTGGAACCTGGGCCAGCAGCTCGGCGTGGTGATGATCGGCGAAGCCTCGCCGAGCTGGTCGGCCCGGCTGGTCGGCGCCTCGTCCTACCTCTTCACCTACCTCGGCATCGCCAGCGTGCTCGGCCTCGTGGGGTCCTGGCTGCTGGCCCGCCGGATCAAACGGCAGACCCTCGGCCTGGAGCCACGGGAGATCGCCGGCCTGGCCGAGCACCGGGAGGCGCTGCTGCACGGCATCGCCGAGGGGGTGATCGCACTCGACCCGCAGCTGCGGATCACCCTGGTCAACGCGGTGGGCCGGCGACTGCTCGACCTGCCCGAGCACTGCCTCGGCCGGAGCCTCGCCGAGCTGGGGATCTCCGGTCGGTTGCGCGACGTGCTGGCCGGCGCCGACAACGACCCGGAGGCCCGCGACGAGGTGGTGGTGCGCGCCGGCCGGGTGCTGGTGATGAACCGGATGACGGTCAGCAAGGACGGCCGCCGGCTGGGTTCGGTGACCACCCTGCGCGACCGCACCGAGCTGGCCCGGCTGGAGCAGGAGATCGGCTCGTTCCGGAGCACCACCGAGCTGCTGCGCGCCCAGACCCACGAGTTCGCCAACCAACTGCACACCATCTCCGGGCTGATCCAGATCGGCGAGCACGACGAGGTCGTCCGGTACGTCGACGCGCTGAGCCGGCACCGCGCCTCCCTCGACCTCACCGTCACCAGCCGGATCCAGGACACCGCGGTGGCGGCCCTGCTGATGGCGAAGTCGGCGCTGGCCGCCGAGCGCCGGGTGGAGCTGCGGATCTCCGAACGGACCGGTCTGGACCGCCTGGAGCCGGCGGTCGCCGCGGACGTCGCGACGGTGCTGGGAAACCTGGTCGACAACGCCGTCGAGGCGGTGGCCGGCGGCCGGGAGAGCCGAACGCCGCCGCTCGGCGGCCCGGCCGATGCCGGTCAGGAGGGCGGCGACCTCGCGGACGGACCGGCCTGGGTGGAGGTCGAGTTGCGCCGGGACGCCTCCTCGGTGGAGATCGTGGTCCGCGACTCCGGTCCCGGGGTGGCCCCGCAACTGGCCCGGGAGGTCTTCACCCACGGATTCACCACCAAGGCGGCGCGGGGTGGCGAACGGGGCATCGGGCTGGCGCTCACCCGGCTGGTCTGTCACCGTCGCGGCGGTGAGGTCGCGGTGACGAACACCGAGGAGGGTGCGATGTTCACGGCCCGGATGTCGGTGACCGGCGCGCTGGAGGCGAGCCGGTGATCGACGTACTGGTCGTCGACGACGACTTCATGGTGGCCCGGATCCACCGTGGCTTCGTCGAGCGGATCGACGGCTTCCAGGTGGTCGGCACGGCCAGTACCGGCGAAGAGGCGGTCGCGGCCGTCGACGAACTCCGCCCGGACCTGGTGCTGCTCGACCTCTACCTGCCGGACATGTTCGGCCTGGATGTGGTGACCCGGCTGCGGGCCGCCCGGCGCGACTGCGACGTGCTGGTGATCAGCGCGGCCCGCGAGGCAGAGGCGGTGCGGCAGGCGGTTCGCTACGGCGCGGTCAACTACCTGCTCAAGCCGTTCGGCTTCGACGAGCTGCGGACCCGCCTGGAGCAGTACGCCGCGCGGCGCAACTCGCTGCGCGCCACGGTGGTCAGCGACCAGTCCGACGTGGACCGGGTGCTGTCCCGCAGCGGCTCGCACATCGCCAGCTCGGCGCTGCCGCGCGGGCTCAGCGCGGAGACCGCCGAGCTGGTCAAGCGGGCCCTGCAGGGGCACGCCGGCACGTTCTCCGCCGCCGAGTGCGCCAACGTGGTGGGCATCTCCCGGGTCAGCGCCCGGCGATACCTGGAACACTTCGCCGACACCGGCCGGGCACAGGTCGGTCTCCGCTACGGCTCCGCCGGCCGTCCGGAGCGGCGCTACAGCTGGCTCTCCTGACGGCCTGCCGCTCGAACGGAATTCTCGCCGCCCTGCGTCGCACTCCGAATCTCCTGGTTCGCCGACGTCGGGTCGCAACCGGTGGCTCGAAGTAGGTCGCTCGCGGCAGTACGGAGTTGGGTCACCACCGCGTCTCCGAACTCGTCGACTCCGCGGGCTCGGGCTCGGGCAGCCCGGTAGGCAGCGTCGCGTACCGCGTGGCGGGTCTTTTCGGTGGGGCGCCCGGCGCGGTGCTCACGGCGCAGCAGCTCGACCGCATCGGCGAGTCGTCCGACGCTGGCGGGCAGCTCGGCAGGGATCGGCTCGTGGTACTGCAACGCCATCGCCGATCGGCGGGCCACTCCTCGGCTGTGTTCGATGACTCGTTCCAGGTGCACGGTCGCGCGGGCGAAACGTTCGACATCCTGACGGCGCAGCCAACGGGCAGGTGCCAGGCTGACCACCTCCTCGGCGCCGCTGAGCGCCTGGTGCATCCGGTCGAGGTCGGGTCCCATGCCGCGCAGCGTGTCCAATGCTCGAACCGCCCGCTGCTGATCGCCGTCCGTGAGCGCGGCGGAGACCTCCCTCAGCTGACCTGCGAGGCACCGGAAGATCGGAGCTGCGTCGCGGTCGAGGATGCGCATCGGGTTCAGCGGCACCAGCAACGCGACCACCACGAGGCCCACGCCGCCGCCGACCATCGCCTCGACAATCCGAGGCCATTCGAGGTCCGTCTGGGCCGGAGCCAGCGCCGCGAGTAGCACCGCCGTACCGCCGGCCTGGCCGACGGCCGCCCCGCTGCGCCCGAACAGCACAAGCGTGGCGAGGATGGCGCATCCGACGATGAATCCGGTCTGCCAGAATCCGGTGCCCAGAAAGGCCAGCAGGAAGTCGGTGGTGGCGATACCGAGTCCGACGCCGAGCAGCAGTTCGATCGTGCGGTGGGCGCGCTGGCCGAGTGAGGCGACGATCGTACCCACCGCGGCGGAGGGGGCGAAGATCGGCGAGGGATTGCCCAGCACATCGTGCCCGATCGACCAGGCCAGGGCCGCGGCGAGCCCCGCCTGCACCGAGATCACCAGGGCGGCTTCGAGCTGACTCAGCCGCAACCGTCCCGCCCGGCCACCTCGAACGCGAAACTCAGCAGCGGTCGCCTTCGCCTTTTCGTCGACACGGTCGAGCCGCGACCGGTCAACGCCTCTCCGGCGGCGGCCATCAGGACTCATCGAGCACTCGTACCATGCCGCCGCCCAGCAAATCCGACCAACTATCAAGACCATCACGAGATCGTCACGGTGTCGCTCAGGTGGTGTGGGGCAGCGGACGAGGGCGCGGCCGGTCGGGCTGCGGCTACAGGGGTCGTAGCAGTCCTGCGACGAGCAGTTCGACCAGGTGCCGTGGGTCGTAGCGGGGGTCGTTGTCGGCGCCGATGCAGAGGTTTCCGACGCCGCGCATGAGTTCGTAGGCGGCGATGCCGGGGCGGGTCTCGCCGGCCTCGGCGGCGGCGTCGAGCAGTTGCGTGCAGACGGGCACGAGGCGGTCGAGGAAGTAGGCGTGCAGGGTGTCGAAGCCGGCGTCGTCGGACCGCAGCACGCCGGCGAGCCCGCGCTTGGTGACCAGGAAGTCGACGAAGAGATCGATCCATCGGGCCAGGGCGGCGTACGGGGTCGGGCTGCTCGCCAGCAGGGCCGGGCCGGCCTCGGCGCAGGCCTCGACCTGGTGCCGGTAGACGGCGATGATCAGATCGGCCCGGGTGGGGAAGTGTCGGTAGATGGTGCCGGTACCGACGCCCGCTTTGGCCGCGATGTCCCGTACCGGCGCTTCCACGCCGGCGGTGACGAAGACCGCGGCGGCCGCGTCGAGCAGGGTCTTCTCGTTGCGTACCGCGTCTGCCCTCCTGCGCTGAGGTGCGCGTTCGGAACCCCCGTCGTCGGTCACCGCTCTGTTCCCTCCGCCACTCGGCTTGGCAAACGGAACACTGTTCCGTATCGTTAACGGAGCAATGTTCCGTTTGGCTCATGATGCCAGACCAGGGGGCCGGCGACCAAGCCACGTGTCACCACCACCCCTCAGCGACAGGGAAGGGAACACCTCATGCAGTACCGCACCTTGGGTCGCACCGGCGTGCAGGTCAGTTCGCTCGTGCTCGGCGCGATGAACTTCGGCGCCATCGGACGCACCACCCAGGACGAGGCCACCGCCATCGTCGACGCGGCCCTGGCGGGCGGCATCAACCTCATCGACACCGCCGACATGTACAGCCAGGGCGAGTCGGAGGAGATGGTCGGCAGGGCCATCGCCGGGCGCCGCGACGACATCGTGCTGGCCACGAAGGCGAGCATGCCGATGGGCGACAAGCTTAACCACCAGGGCAGCTCACGCCGCTGGCTGGTCACCGAGTTGGACAACAGCCTGCGCCGCCTCGGTGTCGACCACGTCGATCTCTACCAGATCCACCGGTGGGACCCGCGTACCAGCGACGAGGAGACGCTGTCGGCGCTGACCGACCTCCAGCGCGCCGGGAAGATCCGATACTTCGGCTCCTCGACCTTCCCCGCCTACCGCATCGTCCAGGCCCAGTGGGCCGCCCGGGACAACCACCTGAGCCGCTACGTCACCGAACAACCCAGCTACTCGATCCTGCAGCGCGGCATCGAGGCCCACGTCCTGCCCGTGACGGAGCAGTACGGTCTCGGTGTGCTGGCCTGGAGCCCGCTGGCCTCGGGCTGGCTTTCGGGCGCGATCCGTGCGGGCCGGGACGTCACCACCAACCGCTCGACATTCATGCCGCAGCGCTTCGACACCGCCATCCCCGCCAACCGGGCCCGGCTCGACGCGGTCGAGCAGTTGGCCAAGGTGGCCGACGAGGCCGGCCTGACGATGATCCAGCTCGCCCTGGGCTTCGTCACCGCCCACCCCGCGGTGACCAGCGCGATCATCGGCCCCCGCACCCTGGATCACCTGCACGCACAGCTCGCCGCCGCGGACACCGTGCTCTCCGCCGACGTGCTCGACGCGATCGACGCGATCGTCGCTCCCGGCACCGACCTCGCCGCACACGAGAAGTTCGACACTCCGCCCGCCCTGCTCGACCCGGCACTGCGGCGCCGCTGATCGCTCGCGCCCGAAGCCCCGCGCCTTCGACCGGCGCCGGTCCGCTGACCGGCGCCGGTCGAATGCGCCTTTTGGCAGTATTTGCCCCCCTATGCTGGCGGCCAGTGGTCCGAACGAAGGGCGATGCCGTGAACGGGGCTGAAGCACTGCTGCGGACGTTGGCGGACGGCGGGGTGGAGGTCCTCTTCACCAATCCCGGCACCACCGAGCTGCACCTGGTCGGGGCGCTGGACTCGGTGCCGCGGCTGCGGGGGGTGCTCGCCCTCTTCGAGGGCGTGGTCACCGGCGCCGCCGACGGGTACGCCCGCATCGCCGGAAAACCCGCCGCGACCCTGCTGCACCTCGGTCCGGGGTTCGCGTACGGCCTGACCAACCTGCACAACAGCCGGCGCGCGAACTCGCCGGTGGTGAGCATCGTCGGCGACAATCCGACCTACCACAATGTGTTCGACTCGCCGCTGACCTCCGACATCGCCGCCCTCGGCGGCTGGCTGCGCGGTCCCGTGCGCCGTCCCGAGAACGCCGCCGGCGCCGGGACCGACGCCGCCGCGACGCTGGCCGACGCCGTCGCGCCACCCGGGCAGATCGCGACCGTGATCATGCCGGCGGACGTCGCGTGGGCCGACGGCGGAGTGGTCGGCACACCGGTGGCCCCCAGGCCGACGCCGGCGGTCGCCCAGGAGGTGATCGCCCAGGTAGCGCAGGTCATCCGCGGTGGCGAGGCGACCGCGCTGGTCATCGGAGGGCCGGCGCTCCGCGAGGCGGGCCTGTGCGCGGCGAGCCGCATTGCCACCGCCACCGGCGTCCGGGTGTTCCAGGAGCTCTATTCCAACCGGGTCGAGCACGGGGCGGGCCTGCCCACGTTCCCCCGGCTGGGTTTCTACCCGGAGCAGGTGCTGGAACAGTTGGCCGGGGTACGCCACGTGATCGTCGCGGGCGCCAAGGTCCCCGTCGCGTTCTTCGCCTACCCCGACCAGCCGAGCTGTCTCGTCCCGGAGGGCGCCGAGGCGCACGTCCTCGCCGAGGTCGGCCAGGATGCCGTCGCCGCGCTCGGCCAGCTCGCCGACCTGGTGGCCCCCGGCGCGGCGCCCGACGTCGCCGAGCCGCGGCGACCGGCGCTGCCCAGTGGCCCCCTCACCCTGCAGAACTGGGTCGACGTCGTCGCGGCGCTGCTCCCCGAACGGGCGATCGTCATCGACGAGACGGTCAGCTCCGGGACCGCGTTGGCGGCCGCCACCGCGGGCGCACCCCGGCACGACGTGCTCATGCAGACCGGCGGTGCGATGGGTGACGGCCTGCCCCTGGCCGTCGGCGCCGCCGTCGCCGCGCCCGACCGGCCGGTGGTGGCACTCGAGGCCGACGGATGTGCCATGTACACGGTCACCGCACTCTGGACCCAGGCACGCGAGCAGTTGAACATCACCACGGTTATCCTCGACAACCACGCGTACGCCGTCCTGCGCCAGGAGTGGGCGCACTTCAGCCGCCGGCCCAGCGCCGGTGGCCCGGACACCAATCCGCTGTTCGACCTGGCCGATCCGGCGGTCGACTTCGTCCGGCTGGCGGAGTCGTTCGGCGTGTCCGCCACCCGCGCCACGACCGCCGAAGAGCTCGCGGAGCAGTTCAGCGCGGCCCTCGCCGAACCGGGCCCGCATCTCATCCAGGCCGTGATCCCACCCGCCGCCTGATCTCCCGTTGCGACGACGGTTGTTGACGCACGGCCGGGGCGGGGCCCGCGACCGTCGACGCCGAGGCGGCACGACCGGCTGGCCGGCCTGACCCGCCTCGACGTCGACGCAACGTCCTACCACTGGTCGCCGACGGGCTCCCGGTCGGCGACTAGCTGCCGTCCCCCGCCGGGGCCTGCCGGGGAACGGACACGCCAGGCCGGTAGCTCCGCTCGACGTGGCCCTTCAGATCCTCGGGATAGAAGTAGACGGGCCGGAGCTCGCCGCTCGCGTACCGTTCGGCCTGGTCGTTGAAGTGCGGCGAGCCCGGATGCCCACTCGCGCCACCCGCCGTCACCGCCCAGGCGCGCAGCCTGGGCCCGAATTCCACCACCGCCACGAAGCTGTTGCCGCTGGTGCCGTAGTAGCGCTTCGTACCCGGGTAGCGCCTCGCTCCGAACGAGGCGAGCGAACCCCACTGCGCGGAGGTGAAGGGCACCGGAAGGCTGGGCTTGGCGTCGTCGAAGGTCTGCGTGATCGCGCCGTCGTTGCGCTGGAAGCGGTTGATCTCGCCCCAGGGCACCTGCCAGCTGCCGAAGTCCTGGGTCAGCCGGTCCGCCGCTGCTTCGAGCGCGGTGAGTCGCTGCGCATCGGTGGCACGCTCGGCCAGGTAGTCCCACATCGACATGCCGGCGTCTCGCGCCGTCTGGGCCAGGGGCGCCCAGAGCGCCTCGCCCCAGAACACCGCCAGGGACGTCGCGGTCGACTCCGCGCTCCAGCGGAAGTCCCAACCGCGCAGGAGCTCGATCGGCTCGGCGAGCGCCGCCTTCTGCTGGTCGCCCTCGGGCAGCTTGTCCCACGCCGCGACCAGCCCCGGCACGAGCCGGGCGAAGGCGGTGAGGTAGGTGTCGAAGGCGGCTTCGATCAGCGTCTGCGGGGTGAAGTCGCGCCGCGCCGTCAGCACCCGGATGGCCTGCGGTCCGCGCGGGTTCTCGCCGGCCTGGTCGAAGTAGCGGGGGTAGTCGGCGGCCTTGGGGCTGTACGGCCCGGCCGCGGTCCACGGCCAGTTGTTCGTGTTGAAGGCCCAACCGGTCTTCGGGTTCACCGCCTGCGGAAGGCTCCGAAGGGTGTGCAGCCCGCGCCAGTCGGTCGCCGGGTCGCTGCCGTCGACGGGCTTGCGATAGTCGAAGCGATCATTCCGGACGGGCATGAACTGCGGCATCAGGAAGGCGATCTCGCCCTTGGAATCCGCGAAGAGGGTGTTGTTGGAGCTGTTGGCCTTGAGGCCCGCTACCTGGAGGTAGTCCGCGTAGTCCCGGGTCTTGGTGCGCAGGAAGCTCTGCTGCAGCGCCTCGAGGGGCTTGTTCATCAACGCGAACGCGATCCACTTGCCGTCGGCCTCGCGCACGATCGGGCCGTGGTGGGTGGCGAAGGTGGTGAAGCTGCGCCGCGCCCGTGCGCCGTCCGCGGTGCGATAGGACAGGGTGATCGTCTTCGTCGACACCGGCCGCAGTCCGGTGCCGTAGCGGTAGTAGCGGCGACCCCCGGCCCCGGTCACGACGGTCTCGGCGAACTCGTCGACGTTGTCGACGCCGCTCGACGTGTGCATCCAGCCCGTGTGCGCGTTGAAGCCCTGGTAGATGAAGAACTGCCCCCAGGTTGCCGCGCCATAGGCGTTCAGCCCTTCGCGGCTGGTGACGTGCTGCTCCGAGCGGAAGAAGAAGCTGGTGTGCGGGTTGATCAGCAGCAGCGCGTGGCCGTCCCGGGTGTGACTCGGCGCGATCGCCATGCCGTTCGAGCCCTTGGGCTCGCGGAACAGCAGACCGCGCTCCTCGTCGGTCATCTCCACCGGACGCTCGGTGTAGAAGGCTTCGAGCTGGGTGAGCGGCACCCGCTCGATGTCGCCGCCGATGCTGCCCTCGGAGAAGCTCAGCGGCATCCACGGCTCGAACCGGGTGATCACGCGGGGCCGCACCTCCGGGTGGGTCGCCAGGTAGTAGTTCAACCCGTCGGCCCAGGCCTGCATCAGCTTGCGCAACCAGGCCGGGCACTTCGCGTAGTCGCGCTTCAGCACCTCGGGGTCGACGAACAGCCGCTGGCGCAGGTCCTGCCAGATCGCGGTCTCACCCTCGGCCTCGGCGAGGCGGCCGAGGCTGACCAGATAGTTGCGTTCGATCCGGTTGAAGTCGTCCTCGGCCTGGGCGTACATCATGCCGAACACCGCGTCGGCGTCGGTCTTGCCCACCACGTGCGGGATCCCCCAGTCATCGCGGGTGATCGTCACGTGCGCCGCCTGCCGACGCCAGCGGGCGAGGTCGGGGGCGTGCTGCGCGGGCGCGGCGGACGCGCCGCCGGCCGGCAGTCCCGCCGCCACGGCCGCGGCTCCAGCGGCCAGGCCGGCCGCACCGCCCAGGATGCGGCGCCGGCTCAGCCCTTCGTTCTGCGGGTGGTTCATGGCTTGGTCCACCTTCTCGGGAGTTCAACCGATCGTGCGCGGTCAGCGGGATCGGTGGGGTGGTGGGGCGCGCCCGCGGAGTGCCCGGTAGCGGTCCGGAGCGGATGGTGTGGACGCGGGCTCACCGCCCTGAAGGAGAGGTCCGTCATGGGCAGCTCCTCGGATGCTCGATTCGAGGAGCGTATGTTGTATACGTTGCGGGGAGCAAGACCTCGATCGATGCCACCATCGGGCAGGCCGTTCGCGGCACAGCCGCGTCGCCGCGCACCGCTGCTCGTTCAGAGCCAGCCGCGGTCGCGGGCGAGGCTCAACGCCTCGCCGCGGTTGCGGGTCCCGGTCTTGCCGATGGCCGCCGAGAGGTAGTTCCGCACTGTGCTCGGCGACAGGTGCAGCCGGCCGGCGATGTCAGCGATCGTCGCCCCGCCGGTGGACGCGCTCAACACCTCCCGTTCCCGTTCGCTGAGCGGGTTCGGACTGGCACTCAGCGCCTGCGCGGCCAGCAGCGGGTTCACCACGATCTCGCCGGCGAGGACCCGGCGGATCGAGGCGGCGAGCTCCTCGACCGGGTCGTCCTTCACCAGGAACCCCTTCGCGCCGGCCTCCATGGCGCGCCGCAGGTAGCCGGGACGGCCGAACGTCGTCACCACGATGACCGCGCAGCCCGGCAGCGCCCGCGCCACGTCGCCGACGAGATCCAGGCCGCTGCGGCCGGGCAATTCGATGTCGAGCAGCACCACGTCCGGACGGGTGTCCCGGGCGGCAGCCAGCACCTCGTCACCGCGCCCGACGCTCGCCACCACCGTCAGGTCCTCCTCGAGGTCGAGCAGGGTGGCGATGGCCGAGCGCAACATCGCCTGGTCCTCCGCGATGAGGATCGTCGTGGGCATCAGCGTCGCCCCGACCGTGCCTGTGCGGGTACGGAGGCCGCCAGGCGGAACCCGGACGGCGTCGCGGTCGCGGTGAGCTCGCCGCCCAGGTCCTCGACGCGTTCCCGCAGGCCGCGTAGGCCACTCCCGTCGGTTGCCGCGCGGCCACGCCCGTCGTCGACGACCTCCACGCTCGCGTGCTCCCCGTCGGACGTCACCGTGATGTGGCAGCTGGTGGCCCCGGCGTGCCGCAGCACGTTCGTGGCGCCTTCGCGGACGACCCAGCCGAGCAACGAGTCGACCTGGGCGTCGAGTTCGACCACCGGCGGCGTGACGGCGACCCGGATGTCGGCGGCCGACAGCGCCGTGCTGGCGTTGGCGAGCTCCTCGCGCAGGCGCACCGAGCGGTAGCCGGTCACGGCCTCGCGCACCTCCGTGAGGGCCTGCCGGCCGATGGTCTCGATGTTCCGCGCGTGCTCGGTGGCCGCCTCGGGATCCCGCCCGAGGAGGCGCCTGATCGCTTCGGCCTTGATCACCACCACCGACAGGGTGTGCCCGAGCAGGTCGTGCAGGTCCCGGGAGAACCGTAGCCGCTCCTCGGAGACGGCGACCCGCGCCAGCTGCTCCCGGGTGCGGGTGAGCTCGCCGACGACGCCCACGAGGTACTGCACCAGGTACGTCCCCACTCCGGCGAAGAACGTCGAGAAGCCCAGGAAGAGGGCCACGTCGAGGGAGCCGCTCTCCAGCCCGGCGGCGACGGCGCCGCTGATCGTCAGCGAGGCGATCATGCCCAGCGCCCCCCGCTGCCGCACGGCGACGGCCGCGGCGATCGCGAGCAGCGGGAAGACGAACTCCCGGTCGGTGCGCCACACCACGAGGTACGCGGTGCACAGGACGGTGAGGACCAGCAGGGCGACCTCCGGGGTGCGTCTGCCGCGCAGGCCCGCCCGGAACGGCAGCCGCACCGTGAGGGCGTAGACCGCGCCGAGGAGTAGCAGGTGGGCCGTCCGGAGGACCTGCCTGTCGGCCAGCGAATCGACGACCGGCGCGAGCAGGAGCACCGGCGCCCAGATGAGCGCGAACCACGGGCCGGGATGGCGTGCGACCCACGCGAAGGCCGGCTCGATCCGGACGCAGTCAAGGGTCTCGTCGTGCGTCCTCATCGACGCGTCCACACTCAACGGGACCGCATCCGACCGGTCGGGGTCGGCGCGAGGCCGAAGATGAGCACTGTTCCCACGGCGATGTGCATGGCCGACAGGCTCGCGAGCACCGCGCCCGAGGCGCCGGAGGAGGCCGGCCCGAGCAGGGACAACGCCAAGACCACCCAGGCGGTGATCCGCCAGGCACGCAGGCCGTTGCGGAACGATCGAGCAAGGAACGCCAACAGCCCCCACGCCGCGCCGCCCACCAGCAGCGGCACGACGGCGACCGCCGCCGGGCCGACCGTCTGCGCCGTGGGGCCGGACCCTACCGTCAGGTCCAGCCCGGCGACCGGCACAGTGATCGCCCAGACCGCTAGCGCGACGGCGGACGCGGCGACCAGCGTCACCCCGCCGCGCAGGCTCCGGCCGTGTTCTGCCGCGTGATCGGCGATTCTCGTTGTCTGTGTCATGGCCCTTCGCCTCTTCCTGTCCGACCGGTGCTCCACCGCTTGATCCGCAGAGCTGGTCCGGGTCACTGTCTCTGCCTGCCGATCCCGCTTCTTGCGTCCCCGACGCTACGGCGGCGGCCGGGGTACGCGGCAGGCTGAGATGTCACCTGATCCGTAGGACGAATGTCCCTGCACCCGCGGCGGAGCGGCCCGCGCAACCGTCGGTCGTCCGGCCCGGGGCCATCGCTGGTCTGGCGGAAACGCGCCGCGGGGACCGTCAGTCGCCAGGGTGTGTCGATGGCTCCGGCGATCCGGTACGTGCGCTGGAGTGACGCCGGTGGTTCCCGCCCCGGCGATGGGTGTGGCCCAGCGTCGAGCGCCGCCGGGCGTGCGGACGGCCGTGCGGCTGCGGCCCAGTTGTGGACCTGGCTCGACAGGCGGGGGAGCGAGGTTGGTCAGCGGGTGGGTAGGGCGTCGTGAACCGCTGGCGCGCTGAGGCCCCGCTGCCGAAGGTCGGGGCGGGGTAGGTGGAAACAGTCGGCGGTGCGGCCACCGCTGGACGGCGGGCGGGTCGGCCGACGTGGGTGACACCGGGCACGCGAAAAGCGCTCGCCGGCACGCGGACAGGACGCCGCGAGGCGAGCGGTGCTGGCGACCGGATCCACCGTGCCGACCCGCTACGGCGGCGCGGTCCTCGAGGTGCCGCTCAGCGGGTCTTCTTCGTCGCTCGTTTGCGGGGCGGCGTCAAGAGATCGGCTATCGCCGCGATCGCGTCCGGCACCAGGCGGTAGTACGCCCAGACGCCGCGCTTCTCGCGCTCGAGCAGGCCGGCTTCGGTGAGGATCCGAAGGTGATGGCTCACGGTCGGCTGGGAGAGATTCAGCGGCGCGGTGAGGTCGGTCACGGACGCTTCGCCCTCCGGAGCGGCCTGGATCAGGCTGAGCAGCCGCAGCCGGGCCGGATCGGCGAATGCCTTCAGCACCCCCGCGAGCCGCTCGGCATCGGCGCGCTTGATCGGCTCGCCGGCCAGCGGCGAAATAGCAGGCATGGCAGTTTTCGCAGTTCCCACGCCTACCATCGTTCCACCAGAACCATCGATAGGCCGGTGGAACCGGAAGCATCACACCGATGGCGATGGCGAGGACGCTGTCAGGGACGTCCGGGAGGCCGGGGCGGCGAGGTCACCGACAACCCCGGTAGTCCGTCGAGGTCGCGTTCCGGGAGCCCGGGAGGGGCGCTGCCCCGCTGGTGGGGACGGCCAGTGGCGCGGTTACCCTGCGGCGGTGGTGGTCGGTGAGGACGGGGAACGGTTGGCGGAGTCGCTGGCTGACCGACTCGACGCGGTCACCTTCACCGACCTGACCACCGACCAGGTGACCGCCCGGCTGATCGACGCCGTAGTCGAGTGGGCGGGAGAGCAGGGCTGGCGGGTCTACCGGCGGGCACCCAGCGTGCTGCCGCTGCCGCCGCCGATGTCCGCACAGCAGTCGGTGCTCGACGTGGCCTGTGCCCGCCCGGACGGGCCGCCGGTCGTCGTCGAAATCGATCACAGTACGCGCCGCCGCACCTGGGAGAAGCTGCTCGCCGAAGCAGACGCGGGGCGGATCGCGTTCTGGGTGCGCTGGGGTGCCGGCCGGTTGACCGCGCCGCCGACGCCGATCCGGATGGTGACCTGCGAGGTGAGCAGGCGGTCGGACCCGACCGGCCGGGGTTGGGTGCACAGTCGCTCGCCTCGCGCCGACAAGCTGCCGCCGGCGCACTCCGACGTGCCGGTCGGGCCGGTGGCCGCCGTCGAGTTGCCGCTGCCACCGCCCGAGTCGTCCGACGCGGGGAGCTAAGCCCCGACGCCGGCGTCAGCGGTATTGGCGATGCGTCTCGGGCCGGCGGTGCGGCAGACTGGCCCGCATGGTCGCGTCCGTGCGCAGCGTCGCCGAACTGACCGACGCGATGCGTGCCGGCTCCAGGGTGAAGTTTTTGTTCTTCTGGGGCCACCAGCCGCAGCGCGACGGCGGCATCGGGGCTGGTTGCCTGAGCCAGTGGTGGCCGGCGCCGTTCAGCGTCGACGGGCTAGAGTTCGCGACCGCCGAGCATTACATGATGTGGCGCAAAGCCATCTTGTTCGGCGACGAGGCGACAGCCGCCAGGATCCTGACGGTGGTGCACCCGCACGCGGCGAAGACGCTCGGCCGGCAGATCACGGGTTTCGACGAGCAGGTGTGGGAGCAGCACCGCTACGACATCGTGATGGCGGGCAACCTGGCGAAGTTCGGCCAGCACCGGGAGCTACGCGGGTATCTGTTCGACACCGGGGAGCGGGTGCTCGTGGAGGCCAGCCCGCTCGACCGGGTGTGGGGCATCGGTCTGGCCGTCGGCCACCCGGACGCCGTCGATCCCGCACGGTGGCGCGGGTTGAACCTGCTCGGCTTCGCGCTCATGCAGACCCACGCGATACTGCGCGCACAGGCAGCCACCGGTGGGTAAGTCGCCCGACCTCGTCGCCGTCGAATACGCCCTGGGCAGCGCCGATGTCGAGCGGGTGCCGTGGTGCGCGGCGGACTGGCTCGCGGACGGGCACGACGGGCCGACGCTGCGGGAGCTGGCCGGTCTCGACGGCACAAACCCGCCGCTGATCGGCGAGTTGCTGCCCGCAGCGCTCGCCGAGGTCGGCGTACCCATTCCCAGCGCGGCCGAGGCCTCCGACGCGTGGTTTGCCGCGCTGGCGCAACGACTGCTCGACGGTGCGGTCGATGAGCGGACCGTCAGCGAGCAGACGTCGGCGTTCGTGTCGTGGCAGCTGGACCTGGAGGAGGTCTGGCGCAGCCCGTTCATCGACCTGCACCTGCTGGCCGACGAGTGGGACCAGGGCTGGGGGCGCGGCAATCAGGAGTTCGCGGCGACGGTGCGTCGGCTGTGCCGTGATCACCTTCTCCGTCCTCCGACTGCGCCGAGGCTCGACCCCGCCGGCTGACGCCGTTCGAGCGACGTGTTTTACGGCTGGATACGTGGGGCATCTTTTCGCTGGTCGCGTCAGCGCTGACGACCTGGCCGATGGTGCCGTTGGACGGGTCGCCGGTTCCGTCCCTTCGAGTCACCCGGGAGGCAACCGATGCCAGCAGGGTCCAGCCCCAAGCGAGAGCGGCAGTACGAGCACATCAAGGCGAGCGCGAAGAAACGCGGCGCCTCCACCGACCGGGCCGAGGAGATCGCCGCCCGGACCGTCAACAAGGAGCGGGCCCGCTCGGGCGAGTCCCGTACCGCGAGCCGCTCCTCGGTCAATGACGTCTCGTCCGGGCATCGCGGTGGCAAGCGCTCACACAGCGGGGCGCAGGGACGTACCAAGGAGCAGCTCTACAACGAGGCGAAGAAGCGCGGCATCAAGGGCCGCTCATCCATGTCCAAGGCAGAACTGGAGAAGGCCCTGTCCCGCTGACCACAGCGCCGGACGGTCCGGGGCGGCGTTCGGCCGCCACCCCGGACGTCGCAGTGGTCAGGCGATCCGGTACGCCCGCTGGATCGTCTGGGTCACCGTGTTGCCGGCGGTGTCGGAGGCGGTCAGACGCAGTGACACGAAGCCGGGCCGCCGTGGGTGGACGATGACGGCGACACCCCGGAAGACCGGCAGGGTGACCCACGTCCTGCCGTCGTCGAACGACGCCGCGACGCCGAGCGTCCGGCTCGGCGCGGCTGTCGAACCGGCCTGCCGGTCCAGCATTACCGGGATCTTCATGATCGTGCCCGCCCGCGCCGCGTTGGTGTCGTCGAGCGCGGGCGTCGGCCGGGCCGTCGTCAGGGGCAACGGCTCCGGTGTCGACGTGTGCGCCGAGATGAAGGCCCAGGCCACCGAGACCGACGTCGACAGGGCGTCCGGAGCGCCGCGGGTGACGGTCGCCTCCAGCCGGTACGCGGCCTTGGCGGCGGGCACCGAGAACTCCGCGTACGAGCCGTCGGCGGTGCCGATCTCCGTGCCGTTGCGCGACAACCGGTAGTGGACCTGCAGGTCGTCGCGGCTGGCGGGGCGGCCGTTCGCGTCGCCGAACAGGGGCGGCGACGCGATCGAGATGGTGTCGCCGTCGCGGCCGACGTACGCCGTCGGCGACCAGGCCGGCGCCCGGCCCACGGTGGGTCCGAAGGGCGCGACGTTCCAGGTCCGGGTGTAGGTGCGACCCGGCTGGTAGGTGTCCTCCTGCGTGGTGAGATTGTCGCCCTCGACGAAGGTCGACGTCCAGACGATGCCGCCGTCGGTGTTGTAGTACTCGGTGGCGCGGAACGGCAGGTCGAACGACGTGCTCGTGCCGATCGGGCCCGGGCCGCCGGGGGAGGCCGCGCGATGGGAGCGGACGGCGGTCGCGGTGCTGGACTGGCTCCGGTAGGTCGTCTTGACGGTGGCGAGGTTCTTCGGTGACAGCTTCCTGGTCAGCCCCGTGAACATGTCGCCCCGACGGACGTACGCGAGGTCGTACGTGTAGGGGCTGTTCCGGAACGTCCCGTCCCGGCCGGGGCGGGCGAGGCCGATGCCCAGCGTCACGGTGAACTCGGGGGCCGCGACGGCCGGCCCGATCCGCCCGAAGAAGACGTCCGCGAACGATGCCCCGCTGAGCTGCACGCCGGGGTAGCGCAAGCCGTCGTCCCAGTTCGCACTCAGATTGATCGAGACCGGTGCGGCGTCCCGCTGGGGCACGGTCAGCGAGACCGGCCGCGCCGTGCGGGCGTCGAGCGCCTCGGTGAGCGGGCCGCGCACGTCCAGGACCGGCTGCGCGAGCAGGGTCGACACGGTGCCCTCGTGGATGGTGCCGTACAACGCGTACCGGCCCTTGGGCAGCCGGAGCGTGCCGCCGCCCGGCACCCCGGAGAGGGTGCTGAACTCGCCGGTGGCCAGGTTCGCCGCCACGGTCTCGTACGCCGTGGCCGGCCGGCCGTCGCGCCCGGTGTGGTCGAGCCGGACGTCATAGCTCTCGATCTCACGGTTGAGCGCGAACGGTGTCCGTACCCGCAGGTCCCCGGCGCCGGTCGCGGTCAGCGCGCCCTGGTAGAGGCCGTCGGGGGCGTCGACGCGGGTGTCCACGGTGATCGTCGCCTCGGCCCGGCCACCGGCCGGCACCAGCAGGGTGGCCGGGCTGACGGTGATCATGCCGGCCGGCGCCGGGGCGACGGCCAGGGACAGGGTGACCGGCGCGGTGCCGGTGTTGCGGTAGCCGACGACCTGGGAGACCGGGGTGTCATCGGCGTGCGGCCACCGCTGGACCGGGAAGTCGACCGCGGCGACGTCGGCGGCGATCGGCTGGGCGACCGCGCGGGCGACGTCCACCCGGCCCGCGCCCTGCTCGTAGAGGCTGTCGTCACCGGCCGGCTTTGCCGAGTCCATCAGCGCGGCCTTGAGCTGAGGGCCGGACCAGTCCGGGTGCTGCCCGGCGAGGATGGCGGCCGAACCCGCCACGTGCGGAGTCGCCATCGACGTGCCCGACATGGAGGCGTAGCCGCCGCCGGGGGCGCCCGCCACGATGTCGACGCCGGGCGCGCTGATCTCGGGCTTGATGTGGTTGTCGCCGATCCGGGGGCCCCGGGCGGAGAAGTACGCCCGCTGGTCGTCGGCGTCGACGGCGGCGACGGCGAGGGCGTCGTCCGCGGAGGCCGGCGACATGACCGACTTCGGCTTGCCCTCGTTGCCGGCGGCGACCACGAAGAGCGTGCCGTACCGGTGACTCAGGTCCTGGATCGCGGTCTCCAACGGGTCGAGAGCCGGCGTGTCCGTGCCGCCGAGGCTCACATTGACCACCTTGGCCTGCGGCGCGGCCCACTGCAGGCCGGCGATGATGTCCGAGTCCTGGCAGTCGTTGGTGGCGCAGACCTTGCCGACGACCAGCTTCGCGCCCGGTGCCACGCCGCGGTACCTGCCGGCGGAGGCGGCGCCGCTGCCCACGATGGTCGACGCCACGTGGGTGCCGTGGCCGACCGCGTCGCCCGGGTCGTCGCCGCCGGTGAAGTCGCGGATCGCCGCGAGCTGCCCCGCGAAGTCGGGGTGGCTGGCGTCGATCCCGGTGTCCAGCACGCCGACCGTGACGCCGGTGCCGTCGAAGCCGGCCTGCCAGGCCGCCGGAGCGCCGATCTGCGGCACGCTGCGCTCCAGGGAGACCTTGCGCTTGCCGTCCAGCCAGATCTGGGTGATCCCCGCGGCGAGGGTGCGCTCCGACGTGGTGCCCCGGGTGAGGGACGCCCAGAGCGCCGCCCGGTCGCGCAGGCCGGCCCGGACGGCCAGCGCGTTGGCGGCGGGCAGGTCCGCCCGCACGCGCGCGGCGCCCCCGACGGCGGCGGACCGCGCCTGGGCTGCCTTGTTGTCCGGGTACGCGACCAGCAACGGCAGCTCGGCCGTCCGGTCGTCGTAGCCGAACTCGCCGAGCGTGGTGAGGTCGAAGAGCCGCCGGTCGAGCCGCCCGTCGTGCAGCAGCGGCACCGCGTCGACCGGGACCACGTACTGATGGCCGCCTTCCCGGCTGCTCACGAACCGCATGCCCGCCCGACCAGGTGCCCGCTGGATCTCCGGGTGGCCGTCCGCGTCCAGCGACACCCTGTCCCCGGTGATCAGCGTGAAGCCGCGCGGCCCGGAGACCGTCGCCGCCTCCGGCCTCTCCTGCGCCTGTGCCGGGGGAGCCGTCAGCCCGGCCGCAACCAGCGTGGTCGCGAGCACTCCGGCCGTCAGGGCGCGTCGTTGCCGTCGTCGCACATCGTCCTCTCCGCCACGGGCCTCTCCCGGGACGGCACGATGACGCCTGGCACGGTCGGTGGGTTGATCATTCACGGTGTGACGGTGGCCACAATCCTGACCCGCGCCGGCAGGACCAGGCACCCCGCCCGAGTGTCATTCCGCGGTGACCACGGGACGAGGCTTCGGGAGACACAGGTCAGATGCGTGACGCCGAGGAGTTCGACGCCTTCTACGCGGCCTGCGCCGGGCGGGTCGTCGGTCACGTCCACGCGCTGACCGGCAACCGCAGCGAGGCGGAGGACGCCGTCGCCGAGGCGTTCATGCGGGCCTGGCAGCGCTGGCACAGCGTGCGGGAGGCGGACAGCCCGGAAGCGTGGGTCCGCCGGGTCGCCTCCCGGATCGCCGTGAGCAGCTGGCGCAAGACCTTCAACCGGGTCCGCGCACACCGCCGGGCCGCCGTCGAGCAGAGCGTGCCCGGGCTCAACGAGGACCACGTCGCTCTCCTGCAGGCACTGCAGCGGCTCAGCGCCAACCAGCGCCGCGCCGTGGTGCTGCACCACCTGAACGACCTCAGCGTCGCCGAGGTGGCAGCCGAGATGCAGGCGCCGGTCGGGACCGTCAAGACCCACCTCGCCCGCGGTCGCAGCGCGATGGCCCGGATGCTGGGCGAGGCACACCAGGAGGGGACCACTCATGGCTGACCCGGATGACGACCTCAAGGCCATCGCCGACCTGGTCCGGCACGCCACGAGGCTCCCTCCGGCGCAGACCGTGCGGCGCCGCAGCGACGAGCGCCGCCGGCGGCGGGTGTCCGTCGCCGGCGCGGGGCTGGCCGTGCTGCTGGTGACCGGGGGCGTCACCCTGGCCCAGGCGCGGGACCGCTTCGAGACGCCGGAGCGGGAGGTGGCCCCGGCCGTCGAGGCTTCGCCGTCGGTCGTCCCGTCCGCGACCGCCTCGGCGGGGCCGCAGGAGATCCTCGACGGCCGGCGGCAGGTCCGGATCGTGGTGCCGGGCCTGAGCGGGGCCCCGCTGGCGATCGGTCGGGACGACGACCGGGTGCGGGCCAGCACCGAGCCGGGGGTCGACGACCGGGCATTGTGGATCCTGCGCCCCGAGGACGGCGGGTTCCGGATCGTCCTGGCCACGCCGCACGTCGCCGGTCAGCTCTGCATGACGGTCGTGCACGACACCGCGCCGGGAAGTGTCCGTGGCCGGGTGTGCGACCGGAGCGTGCAGGCGCAGCTCTTCAAGATCGATCAGGTGGCCGACGGCAGCTACTCGATCTTCCAGGGAAAGCGTTACGTCCAGGTGGTCGACGGCACCAACGCCCTGGTCCCGGACCTGCCCGAGGGCCTGACGACCACGTACGAGTTCGAGGACGGCGGTCCCGCCGACGCGGCAGGTGGGACGAGCAGCCCCATCCGCTGAACGCCTACCGGTCAGCCCCGGCGCGAGGCCGAGCGGGCGGTGCTGGTGGGTGAGCCGGGCGGCCCACCCACCAGCGCCGGTCAGAAGTCGTCGTCGAAGCTGACCGTGCCGGTCACGCCGACCTGGTACGCCGACACCCGCCGCTCGAAGAAGTTGGACAGTTCCTGCACGTCCTGCAGCTCCATGAAGGCGAACGGGTTCTTCGTCCCGAAGATCGGGGCGATGTCGAGCTGCGCGAGCCGCCGGTCGGCCACGTGCTGGAGGTATTCCCGCATGTCGGGCAGGGAGAGCCCGGAGACGCCCTGTTCGAGAAGGTCCTCGGCGAACTGGACCTCGCACTCGACCGCCTCGGCGAGCATCTCGCGTACCTGCTGACGCAGCTCGTCGTCGAACAGGTCGGGCTCCTGCTGGCGTACCGTGTCGACGACGTCGAACGCGAACGCCATGTGCATCGACTCGTCGCGGAACACCCAGTTGGTGCCGGAGGCGAGCCCGTGCAGGAGACCGCGGGAGCGCAGGAAGTAGACGTACGCGAACGCGCCGTAGAAGAACAGCCCCTCGATGCAGGCGGCGAAGCAGATCAGGTTGAGCAGGAACGCCCGCCGGTCCTCGCGGGTCCTCAGCTCCCGAAGTTCGAAGATCGAGTCGATCCAGCGGAAGCAGAACTCGGCCTTGCGACGGATCGAGGGGATGTTCTCGATCGCGTCGAACGCGGCGAAGCGTTCCTGCTCGTCCGGCACGTAGGTGTCGAGCAGGTTCAGATAGAACTGGACGTGCACGGCCTCCTCGAAGAGCTGGCGGGACAGGTAGAGCCGTCCCTCCGGGGAGTTGACGTGCTGGTAGAGGTTGAGCACCAGGTTGTTGGCGACGATGGTGTCGCCGGTGGCGAAGAACGCCACGAGACGGCTGACCAGGTGCCGCTCGGCGGGCGAGAGCCGGTCCAGGTCGGCGAGGTCGGAGTGCAGATCCACCTCCTCCACCGTCCAGGTGTTCTTGATCGCGTCCCGGAACCGGTCGAAGAAGTGCGGGTAGCGCATCGGCCGCAGGGTCAGGTCCATCCCCGGGTCGAGCAACATGGCGGTCTTCGCGGTGCTGGTCATCCGAATGCCTTACTTTCGTTGCGGCTGGCGGAGCGGGTCACTGGCAGGCGTCGCACGATTCGGGGTTCTCCAGGGAACAGGCGAGGGCTTCCTCGTCGGTGACCACCACCGGGCGACTGATCGCGACGGTGGCCTGCTGGATCCGGGTGGCCGGCCGGGAACGCAGGTAGTACGTGGTCTTCAGCCCGGACTTCCACGCGTACAGGTACATCGAGGAGAGCTTGCCGATGCTCGGCGCGCTCATGAACAGGTTTAGCGACTGGCTCTGGTCGATGAAGGGGGAACGGGCGGCGGCAAGGTCGATCAGGGCCCGCTGCGGCAGCTCCCACGCGGTGCGGAACAGCTCGCGTACCTCGGCCGGTAGCGCCTCGATGCCCTGGACCGACCCCTCCGCCCGCCTGATCTCGGTCCGGATCTCGTCGGTCCACATGCCGAGGTCCTTCAGTTGCCGGACCAGCGCGGTGTTGATCTGCAGGAACTCGCCGGAGAGCGTCTCCCGCTTGAACAGGTTGGACACCTGCGGCTCGATGCACTCGTAGCAGCCGGCGATGGAGGCGATGGTGGCGGTCGGGGCGATCGCGACCAGCAGCGAGTTACGCAGCCCGTGCGTCGCGACGCGTTCCTTCACGGCGGCCCAGCGCTCGGCCTGCGTCGGGGTGACGCCCCACAGGTCGGGCTGGAGCTGGCCCCGGGCGGCCCGGGTCTGCTGGTACGCCGGATGCGCACCGAACTGTTCGGCCAGGCCGGCGGAGGTCTCCAGGGCGGTCAGGTAGATCTCCTCCGAGATCCGGGTGGAGAGTTCCTTCGCCGCTTCGGAGTCGAACGGCAACCGGAGTGCGAAGAACGCGTCCTGCAGGCCCATCAGGCCTAGCCCGACCGGCCGCCAGCGCGGGTTGCTCGCCGCGGCCTCGACGCTCGGGTAGTAGTTGATGTCGATCACCCGGTCGAGGAAGACCACCGCGGTCCGTACGGTCTCGCGCAGCCGCGCCCAGTCGATGTCGTCGCCGGCCAGGTGGGCCGCGAGGTTCACCGAACCGAGGTTGCAGACCGCGGTCTCGCCGTCGCTGGAGACCTCGACGATCTCGGTGCAGAGGTTGGACAGGTGCACCACGTTGCCCGGCTCGGCGGTCTGGTTGCACAACCGGTTCGACGGGTCCTTGAACGTCATCCACCCGTTGCCGGTCTGGGCCAGCGTGCGCATCATCCGCCCGTACAGGTCCCGGGCCTTGACCTGGCGCACGAAACGGCCGGCGGCCTCGGCGGACCGGTACGCGGTGTCGAACTCGTCGCCCCACAGGTCCGACAGTTCGGGCACCTCAGCCGGGTCGAACAGCGACCACATCCCGTCGGCCTCGACCCGCCGCATGAACTCGTCCGGGATCCAGTTCGCCAGGTTCAGGTTGTGCGTACGCCGGGCGTCCTCACCGGTGTTGTCGCGCAGTTCGAGGAACTCCTCGACATCCGGGTGCCACGGCTCCAGGTAGACACAGGCCGCCCCCTTTCGCCGGCCGCCCTGGTTGACCGCGGCCACGCTCGCGTCCAGAGTGCGCAGCCACGGCACGATGCCGTTGGAGAGACCGTTCGTGCCCCGGATCAGCGCACCCCGGGAACGCACCCGCGACCAGGCGATCCCGATCCCGCCGGCGAACTTCGACAGCTTCGCCACCTGCGCGTACCGGTCGTAGATCGAGTCGAGTTCGTCGCGGGGCGAGTCGACCAGGAAACAGGACGACATCTGCGTGTGCGCGGTGCCGGAGTTGAACAGCGTCGGGGAACTCGGCAGGTACGCCAGCGACGACATCAGCCGGTAGAAGCCGATCGCCTCGGCAGGGGTGCGCGACAGCCCGCAGGCGACCCGCAGCAGCCAGTACTGCGGCGTCTCCACCACCAACCGGCTGGTGGGGTGCCGCAGCAGGTAGCGGTCGTGGACCGTACGCAGCCCGAAGTACTCGAACCGCAGGTCGGCCGCGGGGTCGATCGCGTCGTCGAGCTTGCGGGCGTTGAGCGACACGAACTGGGCCGTCTGGTCACCGATCAGCCCGTGCTCGTGACCGAGCTGGATCGCCTGGCTGAACGAGGCGATGCCCTGCCCCCGTACCTCCTTGTCGACGTAGCCGGCCAGCAGCCGGGCCGCGAGCCGGGAGTACTGGGGTTCCTCGCCGATCATCTCGGCCGCGGTCTGGATCGACAGCCGGTCCAGCTCGGCCGTCGTCGCCCCGTCGTAGAGACCACTGATCGTCCGCGTGGCCACCCGCAACGGGTCGACGTCGGTCAGGTCGTCCGCCCACCGCTCCACGGCTCGGACGATCTTGTTCACGTCGACCGGTTCGAGCGCGCCATTGCGCTTGCGCACCTGCATCGGGGTACGCCGCTGCCCCGGCACGGCCAGCTCGTGATCCGCCGCCGGATCGCCCGCCACCAACTGTGTGACCGTCACCTGTCGCTCCTCGTGCTCGCATCCGACGAGGTCCGGAGCACGCGCAGGCAGGCGGAGACGCACGCGAGGGCGCACGTCGCAGCCGTCGACCGTCCCGCGCGGCCTCGGACCGCCGCGCACGGTTGACCGGCGCGGCGCGACTGGCAGGTCTTCGGACTCGCGGGCAGGGCCGCGAAGAGAAATCGCGACCTCCTACTGACCGTCGCTTCCCGGGCGGTCGGCTGATGCCGGTTGTCGCCCAGTGCTGTGTGACGGCGTTCGTTCCCACTCACCGCTGCGGGGCAGTCCCGGACTCACACCGGGTTCCCTCTTGCCTCAGCCAGGTTGGATGCCCGGCCGAACCAGTTGCGTCACGGACTATATATGGGGGAGGTGGGAAGCGCGCACACCAGATGTCGTGCCGGCGTGTTGCTGAGGAGACAGTCTGGGTGAGCGGGAGAGACGCTCCTGCGGGCGTCGCCACCGACGACGTGAGGCATGGTGTCGACGCGCCACGGCGTGACACTGCTATGAAGGTGCGGGCCGCCACCGCCGGGGGGAGAGGTGGTGCCCCACCCGCGCTTTGTAGGTTCCCTACAAAGCGCGCTGTGAGTCTCCGCAACTTTCGACATGGCGCTGCCCGCCGGTAGCCGGAAGGGTGAACCCTGTCGGCGGCTGCCGTGTCGCGCCGCGCGCGTTGTCGGTCTATCGGAAGGCTCGGTCGAGTGTTCAGTCGTGTCGCCATCGTCAATCGTGGTGAGGCCGCCATGCGGCTTATTCACGCCGTGCGGGACATCGCCGCGGAGACCGGGGCACGGATCGAGACCGTCGCCCTGCACACCGACGTCGATCGCGCCGCCACGTTCGTGCGCGAGGCCGACATCGCCTACGACCTCGGTCCCGCGTCCGCGCGCCCGTACCTCGACCTGAGGGTGCTGGAGCGCGCGCTGGTGGAGACCGGGGCCGACGCCGCGTGGGTCGGCTGGGGCTTCGTCGCGGAGGACCCGGCGTTCGCGGAGCTGTGCGAGAAGATCGGGGTCACCTTCGTCGGCCCGAGCGCGGAGGCCATGCGCCAGCTCGGCGACAAGATCGGCGCGAAGCTGCTCGCCGAGGAGGTCGGCGTGCCGGTCGCGCCGTGGAGCCGCGGCGCGGTCGAGACCCTGGACGCCGCCCTGGCGGCGGCGGCGGAGATCGGTTACCCGCTGATGCTGAAGGCGACCGCGGGCGGCGGCGGGCGTGGCATCCGCGTGGTCACGAACGAGTCTGAACTCGCCGACGCCTACCTGCGCACCAGCCAGGAGGCCGCGCGGGCCTTCGGCAGCGGCATCGTGTTCCTGGAGCGCCTGGTCACCGGCGCCCGGCACGTCGAGGTTCAGGTGATCGCCGACGGCGAGGGCACCGCGTGGGCGCTGGGCGTGCGCGACTGCTCGGTGCAGCGACGCAACCAGAAGGTCATCGAGGAGTCGGCGTCGCCGGTGCTCAGCGCCGTGCAGGCGGCCGAGCTGAAGGCGTCGGCCGAACGGCTCGCCGTCGCGGTCGGTTACCGCGGCGCGGCGACCGTCGAGTTCCTCTACCGCCCCGCCGACAAGCTGTTCGCGTTCCTCGAGGTCAACACCCGCCTGCAGGTCGAGCACCCGATCACCGAGACCACCACCGGGTTCGACCTGGTCAAGGCGCAGCTGCTGGTGGCCTCCGGTGGCCGCCTCGAAGGCGAGCCGCCGGCGGAGCGCGGGCACGCCATCGAGGCCCGGCTGAACGCCGAGGATCCCGACCGCGACTTCGCGCCCTCCCCGGGTCGCATCGCGCGACTGGACCTGCCCGCGGGCCCGGGCATCCGGGTGGACACCGGCGTCAGCGAGGGCGACACCATCCCGGCGGACTTCGACTCGATGATCGCCAAGATCATCGCGTACGGCCGTGACCGCGACGAGGCGCTCGGCCGGCTGCGCCGGGCGATGAAGAACACCACCGTGATCATCGAGGGTGGCGCGACGAACAAGAGCTTCGTGCTCGACCTGCTCGACCAGCCCGAGGTGATCGACGCCAGCGCGGACACCGGCTGGATCGACCGCGTCCGGGGCGAGGGCCGGCTCGTCGCGCATCGGCACTCCGCGGTCGCGCTCGCGGCCGCTGCCATCGAGGCGTACGAGGAGGAGGAGCGCGTCGAGCGGCAGCGTCTGCTGTCCACGGCGTCCGGCGGACGCCCGCAGGTGCAACATGCCAGCGGCCGACCGCTCGACCTGAAGCTGCGCGGCATCACCTACCGCATGCGCGTGGCGCGGGTCGGCGCGCACCGCTTCCGGGTCGGCATCGAGGCGGGCGACGCCGTGCGCACCGCCGACGTCGAGCTCGACCGCTTCGACCGGCACACCGGCCAGATCGTCGTCAACGGCGTGCGGTACCGCCTGCTCACCGGCACGCACGGGCCGACCCACCTGGTTGAGGTGGACGGTGTGACGCACCGGGTCAGCCGGGACGAGGGTGGCGTCCTCCGCTCGCCCATGCCCGCGCTGGTCGTCGCCACGCCGCTGGAGGTCGGCGCCGAGGTCGAGGCGGGCGCCCCCGTGCTGGTGCTGGAAGCGATGAAGATGGAGACGGTGCTGCGGGCGCCGTTCAAGGCGCGGCTCAAGGAATGCGCCGTCTCCGTGGGCAGCCAGGTGGAGGCGGGCGCACCGCTGTTGCGGCTGGAGCCGCTCGCCGGCGAGGCCGCCGAGACCGCGAACAACCCGGCCGCCGTCTCCGTCGAGCTGGACCTGCCCGCCCTACCCGAGCAGATCCCGGCGCTGCAGCGCAGCCGGCGCGGTCAGGAGGACCTGCGCGGCCTGCTGCTCGGTTTCGACGTCGACCCGCACGACGACCGTCGGGTGCTCGACGACTACCTCACCGCGCGGCGGGCGGCCACCGAGGACGGACATCGGCCGCTGGCGGCGGAGCTCGACCTCGTCGACGTGTTCGCCGATCTCACCGAGCTGAGCCGCAACCGGCCGACCGGTGAGGAGAGCGGCGCCCACGCGCACAGCGCCCGCGAGTACTTCCACACCTACCTGCAGAGCCTCGACGTGGAGCGGGCCGGGCTGCCGGCCGCCTTCCAGGCCAAGCTCGCCAAGGCGCTCGGGCACTACGGTGTCACCGACCTGGAGCGCTCCGGAGAACTCGAAGCCGCCGTGTTCCGGATCTTCCTCGCCCAGCAGCGCGCGTCCGCCGACGCGACGGTCATCGCGACGCTGCTGCGCGCCTGGCTGGGGGAGACCCCACCGGACGAGACGCTGCGCGAGCCGGCCGGTCTGGCGCTGGAGCGGCTGGTGGCCGCGACGCAGGTCCGGTTCCCCGCGGTCGCCGACCTCGCCCGTGGGGTGGTGTTCGCCTGGTTCGCCCAGCCGTTGCTGCGCCGCAACCGCGCCCGCGTCTACGCCGAGGTCCGCGGGCACCTGCGCCACCTGGACGCGCACCCGGACGCGCCGGACCGCGCCGAGCGCATCGCGCAGATGGTACGCAGCACCGAGCCGCTGGTGCGGCTGCTCGGCCAGCGGCTGGTCCGCGACCACCTCGACAACGCGGTCATGCTGGAGGTGCTGACCCGCCGGTACTACGGCAACAAGGCACTCACCAGCGTCCACACCCGCCCGGTCGCGGGCTGCACCTTCGTCGTCGCCGAGCGCGCGGACTCCAGCGTGATGTCCGCCGCGGTGAGCTTCGACGCGCTGGGCAGCGCGCTGCGCGGGCTCGCCGAGCTGGCCGGCGGCGCGGACGAGGTCGACGCCGACATCTACCTCGGCTGGGAGAACCAGCCGGAGGACTTCGACGCGATGGCGGCCGCGCTGCTCGAGGTCATCGCCGCGCACCCGCTGCCGCCCCAGGTCCGCCGGCTGACCACCACCGTCGCGGGGCGCGGCGGAGCGGTGATGCACCACCACTTCACCTTCCGGCCGTCGGGCGCGGGGATGAGCGAGGACCGGCTGATCCGGGGCCTGCACCCGTACATCGCGCAGCGGATGCAGCTGGAGCGGCTGCACAAGTTCGACCTGACCCGGCTGCCGTCCTCGGACGAGGAGGTCTATCTCTTCCAGTGCGTGGCGCGGGAGAACCGGTCGGACGAGCGCCTCGTCGCGTTCGCGCAGGTGCGTGACCTGACCGAGCTGCGGGAGCAGGACGGCCGGCTGGTCGCGCTGCCGACCACCGAGGACGCCATCGCCGCCTGCCTCGACTCGATCCGCCGCGCCCAGTCGCGGCGGCCGTCGAAGACGCGCTTCAACACCAACCGCATCGTGATCTACGTCTGGCCGCCGAGCGAGCTGACCCCGGAGGAGATGCAGATGATCGCCGGGCGGGTACGCCCGACGACGGCGGGCGCCGGGCTGGAGGAGATCCTGTTCATCGCCCGCCAGCGCGACCGCCGGACCGGCGAGCTGACCAAGATCGCACTGCGGATCTCCTTCGACGCCGCGGGCGGCGCCGAGCTGATGACCATCGGCGCCCCGCCGGTGGAACCGGTCGAGCCGCTCGACGACTACCGGCTGAAGGTGCTGCGGGCCAGCAGCCGAAACACGGTGTACCCGTACGAGCTGACCGGCCGGCTCGGTGACTTCGTCGAGCACGACCTCGACGACGACCACGCGCTGGTGCCGGTGGACCGGCCGAGGGGGCGCAACAGCGCCGCGATCGTCGCCGGGGTGCTCACCACGCCGACCGAGCGGCATCCGCAGGGCGTGACCCGGGTCGTGCTGCTCGGCGACCCGACGAAGTCGCTGGGCGCCCTGTCGGAGCCGGAGTGCCGGCGGGTGATCGCCGCACTGGACCTGGCGGAGCGGATGCAGGTGCCGCTGGAGTGGTGGGCGTTGTCGGCCGGGGCCAGGATCTCGATGACCTCGGGCACGGAGAACATGGACTGGGTGGCCGCGGCGCTCAAGCGGATCGTCGAGTTCACCCAGGCCGGCGGCGAGATCAACATCGTCGTCGCGGGCATCAACGTCGGCGCCCAGCCGTACTGGAACGCCGAGGCCACGATGCTCATGCACACCAGGGGCATCCTGGTGATGACGCCGGACTCGGCGATGGTGCTCACCGGTAAGCAGTCGCTCGACTTCTCCGGTGGCGTCTCGGCCGAGGACAACTTCGGCATCGGCGGCTACGACCGGGTGATGGGGCCGAACGGGCAGGCGCAGTACTGGGCGCCGAACCTGACCGCCGCGCGGGACGTGATGATGTCGCACTACGACCACACGTACGTCGCGCCCGGCGAGGACGCGCCACGGCGGGCGACCACCAGCGACCCCGTCGACCGCGACATCTCCGCGTTCCCCCACGACGTGCCGGGCAGCGTGTTCAGCACGGTCGGGGAGATCTTCTCCGCCGAGGCCAACCCGGACCGCAAGAAGCCGTTCGACATCCGGACGGTGATGCGCGCCCTCGCCGACCAGGACCACCCGGTGCTCGAACGCTGGGCGGGCATGGCCGACGCGGAGACCGCGGTGGTGCAGGACATCCACCTCGGCGGTATCCCGGTGAGCCTGGTCGGCATCGAGTCGCGCGCGGTGCCGCGGCGCGGCTTCCCGCCCACCGACGGTCCGGACACCTACACGGCGGGCACGCTCTTCCCGCGCTCGTCGAAGAAGGCCGCGCGGGCGATCAACGCGGCCAGCGGCAACCGGCCGCTGGTGGTGCTGGCGAACCTGTCGGGCTTCGACGGCTCGCCGGAGTCGATGCGCAAGCTGCAGTTGGAGTACGGCGCCGAGATCGGCCGGGCGATCGTGAACTTCCGCGGGCCCATCGTCTTCTGCGTGATCTCGCGCTACCACGGCGGCGCGTTCGTGGTGTTCTCGAAGGCGCTGAACCCGAACATGACGGTGCTCGCGCTGGAGGGCTCGTTCGCCTCGGTGCTCGGCGGCGCGCCCGCCGCCGCGGTGGTGTTCGCCGGCGACGTGAACGCCCGCACGGCGGCCGACCCGCGCGTGCGTGACCTGGAGGCGCGCGCCGCGGCCGCGACCGGCACCGAGCGCGCCGCGTTGACCGCGGAACTCGACGAGCTGCGCTCGTCGGTCCGCGCGGAGAAGCTCGGCGAGGTGGCCACGGAGTTCGATCGCGTGCACAACATCGAGCGCGCCGTCGAGGTCGGCTCCGTGGACGCGGTCATCCGTGCCGCGGAACTGCGGCCACGGATCATCGAGGCCATCGAGTCCCGCCTGCGCGGCGGCGCCTCGGCGCGACAATGACCTGACCGCGGGGTTCCGCGGCCCCGGCTCCGCGCACCGACCGGTCGCTGGTCGGTGCGCGGAGCTGGTCTCGTCGCCGCTCAGCGGGACACGGCGAGGCTCGGTGCGGTGGACGGCGACTCGCCGGAGTCCGCCGCGGTGGTGGTGGGGCTGTTCGGGGTGACCCGGAGCCACACCGCCGTGCCGGCTGCGATGCCGAGGGCGAGGAACTCGTTGCGTGTGAGGGTGACGGCGACGTCCTGGCCGGCCGCGGTGGTGACGTCGACCCGGATCTCGAAGCCGATGCGGGTGACCCGGGTGACCCGGGCGGGAACGTCGGCCGGATCCGGGTCGCCGGTGCGGATCTGGAGGTCGTGCGGGCGCACCAGCTGGTCGCCGAGCTGCGTCACCGGGCCGAGGAAGCGCATGACGAACTCGTTGGCCGGGTTGTCGTACAGCTCGTCGGGTGGCCCGATCTGCTCCACCCGGCCCTCGTTGATCACCACGATCTCGTCGGCGACCTCCAGCGCCTCCTCCTGGTCGTGGGTGACGAAGACCGTGGTGACCTGCACTTCGTCATGCAGCCGGCGTAGCCAGTCACGCAGCTCCTTGCGAACCTTGGCGTCCAGGGCACCGAACGGCTCGTCGAGCAGCAGCACCGTCGGCTCGACGGCCAGCGCGCGGGCCAGGGCCATGCGTTGACGCTGGCCGCCGGAGAGCTGCGACGGTAGCCGGTCGGCGAACTGCTCCAGGTGCACCAGCGCGAGCAGCTCGTCGACGCGCCGACGGATCTCGTCCTTGCCGCGTTTGCGGATCTCCAGTCCGAAGGCGACGTTGCGCCGCACCGACAGGTGCTTGAACGCCGCGTAGTGCTGGAACACGAAGCCGACGTTGCGCTTCTGCGGTGCGAGGTTCGTGGCGTCGACTCCGTCGATCTCGACCCGTCCGGTGTCCGCCCGCTCCAGCCCGGCGACGATGCGCAGCAGGGTGGACTTCCCGCCGCCGGATGGGCCGAGCAACGCGGTGAGCTGACCTGCCGGGATGCTCACCGACACGTCGTCGAGCGCGACGAATCCGCCGAAACGCTTGCCGACACTAGCGATCTCGATACTCAACGGGCTTCCTTCGGCCTGATGGCGGATACGACGATGATGGCGGCCACCGCGACGAGGGCGAGGAGGAAGGCGGTGGCGTACGCGCCGCCCTTGTCGAAGTTCAGGTACTTCTCCTCGACCACGAGCGTGGCGGTGCGGGTCTGACCCAGCACGTTGCCGGACACGACCTTGACCGCCCCGAACTCGCCCAACGACCGGGCGAGGCTCAGCACGACCCCGTAGATCACGCCCCACTTGATCGAGGGCAGGGTGATCCGGCGGAAGGTCTGCAGGGCGTTGGCGCCGAGGCTGCGGGCGGCCTGCTCCTGTTCGTCGCCGACCTCCTGCAGGACCGGCACGACTTCCCGGATGACCAGTGGCAGCGCCACGAACACCGTGGCCATCACCATGCCCGGCACGGCGAAGATGATCTGCAGCCCGGCCGCCTCGAGCGAGGGCCCGAACCAGCCGTTGCGACCCCCGTAGACCAGTGCGAGGGCGAGGCCGACGACGATGGGGGAGACCGACAGCGGCATGTCGAGCAGCGCGTTGAGCAGCCGCTTTCCCGGGAACTCGTAGCGGACGAGCAGAATCGACACGCCGACGCCGAAGACCGTGTTGATCACGACGGCGACGAGCGCGATGGCCACGGTGAGCCGCAGCGCGTGGACCACGTCGGGGTCGGTGAGGATCGTGTTCAGGTCGGTGAACCCGGCCGCGAACGCGTTGCGCCCGACGAGGTAGAGCGGCCACGCGACGAGGAGGAACAGGTAGGCGGTGACCACCAGCCGCAGCAGGTGACGGCCGGGGCCGCGCCGGCCGGCCCGGGTGGCGAGGGAACGGTCAGCCACGGCGCACCACCCTGCGCTGGATGACGTCGAGCACGACGATGACGGCGAGCGAGATGGCGAGCAGCACGACGGCGACCGCCGCCGCGCCGTCCGGGTTGTCGTTCTCGATGCTGCTCAGGATGCGCACCGACGCCACCTCGGTACGCATGGGCAGGTTGCCGGAGAGCAGGACCAGAGAGCCGTACTCGCTGACCCCGCGAGCGAAGGAGAGCGCGGCGCCCGCCGCGACGGCCGGGGTGAGGCTCGGCAGGATGATCCGCCGGAAGGTGGTGAGCCGGCTGGCGCCCAGCGAGGCCGCCGCCTCCTCCACCTCCGGGTCGAGTTCGGCCAGCACCGGCTGCACGGTGCGCACGACGAACGGCAGCGTCACGAACAGGAAGGCGAGGAACACGGCGACGCGGGTGTTGGCGATGTCGATCCCGAGCGGGCTGCCCGGGCCGTACAACGACAGCAGCACCAGGCCGGCGACGATCGTCGGCAGCGCGAACGGGATGTCGATGAGGATCTCCAGCAGCCGCTTGCCGAAGAACCGGTCGCGTACCAGCACCCAGGCGATCAGCGTGCCCATCACGACGTTGACCAGCGTCACGAGAAACGCGGTGCCGACGGTGAGGCGGATCGCGGCCGCGGTCTGCTCGTTGGTCACCGTCTCCCAGAACGAGCTCCAGCCGCCCTGCGACGCGGTCACGACCACTGCGGCCAGTGGGATGAGCACCAGCAGGCTGAACCACAGCATCGCCACCCCGAGCCCCAGGCCGGAGACCCGGCTCAGCGGCAGGCCGGCCCGGGCCGGCCTGCGGGTGTCCGCCGGCCGGCCCGGTGCGAGTGCCGTCGAGCTCACTTCGCCTTCCCGGAGGCCGCGATGACCCTGGTGACGATGCCGTCCTTCTCGTCGAAGAACTTCTTGGACAGCTCGGACCAGCTGCCGAAGTCCTTCTCCACGGTGAGGAGCTTCTGCGGTGCCGGGAACGGGTTGTTGGGATCGATCGCGCCCTTGACGCCGGTGGTCTCGACGCCGTCGATGATCGGGCGGAAGCCGGTCAGCGCGAACTGGCGCTGGCCCTGCGAGCCCAGGACGAAGTCGAGCCACTCCTTCGCCTTCGGGTTCGCGTTCTTCAGGACCGCGCCCGGGTTCTCGATCAGGATGGTCGTCGCGGGCAGCACCCAGTCGAGTTCCTCGCCGTTCTGGCGGGCGAGGATCGTCTCGTTCTCGTAGGCGAGCAGGACGTCGCCGGTGCCACCGAGGAAGGCGGTCGTGGCGTCGCGGCCGCTGTTGGGCAGCGCCACCACGTTCGCGAAGAGCTTGGTCAGGAACTCCTCGCCCTGCGCGTCGCTGCCGCCGTTGGCGGTGATGTGCCCCCAGGCGGCGAGCGCGTTCCAACGGGCGGCGCCGGACGAGCCGGGGTTGGGCGTGACGATCCCGATGCCCGGCTTGATCAGGTCGTCCCAGCTCTGGATGTTCTTCGGGTTCCCCTTGCGTACGGCCAGCACGACGACCGACGACGAGACGATGCCCTTGTTCGGGCCGTCGTCCCAGCTCTGCTCGACCAGACCGGCGTCGACCAACCGGGTCACGTCACTCGTGACGGAGAAGTGGACGTAGTCGGCCTTGAGGCCGGAGACCACCGCCCGGCTCTGGTCACCCGAGGCGCCGTACGAGGTCTGGAACCGGACCCCCTTGCCGGCGTCGGTCTTGTTCCACTGCGCGGCGATCGCCTTGTTCGCCGCCTCGGGCACCGCGTAGCCGACGATGCTCAGCGTCGTACCGTCGCCCGCCGACGCCCCACCCCCGCAGGCCGACAGTGCCAGCCCGGCCACGAGCGCGAGAGCGACGGTCGCCCTACCTCTGTGCTTCATGGGGAACCCAACCTCCTTTGGCGCGTCTCCGCGCAGAACGAAATTGCCAACGACGACGGCTGCTCGTGGCTGGCCCCGAGCAGGTCGGCGAGAGTGACGTTGTCGACGATGTCCGCGACGGACCGGTGGACCGCCCCCCAGAACTCACCCAGTCCCGCGGCGACACCCTGGTAGATGGCGGCGTCCACGGAGAGACCTCGGACCGTGGTGATCGCCCCGTTGGTGGCACGCAGCACGTCGCCCACCGTGACCTCTTCCGGTCCACGGGTGAGGCAGTAGCCACCGTCGGCGCCCCGAAGGCTGTGCAGCAGGCCGGCGCGGCGCAGGTCGAGCAGGATGTTCCGCAGGAATGGGGGAGGGATGTCCTGGCTGGCGGCCAGCGTCGCCGCCTTCACGATCTCCGGGTGCCGCGCCGCCACCGCGAGCATCGCCCGCATGGCGTAGTCGGTCCGCGCCGAGACGTACAGGGCCCGCCCCCCGTTCTCGATGTTTCCTACCTGACATGTAGGAATAGTGGCCTAGGCGTGCCGACGCGTCAATACCGGTTCGGACGAGCCGGCCACGTCCGCGCGGCCACCCCGGCCGCGACGTCGCCGGTGATGCTCCGGGCGTCGCCGGTGGCCCGGGTCATGGTGTTCACATGAGTGGTCGGGCGCCCCGTGGGTACCTGACCGCCATGGATCTGGAAGCGGAGAAGTGGCAGACGCTCGCCGAGCGCCATCGACAGTGCTCCGACGACCCTCGTCGGTGCCGGGACTGCCAGGCCTACTGGCCCTGCGCCTACCGCCTGCGGGCCGACCGCGAGTTGTGCGACTTCGCGTTGCGCTAGACGCACCTGCTTGAGGCGGAGAAACCTGGGGTACCAGGAACGTGTGTCGAGTGTCGGGCAACTCGTCGGAGACCGTTACCGCCTCACCGGTCGAATCGCCGGCGGCGGCATGGGCGACGTGTGGCGAGCCGTCGACGAGACGCTGAAGCGGCCGGTGGCCGTCAAGATGCTGCACCCCCGGTTGGTCACCGACACCGGCTTCAGTGAACGGTTCCGCCGGGAGGCCCGGGCGATGGCGTCGTTGCGCCACCCGGGTATCGCGGAGATCTACGACTACGGCGAGACGTCATCGCCCGAGGCGCCGTGTCTCGCCTACATCGTGATGGAACTGGTTCAGGGCCAGCCGCTGTCGCAGCGGATCGCCGAGGCCGGCCGACTCGACACGGCCGAGACGATGTCGGTCGCGGCGCAGACCGCCCGCGCCCTGCAGGCCGCGCACGACGTCGGCATGGTCCACCGTGACGTCAAGCCCAGCAACCTGATCATCGAACCCGACGGACACGTCGTGCTGGTCGACTTCGGCGTGGCCGTGCTGCCGGAGGCGGCGAGCCTGACCGGCGCGAACCAGGTCGTCGGTACCGCCCTCTACATGGCACCCGAGCAGGTGTCCAGGAACGAGACGACCCCCGCGATCGACATCTACGCCCTGGGTGCCGTTGTCTACCAGTGCCTTACCGGCAGGCCTCCGTACCAGGGGGACAACCCGGTGGCCGTCGCCCTGCGTCACCTCGACGACGAGCCGCCGCCGCTGCCCGCCGACGTTCCGGCCGAGGCTCGCGACCTGGTGGCCACCGCGATGGCGAAAGAGCCCACCGATCGATATCCGACGGCGGCGGCGATGGCCACCGCGGCGCAGGCCCTCATGGGCTCGTCCGACCCGCAGGTCACCGCCCCGCTCGCGGCAGCGCCCGGGCGGCCGGCGGCGACGGAACAGGCCGACCCGCGACCGGCCGGCGTCGCCCCGGCCGGCGTCGCCCCGACCGGCGTCGCCCTGGCCGGTGGCGCCCTGGCCGGTGGCGCCGGTCGAGGGCGGACGCTGGCCATGGTGCTCCTCGGATCGCTGGCCGCGCTGGTCGCCGTCCTGGCATTCGCTGATCCGACGGGATTGATGCCCGGACCGGGTGGGCGACCGACGGAGTCACCATCGACAACTCCGGCCAGCGGGAAACCCAGCCCGGGGGCCGGTGGCGCCGAGCCGGTGGTGAGCAGGTCAGCCGACGGGCCGAGTCAGGCGCCCGGGTCGACCGCCCGTACGCCCGACGATCCGGCATCGGCCACCCCCTCGGAGCGACCCGAGCCCTCCGGTGGCAGCACCGGCGGCGGCGCGCCGAGTCCCACCGGATCGGCGGGCAACAGCCAGGAACCGACCGCGTCGCCGACGAACAGTGCGACGGCCGGACCAACGTCGACGGTGGCATCGACGGTCGGCGCGCGTGGCGGGCATCCGGGCCGGCCGGCGGCGGAGCGGACGCCCCGATGAGCCCGATCGGGTGGGCTCCATTCCATGGTCGATCCACCTGCAGGGTGCGGTAGTCGCCGGATCGTCAGCGTGCGCGTCGCGCCCCGGCGAGGTCGGCTACTTCTTGTGCCGCCGCTTCCAGTGCCGCCCTCGGGTATCCCGATGTCGGGCCCGGTTCGGGCCGGGCCGACGAGTTGCGCCTCAGCACAGCGACCGCGTGACCGTAACAACCATGGCGCACGGTGTCGCCGTCGAGCACACGGATCAGGTCGCGGGGCCCCTCGCACGGCTCGTCATGCCCGGCCGCCGGGGCGCACTGGCAGCGCTGCTCCTGCCAGGCCTCGATGTCCGCGGCGGTGGGGGCGGCCGCCTGCTGCGCCTCGCGGCTCCCGGCAAGATCGAGCACGAACTGCGGGCCGCCGTCGCCCACCGCGAGGTCCCGTCCACCCACCCGCTGACACAGCAGCCAGGTCACGTCGTCCGTGCCGTGGAAGTTCGGGTCCAGCCGCCGCTCGGCAGCCTTGCCGGGGACCAGCGGATGGGTCGCGAACCAGACGTGCGGCCGTACCGCGACCGCCTGGCGATCCGTTCCGCCGGGGGCCGACGTCACGCTGATGCTGAAGCCGAAGGTGAAGGCCTCGTCGATGCCGGCCGGCCGGCATCCGATCATCCGCGTCGGCCTGGACGGTCGTCCCGGCCGCGCCTGCGCACCGCCGGTCACGACGGCGCGATGCTCAGCCGGCCCGCCCCCGCGGCGACGCCCTGGCCGGCGTTCAGGGCCACCACGAGGTCCTCCCGGGCCCGGGCGACCCGGGAGCGGATCGTGCCGACCGGACAGCCGCACACCTCCGCGGCCTCGGCGTACGAGAGACCGGTGATCTGCGTGGCGACGAATGCCTCCCGCCGATCGGCGTCGATGGTCAGCAGAACGCCCTCGAGCGCGACCATCCCGTCGAACCCGCCGCCGGTGTCCGCCAGGTCGTGCCGCTCGGACAACGGCACGGTCCGCGGGCGGGAGGTGGCGGCCCGAATCTGGTCGACCACCACGCGCCGGGCGATGCCGAGCAGCCACGTCCGTGCCGACGCGCGCGCGGCGAACGTCGGCAACGACCGCAGCGCCCGCAGGTACGTCTCCTGAGTCAGGTCGTCAGCCTCGCCCGGGCTCGCCAGGTGACCGACGAAGCGCCACACCTGGTGCTGCGTCGCCTGAATGAACCGGGTGGCCGCCTCCCGGTCGCCTCGACCCGCGGCGAGCGCCCACGCCGTCACCGCGGCATCGTCGTCCGTGGTGTCGCCACGGGCTCGCTTCAGCAGACCGGACGCCAGGACGCCGCTACCCACCGGCGCCGCCGGCCTGCGTCGCAATGATCGCTCGCATGCAGCAGTAGTCGGACCGGCTTGCGGGAAAGTTCCAAGCTCCGCCGAGAAGTCCGATAGGGGGTCTTCGTTCTCCGGACGATCCGGGTCGGCGGGCCGGTCAGCGCAGTCCCGCGAACAGGTCGTCCTCGGGTGTCGGCGCGCCCGTGCTGTCGCGGACCCGGACGAAGGTCTCCATGCCCATCAGCTCCGTGAACCGCTCCCTGCCGAGTTGCAGGAAGAAGATGTTCTCGGTCTGGCTGGCGTGCGTGGCCAACGCGTCGAACTTCTGCGCGCCGTAGCTGGTCGTGTCCACCCAGGTGGTGATCTCGTCGTCGGGCAGGCCCAGTTGCGGTTCCGCCTCCGCCGCCGCCGCGTCCGGCTCGGCCCACTCGACGCCGAGCTCCTTCATGATCCGCCCGAACTCGGCGAACGCGGTACGCGGCACGGTGGTCCAGTAAACCTTCGCGGGGATGTCCGTCTTCTCGACGGCCGCCATGGTGATCCGGTGGGCCTGGATGTGGTCCGGGTGCCCGTAGAAGCCGTTCTCGTCATAGGTGACGACGACGTCCGGTCGGTACTGCCGGATCAGCTCGGCCAGCCGGTCGGCCGCCTCCGCCACCGGCGTGTTCCAGAACGCGTCGGGCAGGTCGTTGGTCGGCCAGCCCATCATCCCGGAGTCGGCGTAGCCGAGCGTCTCCAGGTGGGTGACCTTCAACGCCGCGCAGCTGGCTTCCAACTCGCTCTGGCGCATCGCCACCACGGCGGCCGGGTCGTGCCCCGGGTCGCCCGGCTTGACCCCGCCGGGGCCGTCGCCACAACGGCCGTCGGTGCAGGTCACCAGCACTGTCGTGATCCCCTCGGCCGCGTAGCGGGCAAGGACGCCACCCGTGCTCGTCGCCTCGTCGTCGGGGTGGGCGTGCACCGCCATCAGCGTCAAAGATCGCTCAGCCATGCCATCACCCTACGAGGGTCGTAGTGGCGGCGAGGGCTCGAGGCCGGGGGAGCGGCTCATCCTGGTTTGCCCACTTCCCTCGGGGTGGCTAGTTGTGAAATCGTTGCCACATGCGCCTGACGGACCGCGTGTGCGTGCACCACGACACCTGCAACGTCTACCTGATCATCAGCGGATCGGACGCCATCGCCATCGACTTCGGCTCGGGTGCCGTCCTTGATCATCTCGCCGACTACGGGGTCGAGCGGATCACCGACGTACTCATGACGCACCACCACCGGGACCAGGGCCAGGGCCTGGCTCGCGCGGCGGGCGCCGGGGCGCGCATCTGGGTGCCGTCGTCGGAGCGTGACCTCTTCGCCAAGGTCGGCACGCACTGGCAGACGCGGACCATCGACAACAACTACGACCTGCGGCAGGACCGCTTTTCGCTGCTGGAGGATGTGCCGGTGCACGGCGTGGTGCCGGAGTACCGGCCCGTCCGGTTCGGCGGCGTCACCCTCGTGGCCCTGCCCACGCCCGGCCACACGTTGGGCTCGGTCAGCTACCTGGCGGATCTGGACGGCCGGCGAATGGCGTTCACCGGCGACCTGCTGCACGGGCCCGGCACGATCTGGTCGGTGTCGGCGCTGCAGTGGAGTTACAGCGGCCTGGAAGGCGCGGCCGCCTCGGTGCTGTCGCTGGATCTGCTCGCCGACCGCGACCCCGAGCTGATCCTGCCCTCGCACGGCCGTCCGATCACCGACCCGTTGCCCGCGCTCGCGGAGACCCGACGCAATCTGCAGGCGCTGGTGGACTTCCGGCGCGACGAACCCTGGGACCTGACCGCCCGGCTTCGGCAGCCGTACGAGGAGATCTCACCGCACCTGCTGCGTAACCGCACGTCCTTCGCCACGAGCTACGCGCTGCTCTCCGACTCCGGTGCGGCGCTGCTGATCGACTACGGCTTCGACATGATCGCCGGCCTGCCCACCGGCAGTGACCGGTCGTCGCGCCGGCCCTGGCTCGCATCGCTCGACGCGCTGAAGCGCTCGTACGGCATCGATCGGGTAGATGTGGCCGTGCCCACCCACTACCACGACGACCACGTCGCCGGATTCGACCTGTTGCACGAGGTGGAGGGCACCCACATCTGGGCGGCGGACTCGATCGCGCCGATCCTGCGCGACCCGCTCCGGTACGACCTGCCCTGCCTCTGGTACGACCCGCTGCCGGTCGACCGGGTGGTGCCCACCGGCGTTCCGGTGCGGTGGCACGAGTACGAGCTGACCATGTGGCCACTACCGGGCCACACCCTGTACGCCGTGGCGATCGCGTTCCAGGCCGACGGCAACACCGTGGTGGCCACCGGCGACCAGCAGGACGGCGGCTGGGTGGACGGGGAGCGTACCGAGGTGCTCAATTTCCAGTACCGCAACCGCTTCCGCATCGACGACTTCGTCGACTCGGCGCTGCTCTACCGCCGGCTGGCGCCGGATCTCATGATCAGCGGACACTGGGCGCCCCGCCGGGTGGACGACGCCTACCTGGACATGCTGCTCACCAAGGGCGAGGAGCTGGCCCGGCTGCACCGGGCGCTGCTGCCGCTCGACGAGGTCGACTTCGGCGCGGAGGGCTTCGGGGCGCGGATCGTGCCGTACCGCTCGACGGTGACCGGCGGGGAGCCGCTGCAGCTGGAGGTGGAGGTCCGCAACCCGTTCCGGCGCCGGTGCGGGCTGCGCGTCGACCTGGTGGTGCCGGCCGGCTGGCAGGTGTCGCCCGGGCAGCGCACGGTCGAGGTCGACGCGCTGGGTGAGGCCTGCGTACGGTTCGACGTCGTGCCGCCGCCCGGCCTGGCGCGGCGCAGGGCCCGGTTGGCGGCGAACCTCACCGCCGGCGACCGGAACTTCGGCCAGCAGGCCGAGGCGCTGGTGGATGTGCGATGAGCGCCGAGGTCGCCGTGGTGGAGACGCCCGGACAGCTGGAGATCCGTACCCCGCACTACACCGTCCGGATCGACCGCCGGCGGCTGCTGGCCGACGTCACGGCGGCGGACGGCGGATCCTGGGGACGACTGCGACTACTCTCCTCGGTGCACGCGCTGGACGGGCCGGACGAGACGGTCCGGGTCGAGGCGATCGCGCACGAGCGCTACGACAACCTGGTGCGACTGACCGTCACCTGCACCAGTACCCGCTGGTCCGGGCGCACCCAGGTCGTGGAGTTCCACCCCGACCAGATCACCTTCGCCGCGACCGTGCACGGCCACGGCCGGATCACCACCGTGCAACTGCTCGGCGGCGCGCGCCTGCCGCAGGGGATGCTGCCCAGCGGCGCCGCCCATCGCACCGTCTTCTCGCCCAACCCCGACCATCCGTGGCGCATCGCCAGACCGGCGGCCGAGCCGGCGGTGATCAGCGCGAACGGAGAGGGCGGCGAACCCGGGGTGGGCCGCTGGCTGTTCACGCCGGCGCCGACGTGCTTCGGTCTGTCCCGCCAGCCCGTCGACGACGAACGGCACCTGCCGGCGGGGCCCTGGCTGATGGTCGGGCTGGCGGCACGGCGGCGCACCTTCGTGGAGTTCGGCTACGACCCGACCCCGGGCGGGTTCAGCCTGCGTTGTGAGTACCAGGCCCACACCACGGTCGACGGCACGTTCACCACCCCGACGGTGCTGCTGCTCTTCGGGGCGGCGGATCCGTACGAGGGGCTGCGCCGGTACCGGGCGGAACTCGTGGCGCGTGGCCTGGCGGCGCCGGCCACCGGGCGCCCGCTGGCCGACCACTGGCGTCAGCCGATCTTCTGCGGTTGGGGCGCGCAGTGCGCGCTGGCCGGCGAGGACGGCTCGCCCGCGCCCGACCTGTCCCGCCAGGAGTTGTACGAGGATCTCCTCGACACGCTGGCCCGAAACGGAGTCGTACCGGGCACGATCGTGATCGACGACAAGTGGCAGGCGCAGTACGCGACCTGCCGGTCCGACCCGCGGAAGTGGCCTGACCTAGCCGGCTTCATCGCGGCCCGGCACGCCGCGGGACAACGGGTGCTGCTCTGGTGGAAGGCGTGGGACCCGGAAGGCGCTCCCGACGACGCGTGCGTTCGCGATCCCGACGGGGTCCCGGTGGCGCTCGACCCGGAGAGCCCGCTCGGCCGGTCGATCATCCAGGACGCCGTCCGCTACATGCTCCACCCGGACGGGCTCGACGCGGACGGACTCAAGATTGACTTCACCGGGCGCACACCCTCCGGTACGGCCCTGCGCCACGCCGGCCCGTCGTGGGGCTTCGACCTGTTGCACGAACTCCTCGGGGTCGCCTACCGGACCGCCAAGCAGATCAAGCCGGACTCGCTGATCGTGACGCACACACCGGATCCGGGCTTCCTCGACGTCACCGACATGATCCGGCTCAACGACGTGCTGCACCTCGACCATCCGGTGGGGCGGACACCGCCGCCGGGCGACCCCGGGTCCGCGGTCGTGGCGCAGATGACCTACCGGGCCCGGGTGGTGCAGGCCGCCTGCCCGGAACTGCCGATCGACACCGACGGCTGGTGCCTGCCCGGCCAGGCCGACCTGGTGGCGTACGCCGCCGCCGCGCCGGCGTTGGGCGTGCCGGCGCTCTACTACGGGGATCGGATGGATCTGGACCCTGACCTGCTCACCCCGGCGACGTGGTCGGCGATCGCGACCGCCTGGGCGGCGTATCGCGTGACGCACGGCCTGGTCCCGCCGCATAGAATTCCGTCTCATGGCGCGAATACCTGAGGACGGTGGCGGTGGGTCTCCGCCGGAGGCCGGACCCCGTCAACGCAAGCGCCAGCGTCAGCGCCCAACGATCCAGGACCTGGCTCGCGCCGCGGGCATCTCGCCGTCCACCGCCTCGCGCGCCCTGAGCGGCAACGGCTACGTCGCCGCCGACGTGCGCGCCCGGGTGCTCGCGGCCGCCGAACAGATCGGCTACGTCCCCGACGGCAACGCCCGAGCGTTGCGCAACCGCACCAGCCGGGCGGTGGGGGTGTTGATCTCCGACATCCGCAACCCGTTCTACGCCAACCTCGCGGCCGGCATCGAGGAGCAACTCCGCGCGGCCGGCTACCACGTGATCGTGGTCAACAACGACGGCCAGGCGGAGGCCGAGGTGGAGGGCGCGCGGACCTTCCTGGCGGTACGGGTGTCGGCGGCGATCGTCACGCCGGTGTCCGGGCGGGCGGTGCGGATGTTGATGGACGACGGGGTCGCGGTCGTGCAGGCGGACCGGATGGTGGACGGGCTGACCTCCGACGGTGTCCTGGTCGACAACGTCCAGGGGGCGCAGGAAATCACCAGTCACCTGGTCGACCTCGGGCACACCAACATCGCGCTGCTCATCGACGAGACCGACTGGACCACCGGCGCCGGCCGCCTGGCCGGCTACCGCGCCGCGCTCCGCGCCGCCCGGCTGCCGATGGATCCGACCCTGGTGGTGCCGACGAGGTTCCAGCCGGACGCGGCGCGCGACGCCGTCAACGCTCTGCTGGACCGGCGTCCCGACGTCACCGCCCTCTTCGCCGCGAACAACATGCTCGCCGAGGGTGCGTTCCAGGCGTTGCAGAGGCGTGGGCTGCGGGTGCCCGACGACCTGTCGCTGGTCGCCTTCGACGACGTGCCGTGGATGTCCATGGTCTCGCCCGGGATCACCACTGTGGACCAGCACACCGACGACCTCGGCCGCACCTGCGCCCAGTTGGTCATCGACCGCCTCGCTGGATCCGCGCCCACCCTGGCGACGGTGCGGCACATCGAGCCGTCGGTTGTCATCCGCGGCTCGACCGGGGCCCCGCGCGGTGCTCGCATCCAGGGCACGGACAGCGGATTCCGTCCGGGCGTCACCGCGCCCTCGCCGCGCTGACTCGCGCACGTAACACTGCCGCAACCAACCCTTGACAGTTCCTGCGGGACCGCCATATGTTGCAGATCACTGTGGTAACGATGCCACATTCGATGTCCCGGGCCCGGCCGCCGGGTGACCACGGCTCCGCCGACGCGGTGAAGCCCAGGTCACCACGGGGTCCACGCGTGCCTGTCTCGGACATCCGCCGTCTTTGAGGAGTGACGCATGACGATCACCCGGCGGGGTCTTCTGGCCGGTTCGGTAGGGGCTCTCGCGCTCGGCGCGACGAGCGCCTGCGGCGGTGTCAGCCGGAGTGGAAACGACACCGGCAGCGGCGACAAGGGCGACACCGGCTCCTTGTCGACCCAGGGCTTCGGCAAGCCAGACGATGTGGGGCAGGCGCGCATCGACGCGTTCAAGAGCGCCTACCCGAACGTGCAGCTCGCCATCAACGAGGGCGACTTCGATCCGCAGCAGTTCCTGTCCGCGGTGGCCAGCGGCAACGCACCTTCGCTGGTGTATCTCAACCGCGACCTGGTCGGCAGCTACGCGGCGCAGGGCGCCATCCAACCCCTGGACGACCACCTCGCCTCCGCCGGGATCAAGACCGGTGACTACCGCGAGGCCGCGATCAAGGAGGTGACGATCGACGGCAAGGTCTACGGGGTCCCGGAGTTCTACAACACCCGCAACATCCTCGTGAACGGCAGGGCGCTGCAGGAGGCCGGGCTCACCCTGGCCGACGTGAGCACCACCGACTGGAACAAGCTGCACACCGTCACCACGAAGCTGTACAAGGCCAGCGGTGGCGGGATCGCCCGGATCGGGTTCGACCCGAAGCTCCCCGAGTTCCTACCGCTGTGGGCGAAGGCCAACGGCGCGGACCTGGTGAACCCCGACGGTTCGCCGAACCTCGACGACCCGAGGACCATCGAGGCGCTGACGTACGCGCTGAGCCTGATCAACGAGCAGGGCGGCTGGTCGAAGTTCAAGGCGTTCCGCGACACCTGGGACCTCTTCGGAGCTGGCAACCAGTTCGTGAAGAACCAGGCGGGCGCGTTCCCCTGGGAGGGCTGGTACGTCAACGTCCTCGTCCAGTCCTCGCCGAAGCTCGACCTGCAGTCGGTCCCGTTCACCGACAAGCAGGGCACGCCGATCAGCTTCGAGAACGGCAGCGCGTGGTGCCTGCCGAAGGGTGCCAAGAACCCGGCCGCGGCCATCAACTGGATGAAGGTCATGACCAGCACCGACACCTGGCTGAAGGCCGGCGCCGCCCGGCAGGCCACGGTGGAGAAGAACAACTCCATCTTCACCGGCCTCTTCACCGCCAACCCCTCCGCGGACGATCAGATCAAGGCCAAGTACGTCAAGCCCGGCCAGACCGGATTCCACAAGGCCATCGAGAACTACTACGCGTCCACCGGCTATGCGTTCGCCATTCCCGGTTCCAAAGCCGGCAGTGAGATCAAGGCGGCCTGGCAGGACGCGGTGAACCGGGCCCTCGCCGGCCAGCAGAAGCCCGACGCGGCGATGAAGCAGGCGCAGGCGGACGCGAGCAAGGCATTCAGCGCGGCGAAGTGATGGCCGTGACAACCGCGAACGTGGCCACCCGGAAGCTGCTTCCGGGTGGCGCACGCCCAACCAGAAACTGGCGGGAGATCCGCGCCGCCTACGGCTTCATCTCACTTTGGATCATCGGGTTCCTGGTGTTCACCCTCGGCCCGATGATCGCCAGCCTCGTGCTGTCGTTCACCGACTACAACGCGATCGACGCCCCGGAGGGCGTGGGCCTGGCGAACTACCGGGAGCTCGTCACGGACCCGAAGGTTGCCAAGTCCCTCGGCAACACGCTCATCTACGCGGTGCTGTACGTGCCGGCGGCGATGGTGGTGGCGCTGCTCCTCGCCATGGTGCTCAACCGGGTCGGGCGGGCGTCGGGCTTCTTCCGGACCGTCTTCTACCTGCCCGTGATGACCCCGACGGTCGCCGTGGGCGCGCTGTTCCTGCTGCTGCTCAACGGTCAGGAGGGCCTGCTCAACCGCACGCTACGCCTGATCGGGATCACCGGGCCCAACTGGACGACCGACACCAACTGGGTCAAGCCCGGTCTGGTCATCACCATGCTGTGGAGCCTCGGCGGGACCGTGGTCATCTACCTCGCGGCGCTGCGCCAGGTGCCGAAGGACCTCTACGAGGCCGCCGAGATGGACGGCGCGAACGCGTGGACGAAGTTCCGCAAGGTGACGGTGCCGATGATCAGCGGTGCGCTCTTCTTCACCCTGATCGTGCAGACGATCTCCGCACTGCAGATGTTCGACCAGGCGTACACCATGTTCTTCGGCGCCCAGCAGAACAGCACCTACTCCAACGAGGCCGCGCTGTTCTACGTGATCTACCTGTTCCAGCAGGCCTTCCGGTTCCTGCACATGGGATACGCCTCGGCGCTGGCCTGGCTGCTGTTCCTGATCATTCTGATCATCACCGCCGTGCAGGTACGGGTCTCGCGCCGGTTCGTCTACTACGAAGGCGAGAAGGACTGAGATGAGTACATCGCCTCCCGGCCTGACGGCCGTCCCCACCACGGGCGGCCCGGGTCACGAACAGACCGAAGGCAGTCGGCCGGCTTCCGGCAGGCGTGACGAGCGCTGGTGGAGACGTGCGCCCTACCTGATCGTGCTCGGCCTCGCCAGCGTGGTGTTCACGTACCCCTTCGTCTGGCTGATCAGCGCCTCGCTCAAACCGCGTACCGAAGTGTTCGACAACGCCCTGATCCCGCACACCCTGCGTCTGGAGAACTTCTCCGACGTCTGGGACTACGCGCCCGTGCTGACCTGGGTCGGCAACAGCGCGGTGGTGGGGCTCGCCGCGGCCACGACGGTCACCATCAGCAGTGCGCTGGTGGCGTTCGGCTTCGCGTACTTCCGCTTCCCCGGGCGCAATGTGTTGTTCGGGCTGGTGCTCGCGACGATGATGCTGCCGCAGGCGGTCACCATGATCCCGGTCTACCTGATCTGGAACAAGCTCGGCCTGACCGGAACCCAGGTGCCGCTGTGGGCGCAGAACATCTTCGGCTCGGCGTTCTACATCTTCCTGCTGCGCCAGTTCTTCCTCGGCCTGCCCCGTGAGCTGTTCGAGGCGGCTCGTGTCGACGGCTCCAGCTTCTTCGGGCTCTTCTGGCGCATCGCCCTGCCGCTCGCCCGACCGGCGCTGGCGATCGTCTTCGTGTTCGAGATCCAGGCGAGCTGGAACGACCTGCTCCGGCCACTGATCTACCTGCAGGAGACGTCGCTGTTCACCGTGCCCCGCGGCCTCAAGGCGGTCATCGACACCTTCGGCAACGGCGGCGAACAACATTGGGAGATCGTCATGGCGGCGAGCCTGATCGCCACCCTACCCATGATCATAATCTTCGCCGTCGCCCAGCGGCACATCATCGAGGGCATCGCCACCCAGGGCCGGAAGGGCTGAGGCCAGGTGCCCTTCCGTGACCACGTCCTCGCCCTCGACATCGGTGGCACCAAGCTCGCCGCCGGGGTCGTCAGCCGCACCGGCGAGGTCCGCTCATTCGTCCGCACACCCACGAGAGTCGAGGAGGGACCGGACAAGGTCATCGAGCGACTGCTGCACCTCGGGCACGAAGCGTTGGCCGCGGCCGGGCACGGTCAGGCCGACATGGCCGCGATCGGTATCGGCTGCGGCGGCCCGCTCGATCCGGTGACCGGGCGGGTGCAGGGCCCGCCCGGGCTGCCGCAGTGGGACGACGTGCCCATCGTCGACCTCGTCTCCGCCGCCTACAACCGTCCGGCCTTTCTGGAGAACGACGGCACCGCCGCCGTGCTGGGGGAGCACCGCTTCGGGCCCTGGCGCGATGTGGCGCACATGCTCTACCTGACCGTGTCCACCGGCGTGGGTGGCGGCCTGATCCTCGACGGGCAGGTCTACCGGGGCGCGGCCGGCAACGGCGGCGAGTTCGGCCACGTCGTCATCGACTGGAACGGCCGGGTCTGCGGCTGCGGGCAGCGGGGCTGCATCGAGGCGTACGCCTCGGGCAGCTCGATCGCACGGCGGGCGGGCGAGGCGCTGAGCACCGGTGCCGCGTCGTCCATGCGGGGCCTCGACGTGGTGACCGCCGAAACCGTGTCGTCGCACGCCCGGCAGGGCGACCCGCTCGCCCGCCACCTCTGGGACGAGACCACCGCCGCGCTGGGCCGCGCCATCGCGGTCATGATCAACGTGGTGGAGCCGCAACTCGTCGTCCTCGGTGGCGGAGTCACCCGCGCCGGCGACGACCTCCTGCTACCGGTACGCCGCGCCGCACTCACCCAAGCCATGCGACCAGCCGGGGCCGCGGCCCGGGTGGAGCTGTCGTCGCACGGCGACACCGTCGGCGTCGTCGGCGCGGCGGCATCGGCCCTTCTCTACCTCGACGATGGAGCAGCCGCATGATCCCCGATGACCACTCTCCCCTCGTCCAGCACCTGGACGAACACCTCACCGTGATCGAGTCGGTCCGCAAGCTCCTCCCTGACCTGGAATCCCTGGGGGAGGAGGTCAATGCCCGCCTGGACCGTGGTGGCATTCTCTACTCCTTCGGCAACGGCGGGTCGGCCGCCGACGCCCAGCACCTGGTCGGCGAACTCATCGGCCGGTACTGCCGCGAGCGGCGACCGCTGCCCGCGGTGGCGGTGTCCACCGATCCGACCGTCACGACCTGCATCGGCAACGACTACTCCTTCGACGACGTGTTCGCCCGGCAGGTCGCCGCGTTGGCCCGCCCCGGCGACGTGGTGGTGGCCTTCACCAGCAGCGGCCGTTCGCCCAACGTCGTCGCGGGCCTGCGCGCCGGCCAGAACGCCGGGGCGTTGACGGTCCTGTTCACCGGGCAGCCCGACACGGGCGGCGGGCCGGCCGCCCGGTACGCCGACCGCGTGCTCGCGGTGGCCTCCGAGCGCACCGCCCGGGTGCAGGAGGCGCACGTCCTGCTCCTGCACCTGCTCAGCGAGCACATCGACCGCTGGGCCGCCGCGACCGCCTGACCAGATCGGCGACGCACACCGAAAGGCAACGACTTTCCCCATGCACAGCGCGAACCCGCAGCCCGGCACCCGCCGGCCGACGATCCCCCGCCAGCCGGCGCCACCCGCCGGCCGAGCCACCCGCGGCGCCCTGCACATGATCGGTAACGCGCACATCGACGCGGTGTGGCTGTGGCCCTGGCAGGAGGGTTACCAGGAGGCAAGAGCCACCTTCCGCGCCGCACTGCAGCGCATCGACGAGTACCCCGACTTCGTCTTCACCTGCGACTCCGTCGGCTACCTCGCCTGGATAGAGGAGCACGATCCGGAGCTGTTCGCGGCGCTGCGGGAGCAGGTACGCGCCGGCCGGTTCGAGATCGTCGGCGGCTGGTGGGTCGAGCCGGACTGCAACATTCCCGGGGGAGAGGGCTTCGTCCGGCACGCGCTCTACTCGCAACGCTTCCTCGCCGACCGGTTCGGCGTGATGGCCTCGGTCGGCTGCAACGTAGACCCCTTCGGGCAGAACGCCACCATCCCGCAGCTGCTGGCGAAGTCCGGCATGGACAGCTACGTCTTCATGCGTCCGCAGCCGCACGAGGCGCAGCTGCCCGGACCGACGTTCTGGTGGCAGGCGGCCGACGGCTCCCGGGTGCTGGCCTACCGGATCCCGCACGAGTACTGCAGCCCGGCCGGACACCTGGGCGTGCACGTCGGCAAGGCGCTGGCCCAGCTGCCGCACACCACCGAGCCGCTGATGTGCTTCTACGGGGTCGGCAACCACGGCGGCGGCCCGACCCGGGCGAACATCGACAGCATCCTGGAGCTGGAGCGCAGCGACCAGTACCCGCAGATGCTCTTCTCCACGGTGCGGGCGTTCTTCGACGCGACGGCCGCCGGCGGGGACCTGCCGGAGTACGCCGGTGAGATCCAGCCGCACGGGGTGGGCTGCTACTCGGCGCACTCCGGCATCAAGAAGCTGATCCGGCACACCGAACACGCGCTGCAGGCCGCCGAGAAGTGGACCGCGGTCGCGGGGGCGGTGGCCGGCATGCCCCGGGTGACCGACCAGCTGGAACACGCCTGGCGGCAGGTGCTGCTCAACCACTTCCACGACACCGCGGCCGGCACCGCGCTGCCCAGCGCCTACGACGACGCGCGCGACCAGCTCGGCGAGGCCCGCTCGATCGCGGCCCGCCTGCAGAACCAGGCGATCCAGCGGATCAGCCGGCAGATCGACATCCCCGACGAGGAAAGGATGGCCCCGCTGGCGGTGTTCAATCCGCACCCGTGGCCGGTGCGGGACACCGTCGAGGTGGAGTTCGGCAGCGTGCTCGGCAACGGTGCGATCGTCGCGGTCGATGACGCGCAGGGGCGCACCACCGTGCAGGTCGCGCCGTCGGTGACGCTGACCGGCGGGCGGCGGCGACTGGTCGTACCGGTGGACCTGCCGCCACTGGGCTACCGCCTCTACCGGCTGTATCCCGACCACGGCGTGCCGGCGGAGCAGCCGGCCGGCGCCGAGCCGGTGCTGGAGAACGAGCACCTGCGCGTCGTGGTCGACCCGGAGACGGGGTGGCTGTCCAGCCTGGTGTGCAAGGCCACCGGCGCCGAGCTGATCGACGACGACGCGGCTCACGCCGGGCACGCGGTCGTGCTGGACGACCAGACCGACACCTGGGGGCACGGCGTGGTCTCCTACCGCGACGTGATCGGCGCCTTCACCCCGGTGTCGGTACGCCTGGCCGAGTCCGGCCCGGTCCGGCAGGTGCTGCGGGTCCGCAGCGAGTACGGCGCGTCGACCCTGACGGAGGAGTTCGTGCTGGCCGCCGGGGCGCGGCATGTCGAGGTCCGGGTGACGATCGACTGGCACGAGCGGCTCCGGATGCTCAAGCTGCGCTTCCCGACCGCCCTGACCGGCGTGACCGCGACGCACGCGATCCCGTACGGCCACCTGGAGCGCACCGCCGACGGGCACGAGACGGTCAGCCACTCGTGGGTGGACGTGTCGGGCGAGCTGTCCGGCCGCCCCGCCGGCCTGTCGGTTCTCAACGACGCCAAGTACGGCGTCGACGTGAACGGCGGCGAGATCGGGCTCACCGCGCTGCGCAGTCCCGCGTACGCCTGGCACACCCCGCAGCCGCTGCCGGCGGACGGCGACTACGAGGTCATGGACCAGGGCGTGCAACGGTTCACCTACCGGCTGCTGCCGCACGCCGGTGACTGGCGGGCCGCCGGCACGGTCCGCGTCGCGGCCGAACTCGACCAGCGACCGGTCGCGCTGCTGGAGTCGTACCACGCTGGACCGCTGCCGCAGCAGCGCTCCTTCGCCGCCGTGTCCGACGCCGACAACGTCGTGATCACGGTGGTCAAACGGGCCGAGGACGGCGTGGGCGACTACGTCGTACGGGGCTACGAGACGGCCGGCGCGGCGGCTGAGGCCACCATCGACCTGCCGTTTCTCGGCCGTACCCTGACCGCCGCCTTCGGCCCGCACGAGATCAAGACGCTGCTGGTCCCCGGCGACCCCACCCGGCCCGTCGTCGAGACCGATCTGCTGGAACGCCCCGCGCCGGCGACCGGAGCCACCGGAGCGACCGAGGCGACCGGTCCGGCCGGCGAGCCGGCGCCGGGAACCGGTGAGTCGGTGGCCGCCGACGAGCCGGCGCGAGCGGGCGAGGTGGCATGATCCAGGTGTCCAGCCTCGACGCGGGCTGGCAGCTGCGGGGGTTCCTCGGCGACGACTGGCAGCTGCACCGGGCCCAACTGCACGCCCGCGACAACCGTGACGACGGGCAGCGGTGGGTGCCGGCCCGGGTGCCGGGCAGCGTGCTCGCCGACCTGCTGGCCGCCGGGCAGATCCCCGATCCGTACGTGGGCACGCAGAGCCTGCTGTCGGAGTGGGTGCCGCAGCGGACCTGGGTGTACCGCACCCGGCTGAGCACGCCCGGACTCGGCGGCGGCGAGCGGGCCTTCCTGGAGTTCGACGGCATCGACTACGCGGGAACCGTCCACCTCGACGGCGAACGGGTCGCGACGCACGAGGGCACCTTCGTCCCGCTCGTGGTCGAGGTGACCGGGTTGCTCGGCCCCGGCGAGCACAGCCTGGCCGTGGTCATCGATCCCGCGCCCGACAGCGAACCGCAGGTCGGCTACACGTCGGCGGTTCGCGTGCACAAGGGACGGATGGGCTACGGCTGGGACTTCTGCCCCCGGCTGGTGCACCAGGGCCTCTGGGCTCCGGCCCGGCTGCGGACCACCGGGCCGTTGCGGCTGGCCGACGTGTGGGCCCGCCCCACCGTGACGGCCGGGGCCGGGCGGGTGACGATCACGTTGCAGGTCGACGGGGACGCCACCGGTGCGACGGCCGAGTGCAGCCTGCACGACCCGGACGGCGTTGCCGTCGCCGCGGCGACCGTGCCGCTGGACTCGACGACCGCCGAGGTCGCCGTCGACGTCGATTCGCCTCGGCGTTGGGAAGTGAATGGCCGCGGCGAGCCGTACCGGTACGCGCTGCGCACGGTGCTACGCGACCGTGACGGACGGCGTAGCGACGAACGCGAAACCCGGGTGGGCTTCCGGGACGTGCAGTTCCGCCGCGACGCCGACGCCCCGCCGACCGCGCTGCCCTACCGGCTGGTGGTGAACGGCCGCCCGACCGACATCAAGGGCTGGAACTGGGTACCCGCCGACGCCCTCTACGGCACCGTCGACGAGGCCCGGCTACGGCACCTGCTCGGACTGGCCCGGGACGCCGGGGTGACGATGCTGCGGGTGTGGGGCGGCGGCCTCATCGAGAGCGAGACCTTCTACGACCTGTGCGACGCCTACGGCCTCCTGGTGTGGCAGGAGTTCGCCCTGTCCAGTTCGGGGATGCGGAGCGTGCCCAGCGACTACGGGGCATTCGTCGCCCGGATGGCCGCCGAGGTCGAGCGGATCGTCCCCGCCCGGCGCAACCACCCCAGCCTTGCCATCTGGTGCGGCGGGAACGAGTTGCAGCGGGCCGACGGCGTGCCGCTCACCGACGAGGATTCGCCCGTGCTGGCGGCCCTGCGCGACGCGGTGACGCGGCTCGACCCGGACCGGCAGTGGCTGCCGACCTCACCGTCCGGCCCCGTGTTCGGCAACACGCTGGACAGCGTCCGGAGCGGGCCGGACCACCACGACGTGCACGGTCCGTGGGAGCACCAGGGCCTGTCCGACCACTACCGGCTCTACGACGAAGGCCGTGGTCTGCTGCTCAGCGAGTTCGGTGTCGAGGGCATGAGCAACGTGCGCGCGATCGAGTCGGTCGTGCCCGAGCCGGACCGGAGAATCCCCACGACCGGAAACCCGGTCTGGGACCACCTCGGGCGGTGGTGGAACAACGAGCCGCTGGTGCAGCAGGCGTTCGGCGGAAAACTCGACGACCTCGCGGCGCTCTCCCGGGCCAGCCAGTTCCTGCAGGCGGACGGGCTGCGCTACGCCGTCGAGGCCAACCGGCGTCGGCCGGCGAGCTGCGGCGTACTGCCCTGGCAGCTCAACGAGTCGTTCCCGAACGGCTGGTGCACCGCCGCGGTCGACTACTTCGGCGAGCCGAAGGCCGCCTACCACTTCGTACGTCGCGCCTACCGGGCGCTGCACGTCTGCGCGGCCCTGCCCGCGCCCCGGATCAGCGGCGACCGATTCGCCGCCACCGTGTGGGCCTGGTGGGACAACGACTCCGGCCCGGTGACCGTCACCGCCCGGGTGCGCTGCCTCGACGGCCGCGAGGTGGCGGAGGCGCACTGGTCGGCCCCGCTCGCCGAGGGGCGACCGCACCGGTTCGGTGAGATCCGGTGCGCGGTAGCCGAGTTGGGCGGCGGGCCTTTCCTGCTGGACCTGTCGGTGCAGGCGGACACCGACGTGCGGACCAACCGCTACCTGCTCACCGCCGGTGCCGACTTCGGCGCGCTGCTGACCCTGCCGCCGGCCCGGATCACCACCGAGCTGCACACCGCCGGCTCGACCTGGACGCTGCGCCTGCGACACGAGGCGGGGCCGGCCGTCCCGTTCCTGCGGGTGCTCGACGCGCGCCCGGCCGGCGAACCGGGCTGGCCGAGCTGGGACGACAACGCCATCGACCTGCTGCCCGGTGAGGAACGCGTGCTGCATGGCCGATGGGACGGCGTGCCACCGGAGCAACGGCGGGTACGCCTCGACGGCTGGAACCTCCCCGCCCGGACAGTGACGGAGACCGACTGATGGAGCCGACCTGGCTGGACGAGGCGCGACTGACCGTCAGCGGGCTCGATCCGGAGCTGTTCGAGGTGTGGGTGCACGCCGCGCCGACGCTCACCTCCGCCGGCGGCGTCACCGTGACGGTCACCGCCATCCACCGGGGCGCCGTGCCGGCCGAGGCGCGGCTGCGGGTGTCGGCCACCCTGCTCGAGGCCGACGATCCGTACTGGCTCATCCCCGGGCTGTTCTACGGTGAGAACCGCCCCGCGGGGAACGCGCGGCTCTTCCCGCGCTTCGCGCGGACCGCCGACGAGCCCGCCGACCCGCAGCGTTTCGTGTCGCCGGCGTGGAGTTTCCGGGCCGATCGGGCGGCCACCCCCGCGGTGTTCGCCTGGGGGGCAGCCGGCGGGCTGGCCCTGGCGGTCGACGAACACAGCCCGCTCGGCATGACCGGAATCGGCTTCGCGCACGACGCCGGCGCCGCCCTGGTGCATGCCGACTTCCCGTACGTCGAGGCGCCGGTCAGCTACCTCGGCAGCCAGCAACCCGCGGCCCCGTTGGCGCAGACCCACCTCTGGCAGCCAGGCGAGCGGCAGACGGTCGAGGTGTGCCTCTATCGGCTGCCCGACGACCGGCACGCCTACGCGCCGGTGCTGCGCGAGCGGCACGCCCGGTCCGCCACGACCCCGCTGCAGCCCTGGGTCGGGTTGGCGGAGGCGGCCGAGTTGGCCGCGTACGGGCTGCACCGGTGGCACTTCCGCCCGGACCCGGCCGTGCTGCTGGAGACGGCGGCGTTCGACCGCGAGTTCAACGACAACGTCAAGGGCCTGGGTGACCGGGCCGCGATGCACGTCGCCTGGATCAGCGGCATCCCGTACGCGCATGCGCTACTGGCGTCCGGCCGTCGAAGCGGCAACGCCGACCAGGTGGCCGCGGGCGCGGCGGTCATCGAGCACATCTGTGCCAACCTCGCCCCGGCGGGGACGTTCTGGGGGCAGTGGACCGCCGAGCGTGGCTGGGGCCAGAGCTGGACACCGGTCCGTGGCGGCCTGCACGCCCGTACTCTCGCCGAGGCGACCCTCTTCCTGCACCGCGCGGTCCGCGCCGAGGAGGCGGTCGGCACGACCCGTGGCGGCTGGCTGGACGCGGTACGCAGCAACCTCGACGTCGCGGTACGCAACCAGCGAGCCGACGGCAACCTCGGCAGCCTGTTGCACGCCGCCGACGGAGCGGTGCTGTCCTGGGAAGGCGCCGCCGGACTGACCTGGGTCGCCGCGCTCGCCGAGGCGGGCGAGCTCGACCCGCGCTATCTGGCCGCCGCCCGGCGCGGTGGCGACTACTACGGCCGGTTCGTGCACGAGGAGTTTCTGCACGGCGCGCCCGAGGACGTCGACCTTGCGCCGACCTCGGAGGACGGCTACGCCGCGATCCTGGCGTACGTCGCGCTGTGGCGGGCCACCGGCGAACGCCGCTGGGTGGAGCTGGCGCGTCGCGCCGCCGACTGGATGCTGACCTTCCGCTACAGCTACGACGTGACCTTCGACGAGCACACCCTGCTCGGCCGGTACGGCTTCCGCAGCCGCGGCGCCGACCAGGCCTCGCCGAGCAACCAGCACCTGCACTCGTACGGCCTGATCTGCGTGCCGGAGATGGTCGAGCTGGCCGCGGCCACCGGCGATCCGCACTACCTGGATCGGACCCGGGAGAACCTGGCCTGTTTCCGGCAGTTCATCGCCCGCGCCGACGGCGACTTCAACGCCTACCGGGGCATGGCCAGCGAACGCTACTACCAGACGGCCTGCTTCCAGGCGAAGGGCATGTTGCTGACGCTGTCGCACGCGTGGAGCGTCGGCGTGCTGCTGCTCGGCTGCGAGGCGGCCCTCAACCTTCCGGAGGTCAGCTGGTGAGCCCGAACAAGCACCGCGAGCAGCCGACGAACGGCTTCCCACCCGGCTTCCTGTGGGGTGCCGCGACCTCCTCCTACCAGGTCGAGGGCGCCGCCCGCGAGGACGGCCGCGCGCCCTCCATCTGGGACACCTTCACGGCGGAGCGCGGGATGGACTCCGGCGAGGAGGCCTGCGACCACTACCACCGCTGGCCTGCCGACGCGGACCTGATGGCCGAGCTCGGCATGAACGCCTACCGGTTCTCCCTGGCCTGGCCGCGCATCGTCCCGGATGGAACCGGAGCGGTGAACCCGGCGGGCCTGGCGCACTACGACCGGATGGTCGACGGCCTGCTGAAGCGAGGCATCACGCCGGTGCCGACGCTGTACCACTGGGACCTGCCGCAGGCGCTGCAGGACCGCGGCGGGTGGACCAGTCGGGCGACCACCGATGCTTTCGCGGCGTACGCCGAGGTGTGCCTCGACGCGCTCGGCGACCGGGTCGACACCTGGTTGACGGTCAACGAGCCGTGGGTGGTGTCCGTGCTGGGCTACCGGCTCGGCCTGCACGCGCCGGGGGAGCAGGATCTGCGCACCTCGTTGCTCGTCGCGCACCACCTGTTGCTGGCGCACGGCGCGGCGACGCAACGCATCCGCGAGCGCCGGCCGGCCGCCCGGGTCGGCATCCCACTGAGCCTCTTCCCCAACTATCCGGTCACCGACGACCCGGCGGACGCCGCCGCGGCGTGGGGGTCCGACGGCTACACCAACCGTTGGTTCCTCGATCCCGTGTTGCGCGGCCGGTACCCGGCGGACACCGTCGAGCTCTTCGAGGGGCTGGTCGGCCCGCTGGACTGGGTACGGCCCGGCGACCTCGACCTGATCGGTGCCCGCCCGGATTTCGTCGGGGTGAACTACTACACCCGCCGACGGATCAGCGCCGCGCCGGCGGACGGGCTGCCCTGGCGGGTGCTGCCCGCGCAGCCGGGCGTCCCGGTCACCGACAGCGGCTGGGAGGACGTACCCGAGGTGTTCCAGGACCTGCTGGTACGCCTGCACCGCGACTACGACATCCCGCTGATGATCACCGAGAACGGCGGTGTCTGGAACGCCGAACCCGGCCCCGACGGGCGGGTACGCGACACCGGGCGGGTACGCGCGTTGCGCGCCCACCTGCTCGCCCTGTCCCGGGCGGTCGACGCCGGCGCGCAGGTGTTGGGTTACCTGCACTGGTCGCTGTTGGACAACCTGGAATGGGCCGAGGGGTACGGCCAGCGGTTCGGCCTGGTCCACGTCGACCGGGCGACCCAACGGCGCACCGTCAAGGACAGCGCCCGCTACTACGCGGCGGTGATCGCCGCGAACCGGGTCGTCGACGACACCGACGACCTCGCCGGGAAGCCGTGAGGTGACCGTGGTCGAGGGTGTCGAGCCGGCCGCCCGGCACCGGGCGGCCGGCGTGAGCGTCAGCCTCGACGGCGGTCAACGGGTGGCGAACGGGCGCAGCTGCCGTACGCCGGACCGCGGTGAGCTGAGTACCGGCACCGGCACCTGACCGGCGGGCAGCGCGTCGACCACCCGCGCCATGCTGGCCTGCGCCAGCACAAGCACGTCGACCTCGCCGGCCAGGCGGCGTACCTCGGCGGCGACGAGCTGGTCGTGCCGGTCGGGATCGCCGCCCCGGAGTGCCTCGAACGCACCGGGACACACCGACTCGCGAATCTCGCTCGGCTCGCCGCGCTCGCCGGCCTTGCGGCGCAGCAGGTCTCGGGTGGGTTGCAGGGTGGCGGTGAGGGTCGCGAGTACGCCGATGCGCGGGCCGAGGTTGACGGCCTGCTCGGCCATCGGCTCGTCGACCCGGTAGATCGGGATGCCCACCTCGGCGCGCGCCTGCTCGGCCGCCTCGCCGATCGACGAGCAGGTGACGAGTACGGCGGTGGCGCCGGACTCCGCCGCGAAGCCCACGTAGCTGGCCACCCGGCGACGGGTACGCGGCAGCATCCCGTGTTCGACGGTGTCGCGGAGCAGCGTCTCGTCCACGATGTTGACCGCGTCGACCGGGCCCACCTCGGTCCGGAGCAGGTCGGCGAAGACCGTGGGCAGGCCGGTGACCGTGTGCAGCAGGCAGATCCGGGTCATGCGGCTCGCTCCTCGGTCGGTCCCAATCGCGGGTACCGCGCGGCGACGGCGCGGAGGCTCGCCGCCGAGGGCAGGGTGGGCTCGTACTCCAGAGCGAGCCCGCCCTGGTAGCCGGCCGCGGTCAGCGCCGAGAGCAGCGCGTCGACATCCAGCTCGCCGGTCCCCGGCTCATGGCGGCCCGGGTGGTCGGCGAGCTGTACGTGGCCGAGCCTGCTGCCGGCCGCCGCCACCGTACCGGCGACGTCGTCGCCCATCGCCGCGACGTGGTAGGCGTCCAGCTGGAGCCTGACCGCCTCGTGGTCGATCTCTGCCAGGACGGCGAGCACGTCGACGACGCGGGGCAGCAGGTAACCGGGGATGTCGCGGTCGTTGATCGGCTCCACGACGAGGGTCCGGCCGTACCGCCGGGCGAGGTCGGCGGCCCAGCGCAGGTTGCCGGTCAGGCAGCGCAGCTGGTCGGACCCGTCGATCCCGGGCAGTCGGCGTCCGGCGAGGACGTTCACCAGCGGGCAGTCGAGGTCGCGGGCCAGGTTCAGCGCCTGCCGCAGCTGGTCGCGCCAGCGTACGACAAGTCGTGGATCGTTGCCGTAACCGCGCTCGCCGGCGGCGAGGTCACCGGCGTCCATGTTCAGCAGCCCGACCTGTACCCCTGCCGCGCGCACCAACCGCGTCACCTCGTCGGGTGCCAGCGGGGGCCAGGGGAACTCCACCCGGTGGAAGCCGGCCTCGGCCGCGGCGGCGAACCGTTGCCGCCACGGCAGTTCCGTGAAGAGCAGGCCCAGGTTGACGACGGGGTGCATCAGAGGGCCTCGGTCCACCGGCGGCCGTGCCGGTCGACGGTCTCGACCAGCCGCCGGAGTCGGGCGACGGACTCCTCGCGCAGCGCCGCCGCCGGGTCGGCCGTGGCGAGGGCGTCGCGCCACAGCGCCCGGCCGGCCAGCATCCCGGACGCCCCGGCCCGGCAGGCGGCCTCGACTGCGGTCGGGAAGTCCGCCGTCTCCACGCCGTTGGAGAGCACCACCCAGGGCCGGGCGAGCTGCCGGTCCAGCTTCTCGCAGGCGGCCACGAGTTGCCCGAGATCGCCACGGCCACGGCGGGGCACCTGTGCCTTGTAGAGAGTCGGGTCGAGCGGGCCGAGGGCGGCGGCGGCGTCGAGGATGGCCGCGTCGAGGTCGAAGTCCCGCTGCCCCGGCGCGGCGACGGCGACCGGTTCGAGTACGGAGAGCAGCCCCGCCTGCCGGCAGAGGTCGACGAAGCGAGCGGCCATCGCCACCCGGCGATCCTCGCCGCCGTCCCGCTTCCACATCACCAGCAGCTTCAACGCCACCACGCCGTTGCGCCGGGCCTGGTCGAGGTCGACGTCCCCGTCGATGTCGGTGTCGTCCACCGGCTCGCCGGGTGGCTGGGACAGCGCGTCGACGGCGAGGATCAGCCCGCAGTCGGTCGGCAGCAGCCGGTCCCGGACGAGTTCGGCGTACGCGTAGTGCCGGTCGATCAGGAACGCCGAGGCATGTGGCGCCAGCGTCGTGGCGACCTCGAGCTTGAACGAGGTGAGCGCCGCGTCGTCGGCGGGGTGGCCCTGCTCGCTGAGCATGGTGCGCAGGCTTTCCCGCTGGTCCATGGCGACCATGGCGAACGTGCCGGTGCCGCGGGCGAGCCGGTCCAGGGTCGGTGCCGGTGAAACGGTCATGATGCTTCCTCACTGTTCAGGGGCGGGTTGGAGGCGGTCGTGGCCGACGGCAGGAAGTGCGAACGGTACGCCGCCTCCCAGTCGGGTGTGGTCTCCGTTGCCGATCGCGGCGGTGGTCCCGGCGGCGGGGTCTGTGGGATGCCGATCGCCCGTCCGGCGAGTTGGGCCGCGCCGAGCGCCGCGCCACAGTGCCCGGGCAGCACGACCACGGGGGCAGGGGTCACCTGAGCTTTGATCCACATCCAGGTGGGGTTGGCGGTGGGCCCGCCGAAGACCCGCACCGAGTCGGGTTGGTGCCCGCTGATGCTCAACTGGGTCTCGATCATCCAGCGCACCTGCATGCAGAGCCCTTCCAGGACGGCGCGGCCGATGTCGGCGAGGGTGTGCTCCGGGCGGATGCCGTGCAAGGCCAACGTCCGGTGTGGATCGGGCTCGGGGCTGGCCCGCCCGTGCAGGTAGGGCTGCACGGTGATGCCGGTCGGGCGGCAGGGCGGTGGGCCGACGAGGTCGGTGAACCACTCGTGCCGGTCCGGCTGTCCGGCCGGCGCGATCCGGTCGAGGAGCCACTCGACCAGTCCGCCGCTGCTGGACAGGCCGCTGATCAGACAGAACGATCGACCGTCGACGAACGGGCCGACCGAGTTCCCGGTGGCCCGCGCGGCTGGGGGCGGCAGCGTGACGACGGGGGTGAGGACCGCCTCCGCCGTACCCATGGAGTCGGCCACCTGGCCGGGGGCCCGGACCCCGGCGGCCCAGGCGGCGACCAGGTGGTCGTGCCCGGCGACGACGACGGGGGTGCCGGCGGGTAGCCCGGTACGCCGTGCGGCGGTGACGGTGACCCGCCCGGCGACCTGGTCGGCGGCGAGCACCGGCGGCAGCTGCTCGGGTCGCAGTCCGGCCAGGTCGAGCAGTTCGGGCCGGTACCGCCCGGCGGCGATGTCGAAGCCGCCGGTACGGGCGGCCAGCGTCGGGCTGGTGGCGACCGTGCCGGTGATGGCGGCCACGACCAGGTCGGCGGCGCTCGCCCAGCAGGCCATCCGCCGCAGGACGTCCGGGTCGTGCTGGCGCAGCCAGATCCAGCGGGCCAGTGGCAGCTTCGCGCTCGGGTGCAGTCCGGTGGTGGCGAAGAAGGCCGCCGGGCCGACCGCCTCGGCCAGCTGCTCGGCCTGCCGGCCGGCGCGGCGGTCCCGCCAGTGCAGCAGCTCTCCGACCGGAGCGCCGGCGGCGTCCAGCGGCGCGCCCGTCTCCGCCATGCTCGCGACCCCGAGGGCGACCGGCGGGACACCGGCGGCCGACACGCAGTCCGCGAGCAGTCGCAGCGCGGTGTCCCGCAGCGTCTCGGCGTCGGCCGGGGTGGGGGCCTGGCGTAGGGCGACCGGGTTGCCGTCGGTGCGGTAGACGCCGGCCTTGGTGTGCGTGGTGCCCACGTCCAGGCCGGCGAGCAACGGCTCGGCCCCGCTCACCGGTCGCCCTGCTCGACGCGCGGAGACCGCCCGGTGGGCGCCGTGGCGATCCGGTCGAGGATGTCCAGCAGGGTGCTGTCGGCGCCGACGTTGCCGGGCACGATCACGTAGGACGAGTTCTTCCCGGACGTGTGCAGATCCCAGACCGGTACGCCGGGCAGGATCTGTCCGCGTACCCGGGCGCTGGTCGCGCCCAACGCCTCGGTGGCGAGTCGGGCGGAGGTGATGCCGCCCTTGGCGATGACCAGGTCCACGTCGGCGGCGAGCTGCCGCACGGTCGCCACGAGGGTGTCCATGAGCAGCTCGGGCGCGGCGGGGACGGTGTCGTGCCGCGGCGTCCGGTCGGTGGCCACCAGCGCCCGGCCGTCCCGGTCGAGACGCTCGCGTACCGCCTTGGCCAGCAGCTGATCCTCGCTGTGTTGCGCACCGACGGGGATGTCCACGCGTCGATGCCACAGCCCGCCCAACGCCCGCAGCTGTCGGGTGCTGGCCGTGGTGAACGAGCCGCAGGCGATCAGCACCCGGCCGGGGGATGGCAGTTCGAGACGCGCCAGCGGCCGCGTGGACAGGCCAGCCAGGGCGGCGGCGAGCGACGCGGCGCAGCGAACCACCACCCGGGCGCCCCGGGTCTGTGCCCTGATCAGGCCGGCCGCGATGGCCAGCACATCGGCGTCGCTGACACAGTCGGGGACCACCACCGCCTCGGGCGCCGCGCCCAGCAACGCCTCGGCGACCGCGTCGGGTCCGCGCTCAGCCAGCCGGGCGAGCGGCACGGTCACCGCATGTCGGCGGCCGCCGCTGACCTCGCTCACCCAGTCGCTGAGGTGCCGGCTGCGGTAACCGAAGTCCGGATCCCGAGCGAACTCGGTGTCGGCCACCGGAACTGCCCCGGTCTCGGTCCGCAGATAGTGGACGCCGTCGCGCGTGAAGCGGCCACCGTCGAGGAACGCGGGCACGAACAGCATCGGCGTGCCCGGCGCCACGGCCTCGGCCTCGGCGATCACGTGACCGCGGAGCGTCGAGTCTCCGCGCAGGATCAGGGTCGGCGGCCGCCCGGCCGCCCGGCTGGCCGCCGTCGCCGTGCGGGCGATGTCGCCGACCAGCGCGGTCGCGGCGCGTTCGGGAAGCGCCCAGCTGTTGGACAGTACGAAGGTGGCGCGCTGCCTTGAGCCGAAGAAGTGGTCGAACGCGGCCCGGTCCGGTCGCAGGATCACCTCGACGTCGCTGACGGACTGGGTCCCGGTGGGGTCGTCGTCGACGATCACCTTCGGTCGACGGTCGGCCGCGATCTCCGCCCGCCAGGCGGCGGATTCCTCCACGCCACGTCCCCCGTTCCGGTCGCCGGCTGCCGACCTCACTCTCCGGCCGACGACGAAAGATGTCAAGGGTCGGACAACTTCCGTCCGATAACGGCCACCGGGCGGACGAGGCGCAGCCCGGCACCGGTACGGTCTAGCCGTGACAGGTCCACAGCCCGCAGGCGAGGAGCAGTTGCGCTACACCTCCGCGCCGCAACGCCGGGAGGAGATCCTGCGCTGGATGCGCCGTACCGGCTACGTGTCGGCGCCCGAACTCAGCGCCCGGTTGTCGGTGTCCGACCGCACCGTGCGGCGCGACCTGCAGCGACTCGCCGACCTCGGCCTGGCCGAACTCGTCTACGGCGGTGCCGTCCCGCCGGGCGGGGCGCAGCCCGGCTCCCCGTTCGGCGCCCGTTCGCAGGCGCAGTCGCGCCAGAAGCGGGCCATCGCCCACCGGGCGTTGCAGTTCGTCGAGCCCGGCGCCACGATCGGCATCGACGCGGGCACCACCACCCTCGAACTGGCTCGACTGCTGCCGCCCGACAGCGACGTCACCGTGGTGACCCACTCGCTGCCCGCCATGGCGGCACTCGGCGAACGCTCCGACGCGACCCTCATCGGTCTCGGTGGCCTTCTCCAGCCGGCCACCCAGGCGTTCACCGGACCGGACACCGTGACCGCGGTCAGCCGGCTCCGGATGCACACCTTCTTTCTGGCGGCCAGCGGGCTGACCGGACGTGGCGCGTACTGCGGCACGCCGCTGGACGCCGAGGCGAAGCGGGCCTTCATCGCCGCCGCCGACCGGGTCGTGCTGCTGGCGGACTCGTCCAAGCTGCGCCAGACCGCGCCGGTGCCGATCTGCGACTACGTCCAGCTCGACGCGGTCGTCACCGACGACGGGGTGATCGAGGCCGACCGTGCCCAACTGGCCTCGGTCACCAGCCTGCTGATCGCCGTCGGCTAGCCCGGGCGGTAACGGTGGGGCCGGTTCGGCGGCCGGCCGAATGCTCGTGATGTCGCGCCATTCGAATCGAACGCCACCCACGTCTGACCGGGCCTGTCACGATTGGGGGCCGACCGGACATGGGGTGGACGTGAGCTCCGGGATTGAGCACGAGGAACGCTTCCGACGGGTCTACGCCGAGGACTTCGGCCCTCTGCTGGCGTACGCCCTGCGGCGCGTCGAGCACCCCGAGGACGCCGCCGACGTCATCGCCGAAACCTTCCTCGTCGCCTGGCGCCGCCGGCACGAGTTGCCGGCCGACGCCGAAGCCCGGCTGTGGCTGTACGGCGTCGCCCGCCGGGTGCTGGCGAACCATCACCGGGGTGGCATCCGCCGGCAGCGGCTGGGTGAGCGGCTGCGGCAGCAGATAGCGGCCGTCAGCGCCGTCGACCCGGGCCGCGAGGTTCCCGAACGGCTCGCCGTCCAGGCCGCGCTGGCCCGACTGGGCGAGCTGGACCGGGAGGTGCTGATGCTGCACGTCTGGGAGGGCCTGCAGCCGCGCGAGGTGGCCGCCGTCCTGCGGGTGAGCCCGGCCGCGGTCCGTACCCGCCTGTCGCGCGCGCGAGCCAGGCTGCGTGAACTCGTCGGTGACGCCCCCGGACCACCCGGACATGTACTCGACGTCCTGACCGCACCCACCCCGAAGGAGGGCAGATGACCGAGGAGCACCTCGATCGGATGGTCCGAGACGCCGACCCCTACCGACCCGACGTCATCGGACACCTCGACGGGGCGAGGCAGAGCCTCCTGGAGGAGATCGTGTCCGAGTCGACCCCCGGTCGCGTCGTCGAACCACCCCAACCGCGCTCCCGAGCGCGCCGCGGCGTGGTTCGCCGCTTCGCCGGCGCGCTGACGGCGGCGGCGGTTCTCACCGGCGTCGTGGCCGCGTCCACCATGCTTCGCGAGCCTCCGGATGACCGGCAGGCCGCACCCATCGACAGTCCCAGCGCGAGTACGCCCGTCGTCTACTCGCCGGTGGCGATGAAAGCCGCCGAGGAAAACCCGCGGCTGCTGATCAACCAGCCCGGTTGGCAGGCGACCACCGTCTACGGGTTCGCCGAGCAGCAGGGCACCATCGCGTTCAGCAACGCCGGGCAAGAGTTGCAGATGAACTGGTATCCCGCGGACCAGTACGACGGCTACCACGCGAGCCGGCTCAGGGTCAGCGCACCGGAACCGGTGCAGGTGGACAGCTGGGCGGGTGAGCTGTTCCGCTACCGCGCCGACGACTTCGCGGTCATGCTCCGCCCCCGCGACGGTGTCTTCGTGGAACTGCGTACCGGCGGCGGCTGGACCCGCGACGAGTTCGACCAGGTCCTCGCCGCCGTCGTGCGCGTCGACGTGCGCACCTGGCTGGCCGCGCTTCCGCCGGAGATCGTCACGCCGGAGCGGGTGGACGCGCAGGCGGCGAAGGTGCTGGCCGAGGTGCCGCTGCCGCCGGGCTTCGACGCCGCCGCGCTGGGCGACCTCGGTACCAACGACTCCTACCAGTTCGGCGCCGAGGTCACCTCCCGCATCGGCTGCGCCTGGATCGCCGAGTGGCTGCGCGCCAAGCGGGCCGGCGACGACGCGGCTCTCCAGCGGGCCGCCGACGCGCTGCGCAGCAGCCGCCAGTGGCGGGTGCTGCACGACATGAAGGACCAGGGCGACTGGCCGGAGGTGTTCTGGGAGATCGCCGACGAGGTCGCCGCCGGCGGGCCCCCGGCCGGGTACGTCGGGGCCCTGGGCTGCGACTGACGGACGGTCATCGCGTCACGGGGGGCGACGGTCGTCGTGCCGGGCAGGATCCCGCCTGCCCGGCACGACGAAGCGGCGCAACGTCGGATGTCAGCCGCACCAACCCGACTTGTTGTTTCCCGCGTTGGAGTCCGTTGGCGGGTAGTAGATGTTGCCGATGACCCAGATGCATCTTCCGCTGGCGTAGGCGGTCACCGGGCCGGCGTAGTACCGGTAGGTACCGTGGTCCCGGTCGTCCGCCGACAGCAACCGGCAGTTGCTCGTGCCGGATGAACAGACCCAGAGCTCGACGGACATGACCTTGCTGACGCCCCAGGTGTTCGCACTCGACACGGTGCGCGCGCAGTTGTAGCCGCCGCTGTAGTAGACCTCGACGTAGCCGTACCTCGTCGAGCCGTTGATGGCCACGTCTCCGTAGAGATCGAAGCCACCGACCTTGGAGCCCGAACAGGTGCCGGTGGCGGCCTGCGCCGGCGGGCTGGCGAGGAACGCGCTCGCGGTCGTGATGAGCACGAGCGCGGCGAGCATCGCCAGGATGCGCGATCGCGAGGTGGTCAAGGGTGCCTCCGTTCTCTCGGTGCCGCGCGGTGGCGAGTGGGGGAACAGTCACCTGGTGGTCCGCGGCGGCTCGGGACCGGCACAGTCGACATTCGTCCGCGCCCACGGCCCAAGTGATTCGAACCAGGTCGAATCCCGCCGCACTTTTGTAGCTAACCTTCTTGACGATCCATAGGCATGTAGCTAAGTTTCAGTCATCGGACTGAGAGGTGGCCGTCTATGCGTACCCGTCTCGTCGCCGCGACCGCTCTGGTGGCCACCCTGACGGCCGGCCTCGCGCCGCCTCCCGCCCACGGCGCCGCCGCGCCGGCAGGCCGGGCCGCCGAACATGGCTGGGTCACGTCCACCCTGCGGCACATGAGCCTGGAACAGAAGGTCGGCCAGCTCTTCGCCACCTACGTCTACGGCGGCGACGCCGCCGAGCCCACGGCCGCCGACCGCGCCGCGAACCGGGCGGCATTCGGCGTCGAGACGCCGGCCGAGGTGGTCGACCGGTTTCACCTCGGGGGCGTCTGCTACTTCTCCTGGTCGCACAACCTCGACAACCCCCGCCAGATCGCCACCCTCTCCAACGGCCTTCAGCGCGCCGCCCTCGGCGACGGCGCGAAGGGCCGCGTGCCCCTGCTCATCTCCACCGACCAGGAGCAGGGCGTGGTGCTGCGGATGCCCGCCCCCGCCGCGCAGTTCCCCGGTGCGATGGCGCTGGGCGCCGGGCGATCGGCCCACGCCGCCCGGACGGCGGCGACGATAACCGGGCGCGAGCTGCGCGCGGTCGGCGTGCATCAGCCGTACGCGCCGATCGCCGACGTCAACGTCGATCCCGGCAACCCGGTGATCGGCGTGCGGTCCTTCGGCGCCGAGCCGGCGCTGGTGGCGGACCTCACGGCCGCGCAGGTCACCGGCTTCCAGGACGGCGCCGGGGCGAGCGCGGTGGCGAAGCACTTCCCCGGCCACGGCGACACGGCCACCGACAGCCACACCGGTCTGCCGGTGATCGACCACAGCCGGGCGGAGTGGGACCGGATCGACGCGCCGCCGTTCCGGCGGGCGATCCGCGCCGGCGTCGAATCGATCATGACCGCGCACATCGTGGTCCCCGCGCTCGACCCCTCCGGCGATCCCGCGACGCTGTCGCCGAGGATCCTCACCGGCGTGCTGCGCGGTGAACTCGGCTTCCGGGGGGTCATCGTCACCGACGCGCTGAACATGGCCGGGGTGCGCGCGAAGTACGGCGACGAGCGGGTGCCGGTGCTCGCGCTGAAGGCCGGCGCCGACCAGCTCCTGATGCCGCCGGACCTCGCACTGGCGCGGGACGCGGTGCTGCGGGCCGTCGCCACCGGTGAGCTGACCGAGCGGCGGATCGACGAGTCGGTCCGGCGCATCCTCGGCCTGAAGTACCGCCAGGGGCTGGCCCGCTCGCCGCTGGTCGACGTCGACGAGGCGGTACGCACCGTCGGTGCGGCCGAGCACCTCGCCGCCGTCGCCCGGGTCACCGACCCGACGCTCACCGCCGTGCGCAACGACGCCGGGCTGCTGCCGCTGCCCCGCGCCGACCGGTCCGTGCTGGTCACCGGCTGGGACAGCGCCGCCTTCGCCCCGGTCGCGACGGTCGCCGACGGGTTCACCGCCCGCGGCGCAAGGGCCACCGCCCGGCCGGCGACCCTGCCCTCCGACGCGGTGATCGCCGCGACCGCCACCCAGGCCGCCGAGCACGACCTCACCGTGGTGCTGGTGAACAAGGCATGGGACACCACCGTCACCGACCCGCGCGCCACGCAGCGCCGGCTCGTCGCGGCGCTGCTCGGCACCGGAAAGCCCGTGGTGGTGGTGGCCGTCCGGGACCCGTACGACATCGCGTACCTGCCCGGCGTGCGCACCTACCTCGCGACCTACTCGTACACCCGGGCGGCGATGGACGCGCTCGTTCGCGCGCTGCACGGCGAGCTGTCCCCTCGGGGCCGGCTGCCCGTCACGATCCCCACGGCCGAGGGCGCGGGCACCGTGCTCTACCCCTACGGCCACGGCCTGACCTGGTAGGAGGCAACCCATGCAGCGGAGGAATTTCCTGGCCGGCGCGGTCGGCACCGGCGCGCTCGGCGCCGGCGCCGGGGCACTCGGCGTCGGCACGGCGCTGACCCCCGCGGCGGCCGACCCCGGCGTCCGCCGGGTACAGACCGGCCTCGACCGGCTGGTGGCCTCCGGGTTCGCCGAGCTGGCCGGCGAGCGGGTCGGCGTCGTCTCCAACCCGACCGGCGTCGACGCGGCCTACCGGCACCTCGTCGATCTGATGCACGGCTCGGGCCGGGTGCGGTTGACCGCGGCGTTCGGTCCCGAGCACGGCTTCCGCGGCTCGGCGCAGGCCGGCGGGAGCGAGGGCACCGGCGTCGACGCCCGCACCGGCATTCCGGTCTACGACGCGTACGGCGCCTCGCTGGCCCGGTGGGAAAGCATGTACACCGAGGCCGGGGTGGACACCGTCGTCTTCGACATCCAGGACGTCGGCGTCCGCTTCTACACCTACATCTGGACCATGTACACCTCGATGGTCGCCGCGGCCCGGGTGGGCAAGCGCTACGTCGTGCTGGACCGACCCAACCCGATCGGTGGGCGGGCCCGCGGGCCGATGATGACCTCCCCGTACACCTCCGGGGTGGGCCTGAAGGAGATCGTCCAGCAGCACGGCATGACCGTCGGGGAGCTGGCCCGGTTCTTCAACGGCACGTTCCTGCCGGTGGAGGCGGGGCGGCCGGTCGAGCTGGACGTGGTGCGGTGCCGGCACTGGAAGCGTGACGACCTCGCCGCCGACACCGACGTGCCGTGGGTGATGCCCAGCCCGAACATGCCCACCCCGGACACCGCGCTGGTCTATCCGGGCACCGGCCTCTTCGAGGGCGTCGCGTCGATGACCGAGGGGCGGGGCACCTGCCGCCCGTTCGAGCTGATCGGCGGGCTGGCGGCCGACTTCGACTACCACTGGGGTGACCGGCTCAACGCCCGCGACCTGCCCGGGGTCGAGTTCCGCGAGGCGTACTTCTCGCCCACCTCGGCCGGGCAGAAGCCGGACCTGCTCAACAAGCTCTGCGCCGGCGTGGAGGTCAAGGTCGTCGACCGGGCCGTGTACGACCCCATCCGTACCGGGGTGGCGATGCTGGTGGAGGCGCACAAGTACCCGGCGTTCGCCTGGCGGCGCGACTCGTGGGACGCCGTCCGCCCGTACTGGATCGACAAGCTCACCGGCTCACCCCGGCTGCGTACCCAGATCGACGCCGGTGCTGACGTGGACGACGTCGTCGGCGCCTGGGCCGACGAGCTGGCTGCCTTCAACCGGCTGCGCAAGCCCTACCTGCTCTACTGAGGAGTGCGCCTTGACCACGTCGTCGCGCCGCCTTCTCCACGCCGTCGCCCGTCGCCCGCTCGCGATCGGCCTGGCCGTGCTGGTCCTGGGCACGTCTGCGCCGGCTGGGGCGGCCGTCGCCGCGCCGCCACCGGCCGGGTCCGGACCGCCAACCGTCACCCCCGCCGACCTGCGCTTCCGACACGACACGCTGCGTCCCGGCGACGCTCGCGAGGTCGGCCTGCTCCCGGCGCAGGTCGATCGCATCCCGGCCGACCTGGCGGCCTACCTCCAGCCGACGCCGGACCACCCCGGGCACCCCACGTACGCGGGCGCGGTGGCGCTGGTGGCCAAGGACGGCGTGGTGGTCCAGCACACCGCCGTGGGCGCCGCGGTCCGGTACGCCTCCGTCGGGCCGCCCCCCGAGCTGGTCGGCGTGGAACTCCCCGCCGACCAGCAGCTGCCGATGCGCCCCGACACCATCTTCGACCTGGCATCGGTGTCGAAGCTGTTCACCACGATCGTCCTTCTCCAGCAGGTCGAGCGGGGACGGGTGGCCCTGGACGCGCCGGTCGCCCGGTACGTTCCGGAGTTCGCGGCCGGCGGCAAGGAGTCGGTCACCGTCCGGATGCTGCTCACCCACACCTCGGGCCTGCCCGCCTTCACGGCGCTGTGGAGCCGGTACCCGACGCCGGAGGCCCGGTTCGCCGCGGCGCTCGCCACGCCGCTCGCGGCCGGTGCGACGCCCGGCAGTCGGTACGTCTACTCCGACCTCGGGCTGATCGCGCTGGGCGTGCTGGTGGAACGGGTGACCGGCCGGCCGCTCGCCGAGCTGGTCCGTGACGGTGTCACCGGGCCGCTGGGCATGGTCGACACCGGCTACAACCCGGGGCCGGAGCTGCGGTCCCGGACCGCCGCGACCGAGTACCAGCCGTACGCCGGACGCGGCATGGTCTGGGGCGAGGTGCACGACGAGAACGCCTGGTCGCTCGGGGGAGTGGCCGGGCACGCCGGAGTCTTCTCCACCGCGGCCGACCTGGCCCGCCTCTGCCAGTCACTGCTCAACGGCGGCGAGTATCGCGGGCGACGGATCCTGCGGACGGAGACGGTGCGGGAGATGTTGGTCAACTACAACGCGCCGTTGGAGTCGGCCTACCCCGAGAGCGACCGGGGACTCGGCTTCGAGCTCAACAAGCACTGGTACATGTCGGGGCTCTCCTCCCCGGTGACGTTCGGGCACACCGGCTTCACCGGCACGTCCCTCGTCATCGATCCGCTCTCGCACTCGTTCGTCATCCTGCTCAGCAACCGGGTGCATCCCGATCGCGGTTGGGGCAGCAACAACGTCGCCCGGAGCGCGGTCGCGCGCGATCTCGCCGAGGCGATGCCGGTGCGACCCCGCTCGGGCAGCGCGTGGCGGGCGAACCCGGGCGACCGCGTGACCGCCACGCTCACCGCCCCACTGCGCAGAGCGGCGCGGCCAGCTTCCTTCTCTGGTACGACACCGAGCCGCGCTACGACAGCGCGCGGTTCGATATCTCCACCGACGGGGGCGAAACCTGGACCCCGGCGCGGATGCTGCTGCGTCACGGGGACCGACGGTGGACCGCCGACGGCACGGTGACCGGTTACGGCGGGCGGGACTGGTGGCAGGTCTCGGTGGCGCTGCCCGATCAGGCGAGCCATCTGCGTTTCAGCAGCACGACCGACGGCTCGGGTCAGGGCCGTGGGGTCTACGTCGACCGGATGGTTGCGGTGGACCGGAACGGGTTGCTCTTCCACGGCGAGGGCGGCGCGGACGCCGCTCGACTCGTCGCCGACGGGTGGTCGCCCGCGCGTACCTGACCGCGTCTGCTCTGATCAACTGGCTCCTCACCCGGGCGGGTCCGCCCGGGTGAGGATTGGTTCGGGCGCCCGCGTGCCTCGCTGGCACTGGCTCTGCCCGCTGCCCTGTGGTGGACGTACTTCGCCGACGTCGACCTCGACGAGGAGGTTCTGGCCGACGCCCGACACGAGCCGCGCGCCCGGCTGGCCCTCCGGTTGGGCTTCGCGCACGTCCCGTTGCTGCTCGGCATCGTGATCGCGCCCGCCGACGCAAAGCAGGCGTGAATCGCCGCGACCGGGCACGTATGACGCGATTCTGCCGGTAATGTCCGCATGTCGAGCCGGCCCAGGACGGGTGGGACACGCGGCGGCTGGTGGCCGGCGCGGGGAGGATCGCCGTGAGCGAAGGGCAGCAACCGGATAGGCCGGTTCGGGGACCGGCATCACGGTCGTTGCGGCCCCGCGCACCGCTTCCACGTGAGACGGTGCGCCTCGCGGTGGTGGTCGGTGCGCTCGGAGTGGTGTTCGGTGACATCGGCACCAGCCCCATCTACACCCTGCAGACCGTGTTCAACCCGAGCGATCCGCATCCCGTCCCGGTCAGCACCGAGAACGTGTTCGGCGTGGTGTCCCTGGTGTTCTGGTCGGTGATGATCATCGTCACCGTCACCTACGTGCTGCTCGCGATGCGCGCCGACAACGACGGCGAGGGCGGCGTCATGGCCCTCATCACGCTGCTGCGGCGGTTGAACGCCCGCAGCCGCCAGCGAGCCGCTCCCGTACTGGCCGCGCTGGGCATCTTCGGTGCCGCGCTGTTCTTCGGCGACAGCATGATCACCCCGGCGATCTCGGTGCTGTCCGCGATCGAGGGCATCAAGGTCGTCGAGCCGTCGCTGGAGGAGCTCGTCATACCGATCACCGCGGTGATCATCATCGCGCTGTTCCTGGTGCAGCGGCACGGTACCGCAGCCATCGGCCGCTTGTTCGGGCCGGTGATGATGCTCTGGTTCGTGACCATCGGCGCCTTCGGCATCGCCGGCATCGCCGAGAACCCGGCCATCCTCAAGGCGCTGTCGCCGACGTACGCGCTGCGCTTCCTGGCCGGCCATTTCGACATCGCGTTCTTCGCCCTGGCCGCGATCGTGCTCGCGGTCACCGGGGCCGAGGCGTTGTACGCGGACATGGGGCACTTCGGCCGCCGATCGATCACCCGGGCGTGGCTGTCGCTGGTGTTCCCCGCGTGCGTGCTGAGCTGCCGCTGGTGCTGCTGGCGACCGCCGCCACGGTGATCGCCTCCCAGGCGGTGATCACCGGGGCGTACTCTGTCGCGTCGCAGGCGGCTGAGCTCGGCTATCTGCCCCGGCTGCGCATCACGCACACCTCGCAATCAACGGTCGGTCAGATCTACGTCCCGTGGATCAACTGGCTGCTGCTGGTCTCCGTTCTCACCCTGGTGTTCGCGTTTCGCACCTCGACGGCGCTGGCCTTCGCGTTCGGTATGGCGGTGACCGGCACCATCACCATCACCACACTGCTCTTCTTCTACCTCGGCCGTTGGCGATGGAACGTCCCGCTGTGGTTGCTGGGCCTCGGCGCCGTCCCGCTGCTGGCGGTGGACCTGCTGTTCGTCGGGGCCAATGTCACCAAGCTGCTCCACGGCGCGTGGCTGCCGCTGCTCATCGGCCTCACGGCGTTCACCATCATGACCACCTGGCAGCGGGGCCGGGCGATCGTCACCGCGGACCGCCAACGCAGCGAGGGATCGCTACGCGACTTCGTCGAGGAGTTGCGCGACGACAGGTCCTCGACGCTGCGCGCCCCGGGCACCGCCGTCTTTCTCAACCGGGGCAAGCAGACCGCGCCGTTGGCGATGCGGGCCAACGTCGAGCACAACCACGTGCGCCATGAGCACGTCCTGATCCTCTCCATCGAGACCGAGCCGGTGCCCCGCGTTCCTCCGGACCGGCGGATCACCGTTGACGACCTCGGCTACGCCGACGACGGGATCACTCACGTCACTGCCCGCTTCGGTTACATGGAGTCCCCGGACGTGCCCGAGCTGCTGCGGTCGCTCGATCCGGCCGCCACGGAGGGGCAACTCCAGTTGGAGGAGGCGTCCTACTTCCTGTCGAAGATCGAGCTTCGGGCCGGAAACAGTCCGACGATGGCGCCCTGGCGCAAGCGGCTCTTCATCGCCACCTCCTACATCACCGCCGACGCGGCCGAGCACTTCTGCCTACCTCGGGAACGAACGGTCATCATGGGCTCGCGCATCGAGATATAGGTGTCATGGCCGACGGCGTGGAGTCGGTGCGTTCGAGAAATCGCAGCGTCCTGCCACGCCCCTCCATCGGGCTACCTGCGATGGTGCGCACCCGCCATCGCCGGGCGGTCGGATGCCTTATGCTGCCCGTCACGAATTTCCCCGACCCCTTGGAAGGACGGCAGATGAGGCGCCGGCTGCTCATGGGTGGCGTCACCGCACTGGTCACCGTCCTTGCCTCCGGATGCGTGGCACCGCCGGCGGGCACCGACGGTGACCTGCTCGATGACTGGCGTCCGCTGGCGGCGGCGCAGCAGTTCACGCCCCGGGTCGGCGACTGCCACGCCATCTCCGATCCCCCCACCGCCGAGAACCACACGCCGGTCGACTGCGGGCAGCCCCACCTCCTGGAGACGATCCACGTCGGTACGTTCACCGGCGCTCTCGCCCAGCGCCCGACGCCGCCCCCGTTCTGGTCGAGTGTCATGCGTCCCGCGTTCGCCGAGTGCGACGCCGAGGCGCGGAAGTTCGTCGGCGAGGACTGGCGCGACGGGCGGTTGGCGGTGCAGGCGGTGCCCCCGTCGGCGCAGGGCTGGCAGGGCGGCGCGCGCTGGTTCCGCTGCGACATGTTCGTGCTCAGTCGCCAGAGCAGCGCCAACGGCGCGGACGACGCGATCATGAAGCATGTCGGCAGCCTGCGCGGCGCCCTGAAGCCACCGTCCCCGCTGGCGCACGCGTGCTTCGACCTCGACGAGTGGTACGCACTGGAGCCTGTCACCTGCATCAACCCGCACCGCTACGAGTACGTCGGCATCTGGACCTCCCCGCTGGAACGACGCGCCGACGTGGAACGTGACTCAGCCTCAGTGCACGCCAGGTGCCGCGAGTTGGTCAATCGGTTCGCGAAGGTGCCTGCCGGCGGCGAAGTCGGCACCGGCACGCTGTATCGGCTGCCATCGCCGCAGGGCTGGGCGCGGGGGGATCGTGGGCTGCGTTGCTACTTCTGGACGGGCGGCCCCGCAGTCAGCCGTTCGGTGCGGGGAGGCGGTGTCAGGGCCATCGAGATCGAGTGAGCCAAGGCGCCTGGTTCCGGTCCGGCGCCCGGAGTGGGTCATCCGACAGAAGTGGCAGGTGGTACGGGTGGCGCCGGCGGGAACCGCCAGAATGGGCTGGTGAAGATCCTGTCCATCCAGTCCTCGGTCGCCTACGGCCACGTCGGGAACTCCGCGGCCACCTTTCCCCTCCAGCGCCTCGGCCACGAGGTCTGGCCGGTGTTGACGGTCCACTTCTCCAACCACACCGGGTACGGCGCGTGGCGCGGGCCGCTGCTGGCGCCGGACGACGTGGCCGAGGTCATCGCGGGCATCGCCGATCGCGGAGTCCTCGGCAGCGCCGACGCGGTGTTGTCCGGCTACCAGGGTGACCCGACGATGGGCGCGGTGATCCTCGACGCGGTGGACAAGGTCAAGGCCGCCAACCCCGACGCGGTGTACTGCTGCGACCCGGTGATGGGCGACGTCGGACGCGGGATGTTCGTCCGGCCCGGTATCCCGGAGTACCTGCGCGACGTCGTCGTCCCGCGCGCGGACATCATCACCCCGAACCACTTCGAGCTGGACTTCCTCGCCAGCCGTAGGACGAACTCCCTGACGGAGGTGCTGGCTGCGGTCGACGTGGTGCGCGCGACGGGGCCGCGGCACGCCCTGGTCACCAGCGTGCTCCACGACGACGTGCCCACGGGGTCGCTGGAGGTCGTGGCCGTCTCGGACGAGGGTGCCTGGGCGGTGACCACGCCGCTGCTGCCGATCAACCCGAACGGCGGCGGCGACGTCACCGCGGCGCTGTACCTCGCGCATCTGTGGACGACGGGCTCGCCCGCGACGGCACTGGAACGCACCGTCGCCTCGGTCTTCGCCGTTCTTGAGGCGACCCTCGCGGCGGGCACCCGGGAGATCCAGCTGGTTGCCGCTCAGGACGCGATCGCCGAACCGCCGGCCAGGTTCACCGCCCGGCGGCTGCGCTGACGACGCCGCGACGGCTGACGAGGCGCGAGGGGATTCGCCGCCGCGCCAATAGTAAGGATTGTGAACAGAAGATGTTACAGTCACTCCTGTCGATGTAACCCCTGGCCGTCGGCCGTGGTGTTCCCAGGAAGGAGTGATCACATGTCGAGACTGCGCGCCCTGGTCGCGCTTGCGGCGCTGGTCGTCGCCGGCGCACTGGTGGCGATCATCCCGTCGACCCCGGCATCGGCCGCGGCCTGTGCGGCGCCGTGGCAGTCGTCGGCCGTCTACACGGGAGGCGTCCAGGTCTCCCACAACGGCCGCAATTACCAGGCCAAGTGGTGGACCCAGAACGAGGCGCCGCCGGGCACCACCGGCGTCTGGCAGGACCTCGGGGCCTGCGGCGGCGGCAGCACGCCGCCGCCCGGGGGAAGCTGCAATCACCCGAACTGGGTCGCCGGCACCTGGTACACCGCCGGGGCCATCGTGCGATACACCAACGGCCAGTACTACATCGCCGAGCACGACAATCCCGGCTACGACCCCGTCATCAGCACCTGGTACTGGGAGCCGTACACCTGTGGGAACCAGCCGCCGACCACCCCGCCCACCAACCCTGGTGGCTTCGTGGTCAGCGAGGCGCAGTTCAACCAGATGTTCCCCGGCCGCAACTCCTTCTACACGTACTCCGGGCTGGTCACGGCGCTCAATGCCTACTCGGCGTTCACCAGGACCGGCAGCGCCACGGTGCAACGACAGGAGGCGGCGGCCTTCCTGGCGAACGTGCACCACGAGACCGGCGGGCTCGTCCACATCGTGGAGCAGAACACCGCGAACTACCCGCACTACTGCGACCCCGGCCAGCCCTACGGCTGCCCCGCCGGCCAGGCCGCCTACTACGGTCGCGGGCCGATCCAGCTGAGCTGGAACTTCAATTACAACGCCGCCGGGAACGCCCTCGGGCTGCCCCTGCTGACCAACCCGTGGCTGGTGCAGAACGACGCCGCGGTGGCCTGGAAGACCGCCATCTGGTACTGGATGACCCAGAACGGCCCCGGCACCATGACCGCCCACAACGCGATGGTCACCGGTGCCGGGTTCGGCGAGACCATCCGCAGCATCAACGGCTCGATCGAGTGCAACGGCGGCAACCCCGCGCAGGTGCAGAGCCGCGTCACCAAGTACCAGCAGTTCGTCGGCATCCTCGGCGTCGCCGCCGGAGCCAACCTCTACTGCTGATCCGCGACCGGGCCTCGTCACCCGTCCGGCAGGGCGGCGAGGCCCGGCGAGCGGGCAGGGCCGACGTGCCGTGGTGGCCGGTGTTGCGGTCAGCTGACGGCTCTGGCGAGCAGGTCACCGACGGCGGCGCGGACCGGATCGGGGTCCGCCCAACTCCAGTTCGGGTGGGCTCGGTTGGTGAGCAGGGCGAGGACGAGCTTGCGGTCGGTGTCGACCAGCAGCGACGGGCCGGCGAAGCCGGTGTGCCCGAAGGCGCGGGGGGAGGCGAGCCGGCCCATGAACCATGGTTGGTCGAGGACGACGCCGAGGCCGTGGGCGGACGTGCGGTTGGGGCGCTCGGGGTCGACGGCGGGTTTGCCGGCGTTGTGGTTGGTCAGCATCCGCCGGACGGTGCTGGCGGCGAGGATGCGCTTGCCCTGGTAGGTGCCGCCGTTGAGCAGGAGTTGCCCGAGGACGGCGAGGTCGGCGGCGGAGGCGAAGACGCCGGCGTGCCCGGCGACGCCGCCGAGGTGGTTGGCGACGTCGTCGTGGACGGTGCCGCGGAGCAGACCCCGGGAGGACCGGGCGTCGGTGGCGACCAGGCGGGTGGCTTTGGCGCTGGTCGACAGCCAGGTGCCGGGGTTGAAGCCGGTGTCCCGAAGGCCGAGTGGCCCGGTGAGGTTGGCCTTGAGGGCGCGGTCGAGGCGTTGGCCGGTGACCTTCTCGACGATCCTGCCGGCGACCATGAGCCCGACGCTGGAGTAGCGGAACGTGCGGCCCGGAGCCGCGCCGGAGATCAGCGGGGTGGCGAGCACGGCGTTCCAGCGGGCCGTGTTATCGGCCAGGCCGGTGACCTTGGCGCCGACCGGGAGGCCGCTGGTGTGGGTGAGCAGCATCTCGACGGTGACCCGGTCCTTGCCGGCGCCGGTGAAGCCGGGCAGGTAGTTCCGGACCGGGGTGTCGAGCTCGACGCGCCCCTTGTCGACCTGCTGCAGGAGCAGGATGGCGGTGTAGACCTTGGTGACCGAGGCAAGGTCGAAGATGGAGTCCGGGCGCATCGGGACGCGCTGTCTCGTCGCGAGGAGTTTCGGGCCGGCCGCGTAGCGCAGCGCCTCCCCGACCGCGGTGTGCACCGTCGTCTTCCCGTCGACCAGGACGAGGGCGACCGCGCCGGGGAAGCCGCGGTGCCGGAGGGCTTGCGGTGTGGCGGGCAGGTGCCGCCGGAGCAGGGCGGTCACCTCCGGGGCGTAGCGGGCCTGGTTCGCCGGCGTGGCGTCGCCGCCGGTTGCGGGGGTGCCCGGCGGGCTGCTCCGGGCCGAGCCGAACCCGACCCTGTTCCCGGCGGCATCGGTCGCGGCGACCGTATCACCGGGGCCGGTCCGGCCCGGGCCGGGCTCGTCGTTGCCGCCGCAGCCGGTCAGGGCGGTGGTCGCTGCGGCCAGGCCGGCCCCGAGCAGCGTACGACGGGCAACGGGCATGCCGGTGATGATGACAGCGGACGATGTGCCACGCCAGTACGGCGAGTGTGCGGCGTTGCCCCGGGCTATGCATCGGGTGGCCCGTCGGGACGGCTACGCCGCGGTGGTGTCCGTCCGGGTGCAGCCGCTGGCCGGGCTCTCGCTGAAGGCGATGACCGCGTTCAGTCGGTCTCTGGCCTCGGTGAGCTGGCTGATCTGGTGCTCGATGCGGTCGCGCTCCGCGCGCAGCAGGGCGCGGGACTCCGGCGTGTTCACCTTCGCGTCGACGCAGGGCAGCAGGTCGAGGATGGTCCTGCTGGGCAGGCCGGCGGCGTACAGCGTCTGGATCAGGCGCACCCGGTCGACCGCGCTGTCCGGGTAGTGGCGCTGGCCGCCGCTGGTGCGCGCCGGGATCAGTAGGGACTGCTCCTCGTAGTACCGCAGCGCGCGTACGGACACGCCGGTCTCCGCGGCGAGATCACCGATCCGCACGGTTCCTCCTCCTGCCTGGTGACGCCGGCCACGCGACTTGCATCTCACGTCCACGTGAGGTTCTAGCGTAGCTCGCGTACGGAACCCAAGCCTTGGAGGTAGTCATGCGGATCTCTGGTTCGGTAGCGCTCGTGACGGGCGCCAACCGTGGCCTCGGCCGGCACTTCACCCGGGAACTGCTCGAGCGGGGCGCGGCGAAGGTCTACGCCACGGCCCGCGATCCCGAGCGGATCGACCTCCCCGGGGTCGAGCGGCTGGGCCTGGACGTCACCGACCCGCGGTCGGTCGAGGCGGCCGCCGTGGCGGCGCCCGACGTCAACCTGCTCATCAACAACGCGGGGATCAACACCTGGACCAACCTGATCGACGGAGACCTGAACCGGATCCGGTTGGAGCTGGAGACCCACCTCTACGGTCCGCTCGGCATGGCCCGGGCCTTCGCGCCGGTGCTGGCGGGCAACGGCGGCGGGGCGATCCTCAACGTGCTCTCCGCGATGTCCTGGTTCTCCTACGACGGAGCCAACGCGTACGGCGTCGGGAAGGCGGCCGGCTGGAGCCTGACCAACGGCATCAGACTCGAACTGGCCGGTCAGGGCACCCTGGTGACCGGTCTGCATCTGGGTCTCGCCGACACCGACATGTCGGCCGACTTCGAGGGCGACAAGATCGACCCCGCGGTGGTGGCCCGACTCGCCCTCGACGGCATCGAGGCCGGCAAGCTGGAGGTCGTCGCCGACGAGTGGAGCGCCCAGGTCAAGGCCGCGCTCGCCGCGGACCCCAGCGCCTTCTACGCGATTCCCGCGGCCGGCTGACGGGCGGCCCCGGCACGGCGCCGCGGCCGCCGCCTCGTCACGCCGTTGCCGCACGCTCAGCCGGGCTGCCGCGGCCCGCGTCGGGCGTACCTGGCGCGGAACTTCTCCACCCGGCCCGCGGTGTCGAGCAGCCGCTGCCGGCCGGTCCAGAACGGGTGGCTGGCAGCGGAGATCTGCACGTCGATGACGGGGTAGGTGTTGCCGTCGGTCCACTCGACGCGCTGGTCGCTGGTGGCGGTGGAGCGGGTGAGGAAGGCGAAGTCGGCGGCGCGGTCACGGAACACGACCGGCTGGTAGCGGGGGTGGATTCCGGGCTTCATGCGGCGATGTCTCCAGGGCTGTCGGTGCGGTCGGGAACGAGGTCGGTGAGCGGGAAGCAGCCGGCGAACGGGTCGTCGTAGGTCCGCCAGACGTCCTCGCCGTCGGCGAGTTCGGGGTCGCTGAGCAGGCAGGCGCTCAGGGTGCGGTGCAGGTCCACCGGGTCGAGGTCCAGGCCGATGAAGACCAGGTGCTGGTGCCGGTCGCCGTAGTAGGGGTCCCAGTCCAGCGCCGCGGCGAGCCGCCGGTGGTCGGACGCGTCGTCCCAGTACGCGTCGGGTAGGGCGACCAGCCAGCGACCGAAGGACCCGATGGTGAGGCCCCCGCCGGCGAACTCCCAGGCGAGCACCGCGTCGGGTTGGCTGGCCAGCCAGAGGTGACCGCGGGAGCGGACGACCTCGGCGTTGACGTCCTCGAGCACGTCGTGCAGTCGCCGGGGGTGGAACGGTCGGCGGGCGCGGAAGACCGCGGAGACCACCCCGCACTCGGAGTGCGGTTCGTGCACCCCGAGGGTGTGCCCCTCCAGGCCCCGGGCCAGCACCGCGGGCGTCTCCGGCCGGTGGCGGCGGGTGTCGCGCAGCTGGCGGGTCAGCTCGTCGGCGTCGACGAGGTCCCCGTCGACGCGTACCTGGGTCGCCCACGGAGCCAGTCGCTGCAGCAACACCGACAGTCGGCTGTCGTCGTACGCCCCCTCGCGGGACCGTCCCCACAGGACGAGCGTGTCGGCGTACTCGATCTGTCGGACCACGACGTCCGCCAGCGCCCGGTGGTCGTCGTCGGCGGCGTGGACGCCCAGGGTCTTCAGGTCGTCGGTGCTGGCGAGGCCGTCGAGCAGGTGTTCGGCGTCGACCACGGTGACGTACGAGTCGATGTGCAGCGCATCGGTGATCGGCGCCCCGTCGACGAGGCAGTGGGCGCAGGCGGCGGCGACCGCCTCCGGCTCGACCACCTCGGGCAGCATCAGCACCAGGTCCCGGTGGGGGTGGGTGCGGGCCAGCCGGGCCAGGGTGGGCAGCACGTCCTCGCGCAGGGTGCAGGAGACGCAGCCGTGGGCCAGGGTGATCCGTTCGTCCTCCAGGATGCCCGCCCCGTCGCGTACCACCCGGTGCACGCCGCCCTGGCGGACGTCGGTGAGGTCGTGCCGCACCAGCAGCAGGGACGGGTCCGCGGCGAGCAGGGTACGGGCGATGGCGTACGTCGCCGTCGGCCAGAAGCCGCTGAGCATGGTCAGCGAGGGGCGGGTGTCGGCCGCAGAGGCGGCGGCGTCGAGGGGTGCGACTGGTGACGTCACATCTCAGTCCTCTCTACTTGAAAACGATTGTCATTCTAAGCAGAGTTCCGGCGGAGAGGTGAAGGGGGTGTCGGCGGTTCGGCGCACCCGGCCGTGGCGGAGCCCGGGGTCCAGACGTGGTGACGGCTCCAGGCGCGAAGCCGAGCTTCGGCAAAGCCCGACGGGCGGCAGTGGGATGGACCGGGCAGATCGATGCGCGTCCGCCCCTCACCGTCCCGTCCTGCGTGCCCGGGGGGTGGTCGCGGCCCGCGACGGGTGCCGGCTCAGCTGGCGGGCAGACCCCGGGCGACCAGTTCGGTGGGGATCAGCAGGCTACGTGGTGCGCAACGGTCGCCCTCGATCCGCCCGAACAGCAGCTCGGCGGCGGTGCGCGCCAGCTTGCGGGTGTCGTACGCGATCACGGTGAGCGGGTACGGCAGCAGGCGGGCCACGTCGAAGTCGTCGAAGCCGAGCAGGGCGGCATCGCTGCCGCGCCGGTGGAGTTCCTCCACCGCGCCGAGGGTGATCCGGTTGTTGAGGCTGAAGAAGGCGGTCGGCGGATCGGGCTGGTCGAGCAGCTCGCCGACCACCCGGGCTGCCGTCTCGGGGTCGCGGACGCCGCCCCGGACCAGCCGGTCGTCCGCCGTGGCGCCGGCCGCGGCCAGCGCCTCCCGGGCGCCGGCGAGTCGCTCGCGCATCGTGTAGACGCTGGTCGAGTCGAAGAGGATGGCGACCCGGCGGTGCCCCGCCTCGATCAGCGTGGCGACCCCGCTCCGGGCGCCGCCCCGGTTGTCCAGCAGGACGGTGTCGGCGGGCAACCCGCCCGCCGGCCGGTCGAGGAAGACCACCGGGATGCCGAGTTCCACCTCGGCCCGGAGGAACGAGTGGTCGTCGCCGGCCGGAACCACGAGGAGGCCGTCGACCCGGCGGGCGCAGAGATCGGACAGCAGCTCCCGTTCCCGCTCCGGCTCCTCCTCCGAACTGGCGATGATCAGCATCGTGTCGTGCTGGCGGGCGACCTCGGCGGCGGCGCCGGCGATGGTGGCGTAGAACGGGTTGGCGATGTCCTCGATCAGCAGCCCGATTGTCGCCGTGGTCCGGCCGGAGCGCAGCGAGCTGGCCAGGTGGTTGCGGCGAAAGCCCAGCTCGGTCGCGGCCGCCAGCACCCGCTCCGCCAGTTCCCGCTGCACGTAGGGGGCGTTGTTCACGACCCGCGAGACGGTCTTCAGGCTCACCCCGGCCCGCGCCGCCACGTCCACCATGGTGGGCCGCTTCGCGCGGCCGGGGGCGCTGGTCACGCGAGAACCATACCGCCGGCCACGCCGCCCTCCGTGACTCGCGTGGGTGCCGGAAAGGTGCGGAAACGCCGGCCCGGCCCCGACGAGCAGATGGGGCAGCCCGACCTGTCGGACCGCCCCACCTTTGATCTGCGTCTCCACCAACCCGCGGGTCGGTCGGCGCCACCGGCCGACCCGGCCGGTCAGAACCCGAGTACGGCCCGTCCGCCCACCACCGGCAGACGCAGCTCGCTGTCGTTCGGCGCGACCCGCAGCTCGGTGCCGCCGAGCGGCAGCAGGGTGTACTCCTGGTCGCTGGAGAACACCACCACGCCGATCCGGTGACCTGCCTGGAAGATGTAGTCCTTCGGCTCCAGGGTCCACCGGTAGTCGTACAGCTTGCCCTGCTTGACCGACTCGGTGCGCGACGCGCTCTTACGGTTCTGCGGGTCCATCCAACCCCGGGTGACCACGGTGGGCGCGGCCGTCGAACCGGCTGGGCCGTAGTCGACCAGGTACGCGGTGAGGTTCGCGTCCGGCTTGTTGTCGATCGCCATCCGTAGCCGCATCTCCGGACGGCCGGAGATGCGGACGTCGCGGGCCAGCGCCGGGGAGCGGTAGGCGAGCCGGTTCGGGCTCGCCGCGTCCGGGTTCGCCACCAGGACGTCCGGGTGGATGGTCCGACCCTCGTCGACGAAGGTCTGCTCCACCTTGGCCTTGGGCTGCTTGCCCGAGGTGAGCGTGCCCGGCTCGCCGGCAGTGGACGCGGCCAGCTTCACCGCCACCTCACGGGCACCCGGGTCCGGCCAGTTGGCGTACGTGGTGTACGCCCGGTCCTCCCGCTGCAGCACCGCGGTCGGCTCGTCCATGATCCCGTTGCGCACGTTCCACAACCAGAAGTCGAACCAGCGGTTCTCGGTCTGCTTGTAGGTCCAGGTCCGCCCGTCGGGCAGGGTCACCGACGCGTTGCTGCCGGGGCCACCGTGCCCGCCCTGGTGCAGCCAGATCTTGCGCGGCACGTGCCGCTTCGCCAGCTCGTCCCACCAGCCCGCGAAGTGCTCGGTCTTCACGTTCCAGTCGTTGAGGCCGTGCACGACGAAGACGCTCGCCTCCACGTCCCGGGCGTCGAGGTAGTCGCGATCCTGCCAGAACTTCGAGTAGTCGCCGGTGACCCGGTCCTGCTCCTCGGTGATCTCGGCGATCTCGTCGGCGCAGGGCCCTTCGGCCCGCGCCTGGCCGGCCGTGTACTGGGCCAGGATGTCGGTGTCCTCACCCTGGTACGTCCCGGGCGCGACGACCAGACCGTTGGCCCGGTAGTAGTCGTACCAGCTGCTGATCGCGGAGACCGGCACGATGGTCTTGAGCCCCTCGACCCCGGTGGTGGCCACCTGGTTGGGCAGCGTCCCGTTGTACGAGACGCCGGTCATCCCGACCGCGCCGGTGGTCCAACCGGCGGTGACCGGTGCGCCGGCGGCGTCGTAGCCCTTCGCCCGGCCGTTCAGCCAGTCGATGACCGCCTTGGTGCCGAGCGTCTCGGCCTGGTCACCGCTGGTCGGGCAGCCGTCCGAGTCGCCGGTGCCGACACTCTGGCCGAGCACCACCGCGTACCCCCGCGGCACGTAGTAGTCGTCCAGCGAGCCGGGCAGATTGGCCTTCGCCTCCGCGCGCTGGATTCCCATGTCGAGCGCGCGGAGCCCGGAGCGCTGGGTCAGACCGTTCTGCGGCAGGTCGTCCACCAGCACGCTCGGGTACGGCACATCGCCCCAGGTGCCCTTGCGGTACGGGCTGTGCTCGAAGATGACCGGCACCTTGAAGCCCTGCGTCGCGGTCTCCCGGGGCCGGGAGATGTCGATCGCCACCCGGTCGCGGCGGCCGTCGTGGTCGGTGTCCACGGAGGTCTGGACGTACACCCGCTCCTCGATCGCGTCGGCGAGCGAGAACACCGGTTGGGTCATGCCGTCACTGACCACGATGCCTGGCGGTGGGGTGGCCGCGGGTGTGGCCGCCGATGCCGGGGCTGCGCTCAGGACCAGTGCGCCGGACACGCCGACGCCGAGTAGTGCCAGATAGGGGGGTCGACGCACGGGCGTCTCCCTTCGGTCGGGCTGGCGGCCGGAGCCGGCCGGGGGTGGATCCCGAAGATCCATTCGTGCACATGCTAAGTCCGCGTCGGCATCCCCGTCGATGACCTTCAGCCTGGAACGGACACCTCGTCCACAGTGGGCGGGGTGGGAATGACCGGTGGAGGCCGGTGAGTCGGTCCCGCAAGCCCGCCGAGGTTGGGGAGGCCAGCTGACCGGGTTCCGCCCGGGAAGTCGTCACCGGCAACGCCCACCGGGGATTGCGGCGACTCAGGCGGCGGCGAGGCCGTGCAGGCCCACCAGGCCGGGCACGGCGACGCGTCCGAGTTCCCCACCGGTGGTGGCATCGTGCCAGCTCACGGCAGCGGTCTGGCCGACATGCAGCCGGCCGAGGTCGGGGCTCAGCGCGAGACCGGTGACCGGCTCGCGGACCGGCCACTCGGCCGCAGGGCCGAGGCTAGCGAGATCCACGGTACGCAGCACGGGGCCGGAGCCGATGAAGAGCCGGTCCTGGTCCGCGGCGGCGTACGCGTCGCCAGTCCCCGTGACCACGGTGGCGGTCCGGCGTACCGCCAGTTCTTCCGTGGCGATCTCGGCGACCGTGCCCGAGGTGACGTCGGCGACGAAGAGCCGGCGTCCGTCCGGGCTGATGGCCATGGCGTGACCGCTCGCGGGCCCCGCCCCGAACGGATGGGGCAGATCGATGCAGTACGCCCACCGCTCGGTGAGGTTCAGCGTGTGCACGAACGCATGCGCGTCGCCCGGCCGGCCGCTGACCAGATCGCGGGTGTGTTGATGGCCGGGCTGATGGGTGTAGAGCGTGTAGAGGATGGTGCCGTCCGGCGCGAGCACCGCCTGGCGTCCGTCGCCGCGCATCTCCTCCTCGGCGCCGGGTGGCACCGGCGCCTTGGCCCGGGTGTTGAGCGGGCCCGGTGCGGTGGTGGCCAGATCCACGACGCGGACCCGGTAGCGGTCCGGGGCCGTGGCCGGGAGCCACTCGAGGACGAACAGCCCCGCGAGGTCCTGGGTGAACGCCTCCGGCACGAAGTTGCCGCGCAGCTCCAGCCGGTGCCGGACCCCGCCAGCGTCGGCGACCAGTACCGGGGTCACGTCGCGCCCGGCCGGCCGGCCGGTGGTCACGCCGACCTCGTCCGGGGTGAGCGCCACCGTCGTGCCACTGGTCGAGACGGCCTGTGGCGTCCAGCGCCCGGGCAGCGTGACCCGGGCGGAGGCGCGGCCCGAGCCGGTGTCGACCCGCCAGAAGGCGGTGTCGGCGCCGTCGGCCCTGGTCGCGTAGATCGCCCGCCCGTCGGCGGTGGCCACCGAGCGCGGGATCGTCTGCCGGTCCGGACCTCGAAGCACGGTCAGCCCGTCGTCCACCTCGACGAGCAGCACGTCGGGGACGCCGGCCGCCGGGGCCGAGGTCGGCCTCCGGGCGGCATCGCAGCCGACCAGCGCGGCGGCGCCGGCACCCGCGAGCGCCGTCAGGACGGTACGGCGGGAGATCGGTGCGTTGGCCATCATGTCGGGGTGACACCGCGAGACCCGGCAGGGTTCCCTCGGCCGGATGGAACCCGCCCGCCGCGGGCGGTGTCATGAGGGTGGATCAACCGGAGGTTCCACTGGACGACGACGAATTCGTCACCCGCGCCCAGGCAGGTGACCTGGAGGCCTACGAACTCCTGGTCGCCCGGCACACCGCGTCCGCGTACCGGACCGCGGTGCTGCTCGGCGCGGGCTCGGATGCCGAGGATGTCATCCAGGAGGCTTTCGTGAAGGGGTACCGCAAGCTCTCCCGCTATCGGCGCGAGTCGTCCTTCCGCTCCTGGCTGCTGGCGATCGTGGCCAACGAGACCCGTAACCTGCACCGGTCGCGCAGCCGACGTGACGGGCTGGTGCTGCGGGCCGCGGCGGCCGACCCGGGGTCGGAGGTGACCGGCGACGGCGCGGTGGGTGCGGTGCTCGCCGCGGAACGCCGCGCCCTGCTGGTGCAGGCGCTGCGCCGGCTGCCGGAGAAGGACCGTGAGGTGATCGTGTGCCGGTTCTTCCTCGACCTCACTGAGGACGAGACGGTGACGATGCTGGGCTGGCCCCGGGGCACGGTGAAGTCGCGCACGTCTCGGGCGTTGGCGAAGCTGCGCGGTTTGCTCGACCTCCAGGAGGTCCACCGTGGATGACCTCGAGCGGGAGCTGCGCGACCTGCGGGCGTGGCTGGAGACACCCGAGGCGCCCGACGTGACCGCCCGGGTACGCGCACAGCTCGCCGCGCCCGCACGGGGTCGACGGCGATGGCGCTACTACCTCGCGGCCGCGCTCGTCGCCCTGCTCGTCGCGCTGTTGCCGCCGGGGCGGGCCGCCGTCGCCGACGCCGTCGCGGGTCTGCTGCGCTTCGCCGGCGTCACCATCGTGACGTCGCCGGCGTCGGCGCCCCCGAGCCGTACCGCGTCGCCGTTGCCGTCGCAGCGGCCCGCCGGGCTGGACGAGGCGCAGCGTGCGGTGCGTTTCCCGATCCGCGTACCGGCCCGGCTGGGTCCACCTGAGCAGGTGCTGGTCGCCGACCCTGACGGCACGGGCCGCTATCGGGTGGCGACACTGCTCTACCGCGGCGGCGCGCTGCGCGTCGACGCCTTCGACGGTCAACTCGACCCGGTCTTCCTGAAGCAGTCCAGCGCGGCCGAGCTGGTCACCGTGCACGGTGGCTTCGCGGCGTGGGTCGCCGGACCGCACGCGCTGACCTACGTGGACCGTGCGGGCGAGGTCCGGGTGGAGACCGCGCGGCTCGCCGCCTCGACCCTGATCTGGCAGGCGGCCGGCGTGAGCTACCGCCTCGAGGGCGACCTCGCCAAGGCCGAGGCGATCGAGATCGCCGACTCTCTGGGATAGGCACAGGGAACCCGGAGAGCCGGGCCGGTGTCCTTCCATCGCAGGCACGAGTCGGGTCATCGAGACTCGACGCTTTCCCGGAGGGTGCGAGATGAGGGCATGGGGCAGGGTGGTGCTGGCTTCGGTGGTCCTGCTGGCGGGTTGCACGGCCACCGGTCGGTCGGAGACGCCAGGCAGTGCTCCGGCCACCACGGTCGCCGGCAGTCCGGCCGCGGGTGCCGCGGGCGGCTGCGGCTCGCGGATCGAGACGGGGCCGCTGCCCGACTGGGCGGCCCGGGGGTTCAGCGGGGACGCCCGGGTTGCGCACGTCCTCGGTACGAAGGGCGACATCGTCGCGGTGCTCTTCGGAAACCCGCTGCGGGTGGACAGGACGGACGGCTCCAACAACAAGATCCTGTGGGTCTCCCGTCCCGCGGCGGCCTCGACCGGCCCGACGTCGTCACCCGATCTGAGCATCACGGCGACGCTGGACGGGTCCGACACGCGGGTGAGCCGGGAGGTCCGGGGTGGCCCCGGCCCGTCGATCATCGACCTGCCGCAGGCCGGTTGCTGGCACCTCGAACTCCGCTGGTCCGGGCGTACCGACACGATGGACCTCGTCTACGCCGAGAAGTAGGCCGGGGGAGTCCCTGCCCGCGCGGCCCGGGCGCCGCGCGGGCCGGCGTGCCTTGCGGTGACGGGATCGGTGGCTACCGGGCAGCCCCGAGGTCGCTTACGTTGGCATCGACCCAGTTCGGAGCCCTACCCGATGTCGTGGAGGTCCCGGTGCCGTACAGCGCTCTGGCGATCCGGCTGTTGATCTCGTGCCCCGGAGACGTCCCCGCGGCGGACATCCGCATCGTCCAGCAGGCCATCACCAAGTGGAACGGGATCTACGGCGAGAACTTCGGGGCGGCGGTGGTCCCGATCATGTGGAGTGTGCACGCCGCCGCCGCGTTCGGCCGCCCGCCGCAGGACGAGTTGAACGACCAGATCGTCGACCGGTGCGATGTGTGCATCGCGATGTTCGGGACCCGGCTGGGTACGCCGACGGCCGTGGCGGCGTCCGGTACGGCCGAGGAGATCGAGCGGCTCGGCGCCGCCGGCAAGTACGTGGGGGTGCTGCGGTCCCGCCGGCCGGTCGATCCCGGCGGCCTCGACATCGCGCAGATGGCGGCCCTGCAGACCTACCTCGACGGGCTGCGCCCGACGGCGCTGGTCCTCGGGTACGCCGACGACGCCCAGCTGAGCGACCACGTTGAGAAGATCCTGGTCGCCGCCGTTTCGGCGCACAGCACGCGGGCCGCCACGTTGAGCGCACCGTCGACGGTGCCGGGCGCGGAGGTCTGGCCCCGGGTGCAGTCCGAGGACCGGGTGCGGATCGACTCGCACCGCTGGGCCAGCAGCCTGCGGAACCGCTACCTGGTGCTGCACAACACCGGCAGTCGCCCGGCGCTCGGTGTGACCTTCGTGCTCGAGAAGGATCCAACGGATCGCGGCGACCTCTGGACCGTCGCTCTCGCGCAGCCCGGTGATCCGTCGATCGACGCGATAGCCCCCGGTGGAGAGGTGCGATTCGCGCTCGTCGCGCAGATGGGCAGCGCGCAGCAGGTGCGATGTGTGGTGCGCTGGAGCGACGATCGCGGCTCGCACGAGAATATGTCGACATTGCGACTCACCTGACCTCCAGCGGGCGCTTCCCGATGTCAAGAGCAGGTGATATGCGTCGATTGCTGGGTGCGCACACCCCTCGTCCATCCGGCGGACTCCTCTGCCGTACCAGTGAATCCAAACATGGGCATTCTTTACGTAGCATGACGGGTGTGGGGGACCGACTTTCAGATCTTGACGAGATCATTCAGCTGAATCGCGCGGTTCGGCCCGCCGAGGCGGCGAAGCGGTTCGAGCGGCTCATCGGGCAATTGTCCGAGGCGGATCTGGCGGATCTTGACGCGGACATCCAAGCGGCTCTCGCGAGTTTCCTGCCGAAGCGGCGAAAGGGGCTCGTCGCCGCGCTCGCGGCCCGCCGGGCCGGCCCGGTGAGCCAGCCACCCGCCTCGCCGGCACACGTGCCGGTCGGCTCGGCGCCTGCGCCGGTGCCGCTGAGCCGGTTGGCGACGACGCCGATGCCCGTGCCACCGTCGGACCGGGCCGCCGCGGCGCGGGTGGGCGCCGTCGCACCGGCCCGCCCGGTGCCGTCGCCACCACCGACCGCGCCGCCGTGGGTCGCCCCGATCGCGCCGGCTCAGGCCGTACCGGCGAGGTCGGGCACACCGCGACCGCCCGGCGGGCCGGCCGGCGGCGACATCGCCGCGCGCCTGGCCGAGATCCGGGAGCTGCTGCACCAGGTCAAGCCGGGCGAGGCGGAGGACGCCGTCCGTGCGCTCGTCGCGGAACTCGGCGACGACGCGCTGCGCGAGCACTCGTCCCCGCTGTACGACGTCGTCGACCGCTTCCTGCCCAAGCGCCGGCGCCAGCTCGTCGAGCTCCTCGACCAGGCGCTGTCGCGCGTCTCGCCCCCGGAGCCGGCGGCGTCGGGCGCCACGCCCACCCGCGACCCGTTGACCGACGACGCCACGGGCCCGGTCGAGGCCCCGGCCCCGGTCCACCTGGCGGCGGTCAACGGAGCGCGGCCGGCGGGTCCGTCCCCGTCGCCGGTGCAGGTGATGAGGTCCCGGCCGCGGGGAGGCACGACCGTGCGCTCGGGTGGGCCGGGCCGCGACCCTGACCCGGCGTACATGAACTACCGCTTCACCGAGGAGCTCGACAACCTCAGCAGGTCGCACATCTTCCAGTGGGCGACCTTCTACCGCGACGTGTTGTCCGAGTACTTCGAGGCCTTCCTCATGGAGGTGGTCGAGGACGACCGGAGCCAGGTGCCGGACATCACGAAGAGCGCGTTGATGCACCATGCCCGGGACATCTTCAGCAAGGGCTACAGCCGGCTCAGGACCACCCAGGGGTTCTCCGAACACCATGCGTTGAACAAGTCGCTGAGCGGGTTGCAGCGCTTCCTCGACCTGCCCCTGGAGCTGTACTCGTCACGGCTGGCCGACGCGCACCGCGACGGGTCCGCCTGGTCGTTGCGTCGGCTCTGCTCCGCCATGCTGTTCGGCATCCTGCACGGCTACTCCGACGTGCGCTTCGAGCTGACCGGCCGGCAGATCCTGCCGCGCTTTCCCCGGTCGTGGGCCTACGTGCTGCCCTTCCTCACCTCGGAGGACCTGCACGAGCTCTCCACGCTCATCGAACCGGGCCAGTTCCACGACGGCGTCGCCGACTCGGTGTTCCCGTTGGTGGAGGTGGTCGACAAGCTCCTGCGCGCCGACCCGTCGAGGGGTCCGCTGCCCGCGCTGTCCCAGTACGTCGGGGCGTCGCGCCGCCTGGACGTCTCGCTACGACCTGCGCTGAACGCGAGTGACGCCCGCCCCGTCGAGGTGCAGTGCTATCTGCTCGCCGACTTCGTGGAGCGGCACCACATCGAGGAGGCGCTGTCGCGGGCGGTGAGCGTGGTCATCGCGCCGCTGCGACCGGACATGCGCGCCCGGGTCGCGGCGGTGGAGCGGTTGGCCAAGATCGTGGTACCCACCGGCGGACTGACCAGTGACGTGAGCGCGGTCAACCAGCTGACGGAGTTGCTGGAAGGCATCATCTGGGAGACCGCGGAGGACGCGCGGCTGGATCGGCCGATCAACTACAACTTCGCGCTCGGCTTTCCGATCGAGAACCCGTTCTACGCGCTGACCTACAACCACGTGTACCGGCACAGCGTGCGCAATCTCATGAACTCCTTCGAGCGCCGCAACGGGGTACGGCTGTGGTGCAGCGTGCGGCGCAGCGGCAAGACGACGGCCTGCGCGGCGGACCTGGGATCGACCACGGGCACGTCGGTGGTGATCACCCAGACCTGCGACGACACCGGTCAGGTGCCCGACGGCGGCGTCTTCTACGGGCGCGTGCTGGAGGCACTCGACGGGGGACAGCGGCTACCGGCCGGGTTCGTCATGGAGACCGTGGCCGAGTGCCTGACCGGCCAGGCCACCAACGCCGCCCGGTTCGTGCTGGTGCTCGACGAGTACGAGACCCTCTTCGGTCAACTCAGCTCGTACCTGGTCAGCCGGCCCGAGCTGCGCTATCTGATCGTCCAGCCGCTGCTGAACCAGCTCGTCGAGTTCACTCGGGACAACCTGCTGGTCTTCGTGGGCCAGCAGCCCAACGCGCACTTCATCCTGCTCGACCAGAACCAGCTCAGCCCGGTGGTCGAGCAGGACTCGTTCCCGCTGTTCACGCACGACGCGACGGCCGCCACCTCGGGCGAGTTCTACGAACTGGTCCACAAGGTCATGAGCAACTACGTCGACCTCGAACCAGAGTTCGTGACGATGGTCTACCGGGAGACCGGGGGCCATCCATTCCTCACCGTCAAGCTGCTCGTCGCATTCATGGAATGGCTGATCAACAACAGATATCCGGTGTCGCACCTGCATCCCGTTCGGGCCGAACTGTTCGCCGCATTCGCGAGGGAGAACCTGACGAGCAACAAGATCGCTTTCAGCGAACACTACGACTTCTTCAAGGCCGCCGCCGCGGCCCATCTCTCCGCGCGGGACCGCCGGGAGAATCCGTGGCTGCACTCGGTCTACTCGATCCTTCGCGCGCTGTGCCTGGAGTCACCGACGACGCTCTCGTGCACCGAGGACGAATACAACATGCTCGCGGCACGCGAACAGATCACATCACCGACCCATCTGCTGACCACCGCGCGGGCGGCGAACTTCCTGGCGTTCGACGGCGACGTGGTGCGTCCACGCATCCCGCTGCTGGCCCGGATCGCCGCCGCGGTCACCCCGGTCTGAGGTAGCCCATGCACCACACCCCGACCCCCGCCCTCGTCGCCCGTACCGTCCGCGACCTGTTCGCCGACACCACCGCGCAGATGTGCGCCTACTGGCTGCCGGTCGACGGCAGCCGCGACGAATACGGCCAGGCGCTGGCCGAGGAGCTCGGCGACGCGCCGATCGTGCCGTTGATCATCCGGACGGAGCGGTTCGACAACCCGAACGCGATCATGGTCGAACTGGTGCACATCCTGGAGCGGAACAAGCAGCGCTGCCTCGACGCCCTTGGCCACGGCCGGGGCGACACCCGGTTCGCGCTCGTCCTGCTGGCCCGCACCGACCTGGGCGTCTCCCAGTCTTCGTCGCCGGTGATCCTGCCCGACTGGTTTCCCCACCTCGGCGGCCAGAGCATCCACTGCTACGTCTACGACCTCTCCTGGCGGGTCGAGGTGCCGGTGGACTCCGCCGAACTCGGCCTGCCGGACCTGCATCGCCGGCTGTTCGCGCTGGAATGCGCGCTCGTCCGCCGGCTCGTGGACGTGCACGAGTCGACGCCGCAGGCGCAGCGCGGGCTCTTCGACGTCATCGGTCGAGCGCGCGACCCCGGCTGGGCGTGGGTGCTCTCGGAGGCGGACGCGGAGCTGGGCAGCGTCGTCAACGTGGCCGGCTACCGGCCCACCGTCCGGCACAGCAAGTCGATCTCCGCCCGGTTGTGGGAGGTGAGCCGCAAGGCTGGCGGGCAGGAGATGCAGGCCTGCGCCGGCGCCCTCGCGACGGCGTTGGGCATCACCGGCGACAGCCAGCTGCGGCCATGGCGTCAGGGCCTGCTCGGGCTGCTCAACGGCACCGCGGCGGTCGACGGTCGGGCGCCTCTGCAGTTCGCCCTGCACACCGTCACGACGATCGCGGCGACGTGCGAGTACTTCATCTGGGAAGCGCACCCCGAGCGCTACCAGTACCCCGTCACCCTGCTTCGGCTGCTCATCGACGAGATGAATCGCAGCCTGGGCGACGCCGAGAGCACGATCAACGGTCTGCGTGAGACCTGGGAGCCGGTGGGCGGCGACATACCGGAGCAACGACGCGTCGAGGAGGCGGTCCGTGGCGGTCAATGAGGTGGGCGTTCTGCTGGTCGACTGGGAGAACCTGGCCGGCGCCATCATCGGTCGGGGCAAGTCGGTGACCCGCCAGATAGTCGACGACCTGTGGGCGTACGCGAACCGGGAGTGCGGCGGTCAGTTGCAGGTCCACATGGCCGCGGCCCGGTTCGATCCGTCCATCGCCACGGCGATGAGGGAGCGGTTCATCGTCGCCGACGAGGTGCGGAGCACCAAGGAGCAGGCCGACATCAAGCTGACGGTGCTCGCGATGGACTACCTGCACCAGGGGTGTCGCCGTTTCATCCTGGTCACCGGCGACCAGGACTTCATCCCGCTGATCCAGCGCCTGCGCGACGACAGCAGCGAGGTCCTGGTCATCTACGGTGACCCGAACCGGCTCGCGACCGAGCTCCGGCAGACGTTCGCCACGCCCGGGCTGAACTCGGTCGACATCGACGGCATCACCCGCCTGCTCGATCGCAGGCAGGAGACCGGCAGCCGTTCTCTGCTCGGCCTCCTGGAGCTCCAGCGGCGCGGCACCATCCTCGGCGGGCCGGAGAAGGGCAACCGCACGGCCACGCTGGCCCGCTGGGGGATCCTGCCCAACGAGGACGACGCCCAGTACCGCTCGCTGGTGGACTCGCTGGCCGAGAAGGTGTTCCGGCAGGACGCCGCGGTCAAGGCCGGCAACGACTGGGTCTCGAAGGGATCCTGGCGTACCTATCTGGACTTCGGCCTCGGCCGCATGGCGGACGTACGCGCCGTCGACCACGTCGTGCGTAGCCTGCTCGCCCGACCGCAGGGGTTGACCATCGCGAGCCTGCGCACCGGCCCCTTCCGGACCGACGACGGCACGCTGCTGGACCGCGCGCTGGACGCGCTGCTGACCGTCGAGGCGATCCGTCTGGGCGCGGACAACAGGTACACCATCGTCCCGCCCGACCTGACCCTCGGCTATCTGGAACCGCTGTGGCGGGTGTACAGCGCGGTCTCGGCCGAGTGCTACCGGCGGGAGGCCCGCAGCATCCCGTACAACCAGGTCGAGTCGCTGCTCAACCGGGGCGGTGTCGGCCAGGGCAAGGACCAGCGGGCGGCCGGCCGGATCGGCGCCGCGCTCACCTACGCGCGGGCCGCCGGCGTGATCGACGTGGTGGCGGTGGACGGCAAGCGCCATGCCATCGCACCGGTCTCCGCACTCTGCCGGCCGTTCGAGCACGCCTACCACGAGATGTACCGGTCCTTCATCTCCGCCACCGACCCGGTGCCGGAGCTGGATGTGCTCCGGTTCATGGAGGACCGGGACCGCGACAAGGCCGATCCGGTCTTCGGCTTCGACAGCCGAGACCGCCATCGGATCCTGCGCATCCTGAGTCAGTCCCGGCTGATCACCTGGCGGGACCACCAGGTCGTCGTCCAGGAGTCCCGGTGGGGTCGGGCGGGCGCGCCGCTGACCCGCCGCCCGTGACGGTGGCAGCGAGCGCCGTTGACGAGGACGATGCCAGGCGCTAACATAGCGAGTTAGGGGAGCAGTGGATGGCAACGGCGAATTGACGTAACCGTGGTCCGATCTGACTCAATACCCGGCCCCAGCCTTCGTGGCTGGGGCTTTCGCTTTTCCCCATCAGGCCACGGGTTTGCGGGCGGCGAGACGCTCGATCAGGCCGAGGGTGAATCTGTCGTGTGCCTCGACCGGCCAGCCCCAGCCGCGGACCTGGTCGGCGGGGCGGCGGAGGAAGTGCTCGCCGCCCATCGGCACGGTGACCAGCTCGGCGAGGCGCTGCACGAGGCGGACCAGCCAGCGGGCGGCCCGTACGTGATCGGCCAGCAGGAGCAGGCCGCCGGGACGCAGCACGCGCCTCATCTCGTCGAGCGCCCGGCGCTCGTCGGGGATGGCGCACAGCGAGAACGTGCAGACCACGGTGTCGAAGGACGCATCCGCCAGGTCGAGGCGCTGGGCGTCGCCGAGCCGAAGGTCCACGTCGTGGCCCAGCTCCGTGGCCCTGCGCCGAGCGGCGGCGAGCATCTGCGGGCTCCACTCCACCCCGGTCAACCGCACCCCCGCCGGGTAGTGCGGCAGGTTGAGGCCGGTGCCGACCGCCACCTCGAGAACGTCCCCCGAGGCCTTCGCGCAGACCCAGTCGCGGGTGTCGCGGAACAGACGTCGCTCGGCGAAATCCATTTGCCGGTCGTAGGAGCCGGCATGCTTGTCCCAGTAGCGGCGCAGCCGCTGGTGGCGATTCGATTCCGTCATCCGAGCCCGCCTCTCGTCCGGCCGGCATCAGCGCTCGCCGCCGGGTGCCGGCCCCCGCGCAGTCCCTGCTCTCGTACCCGGGCATTCTCCCGCAGCGGCAGCCGGCGCAGGGCCCCGCGGGCGGGCGCGGATCAGTAGGGGCAGCTGCGGCCCGCGCGCACCATCAGCGCGTACTCGGCCCCGGTGATCCGGAATCGACCCTTCCTGCTGCCGTCCTTGCTGACGCAGTCGTTGATCGGATTGAGGTAGACCCAGCTGTAGGCCGCGTCGTCCGCGGCGCCGGTCACCTCGAAGGGCTTGTCGCCGGGCGCCGAGACGGTCATCGTCTGCCGACGCCCGTCGGCGAGGTACTGCAGCTCCAGCCGCCATCGGCAGTGCATCTTCTCGCTGAGCGCCCTGACCTGGACGACATTCTTTTCGCCCTTGGGCAGGCTGATCTTGTTGTCCGCGAAGAACGGGCGACTCGACGCGTCGTCGGTCGTGCTCTCGACCAGCATCCGAGGATTCGGCTGGTCCACCCGCGTCACGAGCACGATCTTCTCGGAGGCTCCCTGGGACTCGTTGGGCTCGCGGATACCGGTGAGCGGCGGGGTGCAGGGTGCGACCAGGACGGACCGCATGTCGACGACCTCGACGGCATCGTCGCGGGTGCCGACGAGGGTGATCTCCCAGGTGCTCCGGCCCAAATCGACCGCCGCGAGGTCGGTGGCCGGGTCGCCTGACGTCGAAGCGTCCAGCTTGGACAGGTCGGAGCCGGCGGGGTAGACGAAGCCGCGGGCGCCCTCCTGGGGATAGGGGATGTGCCGCACGTCGAGGACGACCAGCGGCCCTTTCCCCGCCAGGGCCTCGGCCAGTTCGTCCGCGGACTTCCACTGGTTGAGCGTGCCCAGGACGACGGCGCCGAGCCAGGCGCCGACGGCACCGATCACGATCGTCAGCAGCCAGGTGACCGGCCGTTTCCACCAGGCCACCCGCTCGGGCGTGGGCGAGGGTGCGGCAGTCGGCCGGGCCCCGGCGCGGGTCGGGCGCCGGCGGGGCCCCTTCTTACGCGGGCTCATGGATCGGGGCCTCCAGGGCGGCGACAGGCGTCTCGGTGCGCAGGGTTCGGCGGGCGAGCAGGACCAGCAGTGCCACGAGCCAACCCCAGGCCGCGCCGAATCGCAGTGCGTTGGTCAGCTCGCTGCTCAGGTTCATCCACGGCGCACAGCCGGTGGGGGAGCCCGAGAACGCGCACTCGGCGAGGACGACGGTCGGCGCCGTCAGGGCGCACGCCGCAAGCGTGCCACCCCAGCAGACGACGACGAGGCCGGCGCGGTGACCGGAGGCCGGCAGGTCGGCCAGCACCGACCGGAGCAGGAGCCAGAGCAGCACCAGCAGGACGACGGTGGCCACCGAGTTGGGCACCCACCGATCCATCGTCAGTCTTGCCGGGTCGAGGTCCGGGTGGGCGAGCCGGTAGGCCAGGTCCTCGCGCGGGGGCGGCGGCGAGAGCGCGGGATAGAGGAACCGGCCGAGCAACTCGAACAGGGAGTAGGGCTTGTCGGCGTGGCGCACCATCCGCACGCCCTCGATCAGAGCCAGGACCAGGACGGGAAGGATGCCGGCCAGGGCGAGGTTGCCGCTGCGTCCTCGGCGCTCGCCGATCAGGGAGCTGGGATGGGAAATCTCCGCCGCCGGCGACGGTCCGTCCTGCGTCCAACGGCCGCAGACGAACAGGATCGCGCCGGCCACCGCCACCCAGCAGCCGAGGAAGAGCACGTCGGACGTCCAGCCGCCGCTGAGCGAGTAGTTGGCGCTGAAGAGCAGTGACGGGCCGTCCGACGCTGCGTACCCGTCCCGGGTGGCGCTGTGGCTGCGGAGGACGTACACCGCCCACCCGAGGAGGTCGGCGATCGCGGCGGCGACGAGGACGGCCGACGCGCCCGTCACCGCCGCGGCGATCAGGCCGGTCCTGCGGGTGACGAGGCCGCCGACCAGGTAGATCAGCACCGCGACCAGGAGTATCGCGCCGCCATGCAGCAGCGGGATCACCGGCTCCATCAACGGGGCCGTACGTGCGTCGAGGGGGGCGAAGAAGGCGAAGCCCTTGTCGACCAGTGTCGGCAGGTCGCTGGCGTCCCGCGAGAAGTCCCGCGAGTGGAATCTCGGCGTGGTGGCGACGAGCAGTTGCGCGGCGAACAGCGGTATCACGGTCATCCACGCGATGAGGGTCCTGGCCGCCCGGTTCATGCGGGAAGACTGCTGATCGTCACCCCATCAGTCTCGCCTGACTCGCGGCTGAAGTGAAGTCGATGCCTGCCCGCGTGGCGCGGGCCCGCCCGGTGCGGTGGGCTCCGTCGCGTTGCGGACGAGCTTGATGCCGCGAGACCGTGCCTGCTGGGTGCTCGACAGGCATTCATGAGGGTCTTGCGTCGGTCATCGTATACAACATACGCTCCCCGGAATCGCCCACTTGAGGAGATCCCCCATGACGAACCTCTCCTTCAGCGAAACGAGCCCGTCGCGGCTGCGTCCACTGCGGGCCGCCGTGGCGGCGGCAGCGGTCATCTGCGCCGTCGTCGCCTGCTCCCCGGTGTCGGACAGCGGGGGTGGTAACCAGTCCGGCGACAACCAGTCGGCCGGCCAGGACTCCTTCGGTACGCCGGCGGATCCCGCCGCGGTGAAGAACGGCGGCAAGCTCGTCATCGCCCTCTCCGCGGAGCCCGACGCGCTGGACCCCACCCTGTCGCGCAGCCTCTACTCGCGCTACGTCTTCCAGGCGATGTGCCAGAAGCTCTACGACGTGAACGAGCAGGCGCAGGTCGTACCGCAGCTGGCGACCGCGCTGCCGACCACCAGCGGCGACGGGAGGACGGTGACCATCCCGCTGCGCCAGGACGCGAAGTTCGCCGACGGTACGCAGCTCGACTCCGCCGCGGTGAAGGCCACCCTGCAACGGCACCTGACGAACGCCCGCTCGGCGCGCAAGAGTGAGCTGGGCCCCGTCGAGACCGTCGACACCCCCGACGCGCACACCGTCGTGGTGCGCCTGAAGCAGCCGTTCGCGCCCCTGGTCGGGGCCCTCGCCGACCGGGCCGGCATGATCATGAGCCCGAAGGCGATGCAGAGCCTCGGCGACGACTTCGCCTCGGCGCCGGTCTGCGTCGGGCCTTTCAAGTTCGCCAAGCGGGTGCCGCAGAACTCCATCGACGTGGTGAAGGACCCCAACTTCTACGACGCCGGCAAGGTCCACCTCGACGCCATCTCGTGGCGCATCCTCAGCGACGCCAGCATCCGCGCCGCCAACCTGCGCTCCGGCGACGCCCAGGTCGCCGACAGCGTCTCCACGCAGGACGTCGCCTCCCTGCAGGCGGACAGCGCGCTCACCGTCCTGCAGTCGCAGTCGCTCGGCTACCAGGGGCTGACCTTCAACATCGGCAACGTCGACGGGGTGGGCACCACGCCCAAGCCCATCAACCGCCCGATCGCGCAGAACGCCAAGGTCCGGCAGGCCTTCGAGCACGCGATCGATCGGAAGGCCCTCGTCCAGGCCGTCTTCAACGGGATCCCCGCCGTCGCCTGCTCACCGATCTCGCCCGCGAGCCCGTTCTCGACTCCGGAAGCGCAGACGTGCCCGGCGCACGACCCGGCCAAGGCCAAGCAGCTGCTCGGTGAGGCCGGCGTCCAGACGCCCTACCCGGTGACGATGCTCGCCTCGAACACGCCCGACACGCTGCGTCTCGCCCAAGCGTTGCAGGCCATGGTCAAGGAGGGCGGGTTCGACCTCAAGATCAACCCGGTGGAGTACTCGTCGCTCCTCGACGAGCAGGACCGCGGCAACTTCGAACTGCTGCAACTGGGCTGGAGCGGCCGGATCGACCCCGACGCCAACATCACCAACTTCGTCGGCACCGGCGGCAGCCAGAACGTCTCCGGCTACAGCAACCCCCAGCTCGACGCCGCGCTGACCCAGGCCCGTCAGTCCAACGACCTCGAGGAGCGCAAGAAGCTGTACGGGCAGGCGGTGACGATCCTCCAGCAGGACGACGCGCTGATCTACCTCTACCGGCAGCGGAACCTGACCGCCTTCTCCAAGCAGATCCAGGGCCTGCAGGTGTTTCCGGACGGCGTGATCCGCGCGGCCTTCGCCGGGTTCACCAAGTAGGTCGTCGTGCTTCGATACCTGCTCACGCGCGCCTGGCAGTCAGCGCTGACCCTGCTGCTGTCGACAGTCGTGGTGTTCCTCGGCGTGCGGGCACTGCCCGGGGATCCGGCCCTCGCCCTCGCGGGGGAGGACCGGTCCCCGGAGGCGCTGGCGGCCATCCGGCACCACTACGGGCTGGACCAGCCGCTGCCCCTGCAGTTCGCGCAGTACGTGGAACGGATGGCGCAGGGCGACTTCGGTGAGTCGATCCGGACCGGGATACCGGTCTCCTCGATGCTCACCACCGCCCTGCCCGTGACGGCCGAGCTCTCCGTCCTGGCGATCCTCATCGCCGCGGTGCTCGGTGTCGGCGCCGGGGTGCTCGCGGCGGTACGGCGCGGGCGCCCCGCCGAGTGGCTGGCCAACGGGCTGGCACTGGTGGGCCTGTCGGTGCCGCACTTCTGGCTCGGGCTGCTCGCGATCCTCTACCTCTCCGTGGCGACGGGGCTCTTCCCGGCCTCCGGGTTCGTGCCCTTCCTCGACGACCCGGTGGACAACCTGCACCACGTGGTCCTGCCGGCCGTCATCCTCGGCACCGGTCTGGCCGCCATCATCATGCGACAGACCCGTTCGGCGATGTTGGAGTCGCTCTCCTCCGACTACGTGCGTACGGCGAAGGCGAAGGGTCTGCGACCCCGAGCCGTCATCACCCAGCATGCGCTGCGCAACAGCCTCATCGTGGTGGTGACGATCGTGGGCCTCCAACTCGGCGGCCTGATCTCGGGCGCTGTCGTCACCGAGCAGATCTTCGGGCTGCCGGGCTTCGGCAAGATGACCATCGACGCGGTCTTCCAGCGGGACTACCCGGTCATCCAGGCCGTCGTCCTGCTCACCGCGACCGCCTACATCGTCATCAACTTCCTGGTCGACCTGCTCTACTCGGTCATCGACCCACGAATCCGCGTGACGGGGGACCCGGCATGACCGTCCTCACCGTTCCGATGGCGGAGACCGCCCCCGCCGGCATCACCCGACGCACCCGCGTGCTGAGCCGGTTGCGAAGGAACCCGCTGGCCGTGGTGAGCTTCGTCGTGCTGGCGCTCGCGGCCGTCGCCGCCCTGCTCTCACCCTGGATCGCCCCCTACTCCGTCGAGCAGACCGACTTCGCGCACACGTTCTCGCCGCCGGGCACCCCGGGGCACCTGCTCGGCACCGACGACCTGGGCCGGGACGTACTGTCCCGCATCATGCTGGGCGCCCGGGCGTCGCTGCAGGTGGGACTCCTCGCGGTAGCCACCTCGTTGGTCATCGGCGTACCGCTCGGACTCGCGGCGGGCTACTTCCGGGCCTGGGACGCCGTGATCTCGCGCTTCACCGACCTGCTGCTCGCGTTCCCGTTCCTGATCATGGCGGTCGGGCTGGCCGCCATCCGCGGCGCGAGCCTCGGCAACGCCGCGGTGGCCATCGGGATCGCCCAGATCCCGGGGGTGATCCGCGTGGTCCGCTCGGACACGCTGCGGCTCAAGTCGCTGGACTTCGTCGCCGCGGCCGTCGTGGACGGCGCAAGCGACCTGTGGGTGCTCGCCCGGCACATCCTGCCCAACGCGACGTCGGTGATCCTGGTGCAGGCCACGGTCGCCATTCCGGCCGCGATCCTGGGCGAGGCGGTGCTCTCCTTCCTCGGCCTCGGCATCCAGCCCCCGGCACCCAGCCTGGGCACCATGCTGGCCACCGCCCAGCAGTTCTCCGCCCGGGCCCCGTGGGCGGCGGTCCTCCCCGGCGTCGTGATCATGGGGCTGGCGCTGGCCTTCAACGTCTTCGGCGACGCCCTTCGGGACGCCCTCGACCCGAAGGGAGAGCGGCGATGACCACCGTCGAACCGGCGAGCGCCGCCACGGTCGGCACCTCGGTGCTGGAGATCCGCGATCTCACGGTCTCCTTCCGGACCGAGAGCGGGACCGTCTCGGCGGTCGACCGGGTCAGCCTGGACCTCGCTCCCGGCGAGATCGTCGGGATGGTGGGCGAATCGGGCTGCGGAAAGAGCGTCACCGCGATGAGCCTCGCCGGCCTGCTCCCGGAGAGCGCTCGGATCTCCGGCTCGGTACGGCTGCAGGGCACCGAACTCGTCGGCACCCGGGAGTCGGTGCTGCGCCGCGTGCGCGGCAAGGAGATCGCCTACATCTTCCAGGAGCCGATGACGTCCCTGAACCCGGTGCTCACCGTCGGGCGCCAGATCGGGGAGGTGCTGCAGGTTCACGAACGGATGTCCCGGCGGGCCGCGCGGGCGCGTGCCGTCGAGCTGCTCTCGCTGGTGGGCATCCCGTCCGCCGCCGCCCGCGTCGACAACTATCCCCACCAGCTCAGCGGGGGCATGCGCCAGCGGGTGATGATCGCGATGGCGGTGGCCTGCGGCCCGAAGGTGCTGGTGGCCGACGAGCCGACCACCGCCCTGGACGTCACGGTCCAGGCCGGCATCCTCCAGGTCCTCCGCGACCTGCGCGACAGACTGGGCACGAGCATCCTCGTCATCACCCACGACCTCGGCGTGATCGCCGACATCGCGGACCGCGTCGTCGTCATGTACGCCGGGCGCGTGGTGGAACGGGCTCAGGTCAACGACCTCTTCGCGCATCCGCACCACCGGTACACGGCGGGTCTGTTGTCGGCTTCGCCCACCCCGGGCCGGCACGCCGGCACCCAGCGGTTGCAGGAGATCCCCGGTCTCGTGCCCGTCCTGTCCAGCCAACCCGACGCCTGCACGTTCGCGGACCGCTGCCCGGTCGCCGACTCGCAGTGCCTCGACTCCGCCCCGCCCCTGGCGGCGGTCGGAGCAGAGACCGCGGCCGCCGCGAGCGACCATCTGGCGGCGTGTTGGCACCCCTGCCCGACGCCTCGGGCCCAGCCCCAGGAGGTGAACCCATGACGGCACAGCCACCCGCCCTCGAACTCGAGGACCTGGTGATGCACTTCGGGCCGGTACGTGCCGTGGACGGTGTGTCCCTCACGATCCCCAAGGGCCGGGTCACGGCCCTGGTGGGGGAGAGCGGCTCCGGAAAATCGACGGTGGGCCGGTGCGTGGTGCGGCTCGTGGAGCCGACCGCGGGCGTGGTCCGGATCGCGGGGACGGACGTGACGCACCTGTCCCGGCGGCAGCTGCGACGGCACCGCAGCGACGTGTCGATCGTCTTCCAGGACCCCGCCGGCTCGCTGGATCCGCGCATGCTGGTGGGCGACGTGGTGGCCGAGCCGCTGCGCCTGTCCGGCCGGCGGATGCCGCGACGCGACCGGGCGGCCAGGGTCGCCACGGAACTCGAACGGGTCGGCCTGCGCCCAGAGGTGGCGCACCGCTACCCCCACGAGCTCTCCGGCGGGCAACGCCAGCGGGTGAGCATCGCCCGGGCGCTGATCTCCGAGCCGATGCTGCTCATCGCCGACGAACCCACCAGCGCACTCGACGTCTCCGTGCAGGCGTCGGTGCTCAACCTCCTCGCCGATCTGCAACGGGACATCGGGTTCGCCTGCCTCTTCATCACCCACGACCTGTCCGCCGTGGAGTACCTGGCCGACGACATCGCCGTCATGTACCTCGGTCAACTCGCCGAGAAGGGCTCACGCGAGCAGATCTTCACGCGGCCCGCGCACCCCTACACGCAGGCGCTGCTGGCGGCCGCGCCGGTGGCCGACCCGGTCCGCCAACGCCAGCGCCAACCGGTCCTGCTCGGCGACGACCTGCCGTCCGCGTTGGACCCCCCGTCCGGCTGCCGCTTCCGCACCCGCTGCCCGCTCGCGTTCGACAGATGCGCGACCGAGGTGCCGCCGCAGGTGGAGATCGGCGGCGGGATGGCCGCCTGCCATCTGGTGCAGCCGGACGGCACCCGGCCCGATGTCCGGGCCACCGACCCGAGTGAGGTGTTGTCATGACGTTCACCACCCGACCGACCCTGCAGGGAACCTTCGGAATGGTGTCCTCGACGCACTGGCTCGCCAGCCAGGCGGCCATGGGGACCCTGGAGCGCGGTGGGAACGCCTTCGACGCGGCGGTCACCGCCGGGTTCGTCCTGCACGTCGTCGAACCCCACCTCAACGGACCGGCCGGTGAGGTTCCCGCCATCGTGGCGACGGCGCAGGACCCGGCCCCGAAGGTGCTGTGCGGGCAGGGGCCGGCGCCGGCCGCCGCCACCATCGCGCACTTCCGGTCCCTCGGGATGGAACTCATCCCCGGATCGGGCCCGCTCGCGGCGGCCGTGCCCGGCGCCGTGGACGCCTGGCTCCTGCTGCTGCGCGACCACGGCACGCTCCGGCTGGAGGAGGTGTTGGAACCGGCGATCGGCTACGCGGGCGCCGGCCACCCGCTGATCGGCCGGGTCGGTGACACCGTGGCAGCCGTGCGGACGCTCTTCGAGGAGCACTGGCCCACCTCCGCGGAGCTGTGGCTGCGCGGCGGTAGGCCGCCGGCGGAGGGCGAGCTGTTCGCCAACCCCGCCTACGCCCGTACGCTGCGCAAGCTGGTCAACGCCGGGCAGGCGGCCGGCGCCGACCGCGCGGCGCAGATCGACGCCGCCCGTCGCGCCTGGAGTGAGGGTTTCGTCGCCGAGGCGATCGAGCGGTTCAGCCGGCAACCGTTCCAGGACTCCAGCGGGCGTCCCCACGCCGGCCTCGTCACCGGCGCCGACATGGCCGCCTACTCGGCGACCTGGGAGGAGCCGGTCACCCTCGACTGGCACGGCTACTCGGTGGCGAAGACCGGCTTCTGGGGCCAGGGCCCGGTGTTGCTGCAGACCCTGTCGGTCCTGGACGCGCTCGACGACCCCCGCGCGTACGACTCGTCGACCGCACCGGGCATCCATGCCCAGGCCGAAGCGCTCAAGCTCGCCTTCGCCGACCGCGAGGCCTGGTACGGCGACGGTTTCGACACGCCCGCGAAGGCGCTGCTCTCCCGGGAGTACGCGCGGGAGCGGGCGGACCTGATCGGGGCGGACGCGTCGAGGGAGCTACGGCCGGGGCGTCCCGACGGCATGCAGCCGCGTCTCGCCGGTCACCTCCAATGGGGTGCCGGGGGCCGCGCCGACGCGGCGGATGCCACGACCGGCGAGCCGACGGTGAAGTCGGACGGCGTCACCCGCGGCGACACCTGTCACGTGGACGTGGTCGACCGGTGGGGCAACATGATCTCCGCGACCCCCAGCGGCGGCTGGCTGCAGAGCTCACCCACCATCCCCGAGCTCGGCTTCCCCCTCGGCAGTCGACTGCAGATGTTCTGGCTCGAGGAGGGGCTCGCCTCGTCGCTCGCCCCGGGGCGCCGACCGCGCACCACGTTGAGCCCGACGATGGCGCACCGCGACGGGGAGCCCGTGCTGGCGTGCGGCACTCCCGGCGGCGACCAGCAGGACCAGTGGCAGCTGCCGTTCCTGCTCCGCCACCTCGTCGAGGGGCAGCCGCTGCAGGAGGCCATCGACGCGCCCGCCTGGCACACCATCAGCCTGCCGGGGTCGTTCTACCCGCGCGACTCCGAGCCCGGCGTCCTGGTGGTGGAGGACCGCCTCGACGAGGACGTCCTGGCGGCGCTGCGGGCGTACGGGCACGAGGTACGGCTCTCCGGGTCGTGGAGCCTCGGCCGGCTCTGCGCGGTGACCCGCGATCCGGCTACCGGAGTGCTCGCGGCGGGCGCGAACCCGCGGGGCATGCAGGGTTACGCGACCGGCCGCTAACCGCCGGCGGCTCCGTAGCCGCCTTCGGCGTTCTCGTAGGCGGCCGCGGACGCGGCGTCGAGGTGGGCGAGGGCGGCCCGCTCGGCCCGCTCACCGTCACCTGACTCGATGGCGTCGACCAGCTGGATGTGCTCGGCCCACGAGTGCGGTGCGCGCTCCGCGGCTCCCAACCGGAAGACCCACTGCACATGGAGGTACAGCGCCTTGGCGATCGACGACAGCCAGGGGTTCCCGCTGATCTGGAGGATCCGCAGGTGCAGGGCGCTGTTCAGCTCGGCGACCCGGCGCAGGTCCTGCTGCTCCGTCGCCTCGCGGCCCTGCTCGAGCAGCGTCCGCAGGGCGGCCACGTCGGCCGGTGTCGACCGCTCGGCCGCCAGCCGGGCGGCCAGCGCCTCCAGGCGCTCGCGTACCGCGAACATGTCCGCGATGGTTCCGCTGCTGGGAGAGGCGACGACGGCACCGCGTCGGGGCAGGATCACCACGAACCCCTCGGCCTCCGCGACCCGCAGCGCCTCCCGGACCGGGTTGCGGGAGACGGCGAAGTCTTCGGCCAGCCGGTCCTCGGTCAGCCGCTCACCGGGGAGGTAGTCGCCGTTGATGATGGCGGTCCGCAATGCGGCGAGGACCTGGTCGCGTAGCGGCAGGTGTTGAGCGCCGAGCTTGTCCCGCAGGTCTTCAGCCAACCTGATCGCCTCTCCGTGATCCAGCTGGAAAAAGTGTATACGAAGGACAATCTGTGGAGGGTAGCCGAAAGTGCTGAAAACACTGCCGCACGTCATCCGCGCCCGGGTCACCGCGAAGGAAAAGCCACTCCTCCTGCGCCGACGGCACGCCCTGGTGGTGGTGCTGACCTTCGTGACCGGGAGCGCCGACGCCATCGGCTTCCTCGCCCTCGGCGGCGCCTTCTCCAGCGTGATGACGGGCAACATGGTCCTGCTCGGGCTCTCGGCCGGCAGGGGGAACGCGGAGCTCGCGCTGACCTCGGGCTGCGCCATCATCAGCTTCATCGTCGGCGTCCTCGCCGGCGCCCGCCTCGCCGGCTCGGCGCAACCGGACGACCCCGTCTGGCCCCGCCCGGTCACCCGCGCGCTCGTCCTGGAACTCCTGGTGTTCGTCGTGCTCCTCGTCGTCTGGGAGTTCGCCACCCACACGGAGCACGTCGACCTCGCGCTGCTGATGCTCTCGGCGGCGGCGCTGGGCGTACAGAGCAGCGCCGTCCAACGGTTCGGGGTGCCCGGACTCTCGTCCACCTACCTGACCGGCACCCTCACGAGCCTGATCGCCGGCGTCGCCGTCCGAACCCCGTGGCGCAACCTGCGGCCCAAGGCCCAGATCCTGCTGGCCCTGATGACCGGTGCCGCCGTCGGCGCCCTGGTCGCCCTGCACCTGCCCGCCTGGTCGCCGGCCCTGCTGATCGGGCCACTCGTGGTCGTGATCGCCGTGTCCAGACGGATGGCGCAGAAGCCGTCCGACGACATGCCGGTCACGCGGTAGGCCTTCCGGGCGGATACGGCGGCGCTCCGCTCGTCAGCGCGCGCCCTGAAAGGCGCGACCGACGGCCGTCGCCTCGCTGCCGGTACGGAAGAGCCCGGTCTGGTCCTTCGCCGTGGCGGGTAGGCCGAACCAGGCGTACCGGTGCAGCCAGGGCAGCCCGCTCAACATCCGGGTCGCCGCGGTGAGGAACGCGGCCTGCTGCTGCTGGCTCGGGAAGCGGACGCCGTCGGAGAAGTCGATCAGGGCGAACTCGGTGAGCCAGATCGGCAGCCGGTAGCGGTCGTGGACCGCCTGGAGATAGGACTTGAGCTGGTTGACCGCGTTGGCGGTGGTGAAGTCGCCGCCGTACCAGTGCAGGGCGATGAAGTCGACCCGGTAGCCGCGCTGCTTCGCGCCGGCCATGAAGCGGTCGAGCCACTCACCCGGGCGGTCCCCGCCCCAGGCCACCGCCGGGCTGCCCAGGGGGAGACCGGTCGCCTGCAGCTGCGGCCACAGGTCCAGCGCCTGCTCCACGCTCATGTTCGCCTGACCGCCCATGTCCGGCTCGTTGAACCCGAGCAGGTAGCGGCCGTTCTTCTTCGCCTGCTGCAGGTTGCTGGCGGTGACGCTCTTCGCCCCCCAGATCATCGGGACGAACTCGGCGCCCTTCGGGCTGGTGACGCCCGGGTGGTCCACGTTCCAGGTGTAGTACCAACTCGCCTTGGAGTTGGCCAGCGCCTGGCTGACCCCGTTGAAGGTCCAGACGCCGACGCCCTTCTTCTTCGAGGTCACCGCGGGGGGCGGGGCGGCCGGCCGGGCCGTCGTCGGATTCGCCTTCGGGGTCGCGGCCGGTGGCGTCGTCGGAGCGCCCGGCGTGGCAGCCGTCGACGGGCCGGCCAGCGAGGTCGTGGTCGGCAGCGCCTCGACCGCCTGCGTCGCCGCCGGGGCGGGCGTCGATCCGGTCGGCTGGGCCACGACGATCGCCCCGACCACCAGCACGGCGACCGCGGCGGCCACGGAGATCGGGCCCAGCACCGGGTTCGAGCCGAACGAGATGAGGCGGCTCAGCCCGCCCGGGCGTACCGCGTGGGCCCCGCCGGACGCACCGCCGCCCGATGGCCCGGCAGCGGCGCGCCCGGTCGCCTCGATCACCTGCGGGTCGGGCGTCGGGGCGGCCGGGCTCGTCGCGCCGGCGTGGGGGATGGCCGTCGCGGCTTGCTGAGCGGTCCCCGGCGCGAGGCCCACCGCGAGGGTCTCGGCGATGCCGGGCGGGATCGGCAGCAGCGGAAGCCCGGCGAGCAGCCGGTCGATCGGGAGCAGGTCGGCGGTCCAGCGGACGCATTCGCCGCACTCCCGCACGTGCCGGGCCAGACGCTTGCGCCACAGCGGGCTCGGCCGGCCGTCCCACGTCCGGGTCAGCTCCCGCAGCCCGGGGCAGGCGGCGCCGCCGCGCAGCGCGCGGACGACGATCCGCGACGCCTGCAGCTGTTCCTTCATCCGCTGGATCCGGACCGCCGCGTGGCCCTCGGTCAGGCCGAGCGCCGCGGCGAGTTCCGTCCGATCGATCTCCCCGGTGGCCTCCAGCCACCAGAGCGCGAGCAGCGTCTGGTCGTCGTCGTCGAGCCAGCGGGTCGCCTCGGCCACCTCGCGGCGCTGGTCGGTCAGACCGAGGCGGAGAATCGTGATCCCGGCGAAGTCCGCGGCCGGGTCGTACACCCCGTAGGCGACGTCGAGGTCGGCGGTGTGGTCCAACGCCGCCCGGCGGTACTGCTCACGGTCGCGCACCTGCCGGACGGCGATGGCGATCAGCCAGGACCGGTACGCGGCCGGATCCCGCAGGTCGGTCAGGTGCCGGACGACGCGCAACAGGGTCTCCTGGACCACGTCGTCGACGTCGGCGTGCCCCCGCAGCGCCCGGCCGACCACGTTGTACACGAGCGGGAGAGACGCCGCCACCAGTGCGTCGAGCGCCCGCGGGTCGCCGTTGCGGGCGGCGACCACCAGCCCGGCGTCGGCGCCACCCCGACTCGTTCCGCGCATCGTCTCCACTCCTTCACGTGGTCGCACCGCTCCCCGGCGGCGTCGGCGGTGGAACCCGCCAACGCCTCCCCATCAGGAGACCGGCCGGCCGCGGCGAAATAACAGTTTCCACGCCGGAACCGGCTGGATCGGACCGCCTGCCGTCCCGGCTACCCGCCATCCCTGCCCGCCGAAGGCCTGGACCAGCGGGAAGTGTCGGCCGGTGGTGTTACGTTGCCGGCCGTGGAGGGGAACCTGACGTGGATCGACCAGATCATCGAGGTGACCGGATGGCGTCAGGATCCTGAGCGCGTGGACTGGGAGCAGGTGGAGGCCGAGCTCGGTGTCGCGCTGCCAACGGACTTCAAGGAGCTGTGTCGGCGGTTCGTGCCGGGAGCGTTCTACGCATACCTCGACCTGCTCCGGCCGACCGGCGATCACGCTTCACAGCCGCTGCTGCGGACGTGGGCCTCTTCCCGGCAGCACGCCATCCAGCATGAGTCCTCGCAGTTGTGGACTCCATACGAGATGTATGGGCCCGACAAGGGGCCGGGGCTGATCCAGTGGGGTAGCGACCAGACTGAGGGGGAGTACTACTGGCTGGCGGACCGTTGCGTGGAGCCCGACCGGTGGCCCGTGGTCGCGCGGTGGGACGGCATCGAGCCGTGGCACCAGTACGACATGTCGACGGCCGAGTTCGTCTACCGGGTGATCGCGGACCCGGAGTTCAAGCCGTTCACGGTTGCCGAACCACCACGGCGGCCCTTCTACCTGCCGTACTGGGGGCCGTTTCCCCTCAGCGTCGAGGAATGGCTGGCGCTCACCGATCCGAACCGCGAAAGCTGAACGTGAATTCACGCCGTACCTGCCCGTGAACTCCGCTGGATCTACCCACCGACGACTCGTCTGGCGTTCGTGCGCGGCTGGGCGTCGAACCGTGAAAGGCGCCTGGCGTGACTGATGACGATCTGTTGGACCTGCGTGCGCGGGCGGCAGCCGGTGATCGAGACGCCGTCGACCAGCTCGTCGAGCTGGCCGGCGAGCGGGGTGATCTGGACGAGCTGCGCCGCTTTGCCGACGGCGGCAACACCGACGCCGTCGACCAACTGGTCGAGCTTGCGGGCGAGCGCGGTGACACGGCCGAGCTGCGACGTCTCGCCGATGGCGGCAGCCGTGACGCGGCCGACATGTTGACCGAGCTTGCCGAAGAGCAGGGCGGCACCAGCAGATAGCGGACGCGCGCCGCGGCGCGACGGACATCGAGGAGACGCCGTCCGGGGTGAGCGGCTTCGGCCAGCTCTGACGGTTCGCGGGGCGGCCTGCGGTGGGCCGCCCGCCCCGCGCCCGCCGTCAGTCTGCCTTGCGCACCCGGTAGGCGAGGTGCGTGACGCCGTCGCCCTCGACGACGCTCGTGGGCCCCTCCAACTGGACGGGCGCGATCTTCAGGTCGGCGAAGAGCGGGATGCCGTCGCCGAGCAGGACCGGAACGAGATCCACGTGCACCTCGTCGAGCAGGCCGGCCTGGATGACCTGCGCCGCGATGGTGCCGCCGTTGACGCCGACGTACTTGTCGCCCGCGATGGCCTTCGCCCGACCGATCGCGCTCTCGATGCCGTCGGTGACGAAGACGAACGAGTCGTTCTCGCGCTCCCAGCCCTCGGGCACGGCGTGCGTGACGACGACCACCGGTACGTCCATCGGGTGCCGGCCGCCCCAGCCGTTGGTCATGTCGAAGAGTCGCCGGCCGACGACCAGCGCCCCGGTCCGCTCGTTCAGCTCGCGCAGGTGCCGGGCGCTCGCCGCCGAGGTGCGCAGCGTCATGTCGGGGTTGGCCGTCGGCGTCTCGACCTCGCCGTTGCCGTACCACTGGAAGAGGTACTCGAACCCACCATGGGACGCGTCCGCGATGTAGCCGTCCAACGACATCGTCGCCCCGGTCATGACCTTCGTCATCAGATCCGCTCCTTGGTCTCCGGCGGCCCGCCACTGAACCGGGCCTGCCCTTCACCTACAGGTCGAAGCCGCCGGGGACTCTCTCGACATCATCGCCAGGAATTCTTTCCGGCGACCGGCGAGCGTCCCGGGCCGGCTGGCCGGAGCGCGACCGACCGACCGGGGCGGCGGCGCCGCCCGCGAGTCTGCGGTGGCCCGGCCGGCACCGGGCTAGGCTGGCTGCCGTGGATCAAGAAGACCGCATCGCCCTGTTCCTCGACTACGAGAACCTCGCCCTCGGGTTCCGCGACCATCACGGCGGCATGGCCTTCGACTTCCGCCCCATCGCCGACGCTCTCGCCGAGCGAGGGCGGGTTGTGGTGCGCCGCGCGTACGCCGACTGGTCGTACTTCGGCGAGGACCGGCGGATGCTCACCCGCAGCCACGTCGAGCTCATCGAGATCCCGCAGCGGATGGGCGCCTCCCGGAAGAACGCGGCCGACATCAAGATGGCGGTCGACGCCGTGGAGTTGGCCTTCGAGCGGGAGTACATCTCGACCTTCGTGATCTGCACCGGCGACAGCGACTTCACCCCGCTGGTGCACAAGCTTCGCGAGCTCAACAAGCGGGTCATCGGTGTCGGGGTCGAGAAGTCCACCTCGGCGCTGCTGCCGCCGGCCTGCGACGAGTTCCTCTACTACGACCGTCTGGAGGGCGTCGAGATCCCGCCGGCGCCCGCCCGTCGCGGCCGTCCCGCCCGCCCGCCGCAGGCGGAGCCGCAGCAGGTGGAGCAGGAACCCGAGCCCCAACCGGTGGTCGAGCAACCCGTACGCGACGTCGACACGCTCGCCGCCCTGGTGGCCCAGACCGTGGCCGGTCTGCAGGGCAGTTCCAGCGGTGAGGTGACCGCGTCGAGACTGAAGCGGACCCTGCTCAGGAAGGACCCGACCTTCAGCGAGTCCGACTACGGCTTCCGCACCTTCGGCGAACTCCTGCGGCACCTCGCCGAGCACAACGTGATTGAGTTGGCCGAGGGCCCCGCCAAGGGCGACCCCGAGGTCTCGCTGCCCGAGCACGACGACCGGGAGGTGGCGTTCGGGCTGCTCCGGTCGGTGGTCGTCGACCTGGCCGGCAGCGACGGGGCGCTGGCGCTCTCCGGCCTGAAGGACCAGCTCCGACGAGCGCGGCCCGACTTCAGCGAGCAGAAACTCGGCTACCGCAGCTTCCTGCAGTTCTGCAAGGCGGCCGCCACCGCTGGCGCCGTCCAACTGCGGTGGAGTCCCGACGCCGACGACTACCTCGTCACCCCGCAGGCCTCGTGACCCCACTCGGGCCGGGCAGCCCGCGTACCGGCGTGGGCGTCCTCGTGCCGCCGCCGCGGCGCCGGATACGGTGGCAGACGTGACAGACGCGGCGCGGGTGGCGGTGTGCTCCAGCTGACCTGGTACGGGCACAGCACTGTGTGGATCGAGGACTCCGGCACCCGGCTGCTGACCGACCCCCTGCTGCGTAACCGTCTCGCGCACCTGCGTCGGCGCCGCGGGTCCGTCCCGCAGCTGCCCGGCGCCCCGGACGCGGTCCTCGTGTCGCACCTGCACGCAGACCATCTGGACTTCGCGTCGCTGCGCCGACTGCCCGAGCACACCACGCTGGTGGTCCCGGCCGGCGCGGGACGCCTCGTCCGTCAGGCACTGGGCGGCACCGCCGGCCGGTGCGTCGAACTGGCGGCCGGTGACCGGACCACCATCGGGCAGCTCACCGTCACCGCCGTACCCGCCGCCCACCATCCCGGGCGGGGGCCCTGGTCCCGGCACCGGGCGCCGGCGCTGGGCTACCTGGTGGAGGGTCAGGCCAGCACCTGGTTCGCCGGAGACACCGGCCTCTTCGACGAGATGACCAAGCTGGGACCGGTCGACCTGGCACTGGTCCCGGTGGGCGGGTGGGGGCCCACCCTCGGCCCCGGCCACCTCGACCCGGCGGGCGCGGCCGAGGCGGTGCGCCGGGCGGCGGCGGCCTGGGCCGTACCCATCCACTTCGGCACCTTCTGGCCGGTCGGCTGCGACCGGCTCCGCCCGGAGCTGTTCCGCCAGCCGGGAGACGATTTCGCCGGCCACGCCAGGGCGATCGCCCCCGGCACCCGGGTACGCGTGTTGAGCCCGGGCGAGTCGTTGACGATTCCGCGGCCATGACGGCGTCCCTCGGCGCGCTGGGCTGGCTGGCCCTGGTCGTGATGTTCGGGGCGGTGGTCCCGGTGGTGCCGACCGGCGCCGCGGTCAGCGGCGCCGCCGCCCTCGCCGCGCACCAGGACCTGCCGACCGTGGCCCTCGTCGTGCTGGCCGGCGCCCTCGGGGCGTACGTGGGCGACCTGGCGACCTACCTGCTGCTCGACTGGGGCGGCGAGCGCATCGCCCGACGGCTGCACCTGCTACGCGGACCGCAACGCTTCGAGCGGCTGTCGGCGCGCGTACGCGAAGGCCGTGTCTCGATGCTCCTGGTGTCCCGACTGATCCCGGGCGGCCGGCTTCCGGTGCTGCTCGCGGCGGCGGTGGCCGGGCTGACCTCGCGACGCTTCGCCATCGCCAACGCGCCGGCCAGCCTCGCCTGGTCGGCCTTCTACGCCGCGATCGGCGTGCTCGGGCGCGCCGTCTTTCCCGAACCGTGGCAGAGCGTGGTCGCCGCCGTCCTGCTCGTCGTGCTGGTCAGCCAGGGGCTGAGCTGGATGGGCCGACGCCGGAGCGCGCCGGCTCATCCACCGGTGACGCCATAGCCGGCAGCCGCGCACCTGAGCGCCCGCCCCGATCGTGGTCCGCGTGGTCGTCCGTTGCGCGGGGCGCGTGGCCGCGCGGCGCGTCGTCGGCGTCCTCGTCGCTCTGGCGGAGGCCGAGCCGGCGCAGCCACCCGAGCAACTGGGCGTGTACGGCCTCCGGGCCGACCAGTTCGCCGTCCTGCGGCCAGTCGGCGGGATGGATGAGCAGCGCCTCGGTCTGCCAGCCGCCCAGCCCACCGTGGCAGCCGACCAGCTCCTCGAAGGCCGCCACCTCCTCCAGGCTCGGGTCCACGACGCTGATCACCACCAGGTCGCCGACGTGGTCCATCTCCTGGTGCCGCAGCAGATCCTGGCGCGCTCGCGCGCCGTACGGCGCCAGCGGGTCGTCGCCCTCGACCTGCCCGCCGCGCAGCCGGTGCTCACCGCGCGGCCCGAGCGCCACCGGACCGGCGGCGGAGTCGACGACGACCACCCCGACGCCCGGATGCGCCCTCAGGCCGTCGATCAGCCCCGGGACGACGGTGTCGATCCGCTCCCGGACCAGCCGGCCCGGATGCCGGGCGAGGTAGATCATCGCCAGGTTGCCGGACGCCACCACCACGGTCTGCGGGTCGGTGCGGGCGGCCTCCTCCTGCTCCCGCGCGGCCGGCCCGAGGGCGACCTCACCACCGACCGAGTGCGACCGCACCGCCGCCCGTGTCGCGGCGCCGGTCATTCCGCCGCGGCCGGCCACCTCGGTGAGCAACGTGTTGACCCGGCCCCACTGCTCGACGCGACCGGCGGCCTCGGCGCTCGCCGTGACCGGGGTCGCGTCCGTCGGGTCGGCGGGGGCCGGTGGGCGCACCGCCGGGGCGGCGAGCCGGGCGACCACCTGCGCCAGCGACTCGCCGTACCGCTGCCGGAACGTGGCGCCCTGGCTCTGCCCGTGGTCGCTCAGCACGACGAGGTGATAGCGCCGCCCCGCCTCGGCCGCCAGCCGCTGCAGGATGCCGAGCGTGTGGTCGAGCGCCTCCAGGGCCGCCATCGCCTCCGGGCGGGCTGGTCCGGCGTGGTGGGCCACCTCGTCGTAGTCGACGAAGTCGCAGAAGATCACCGGCGCGCCGCGGGCCATCTGCTCGGCGATGAGCGACACGTTGAGGTCGTTGAGCAGGCTCGCCAGCGGACGCAGCGCCAGGTAGGAGCCGCCGCGATCCCCCCGGGGCTGCACGCCGCGGATCCGCTGTCGCCGACCCTCGTGCAGCTCACGGAGCAGCTGCCCGGCGCCCAGCACGACCGCGCGGGCGAAGCCGTACGGGCTGGTCATGAAGGTCGCGTAGCCGGGGTTGGACCGCCCTGGCAGCCCGGCGCGGCTCACCGTGAGCAGGCTGGTGGGGGCGTCGCCGGAGAAGGCGGTGCTGATGCTCACGCCGCCGTCGCGCAGCAGCCCGTGACCGGTCGACAGGCGCTGCTCGATCTCGGCGGCGTCCCGGGGCCGGCTGGTCACCATCAGCCGGCCGGGCGAGCGCGTGCCGTCGCTGCTCACCGTCGCCTTCTCGTACCAGCGGAAGGCCGGCACCCGACGAATCTCGCCGTGCAGCAGACCCGCCTGCGCCGCCGGCGTGGTGGCCGGCAGGCCGGTGTGCCAGCGGGTCATCCGGTGGCTGCGGGAGCGCAGCCACCGGCCGATGGTGGGAAGGTTTCCGGCCCGCACCGCCCACTGCACCAACGGTGCGGCCACACCGTCGAGCTGGATGACGAGCACGCCGTCCGCGGGCTGCTCGTCAGCTGACGGGCCCGCGTCGCCGGGCCGGCGGCGTCGCCAGGTCATCCTCCGGCGCCGCTCCGGCGCACGCCGTACCCGGGTCATCAGCCGCAGCATCTCGCTGACGAACGTGTCGTCGGTGCCGGCGTCGGCCAGCCAGTTCACGATCGCGGCGAGCGCCACGGCGAGCCACGCGGCGACGAAGGCGACGGCGAACCCGGCCACGTGCGCCTCGGGGTCGAGACGTAATGCCACGTACATGACGACGGCCTGCACGCCTACGCCGATGGCGAGCGCCCAGAGCCCGCCGAGCGCGGTGGCCAGCGCCAGCAGCAGCGGGCGCAGCACCGCGCCGACGCCGGTGACCAGGGCGACCAGCCACAGCATCGCGACCAGGCCGCTGGCGGTGACCCCGGGCAGCAGCCACAGCGTCGTGGTGAGCACCACGAACGAGGTCGCCATGCTGCGGACCAGCGCCCGGACCCGCGCGACGGTGGGCCGGTACTCGCGCAGCATCCGTACGGCGACCCGCAGGGGCTGGGGCATCACGCGCCGCGCCTCGCCATCCACCTGCGGCTTCATAGCTCGCCACAATGCCACACCCGGCCCACCAAGATCGCTGCGGCGACGGCCGGTGTGTCCTGCGGCGCGGGCGCTCGGCGCGGCACGCCCGGTTCCGCCACCGCAGGTATGGACCGAGGTGAGATCACTCCTGGGCCGGCCGAAGCGGCGTACGCGGCGCGGCGCGCGTTGCGAAGAGGGTTTCCGTCCAGCTGACGGTCGAAGGGAGGGGCGACCTGCTCCCCTCCACTTTCAAGGTATAGCCCACCCGGGGGCTTGCGGCAAGACCCGGGTCGTGCCGCAGAATCGCTGGCCGAGGTCAGATACCTGCAAAAACGGGGGAGTTGCGAAGTACGCATGGTGTTGTCGACGTTTGGGGCCGGTGGGGACGACGGTGGCCGCGAAGTTGCCACTCGACCCGGTCAGCAGAGAACGACCCGCAGCGTCCGCGTGAACACGCGGGATTGCCGAGCCAGCACCGCGGAGACGAGAACAAACGGCCGCCGCAGGCGGCCCGAGATCGGAGCTGATGACGTGAACCCGCTGACCACCAGCGCGTTTGATCTGCCCGAGAACCTCTCGGCCAAGGCCGATCCGAGGCTGATCACCGCCGACGAGCAGCACTTCGCGGCCGTCGCGGAGAGCCTCGAGCGGTCGATCGCCGAGCTGTCGGGCCAGCTCGATGCCGCGCGCAAGGAGCCCGGCGGTATCGGCCGGCGGGCGATGGACCGGGACGAGGAGATCCACCGGCTGACCGGCCGCCTGCGCGCCCTGCGCCGCTTCGGCCTGGACCTCTGCCTCGGACGCATGGTCAGCGCGGACGACGCCGAACCCGTCTACGTCGGACGGTTCGGCCTCACCGACGACGCCGGTCGTCGGCTGCTGCTCGACTGGCGCTCTCCCGCGGCGGAGCCGTTCTTCGGAGCGACCCACGCCAACCCGATGGGGCTGGCAAGCCGCCGTAGGTATCGCTGGACCCGCGGCCGGATCAGCGACTACTGGGACGAGGTGTTCACCGCGGACGGGCTGGAAGGGCACGCCGCGCTCGACGACCAGTCCGCCTTCATCGCCAGCCTGGGCGGCAACCGCTCGGCCCGGATGCGGGACGTGCTCGGCACCATCCAGGCCGACCAGGACGCCATCATCCGCGGGGGATCGAGCGGCGCGCTCGTGGTCGACGGCGGTCCGGGCACCGGGAAGACCGTCGTCGCGCTGCACCGCACCGCCTACCTCCTCTACGCCGACCCGCGGCTGCGCCACCGTCGGGGTGGGGTGTTGTTCGTCGGCCCGCACCAGCCCTATCTCGCGTACGTCGCCGACGTCCTGCCCAGCCTCGGCGAGGAGGACGTGCAGACCTGCACGCTGCGGGACCTCGTCCCCGAGGGCGCCGCGGCAAGCATCGAGACCGACCCGGAGGTGGCTTTGCTGAAGTCGTCCGCAAACCTGGTCAAGGCGATCGAAGCGGCCGTCAGGTTCTACGAGGAGCCGCCGGCCAAACCGATGACGGTCGCGACCGACGAGTCCGATCTCCGGCTGAGCGCCGACGACTGGGCCGAGGCGTTCGACGCGCCGGGGCCGGGCACCCCGCACAACGAGGCGCGGGACGAGATCTGGGCGGAGCTGCTCACGATCCTGCTGAACAAGTACGACGGCGACGAGCCGGAGGACCTGATCCGCAGGTCGCTGCTGCGCAACAGGGAGCTGCTCACGACCTTCCACCGGGCCTGGCCGCTGCTCGACGCGGCCGACCTCGTCGCGGATCTGTTCTCGGTCCCCGCCTACCTGCGCAAGTGCGCTCCCTGGCTCAGCCCCGACGAGGTCCGAAAGCTGCAACGCGGCGACGCCCGGGCCTGGACGGTCTCCGACCTGCCGCTGCTGGACGCGGCGCGGCAGCGGCTCGGCGACGCGGAGGCGTCCCGACGCCGGCATCGGCGCGAGGCGGCCGTCGCCGTCCAGCGCGAGCAGATGGCCCGGGTCGTCGACGACCTGATCGCATCCGACGCGTACGACGACGGCGAAGGCCTGATGACGATGCTGTATCAGCAGGACCTGCGGGACGCCCTGGTCGACGAGGCCGGACTGCCCGACGCCGATCCGGACCGGCTCGCCGGCCCGTTCGCGCACATCGTCGTCGACGAGGCTCAGGAGCTGACCGACGCGGAGTGGCAGATGTTGCTGCTGCGCTGCCCGTCCCGCAGCTTCACCATCGTCGGGGACCGCGCCCAGGCCCGGCACGGGTTCCCGGAGTCGTGGCAGGAACGGCTCCGGCGGATCGGGCTGGACCGGATCGACCTGGCCGCGCTGAGCATCAACTACCGGACGCCGAAAGAGGTCATGGCGGAAGCCGCGCCGGTCATCCGGGCCGTGCTTTCCGACGCCAACGTGCCGACGTCCATCCGCAGCAGCGGCCGGTCCGTCGTGCGCGGATCCGCCTCGGAGCTGGGCTCGATCCTCGACACCTGGCTCGCCGAGCACGCCGAGGGGATCGCCTGCGTCATCGGCGAGGCCACCTTCCAGGCGACGTCCCGCGTCCGGTCGCTGACCCCGGAGCTGGCGAAGGGGCTCGAGTTCGACCTGGTCGTCCTCGTCGACCCCGAGGCGTTCGGCGAGGGCATCGAAGGAGCGGTGGACCGCTACGTCGCGATGACCCGGGCGACCCAGCAACTCGTCATCCTCACCAGTTCCTGACGTCGGTCGACACCGGGGTCGCCGCCGAGCGCGGCCCCGGTGAACCGATCGACCCGCTCATGATCGGCGCCGTTCATCGCGCATTTCGGCGGGTGTCACATCGGACAGTTGGGATCGGGACAACGCCAAGATCGACCGCCGTCCGGAAGGCACCCGCCATGTCGCAGTCACCACCGATGCTGCCCCGCCGTCACTTCCTCGCCCTGGGTGGTGTCGCCGCGGGTGCGGCGATCCTCGCCGCCGAGCCGGCTTCGGCGACGTCCGCCTCGACCGACCGGATCACCCTGACCGGCTACGCGTTCAAGCTCGGTGTCGCCTCCGGCGATCCGATGCCGGACGGCGTCGTGCTCTGGACCCGCCTGGCGCCGGACCCGCTCGCCCTCGACGGGCTCGGGGGGATGCCCGACCGCGCGGTGCAGGTGCGGTGGGAGGTGGCGGAGGACGAGCGGTTCCGCCGGGTGGTGCGCCGCGGCGTGGAACGCGCCACGGCCGAGTGGGGGCACTCGGTGCACGCGGAGGTGCACGGCCTTCGGCCGGATCGCGAGTACTGGTACCGGTTCCGGGTCGCCGACCAGGTCAGCCCGGTGGGCCGGACCCGCACCGCCCCGCGCCCCGGGGCCGCTCTCCAGTCGTTGACCTTCGCCTTCGCGAGCTGCCAGGCCTACACCGACGGCTACTTCACCGCGTTCGAGCACCTGGCCCGCGAGGATCTGGACCTGGTCGTCCACCTCGGCGACTACATCTACGAGGGCGGCGGTGCCGGCTCGATCGGCCGGGCGCACCTCCCGGCGGCGGAGACGTTCTCCCTGACCGACTACCGGATCCGCTACTCCCAGTACAAGCTCGACCCGGCCCTGCAGGCCGCGCACGCGACCGCGCCCTGGGTGGTCGCCCCGGACGACCACGACGTGGAGAACAACTGGGCCGGCGACCACTCGCAGCCGGACACCGAGCCGGACCAGGATCCGGCGGTGTTCCGGCTCCGCCGTGCCGCCGCCTACCAGGCTTACTACGAGAACCTGCCGCTGCGCGCGTCGTCGATGCCGCGGGGCCCGGAGATGCAGGTCTACCGGCGGCTGAAGTTCGGCGATCTGCTGCAGCTCGACGTGCTCGACACCCGGCGGTTCCGCGACCAGCAGCTCACCGACCAGTCGCTGCGCTGGGACCCGAACCGGCAGATGCTCGGCGCCAAGCAGGAGGCCTGGCTGCTGGCCGGCCTCGGCGCGTCCACCGCACGGTGGAACGTGCTCGGCAACCAGATCTTCGCCATGGAGGCCGACCACACCGCCGGCGCGCCCGAGACCTTCGGGATGGACACCTGGGACGGGTACGCGGCGGCGCGCCAGCGGCTCTTCGACGGTGTGGCGAGCCGGGGCGTCGAGAACTTCCTCATCATCACCGGCGACGCGCATCGCAGTGTGGCCGCCGATCTCAAGCTGAACTTCGCCGACCCGGCCTCGCGCACGATCGGTACCGAGTTCCTCGGAACCGCGATCAGCTCGGGTGGCAACGGCGCGGACATGGACCAGCTCGGGGTGACCTGGCTGGCCGAGAACCCGCACATGAAGTTCCACAACGCCCAGCGTGGCTACCAGGTGTGCCATCTCGGCCGGCACGAGATGCACACCGACTACCGGGTCGTACCGTTCGTCAACGCCCCGGGCGCCCCGATCTCGACGCGAGCCCGCGTCCACGTGCAGAGCGGCCGGCCCGGGGTGGCGCACGTGTCGGCCTGACCGACCCGCGATCCTGCGCCCCCTCCGCCCGTTGACCGGGCGGAGGGGGCGTTCGCTGCCGGTGGCCACGGGCGGTGTCACCTCTTCTTCGCGGCTGCCTCGCCCCAGATCAGGCCCCCGATGCTCGGCCTGGCCTCGGTGGTGATCACCGCCAGCGCCCGCCGGACCAGCCGGTCGTCGGTCAACTGCGCCGGTCGGAGCCGGGCCGCAATATTCGATATCGATCGCGGTGCGCCTCGCACTAGGGTCGGTGGATGATCGAGGTGCGCGATCTGGCGAAGCACTATCGGGTGCACCGGCGACAACCCGGGCTGCGCGCCGCGCTCCGCTCCCTCGTGCGGCGCGAGCACGTCACCGTTCGCGCAGTCGATCGGGTCAGCTTCACGATCCCCGCTGGCGAGGTCGTCGGCTTCCTCGGCCCCAACGGCGCCGGCAAGACGACCACGTTGAAATGCCTGACCGGTCTACTGCATCCCACCGCCGGTACCGTGCGGGTGCTCGGGCACACCCCACACCGCCGGGAGTCGGCGTTCCTGCGCCGGATTTCGCTGGTCATGGGCCAGCGGAACTCCCTGTTCTGGGATCTGCCCGCCGCCGACGCATTCGAGGTCAACCGGGCGATCTACGGTCTGGCCGTCGGCCCGTACCAGTCGGCGCTCGACGAGCTGGTCGCCCTGCTGGGCCTCGAACCGCTGCTCAACAAACAGGTGCGGGTGCTCAGCCTCGGCGAGCGGATGCGCTGCGAGCTGGCCGCCGCGCTGCTGCACCGACCGGACGTGCTCTTCCTCGACGAGCCGACCCTCGGCCTGGACGTCAACGGCCAAGCGGCGGTACGGATGTTCCTGCGCGACTACAACGCCCGGCATGGCGCTACCGTACTGCTCACCAGTCACTACATGGGTGACGTGACCGCGCTGGCCCGGCGAGTGCTGGTCATCGACCGCGGCACGCTGCGCTTCGACGGCGACCTCGCCGCGCTGGTCGAGGCCCACTCGCCGCACCGGCTGGTCCGGGTCACCCTGCGGGAGGCCGTGCCGGCGCGGACCTGGGCGGACCTGGGCGAGGTCTCCTCGGTGGACGGCGCCGTGGTCACCCTCGCCGTGCCGCGCGCCGAGACGGCGGCAATCGCCGCCCGGCTGTTGAGCACCCTGCCCGTCGAGGACGTGGCAATCGAGGACCCGCCCGTGGAGGACATCATCCGTGCGGTCTTCGCCCATGCGTGAGGTCCTCACCGCCTACCCCTCGCTGGTGCGCAGCGCGACGCTGGTAGCGACCACCTACCGGGGCCGGGTCGCGCTGTCGGTTCTCACCGCCTTCTTCCCGCTGCTGATGCTGGCCGTGTGGCTCACCGTCGTCGCCGAGGGTGGGCCACCGGCGGGCTGGAGCACCGGCGACTTCCTGTCCTACTACGCCGCGGCGACCCTGATGTGGAACCTCACGGGTGACCGCGTCGTGTGGCAGTGGGACGCCGACATGCGCAGCGGCGACCTGTCCGTGCGGCTGCTACGCCCGGTGCACCCCTTCCATCAGTACGCCACCGGTGACCTCGGCCAGCGGGTGGTGTTCCTGACGGTGCTCGTGCCGGCGCTGGTACTCGCCGCGCTGCTGGTGCCGGGCCTCGACTACCCGGTCAGTCCCGGCCGGGTCGCCGCCGTGGCCGCCGCGATGGCCCTGGCGTACGCGGTCAGCCTGCTGATGGCGTCGACGTTCGCGTTGATCGGGTTCTGGAGTACCCAGACGGCCAATGCGTGGCTGCTGTGGTGGGGCCTGGGCTCGTTCGCCTCGGGATGGATCGCACCGCTGGCGCTGATGCCCGACTGGTTGCGTACGGCCGCGCTGATGCTGCCGTTCCGCACCGCGATGGGGTTCCCGGTGGAGCTGCTGATGGGCCGCCTCGACGCCGCCCAGACCGGGTACGGCTTCGCGGTGGGGCTCGGTTGGCTCGCCGCCTTCGCCCTGCTGTACCGGGTCGCCTGGCGCCACGGGGTACGCCGCTACCAGGCGGTGGCCGGGTGAGCGGGTGGACCCGGCAGGCGCGGATCCTAGGGATCTGCTGGCGGGCGGCGTTCGCCAGCGAGGTGGAGTACCGGCTCAACTTCCTCTCCAACGTCGCGCTGAGCACGTTCTGGCTGCTGTGGGCGGCGGCGGGCGCGTCGGTCTACTTCCGGTTCACCGGTGCCGTGGCCGGGTGGACCCACGCCGAGGTGCTCGTGGTCATCGGCCTGTTCTTCGCCCTCAACGGCCTACGCCAGGCGCTGCTACAGCCCAACCTGGAGCGGATGACCGAGTACGTGCGCCAGGGCACCCTCGACTTCCTGCTCACCAAGCCGTTCGACGCGCAGCTGCTGGTCAGCCTGCGGCACCTGCGGGTCAACAACCTGCTCGACCCGGTGCTCGGTCTGGTCCTGACCGCCGTCGGGGTCGGCCTGTCCGGGCGCGGCGTGTCGGTGGCCCCGCTGGCCGCGTTCCTGCTGCTGCTGGTCTGCGCCATGCTGCTGATGTACGCCTTGACCCTGGCGTTGATGGCCCTCGCGGTGCTGCTGGTCGCCGCCGACGAACTCGACCGGGTCGGCTTCGCCTTCGTCGAGTTGTCACGCTTCCCGGTGGATCTGTACCGCAATCCGGTACAGACCGTCCTCACGGTGGTGCCGGTTGCCTTCCTCACGACGTACCCCGCGGCGGCGCTGCTGGGCCGGCTCGACGCGTACCTCCTGCTGCTCTCCCCGGCGGTGGCGGCCGGCGCGGTCGTCCTGGCCACGCTGGCCTGGCGGCGCTCCCTGCGCTCCTACGCCGGCGCCAGCGCCTAGCCGCACGCGCACCAGCGGCACGGCGGACCCGCTGCGCAAAGTGGATCCACGAGTGCTCGACTCGACCTTCCTAAGCGACCAGGTCGTTGACGCAGCGCAGCACCGGTCGGGTGGTGAGCGCCGCCGGGTCCAGCGCGGCGCGCGCCCGCACGGTGAAGGTGGCGGACTCACCGGGTAGCAGGGTGACCAGGGCGTCGTCCACGGTCGCGGCCGGGTCGAGCCGGTCGGGGAAGAGCGTCAGGTCGCGCAGTACCGTGCGGGCGGTGATGCGGACCCGTCGGCCGTCGCCGATCGGCTCGACCACCGCGTCCCACGCCGCCGGCTGCCAGGCGGTCTCCTTGTCCTCGGTGAAGAACCAGAGCGCCCGCCCGGCGGGCTCCCCGGCGTCGGCGACCAACAGCTCGTGCCGGGCCTCGTCGGGTCGGGCCAGCTCCGCGGGCAGGGCCAGGGTGACCGAGGAGTACGCGGGCACGTCCAACTCCAGCGAGGTCTTCGCCCGTGGCTCGCCGGTCAGGGTCAGCCGGGTCACCGCCGCGCTGGCCCGCCAGTCGGTGGGCCCGTCGTTGACCGCGACCAGGGCCAGCCCCTCGCCGCGAGGCTGCACGGTGAGTAGCCGGTCGGCGTACGCGCGGCGCAGCGCGTACCAGAGCGGTTTGCGGCGGCCGTCTCCGTCCACGGCCGACCAGGAGGTGACCGGCCAGCAGTCGTTGAGCTGCCACACGATGGTGCCCATGCAGACCGGCCGGTGCGACCGGAAGTGCTCCACCCCGAGCTGGATGGCCCGGGCCTGGTTGAGTTGGGTGAGCCAGTGCCAGTCGTCGAAGTCGCGCGGCGCGGGCAGGTGGGCGTCCAGTCCGCGCTGGAGCTTGGCGTCGCCGTCGGCGGCCTTCTGGTGGTGCGCCATCCCGGGGGAGTCGTGGGCCAGCGGCTCGTCCGACAGTGCCCGGCGCAACGTGGCGTACGCCGGGGGCGCCTGGTAGCCGAACTCGGCGACGAACCGGGGCAGGTAGGCCCGGTAGCGGGTGTAGTCGTGGGTGTTCCACACGTCCCAGATGTGCGTGGTGCCGTGCGCCGGGTCGTTCGGGTGCACGTCCTCGCCGCCCGACCACGGGCTGCCCGGCCAGTACGGTCGGGTCGGGTCCAGCTCCGCGACGATCCGGGGCAGCAGTTCGAGGTAGTAACCGCGCCCCCAGCTGCGCCCCGCGAGCGGCTCCTGCCAGTCCCAGTCGTGCCAGGCCCAGATGTTCTCGTTGTTGCCCGTCCAGAGCACCAGGCTGGGGTGGGCGGCCAGCCGGGTCACCTGCTCCCGCGCCTCCGCCTCGACCTCGGCGCCGAACGGCTCCTCCTCCGGGTACGCGGCGCAGGCGAAGAGGAAGTCCTGCTGCACCAGCAGCCCCAGCTCGTCGGCGAGGTCGTAGAAGTCGTCGGACTCGTAGCGGCCGCCGCCCCAGACCCGCAGCAGGTTGACGTTCGCCGCCGCGGCCTGGCCCAGCCGCTCGGCGAGTCGCCCGCGGGTGATCCGGGTCGGGAAGACGTCGTCCGGGATCCAGTTGACGCCGCGGACGAAGACCGGCACGTCGTTGACGTGCAGTGCGAACGGCGAGCCGTGCGCGTCGGGCGCGGTGTCCAGGCGTACCGAGCGGAAGCCGATCCGTCGGGACCAGCTGTCCAGCGTTCGGCCGCCCGGCCCGAGCAGGGTCACCTCCAGCGAATGGCGGGCCTGCTCGCCGTACCCGCGCGGCCACCAGCGCGCCGGCTCGCGGACGCTGAGGGTCAGCTCGGTCGCGACCTCGCCGGCCGGGATCGTCGCGTCGACGGTCACGCCGGCCACCGCCGCCCGGACGGTCACCGGCTCGCCGGACGCCCGCTCGATCTCGACGCGCAGCTCCACCCGCCCGTCGGCGCCGTCGAGCGTCACCAGCGGCCGTACGGTCGCCAACCGGGCGGTGGACCAGGTGTGCAGGCCGATCTCCTGCCAGATGCCGGCGGTGACCATCGTGGGTCCCCAGTCCCAGCCGAAGTTGCAGGCCATCTTCCGGATGAAGTGGAACGGCTCCGGGTAGGCGTTCGGCCGGTCGCCGAGACGGTCCTGGTGCGCCTCGGCGTAGCGGTAGGCGGAGTCGAACCGTACGACCAGGGTGTTGTCCCCGGGTCGCAGCAGTGACCGGACGTCGAACCGGTAGCCGCGGTGCATGTTCTCGGTGCGCCCGACCTCGACGCCGTTGAGGGTGAGCGTGGCCACCGTGTCCAGTCCGGCGCAGACCAGGTCGACCCGGTCGTCGGCACCCGGCTCGTGCCGGAACGTGGTCCGGTAGATCCAGTCGGTCCGCCCGATCCAGGCCAGCCCGCGCTCGTTGTCGTCGTGGAACGGGTCGGCGATCAGCCCGGCGGCGAGCAGGTCGCTGTGCACGCAGCCGGGCACGGCGGCCGGCAGCGTGCGCCCGGCGATCCCCTCCGGGACCTGCGGCCCGGGCACCGCCTCCAGCAACCACCCATGGTGCATCGGGATCACGATGTCACCGCCTTCTCCTGGTCCGAACCGAAGCCGTACGGGTCGCGCCAGCGCCTCGACGCGGCGGCCCGCGTCAGCGCCGGCGCGGGCGACCCTTCGCGCCGGCGGTGCCGGTGCGCCCGCTCATCTTGGCGGGCCGCCGCGCGCCGGTGGCGGGGGACCCCCGCCTGGCGGCGGGCGTGGGGGAGGGACGGCGGCGTGCGGCGACGATGACGACGGCGGCGACGACGGCCAGGATGATGCCGGGCACGAGCCACGGCCCGATGCCGCCTCCGGACGACGAGGTCGCCGCGCCGGGGGCGGCCGGGGTGCCCGACACCGTTGCCGGCGTTCCGGCCGTCGCGGGGCTGGCCGGCGTGGTGTGGCCGCTCTCCATCATCGCGAGCAGTTCGGGGGCGGGCTCGTTGGTCGGTGGCACCCAGCCGGCCGGTGCCGAGGTCGTCGGACCTCGGTAGTCGAAGGCGACCGCGCCGCGTACCGGTTCGCCGTCCGAGGCCACCGAGAGGTAGCTCGCCGTGTAGCGGCCGGTGGCCGGCCAGTGCGCCACCGACACCACGGCGGGAAACCCGACGTGGTAGAGCCGGGGTTCGAAGGTGCCGTTGACCAGGAAGTACTCCTGGACCGGCTTGTCCAGGCGCTTCGGCTCCCCCGGGGACCAGCTGCTGTCCACCCGGGTTCCACCCGGGCCGCTGATGGTGAAATGGGCGTTCGCCGCGGGCTTCTCGGTGAAGTAGAGCTTCAGCTCGGTCAGCGGCTGCTTGACCACGCTGCCGGTCAGCGGGGTGGAGGTGGCGAGCTGCCCGTGCGCGGACGCCGGTGCGGCGGGCAGCACGACGCCGGCGAGCACGACGGCCAGTGTTGCCGCCGCCCGGGCCAGGAGGTGACGGAGAGTGGTCGTCGTCGATTGCATTCGTTCATGATGGTCATTCCCCGGACGTCGAACAAGACGTAAGGTTCATGATCCCGACGGTCAGATCGACATCCGCCCCTTCGCGTCGTTCGGAGCCCGCCCGTGTCCGTGCGTACCCCTGGCGTCGCCATCGCCGCCGCCGCGCTCGCCAGCCTGCTGCTCACCGGTTGTGGGGGTGGCGCGGACGAGCCGGCCGCCACCGCGTCCCCGATCGCCCCCAGCACCAGCGTCGCCGCCGCGACGACGACGGCGGCCGCCTCACCCACTCCGGCGGTCACCACGCCGGCCGCGTCGCCGGTCGACAAGCAGATCACGGTGACGGTCGCCAAGCGCCGCGTCGACCCGCCGACCGGCCGCGTCACCGTCGCCAAGGGTGACCTGGTGCGGATCACGGTCACCTCGGACGTTCCCGACGAGCTGCACGTGCACGGCTACGACCTGGGTGCCCGACTGCCGGCCGGAAAGGCCGGGTCGGTGGAGTTCCGCGCCGACCGGACGGGCCTGTTCGAGGTGGAGACGCACGAGACCGAGCTGGTGCTGTTCCAGCTCGTCGTCCGCTGACCCGCCGTGGACGCCCGTTCCGTGCTGGCCCACGGCGTCGGCGGGCGCCAGGACCTGCCCCTCTCCCTGGCCCAGCTGGTCGTGGCCGCCGCGATCACCCTGGTGATCACCTTCCTGGCGTTGGGGGTGCTCTGGCGCGAACCCCGGCTGGACGCCAGCGATACGGCCGGTCGGCCCGTGCCCGCGCCGATCACCCGGATCGTCGACGCCGCCGCCGCCCGCTGGGTGCTGCGTGGACTCGGCCTGCTCCTGGCCGGCTGGTTCTGCGTCGGTCTCCTCGGGGGCCCGGACACCCCGGACAACCCGACCGCCGGCGTTCTCTACGTGCTGGTCTGGGTGGGTCTGGTGCCCGCGTCGCTTCTGCTCGGCCCGGTCTGGCGGGCGGTCAGCCCACTGCGGACGGTGCATCTGGTCGCCGTCGGGCTGTTCCGTCGTGACCCGGAGGCGGGGTTGCGCGCAGTGCCGTCCGCGGTCGGGTTGTGGCCGGCGGCCGTGGGGCTGTTCGCGTTCGTCTGGCTGGAGCTGGCCGCGCCCGAGCGGGCCACCCTGCCGGTTATCGGCACCTGGCTCGTCGGCTACACCATCTTCCTGCTCGCCGGTGCGGCGCTCTACGGCGCGAACTGGTTCGCGCGCGCGGACCCGTTCGAGGTGTACAGCGCGCTCGTCGGCCGGCTCGCGCCGGTCGGCCGCACCGCCGACGGCACGCTCGTCTGGCGCAACCCGCTCGACGGCATCGCCGGGCTGCGCCCGGAGCCCGGGCTCGTCGCCGTGGTGACCATCCTGCTCGGCTCGACGATGTTCGACAGCCTCTCCAACGCTCCCGGCTGGCTGCGGTTCGGTCAGGAGAGCGGGCTACCGGCGGTGGTGACCGGCACCGGCGGGCTGATCGTGGTCATCGGCGCGGTCGCCCTGGCCTACCTGGCCGCCACCCGCGGCGCCGCCGGCCTGGGCGGTTCCGCAGCGCCGCCCGCCGGCGGCGTGGACCCGGTCGCGCCCGGGCGGGTGCCGGGCGAACTGGCCCACTCCATCGTGCCGATCGCGGTCGGCTACCTCATCGCGCACTACTACTCGCTGCTGATCCTCGAGGGGCAACGTACGATCGCGCTGCTCTCCGACCCACTCGGCACCGGCGCCGACTGGCTGGGCACCGCCGGCTGGGAACCCCGCACCGGCCTGATCACCCCGGACGGCGTCGCCGCCCTGCAGATCACCGTCATCATCCTCGGCCACCTGCTGGGCACCCTGCTCGCCCACGACCGGGCGCTGCACCTGTTCCCCCGACGCCGGGCGGTCACCGGACAGCTGCCGATGCTGGCGCTGATGGTCGCCTACACCGTTGCCGGCCTGCTTCTGCTCTACGCCGGCTGAGCGCCGGAGGCGGTCCCGCCGAGGCTCGATCCTGCTTCGCGAGGGATCAGGCCGCACGCCGGCCGGAGGCGTGGGCGGAACCGGGGTACGGCGACGGAAGCAGCCGCAGCGCCGGCGGTTCGGGCTGCGGTTCGCCCGGCAGATGCCACTGCGCGCCACCGGAGCGGTCCCGCTCGGCCGGCCCGCCCGGGCGCAGCCCCGGGCGGGACAGCGCGACGACGATGGCGTAGCCGGCGACCAGGAACCCGTGACTGACCAGGCGGCTCGTGTCCACCCGCCCGGTCACCATGTCGTTGACCGACAACAGCACCAGCGTGGCGACGAACGCGCTCAACATCGGCACCAGACCGGTGGGCGGCGTACGCCGGGTGGCGACGAAGAGGAACCCGGCGCCGACGGCGACGTTCCAGGCCGCCGACTCGTGCCACAGGTGCCCGGAGGCCAGCGCGCCGGCCGCCGCGTGGGCGTGCGCACCCGTCGCGCCCCGGCCGATCTGGGCCAGCCCCACCAGCAGCTGCAGTGCCCCGACCAGCCCCAGGGCGGCGCGGAGGGTGAGCACCAGGCGCTGGCGGCGGCGTGGCGCCCGCGCGGGCAGCGCGCCCAGCACGACGTCGGTGAGGTCCGGGCCAGGGACGCTGACCGACAGCCGGGCCCGCCGGGTCACCGCCGCCGCCTGGTCGAACCACGTCCGGCACTCCCGGCACTCCGCCAGATGAGTCTCCGCCGCCGCGCGCTCGGCGGCCGTCTCCTCGCCGTCCAACTGCGCCGACAGCATCTCGCGCCACTGCTCACACCCCATGTACGGATAGTCGCCGCGCAACGGGCGTTGGTTCCCGCGACTTCCGTAGGTCGACGCAGGTCAACCGGGACGCGCCGGGCTCAGCCGGTCGCGTCGCCGCCCCGTCGCCCGCCGGAACCGGACCGGCTCCGCACTGCGGTGACGAGCTCCTCCCGGGCGCGGGCCACCCGGGAGCGGATGGTGCCGACCGGGCAGCCGCACACCTCGGCCGCCTCGGCGTAGGAGAGGCCGAGGACCTGGGTGGCGACGAACGCCTCACGCCGGTCGGGCGGCAAGCCGGCGACGAGCTGTTCCAGCACCACCTGCTGGTCGAAGCCGCTGCGCGACACGTCCGGCGTGTCGTACCCGTCCGGCATCCACACCGTGCGCGGGCGAGTCATCACATTGCGTAGGTGGTCGGCGGCGACCCGGCGTGCGATGGCCAGCAACCAGGTACGCGCCGACGACCGACCGGCGAAGGACGGCAGCGCCCGCACGGCCCGCAGGAACGTCTCCTGGGTCAGGTCGTCCGCCTCGGCGGGGGAGACCAGCCCGGCGAGGAAGCGCCGAGCCTGCTGCTGCGTCGCCCGGACGAAGCGGGCGGCCGCCTCCCGGTCGCCCCGACCGGCGGCCAGCGCCCACGCGGTGATCTCCGCGTCGTCGTCCGCCATCCGGCACCTCCGCCCGAGACCGCTCCCCGGCCGGAACCGACGGCAGCCACGACAGCTCGTAGTAGTAGCTGGCCGGAAGCGTACCGCAACGGGGACGCCCGCCTCGCCGCACCGCTACGGCCCGGGACCGGATCGCATCGATCAGCGCGGGTCACGCGCCGCGGGCGAACAGGGCCAGGCGTACCCGGTTGGGGCTGTCGGTCTTGGCCATCAGGTTGGTGATGTGAGTCTTGACCGTGGTGACGCCGATGTGCAACCGGTCGGCGATCTCCGCGTTGGACAGGCCATCGGCGACCAGGTCCAGCACGTCCTGCTCACGGGCGGTCAGCCCCTGCACCGACCGCGGCGCCTCGGCGCGGGCGTGCACCGCGCGTTGGACCAGGCGCTGCAGCACCTCGTGACTGAACGGGCTGTCACCAACGGCGGCTCGACGGATGCCGTCGAGCAGGTCGGCGGGGGGCGCGTCCTTGAGCAGGAACCCGCACGCACCGGCGGTCAGCGCCGGATAGAGGTGATCGTCGTCGCCGAACGTGGTCAGCACCAGCACGCGGGTGGCGGGGCGTTCGGCGAGGATTCGGCTCGTCGCGGTGATCCCGTCCACGCCCGGCATGCGCAGGTCCATCACGACGACGTCGGGCAGGAGCCGCGCGGCGAGGGAGATCGCCTCGCGGCCGTTGTCGGCCTCGCCGACCACCTCGATGTCGGGTTGGGCGTCGCAGAGCATGCGCAGCCCGGCGCGGATGAGGTGCTGGTCGTCGACCAGCAGGACGCGGATCATGCCGGCCCCGGCGCGGGCGAACCGGACGGTGCGTCGAGCCCGCGGGCGACCGGCGCGGCGGTGGGGGAGGCGGCAGCAGCCGCCGGCGCGGCGCCGGCGGTGACGACCGGGGCCGGCAGGACGGTGCGGACCCGCCAACCGGCGCCGGCCGGGCCCGCCTCCAGCCGGCCGCCGAGCACCTCGACCCGTTCACGCATGCCGGTGATGCCGTGACCGCCCCCGGGCGGCACCGCCGCGGGCGCCCGTCCGCGCCCGTCGTCCGCCACTTCCCAGTGCAGGGCCCCGTCGCGCACGGCGACCACCAGGCGGGCCAGCGCGGCCGTGCCGGCATGCTTGGCCACGTTGGTCAGCGCCTCCTGGGTCAGTCGCAACACCGCGAGGCCGCGAACCGCGTCGAGCGAACCGATCGCCGGGTCGATGTCGGTCTCCACCGTGACACCGGCCTGGCGGGCGCGATCGACCGCCGCGCCCAGCGCCGCGGGGAGCGCCGACGGCTCGATGGCGGTCAGCGCCGCGTCACCGCGTACCCCGTCGGGGTCGCGCAGGACCGTGACCAGCCGGCGCAGGTCCGCCAGGGCGGCGGTCCCCGTGCCGTGCACGTCGTCGAAGACCTCGCCCACCCGCGGCTCCAGGTCGGTGAGCACGTGCCGGGCCACGCCGACGCGCAGCACCATGGACGCCACGTGATGCGCGACGACGTCGTGCAGCTCGCGGGCGATGGCGCTGCGTTCGTCGGCGCGCGCGGCCCGGCTCTCCGACTCACGCCGGCGCTGCTCCTCCTGAGCCCGCTGCACCGCCTGCCGGCCGAGCTCCCGGTTGGTCCGGATGACCAGGCCGAGCAGCAACGGCACACCGACCTCCAGGGTCAGCCCGAAGACGCCGGAGGCGACCCGGCCGATCGGGTCGCCGATCGAGTCGGTCAGGTCGACCACGGCCAGCAGCGCGGTGCAGAGCCAGATGGTCCGCGCCCGGCGCGCCCGCATCGTCACCTCGAGCAGCGCCCAGCTGGCACCCACCTGGTTGATCGTGATGTCGTCGACCAGCGGGATCGCGACCGCCAGCAGCGCGGCCTGCGCCACCAGGTTGACCACCGGCCGGCGGTGCAGCACCAGCGCGGCGGCGAACGCGACCACCGCGAGGATCCACTGCGTCGCCGTGGGCGGGCGCCCGGCGTGGTTGCCGAAGGCCAGGTAGCACAGGCCGCTGAGGTCGAGCAGCACCATCCGCACGAGCGCGTCGCGCGTGTCGAAGAGCCGTCCCGCCCACCCCACGGGGGTCAGCCTAGGCGCTGCGGCTCGGGGGTACGAGCGGCCGACGACCGTCGCCACCGGCTCCGGACCCCGAGGTAGGCGGCCAGGCCGAGCGGTCCGAGCAGGATCGTCAGCACCAGCACCGGTGCCATGATCAATGCCGGTACCCCCCGTTCCCGGCTGTCGAGCCACGCCCACCGGCCGGCGAACAGGTCGAACGCGATCAGGTGTGCCCAGGCCGCTGCCGCGCCGTCGGCACTGCTGAGCAGCTCGCGCACGCCCTCCAGGGTGGGCGAGAGCACAGCCGGCAGCACCTCGCGGTAGGCCGGGATCACCAGCAGCGCGTAGATCACCAGGACCGGCAGCACGATCAGCGGCGAGCTGACGATCCGAGCGGTCCACGACCAGCGCGGCAGCAGGATCATCAGCGCCCAGAAGGGCGCGGCGAGCGCGAACGTCAGCGTGAACAACGTCGTGGTCATGCGGCCAGCGCCAGTTCCGGGTCGCGGCGGCGCGCCACCACCAGGGCCGCCGCGGTCGCGGTCGCGAGCACCAGGGCCGCCACCGCGGCCAGCGTCAGCGCGTCCGGGCGCAGCAGCGGCTGTCCACGCAGGGCCTGCCAGGTCAACAGGACCGTGAGTACGCCGTACGCCCCACCGGCGACGACCACCAGCCCCGCCCGGGCGCGCTCGTCCAGCCGGGTCAGGAACCGGTTCAGCAGGATCGCCAGGATCGGCAGCGCCTGCAGGGCGTGCAGACCCACGAAGTGCCCGATGCGCAGGTCGCCGCCGGTGGTGCTCCAGCCGACCAGCGGCAGCCCGGCCCCGCCGTCGGCGACCCCGACGCTGTGCGCCCCGGAGATGCCCTCGATCCCCGGATCCTGGCTGGGCAGCACCATCGGTACCGCCGCCAGCATGCCCAGCAGGGACAGGCCGAGCCCCCACCCGACCGCGCGCGCGGCGACCCGGTCCGCGATCCGCCGTTGCAGCACCACGATCCCGATGACGAAGTGCGCGAGGAACAGCACCATGATCGACGCACCCATCGCCGCGAACAGCGCGGTGTTCAGCGGGGTGGTGTCGTTGAAGTGGCTGGTCGTGCCGCGTACCACCTGCCCGACGATCAGCGCCATCTCGATCACCGCCATCGCGACGATGACCGTGCCCGCCCACTCCGCGATCCGGCTGCGCCGCGGCAGCAGCGAGAGCATCCAGGCGAGGGTGGTGCCGTACACCACGAAGGACACCGCGAACTTGAACGGCTTGAGCCAGATCGGCGCGCCGGTGAGGACGCGCGAGTCGACGAGAACGCCGACCGCGGAGACGACGGCGAGCACCGCCATCGCGGCGACGAAGAGCATCAGTGGGCGGTGCCAGTGTGCCGCCCGGCGCAGGTCGATGGTCATGTCTGTAGATGCTCGTGAACCCGTCCGCCGATCGCGTCCGACCGCGAGCCCCGGTTGCGGCCGGTGGTCCGAGCGCCACCTCCTCCCTGGGTAGGAGGAAAGGCGGTCGTACCCCTTCGTCGGCGCTGGCACAATGGCCGGCCTGTCGACCGGACCGGGAGTGGCCATGACGACCAACGAGGATCGTGTCCAGCCGAACGAGACCACGGTGCCGCTGCTGCACTGTGTGTCGCCGGAGGAGACCCTGGCGTTCTGGCGGGCGCTCGGGTTCGAGGTGACCTACGAGCAGACGAAGCCGTACGTGTACCTGGCGTTCCGGTGGAGCGGTCTGCACCTGCACTACGGTTCCGCGCCGAAGGACCTGGACCCGGCGAAGGAGAACACCGGCGGCTGCCTGGTGATGGTCGACGCGGTCGCGGCGTACCACGCGGCGCTCACCGAGGCGATGCGCGGCGCCTACGGCAAGGTGCTCGTCAAGGGCCAACCGAGGATGACCCGCTACCGGCCCGGCGCGTCGCGCTTCACCCTCATCGACCCGTCGGGAAACAGCATCATCTTCATCCAGCGCGGCGAGCCGGCGGAGTTGGAGTACGGCGGCTCGAAGCGGTTGCAGGGGTTGGCCAGGGTCCTCGACAACGCGCGGATCCTGCGCGAGTTCAAGACCGACGACCTGGCCGCCTTCCGGGCACTCAACTCGGGGCTGCGCCGCCACGGCGACAGCGCACCGGTCGTCGAGCAGGCGTTGGCGCTCGCCGGGCTGATCGACCTGTCCATCGGGCTGGGGGAACCGGAGCGGGTGCCGGACTGGGGCACCCGACTCCGGACGCTCCCGTTGACCGCCGAGGAGCGGGAGCAGGTGCGGGCGACCGTCGCCGACCCTGCCGTGCTGGGGCCGTGGCTGCCCGAGGTGAGCTGATCAGCGGACGCCGGGTACGGCGCCGCTCGTACCGTTCGCCGAGTCAGGAAGGCCGACGCGGCGCGGCGTACGCCAGCGGCAGGGGAGCGGGCTGGGTCTCCCAGGTGCCGGCCAGCCGGCTGCCGGGCAGGGGGACGTGGTCACCGAGCCGCCGGACGACGGTCAGTTCGACCGAGTCGGTGACGATCCGGGTCGGGTCGCCGTCCGCCACCCGCTCGATCGAGCCGATCCGCGGAACGTCGGCCTGCTGCGGTCCGTCCGCGATGATCGCCATGCTCGGCGCGCGAGGCTCGCGTCGGCCGTCCTGCTCGAAGTACTCCTCCGCCTGGCCGGCGTTCGTGAGGATCGCGGTGGCCAGCGCCGCAGCGTAGACCGGGTCACCGCAGGCGTCGTACACCCAGCGGCGGCCCAGCACGGAGTGCTCGCAGGTGCCGACGAGCCACGCCTCGGCGCCGTCCAGCGGCGCGCCCCGGTAGGTCAGCGGCACCTGGTGCACCGGCCCGGCGCCGGCCCGGACCAGCATGGTCTCGATCCCGACCTCGCCGGCGGGGTCGTCGAAGCGGTACGCCGCGACCCGTTCGAGGCCGACGCCCGCCTCGCCCTGGAACCAGGGGCGCGCGGGAAGCCACGCGGTCAGAAACTCGATCTTCGTCGGGTGCAGTTCCGCCCGGTGCAGCAACGCCATACGCCGGATCATAGGGACCGCCGCCGCGGCAGGCGCGGGCCGGTGGCGCCTGCCGTCACCCCCGACCCGACCTGCCCGGCGATTCCGCGCGTCACCGGGCGATCGCATCGGCTGGCCAGAGCCGGGGGTCTGGCGCGCGCCGCGACATCTTGCGACGCTAACGCTCGTGTATGACTACGACCTGTTGGTGCTGGGTTCCGGACCCAGCGGTCAGAAGGCCGCGATCGCCGCTGCCAAGCTGGGCAGGCGAGTCGCCATCGTGGACCGCCGCGACATGATCGGTGGGGTCTGCATCAACACCGGCACCGTCCCCTCCAAGACCCTGCGCGAGGCAGTGCTCTACCTGACCGGCCTGAGCCAGCGGGATCTCTACGGCAGCAGCTACCGGGTCAAGGAAGAGATCACGGTCAGCGACCTGGCCGCCCGGACCCAGCACGTGATCAGCCGGCAGACCGACGTCATCCGTAACCAGTTGGCCCGCAACCGGGTCGTGATGATCACCGGCACCGGGCGGTTCGCGGACGCGCACGCGGTCTGGGTGGACGGCGGCTCCGGGCGCGAGTCCAGGGTCACCTTCGACAAGCTCGTCATCGCCGCGGGCACCCGACCGGCCCGCCCGGAGAGCGTCGACTTCGACGACCGGACGATCGTGGACTCCGACGGTGTCATCAACCTCCAGGCGGTGCCCCGCAGCATGGTCGTGGTCGGCGCCGGCGTGATCGGCATGGAGTACGCCTCCATGTTCGCCGCCCTCGGTACGAAGGTGACCGTGGTGGAGCGCCGCGACCGGATGCTCGACTTCTGCGACGAAGAGGTCGTCGAGTCGCTCAAGTACCACCTGCGCGACCTCTCGGTGACGTTCCGCTTCGGCGAGGAGGTCGCCGCCGTGGAGAAGCACCAGACCGCCGCGCTCTGCATCCTGAAGAGCGGCAAGAAGATCGCCGCGGACACCGTGATGTACTCGGCGGGCCGTCAGGGCCAGACCGACGACCTGGCGCTGGAGGCGGCCGGCCTGGAGGCTGACCGGCGCGGGCGGATCAAGGTCGACGCGAGCTACCGCACCGCGGTGGAGAACATCTACGCGGTCGGCGACGTGATCGGCTTCCCGGCGCTGGCCTCCACGTCCATGGAGCAGGGCCGGCTGGCCGCGCAGCACGCCTGCGGCGAGCCGGTCCGGGAGATGCACGAGCTGCAGCCGATCGGCATCTACACGATCCCGGAGATCAGCTTCGTCGGAAAGACCGAGGAGCAGCTCACCGAGAGCTCGACGCCGTTCGAGGTGGGCATCGCGCGCTACCGCGAGCTGGCCCGTGGCCAGATCGTGGGTGACTCGTACGGAATGCTGAAGCTGCTCGTCTCGCCGGACGACGGCCGCCTGCTCGGCGTGCACGTCTTCGGGACCGGCGCCACCGAGATCGTCCACATCGGGCAGGCGGTGATGGGCTGCGGCGGGACGGTCGACTACCTGGTCGATGCGGTGTTCAACTATCCGACGCTGGCCGAGGCGTACAAGGTGGCGGCGCTGGACGCCTCCAACAAGATCCGCAACATCACCCGGATCGACGGCTAGTGACCGGCGCGACGGCTGGCTGACGGCATCCGATCGGAGCCGGGTGACGGCGACGGGCAGATCGTCAACCAGCAACCACCACCTGATCGCCTAGTCCCGGTGCGATTCTCGCCAGTCGCGCACCGCGTCCCGGGCCCGGTCGAACACGGCCATGGGTGGTCCGGCGACGAGGTTCGCCCTCGCGGATTCCCCGCTGTGCGGATGTGGGCGGGTCGGCGCCGTGGCCCCCGCGGCCCGGAGCGCGCCTTCCCGCGCCGCGAGCGTCCATGCCACCCGGCTGACTGCCCGGGCCTTGCGGTGGAATCTTGCCCCGCCCGAGTGCTCGTGCTGGTCAGCTGCGGGATGTTCCGGGCGCCGTGCCGTAGAGCCGGGGGTCCGCCGGGGGCAGCATCGGTGCGTCCGCGTGGGCCGTCGGGCTCGCCTGGTAGCTGAACTGTCCCCTGCCGTCCGGGGCCGGGCCGGAGGCCCAGCGTCCCTCCGCGGCCTCCTCGCCCGCGGAGAAGTTGATGTACTGGTAGGCGAACTCGGTCTCCTGCTCGGCGTCGGGGAACGCCTCGGGGACCGGCATCTCCTCGAGTCCGTCCTCCTTGAGCTGTTCGATCGCGGCGAGCCACATGTTCTGGTGCATGGTGTCGCGGGCCAACAGGAACCGCAGCATCTGCTTGACGCCGGGATCGTCGGTCATGTTGAACAGCCGGGCGACCTGAAGTCGTCCTTGGGCCTCCGCGGTGACGTTGAGGTGGAAGTCGGCGAGCAGGTTGCCGCTGGCGGTGATGAAGGCGCCGTTCCACGGCACCCCGTTGCTGTCCACCGGCAGTGGACCACCGCCGGCGTGGATGAAATGCGCCGGATTCGACCCGGAGTAGATCGCGCTGAGCATCGGGTTGTCCTCGGCTGCCGCTTCCTGGACCGACAGCGGCGCGCTGTCCAGCAGGCGGGCGATCATCGTGCAGATCATCTCGACGTGCCCCATCTCCTCGGTGCCGACATCGAGGAACAGGTCCTTGTACTTGCCGGGGAGCCGGCAGCTCCAGCCCTGGAAGAGGTACTGGTTGGCCACGGTCATCTCGCCCCACTTGCCGCCCAGCACTTCCTGCAGGCGGCGGGCGAAGGCGGCATCGGGGGCGTCTGGCTTGGCCTCGAACTGTAGGTCCTTGACGTGGCTGAACACGGTGTCCTCCTCGTGGAAGTGCGTACCGTGCTCGTACCCGGTCGCCTGGCCTGGCCGGGCCAACCGGCGGCCCCGCCGGGCCAGCGGAGCCGCGCGCCGGCTCGGGCGCGGGGGAGCGGCCGGACGCGACCGTTCAGCTACCCGACTCCGTGATGACCGGGCGGGCCCGCACGTGGGGCCGGAAGGGGACAGTGGCGATCACTCGGCGACGACGAGCGCCTGCGGGGCGGCCTGTTTCATCCGGGTGCGCAGCCACTTGAGCTCGATGGCGGTCTCCACCTCGCAGCGCTTGACGACGGCCAGGAGTTCCTCCTCGCGGGCGCCGTAGGCGGCTTGGCCGACGACGGTCCAGGTGATGTCGCACTCGCGCGGCCATCAGGTAGAGGTCCTGCAGGTCACGCAGCAGCCCGAGGCCGCCGGTCCGGGTGCCGGTGAACAGCTGCGAGTGCAGCCGGTCGGGTTCGGTGGCGATGTCCTGCGCGTACCGGGCCGTGAAGGGTCGCAGCCGTTCGGCGTGCGCGTCGCAGCGTCGCGCCTGTTGCTGGCAGAGGTGGAAGATGTCCGGCTCCTCGGCGTGGGCGTCGCCCACCTGCCGGAACGCGCTGGCGAGCTCTGCCCGCTTCCTCAACGCTCGGGCCCCTCTCTGCGGCAGCGTGTCCGAATCGGTTACTTCTCCGGAATCCCGATCGTCACACCCATTGGAGTGGGGCAGTGCGAAACGTGCGAACCGGGGTGGTGCGTCTCGCCGCCGGTGGCGCCGGTGTCGCGGTATGCCGAGCCGGCCTCGCATGGCCGACGGCCACCCGGGTAGCCCCCGGAGGTGACGGACTGGTGGAAGGTCGTCGTTCCCGACACCCCGCCGCTGGAGATCGTCGCGCGGGGCAGTGCCATCTACCTGACCCTGTTCTTCTTGCTGAGGGTCCTGCTCAAGCGGGAGAGCGGCACCACCGGCGTGACCGACCTGCTCGTCATCGTGCTGATCGCCGACGCCGCCCAGAACGGAATGTCCGACGACTACACGTCGGTGACCGACGGGGTCCTCCTCGTCGCGGTGATCATCGGCTGGTCGTACCTGCTGGACGCGCTCGCCTACCGCTGGCCGGCCGCCGCGAGGATCATTCATCCCGGTTCTCTGGTGCTGGTACGCGACGGCCGGATGCTGCGCCGCAACATGCGCCGTGAGCTGGTGACGGAGGAGGAGCTGCGCGGTCAGCTCCGCCAGCAGGGCGTCGAGGACCTCGCCGACGTGCGCGAGGTGCGGATGGAGTCCGACGGAGAGTTCAGCGTCATCGTCCGCAATGGCGACACCCCGCACCACAGGCGTGGCAGGCGGAGGGGGACCTGACCTGTTCGCTGCGGAGGTGGTCCCGGGAATACAGACGCCGGCACTCGAATCGAGTGCCGGCGTCTTCGGTGCGACTGGCTCAGCCCTTGGCTTGCCGCTTGGCCATCTGGGGATCGCTGCCCTTGCCGACCCTCTTCAAGGCATCCCGCAGCTGACTCTCGGTCATCTTCGAGTTGCCCTCGATGCCGGCGTTGTGAGCCCGCTGGCGCATGTCGTGCAACTGCTCGCGATCGGCCATGTCAGCCTCCCGATGCGTGTCGGGGTCTCCATCTAACCCCCGTGGACCAGTTGCCTTCCCCCGCCGGCCCGTGGCTAACGCCCGTGCGCAGCCACATCCACCTTCAGAGCGGCAACGAGCGTCGAAGGGCCGCACTACTGGGACGATTCCGTCGCCCACCGCACCAGCGACTCGGCGGAATCTCGCCACGTGCGGTTTGTGCTCGTACGGGTGGGCGTCGCCGATCACGCGTCGGTTGTCGAGTTCACGGGCAGGGATCAGGGGAGGTCGCCTCGCCGTCATCGAACAGGCCAAGGGCATCATCATGGGGGAGCGGCGGTGCGGCGCCAGCAGGCCTTCGCCATCCTCGGGTGTCCCAGGATTCCAACCGCAAGCTGCGCGATGTCGCGCAGGCTCTCGTCGACCGGGCGGCGTCGGCGTAGCTCGCTGACACCTCTCCCCGGTGGGTCGCGCATCCGGGCGGACGTGCCCGGGCGGGTCGGTACCGTGCGCGGCGGCCGCACGGCGACGTTTCGCCAGCTTCTCACCGGGAACGGGCGAAAGACCGCCGAGCGGCGGCGAAGCGATGGAGACGCAACGATGACGAGCACCGTGGGCGAGGCCCGGGTGGGTGGGACGCCGGCAAGCCTCCGACTGCCGGGGATCGTGCTGGGCGTGGGACTCGGCGGATTCGTCGACGGCATCCTGCTGCATCAGCTCCTCCAGTGGCACCACCTGCTGAACAGCACGAACACCGACAACATCGGGGTGCGGTACTACAACCCGAAGACGGTCTCCGGGCTGGAGATGAACACCCTGTGGGACGGCATCTTCCACACCGTGTGCTGGGTCTCGGTACTCGTCGGCCTGGCGGTCCTCTACGCCCGGGTCACCGAGAACCGCCGCCGGGTGTGGACCTCGCGGGTGCTGTGGGGCTGGATCCTGGCCGGCTGGGGTCTGTTCAACCTCGTCGAAGGCGTGCTGGACCACCACATCCTGGGCATCCACCACGTGCACGGCGGCCCCCACCAGTTGTGGTGGGACATCGGCTTTCTCGTGCTGGGCGCGCTGCTGCTCATCGGTGGCTACCTGCTCCAGCGCAGCGGAAAGCCCTACGATCCCGCCGCCCGGCAGGCTGAACGGCACGCGTGATGGGGCATGGGACGCACACCGGGCACGACCACGGGGCAGGTGGCAGCCTCCCCGAGTTGCTGCTTCCTGTCGTCGCCCTGCTCCTGGCCGCCCAGCTGTACGGCTACCTGGCCCGCCGGGCCCGCCGCCGCAATCCGGTCCTGGGCTGGAGCCGGTGGCGGACGGCCAGCTTCGCGGCCGGGCTCGCCCTGCTGGCCGTCGCGCTCCTGCCGCCCGTCGCGCCGCTCGCCCACACCGACTTCCGTGCGCACATGGCCCAGCACCTGCTCATCGGCATGTACGCGCCGATCGCTCTGGTGCTCGGCGCCCCCGTCACCCTGCTGCTGCGGACCCTGCCCGCGCGCCGCGGTCGAGCGCTGACCGCCGTGCTGCACAGCCGCCCGGCCCGGCTACTGGCGCACCCGGCCACCGCCCTGCTGCTCTCCACCGGCAGCCTCGTGCCGCTCTATTTCACCCCGCTCCACCACGCCGCGACGCACCCGGCCGGGCACTGGCTGCTGCATGCCCATTTCCTGCTCAGCGGTTGCCTGTTCGCCTACGTCATCGCCGGACCCGACCCCGCACCCGCCCGGCCCGGTGTCCGTACCCGCCTGGTCTGCCTCGGCTTGGCCATCGCGGGGCACGCCGTCATCTCACAGCTGATGTACGGCGGGTACTGGATCGACATCCACGCCCCGGTCGCCGAGGTCCAGGGTGGCGCGGAAATCATGTACTACGGCGGCGACATCGCCGAACTCCTGCTCGCTGCCGCGCTCGTCGCCACCTGGCGCCCAGGTCGTAGGCCCCAGCCGGTTGCGGACACTGCACCCGGCTACCGGCCCGCGCGGATCTGACCGCCGCCGTCGCCCGGACCGGTCACCGGTCGGTGAAGGTCACCCCCCCCCAGGCCGACCGCCGGACCCGCGGCTGGCCCTGCCGCCACCGCCGTCAGGGGACGGTGTCCCGGTAGACCTCCACGTCGTAGAGCAGCCGAACCGGCACGCCGTTGGTGACGCCGACGAAGACCGGCTCACCCGCCGGCGTCCGCCCGAGACGCCAGACCTCCGCGCGGGCGGCGTCCCGGGACTCGCGGTGGATCCTTCCGGCCCGATGCAGCTCGAGGACCCGGCGGGCGGTGGTCCGGTCGCTGTCCAGCTGAATCCGCACCAGAGGCACTGCTGGGCCCCTCCCGTTCCGCGACGACGGCCGCAGCTGTACGTCGATCATTTAACTTAACGCCGTTAACCTGACTGAGCACTGTACTAGGGTGGCGAGGTGACAGAGAAGAGCCAGCAGACCGGGCCGCCCGGCGGGGCCACCTCGGTGTGGCTCCGCGCGGAGAGCGGCCGCGCGCGCCGTACGCCGCCGCTGAGCCGGGACCGCATCGTCGACGCGGCGGTGACGCTGCTCGACCAGCACGGCACCGACGGTCTGACCATGCGTCGCCTCGCCCAGCTGCTCGACGTCACCTCGACCGCGCTCTACTGGCACGTGCGGACGAAGGATGACGTCCTGGACCTGGCCGTCGACCAGATCTTCGGCGCGGTGCGCCTCCCGGCCGCCACCGACGACTGGCAAGACGACGTACGCGCACTGATCCGGAACTGGCGCGCGGCGATGCTCCGTCACCCCTGGGCGCCCGGTCTGATCGGGCGCCCGATGCTCGGACCCAACGTGCTCGCCCGCACCGAGTTCCTCCAGGCGGCACTGGTCCGCGGTGGCTGCACCGCCCTGGAGCTGGCGGTGACCACCCGCCTGCTGGCCAACTACGTGATCGGCGCGGCGGTCACCGAAGCCACCTGGCGGCGGACCGCCGACCCGCAGGCCCGGGCGGCGGCCCGGCGACACATCGCGGCCGACCCCACCGCCTATCCGACCCTCGACGCCTCCGGCCACCTCGACGATGCCCGGTGGAGCGACGACGAGCTGTTCGAACGGGGCCTCGAAGCCATCCTGGCGACCGCACCCCGCTAGGCGCCGACCGCGCCGGGAAAGCTGCACCGCCCGGCCCGCCCCGGGCACGGGAGCGTCTATGCCCTGGCCGCCGCGGTGACGATGCCGTGACGGCGGGACGTCGACGCTGGTCGCGTGCCCGTCGGTCCCGGCCAGGCGGGCGACGCCGGCATCGACCGGCGGCTGTCGAGCTGGTCCAGGGGTGTGGCGTGAGAAGACGCGGTGTTGTCGCTGGAATCGTCCTCGCCGTGTGCGTCAGCGTCGCCGGGCTGCCCGCCTCGGCGAACGCCCACGGATCCGCGAGCGCGGATGCGTACGGCTGGTGGGGCTTCGACTTCACCCGACCGACGGTCGTCGCCACCGGCCTCGAAGCGCCCTGGGGACTGGCCTTCCTGCCGGACGGCAGCGCGCTCGTCGGCGAGCGCGACAGCGGGCGGGTGCTGCAGGTCCGTCGCGGGTCGGCGCCTCGGCCGGTCGCGCAGATCGCCGGCGTCGCCGCGACCGGCGAAGCCGGACTGCTCGGGCTGGCGGTCTCGCCGAACTACCGCCTCGACCGTTACGTGTACGCGTACTTCACCTCCAGTGTCGACAACCGGATCGTCCGCTTCCGGCTCAGCGCGCCGTGGCTGCAGCAGCCGATTCTCACCGGGCTCGCCCGGGCCGCGGTGCACGACGGCGGACGCATCGCGTTCGGCCCCGACGGGATGCTCTACGCGGGCGTCGGCGATGCCGGGCAGGCCGCCACGGCGCAGGACCCCCGAAGCCGCAACGGCAAGATTCTGCGCATGCGACCCGACGGCGGCGTGCCCTCGAACAACCCGATCGCCGGGTCCCTGGTCTACAGCCTCGGCCACCGCAACGTGCAGGGCCTGGCCTGGGACCGGCGGGGCCGGCTCTACGCGACCGAGTTCGGTCAGAGCAGCTGGGACGAGGTCAACCGCATCGCGCCCGGCGGCAACTACGGTTGGCCCGTCGTCGAGGGAGTCTCCGGGGATCCGCGCTTCCGCGACCCGATCGTCACGTGGCGACCCGCGGAGTCCTCGCCCAGCGGCGCGGCGATCGTGGGCGGGAAGCTCTACGTCGCGGCCCTGCGCGGCACCCGGCTGTGGGTGGTGCCGCTCGACGGCGGTGGCGGTGCCGGCGCCCCCACGGCGCAGCTCGTCGGCACCTATGGTCGGCTGCGGACGGTGGTGGCCGCGCCGGACGGATCGCTCTGGGTCGTGACCAGCAACCGCGACGGTCGGGGCGCCCCGGCCGCCGGCGACGACCGGATCCTGCGGTTCCCGCCTCGGCTCGGCTGGTGGTGGTGAGCAGCGCCGTCCGGCGTCGGGCGGCCGCAGCGGTCAGCCGGGGACGCCGACGTTGAGCGGGTCGGCCAGCAACTGGTCGAAGGCGAGCTCGGCGGCGCCGATCAGGGCGGCGTCGCGGCCGAGCGCCGCCGGTCGCAGCCGCACCTGGCGCGGAGCCGAGGTGGGCAGGGCCAGTTCGTCCAGGCGGCGGCGTACGGTGCCCGTCCCGGCGGCGTGGACCGCACGCAGGGAGCCGCCGAGCACGACGGTGTGCGGGTTGATCACGTTGATCAGGTTGGCCAGACCGAACCCGAGCCAGTCGGCGACGTGGTCGACCGCCGCGCTGGCCGTGGGCTCACCGCTGACCGCCGCGCGCAGCACCTCGGCGACCGCGCCCGGCGCGTCCGCGTGCCGGCCGGCGTGCCGCAGCAGCGCCGCCTCGCCGATCTCGGTCTCCCAGCAGCCGCGCGAGCCACACCAGCACGGCAGCCCGTCCGGGTTGACGACCATGTGGCCCACCTTGCCGCTGTGCCCACGGTGGCCGACGACCAGCCGGCCGCCGACGATGATGCCGGCGCTGACGCCGGGGCCACCGTGCAGATAGACGAGATCGTCACTGCCGGCCGCCGCGCCACGGGCGTGTTCCGCGAGGCCGGCGATGTCGGCGAGGTCGCCGGCCACGACGGCGGGACCGTCGGCGAACTGGGCCGCTACCTCGGCGCGTAGTGCTTCGTCGGGCCCGCCGATCCGGACCCGTCCGCCGGCGGAGCGGGTGGCGTCCGCCACCGCGACGGCGCCGCCAACGCAGACCCTGTCCGCCTCGACGAGGCGCTCCATCTCACGGACCAGGGCGGCCAGCGCGCCGACGGCGTCGACGGCGGACATGCCGGGCGGTCGGTCGGCCTCCCGCAGGTCGAGGATGCGGCCGCCGAGGCCGATGCGGGCGGCGCGCAGCCGGTCCGCCTCGATGCTCAACGCCTGGGCGTAGACCCGGCCTGAGCGGGGGCTCACCACGAGCGAGGGGCGGCCGGCGCGACGGCCGGTGGTGGGTGCCGCCTCTTCGGTCACCAGGCCGACGGCGGCGAGATCGCCGGCGAGCGCTCCGATCGTGCTGCGGTTGAGGCCGAGCCGGCTGGTCAACTCGGCCCGGCTGGTCGGCCCGTGCAGGTGGACGTGGCGCAGCACGGCGCCCAGGTTCTGCCGACGGGTCTCCTCCTGGCTGGCGCCGAGCGCCGGCGCGGTCGGCGAGCCCGGGTCTCGACCGTCCCGGGGGACCCCGGACAGCACACGTTGCCGCACGTTCGAGCCGCCTCTCGTCCGGTGCCACGTCGTTCACCGTGCGCCAGTACGACGAAGGGTCCCGGAGATCTCCGGGACCCGACGTCGTGGTGCGGTGCTTACTTGGTGAGCGGCGAGAGCTTCGGGTCGTTCGCGTACGCCTCGGCCGCGTTCGCCTTGGTGACGGCGACCGGCGGAAGCAGGTACGTGTCGACGACCTTGACGCCGTTGTTGTAGGACTTGGTGTCGTTCACCTCGGCCTTGTTGCCGGCCTGCAGCGCCTTCACCATCTCGATGGTCTGCTTGACCAGGTTCCGGGTGTCCTTGTTGATCGTCATGTACTGCTCGCCAGCCATGATCGACTTGACCGACTCAACCTCGGAGTCCTGGCCGCTGACCACCGGGACCGGCTTGCCGGCACCCTTGATCGAGGTGATGATCGCGCGGGCCAGGGTGTCGTTCGGGGAGAGGACGCCGTCCAGCTCCTTGTTGCCGTAGGTCGAGGTCAGCAGCTGGTCCATACGGGCCTGCGCACCCTCGGCCTTCCAGCCCTGGATGGCGGTCTGCTTGACGTCGGTCTGCTTCGAGGCGACGACCACGTTGCCCTTGTCGATCTCCGGCTTCAGCACGTCCATCGCGCCGTCGAAGAAGACCTTGGCGTTGTTGTCGTCCGGCGAGCCGGAGAACAGCTCGATGTTGTACGGGCCGTTCGGCTTCTTGGCCTTCATGCCGTCCAGCAGGGCCTGGCCCTGGAGCTGGCCGACCTTGAAGTTGTCGAACGCGACGTAGTAGTCGACGTCCGGCGAGTTGACGATCAGCCGGTCGTAGGCGATGACCTTCGCGCCGGCGGCGTGGGCAGCGGCGACCTGGGTCGACAGCTGCGCGGCGTCGGTCGCGCCGATGACGATGACCTTGGCGCCCTTGGTGACCATGGCGGTGATCTGCGCCTGCTGGTCGGCGACCGTGGTCGACGCGCCCGCGTACTGCACGTCAGCCTGGAAACCGGCCTCCTTGAGACCGTTGGTGAAGAGGTCGCCCGCGAGGACCCAGTTCTCCGAGGTCTTGGCCGGCAGGGCCACACCGATCAGGGAGTTGGCCGGGAAGCCCTTGGCCTCGGAGCCCGAGCCGCTGGTGCCCTCGTCGCGGCCGGAGCCGCAGGCGGTGAGGGCAAGCGCCGCGATGGCGCCGACGGCCACCGCCTTGCCGATGATGTTGCGCATGAGGGTTGGGTGCCTTTCTTGGTGGTGAGGGAAGTGGTCGGCGTCAGCCGGCCACTGGTGCCTTGGCGGGCTCGCGGTCCGCGTCGGACGTCGGTGGTGGTGCCGCGGGGGTGTCGCGGCGGAACGAGCGGGTGAGGCTTCCGATGATCGAGAAGCGTCCCTGCCGCTTGTTGTAGACGTCGAGGGCGACCGCCAGCAGCAGGACCAGGCCCTTGATGATCTGGACCCGGTCGGTGCCGACGCCCATCAGCTGCAGACCGTTGTTGAGCACGGCCATGACCAGGCCGCCGACGATCGAGCCGCTGATGGTGCCGATGCCGCCGGAGACGGCCGCGCCGCCGATGAAGACCGCGGCGATGGCGTCGAGTTCCCAGCCGTTGCCGTCCTGCGGCCCGGAGGCCGCCGAACGGGCCACGAAGATCATGCCGGCCAGCGCTGCCAGCACGGACATGTTCATCATGACGTAGAAGTTGACCCGCTTGAGCTTCACGCCGGACAGCTCGGCCGCCCGGAAGTTGCCGCCGACGGCGTAGATGTGCCGGCCGCCCGCGGTGTTGCGGGTGTAGAAGGAGTAGGCGATCACCAGCGCCACGAGGATGATGCCGGAGACCGGGAAGCTCGTGCCGACGCGACCGCTGGCGAAGCGGAGCGAGACGAAGACGAGCACACCGACCATGACCGCCATCCGCAGGATGGAGATCCACATCGGCGCGGGATCGGCGTTCATGTCCCGGCGCGTCTTGCGCGCCGACAGCTCCCGCCACACCACCGCGACGCAGCCCGCGAGGCCGAGCAGCAGGGTGAGGTTGTTGTAGCCGGTGTTCGGCCCGACCTCGGGCAGGAACCCGGAGCCGATCACCCGGAAGCCCTCGGGCACCGGGATGGTGTTGGCGTTACCGATGAACTGGTTGCCGCCGCGGAAGAGCAGCATGCCGGCCAGGGTGACGATGAACGCCGGCACCCCGATGTAGGCCACCCAGAACCCCTGCCAGGCGCCGATGATCGCGCCGATGGCGAGGCCGAAGAGGATCGCCACGGGCCAGGGCAGGTTCCACTCGGCCATCGCCTTGGCGACCAGGATGCCGGTGAAGGCGGCGATCGAGCCGACCGAGAGGTCGATGTGCCCGGCGACGATCACCATCAGCATGCCGATGGCCAGGATGAGGATGTACGAGTTCTGCTGGAAGAGCGCGATCAGGTTGTCCGACCGCAGGGTCAGCCCGTCCGTCCAGATCTGGAACAGGACGACGATCGCGACCAGCGTGAAGATCATCCCGAACTGGCGGGCGTTGGAGGTGGTGCCTCCGAAGAGGTTCTTCTGGAGTTCCTTCAGTCGGCTCATCGTGTCTGCATCTTCTTAGTCGAGGTCATCAGCTTGAGGAGGGTTTCCGGGTTCGCGTCCTGGCGGGCGACTTCGCCGGTGATGGCGCCTTCGGACACCGTGTAGATGCGGTCGCAGATCCCGATCAGCTCAGGCAGCTCCGAGGAGATGACGACGACGCCCTTCCCCTGGTCGGCGAGCCGCTGAATGATGCCATAGATCTCGTATTTGGCGCCCACGTCGATGCCACGGGTCGGCTCGTCGAGGATCAGCAGGTCCGGGTCGGTGAACATCCACTTCGCCAGCACGACCTTCTGCTGGTTGCCACCGGAGAGCTTGTCGACGCCCTCGTCGACCGTCGGAGCCTTGATCCGCAGGTCCCGGCGGTACGCCTCGGCCGCCCGGTACTCGTCGACCTCGCTGAGCACGCCGTGATGCGTGATCTTCGACAACTTGGCCGCCACCGTCGACATCTTGATGTCGTCGAGCAGGTTCAGGCCGATCGCCTTGCGGTCCTCGCTGACGTACGCGAGCCCGTTGGCGATCGCGTCCGCCACCGACTTCAGGACGATCTCCTTGCCGTCCTTGATGATCGTCCCGGCCTCGTACACCCCGTAGGAGCGGCCGAAGACGCTCATGGCCAGCTCGGTACGGCCGGCGCCCATGAGGCCGGCGAAGCCGACGATCTCGCCGCGACGTACGACGAAGTTCGAGTTCTTGGCGACCAGCCGCTCGGCGGAGATCGGGTGCCGGACGGTCCAGTCGCGGACCTCGAAGAAGACCTCGCCGATCTTGGGCGTGTGGTCCGGGAACCGGCTGTGCAGCTCCCGGCCGACCATGCCCCGCACGATGCGGTCCTCGTCGACGCCGTCGGCCTTGACGTCCAGCGTCTCGACGGTCTGGCCGTCCCGGAGGATGGTGATCCGGTCGGCGATCGCCTCGATCTCGTTCAGCTTGTGCGAGATGATGATCGAGGTGATGCCGCGCTCGCGGAAGCCCCGCAGCAGGTCGAGCAGGTGCCGCGAGTCCTCCTCGTTCAGGGCCGCGGTCGGCTCGTCCAGGATGAGCAGCTTGACGTCCTTGGCGAACGCCTTGGCGATTTCCACCAGCTGCTGCTTGCCGACCCCGATGTCCTTGATCAGGGTGTCCGGGTCCTCTTCCAGGCCGACGCGGGCCATCAGGTCCAGCGCCATCCGGTTGGCGGCCTTCCAGTCGATCGCGCCGCGCTTGCGCGGCTCGTTGCCGAGGAAGATGTTCTCGGTGATCGACATGTGCGGGATCAGCGCGAGCTCCTGGTGGATGATCACGATGCCCGCGTGCTCGCTGCTCCGAATGTCCGAGAAGCGACTTTCCGCCCCTCGATAGACGATCGTGCCGTCGTAGCTGCCGTAGGGATACACCCCGCTGAGGACCTTCATCAGCGTGGACTTGCCCGCGCCGTTCTCGCCGCATATGGCGTGGATCTCACCGGCGCGTACCGCAAGGTTCACGTCGGAGAGGGCCCGCACCCCGGGGAACTCCTTGGTGATGGAGCGCATCTCCAGGAGGACAGGAGCCTCGCTCATCGTTCACCACCTCGCCAATGTCATGATCTCTCCGAAGGGGTCTGGCCCGCACCTGCTTTTGTTGCCGACGGCAACCTATTCAGCCGGAGGATCTTGTGCAAGCGCGGGGGCCAACATTTCAGTAACAACCAGGAAATAGAGGCTACTCCGGGCTGCTGTCCGCGCCACGTGCCGAGAGCCTCCGCGCGGCCCTCGGCCGCGTACTCTCCGTCACATTTCGGAAACACCGTGTACGCCGTCGATGGGCCCCCGGGCGGGAAGAAGTTCCCGGCACCGGCTCAGCACGACCAGCGCCGCCGGCGCGTCCCGACCCTGGATGCCGGCGGCCAGGTCGGCCACCGCCGGGGCGGCCCGCTCCGGTTCTCCCGCCGCCGCGGCTGCCTCGGCCAGCACCAGGACGGCTTCGGCTGCCCACGCCCAGATTCCCTTGGCCCGCACCAGCGACAACGCGTCGGTGGCGTGCCGGGCGGCCTCCTCCGGGCGGCCGGTGAGGGTCAGCCGGGCCAGCGCCGAGAGCGCCTGCACCAGCGGCCAGATCGCACCGACCCGCCGCGCGTCGGTGATCACCTCCCGTAGCGCCCGTTCGGCCCGCGCCACGTCTGCGCCGGTGGCCGTGCGGGCCAGCACGGTGGCCAGCTCGGCCCGGGCGTCGAGCAGGGTGACCGGCATCCGCTCGGCGGCGGCGACCAGCCGGGCGAGCCGCTCCGCCAGCCCGTCCAGCCGCCCGGCGGCGCGGTCCAGCGACAGCTCGGTCGCCTCCACCAGGGCGGCGAGCCGCTCGTAGCCGGTCTCCTCGACCAGCTCCCGTCCGCTGGCCAGGAGCGCGGCGGCCTGCTCCAGGTGCCCGGCGTGCAGCGCGCCCTGCGCCCAGTTCAGGCAGGCCCGCGCGTGCTCCCGGGGTCGCTCCGTCAGCTCCACCGAGGCGCGCAGCTCGGCGATGACCGCCCAGGCCGCCGGATCGCCCAGCTCCAGCAGCAGCGACGCACGGGCGATCCGGACCGCGAGGTGCGCCGCCGGATCCCCACTGGTGACCGCGGCGGCTTCCGCCTCCGCGCAGCGGGCCAGGTGGTCGTCGACGTGCCGGCCGACCACCGTGTCCGGGGCGGCCAGCACCGCGAGGGCCGGGGCCCGGCGCCGGGGCGCCCGCAGGAACGGCACGGCGCGCTCGATCTCGGCGTACCCGCGCAGCGCCTCACCCTGCTGGCGCAACATCCGCCCGAGCACCAGACCCAACTCGCCCCGGGCGCCGGGCGGCAGCCGCCGGTCGGCGAGCAGCCGCTCCAGCACCGGGATCGCCTCGGCCTGGCTGAGTCCGTCGATGGCCGACCGGCCCAGCTTGCCGGCGAGCCGTGCCCGTACCGGTCGGGGCAACTCGGCGACGGCCATGGTCTGGAGCAGGAAACCGGCGGCGGTCGCGTCGTCCCCGCGTTCGGTGGCCAGGTCGGCGGCGGCCTCGGCGTTGCGGACGAAGTCGGCGCCGCTGCCGGCCAGCCGGTAGTGGTGCGCGAGTTGGGCCACCGGCCGGGGCAGTTCCCGCTCCAGCACCCGCGCCACGCGCAGGTGCAGCCACTCCCGGGTGTCCCGGGGCACCATGTCGTAGACCACCTGCCGGGCCAGGTCGTGCCGGAAGCGCAGCCCCTCCCCGGTGTCGTGCAGCAGCCCCGCCCGGTGAGCCGCGGTCAGCGCCGTGCGGACCGCCGCCCGGTCCTGGCCGAGCGCGGCGGCGAGGACGCGCTGGTCCGGCACCAGGCCCAGCACGGACGCCGCGCCGAGCACCTCCCGGGTGGCCTCGTCGAGCGGGCGCAGCCGCCAGAGCAGCACGTCACGCAGCACGAACGGGACGCTCTCGTCGGCCAGTGGGTCACCGCCCCGCTCGGCGAGCGTGCGCAGCACCTCCTCCACCACGAACGGGATGCCGGCTGTCCGCTCGAGCAGGGTGGCGGTCAGTTCCGGCGGCGGATCGTCCAGCCGCAGCGTCCGCGCGGCCAGCCGACGGACGTCCTCGGCGGCGAGCGCGCCCAGCGGCACGCGGGTGACCGCCCACGGCGGGGTACGCGCCAGCGCCTCGTGGATCGGCGTGCTGCCACCGGGCGCCGGGGTACGGGCGGTCAGCACCACGGCCAAGCCGTCCACCGGGTGGCTGCCCAGGTATGCGAGGAGGTCGCAGGTCGCCGGGTCGGCCCAGTGCAGGTCCTCCAGCACCAGCACGGCGGGGGCCAGCGCGGCGAGCACCGCGGCGACGGCCCGCAGCAGCCGGTGTCGTTCGGCCGCCGGGTCGGTCAGCGGGGCGGGCGCGGGGGGCAGTGCCTCGGCCAGCTCGGGCAGCAGCGGCGCGAGGGCGCCGGCCACCGGGTTGAGCGGGCCGAGGTGATCCGCGCCGGCCCGGACGGCGTCCAGCAGCACGCCGAGCGGGAAGGGCTCCGGCACGTCGTCGCACTCGCCGACCAGGTGGCGCCCGGGCAGACCGGCGAGCAGTTCGGCGACCAGCCGGCTCTTGCCGATGCCGGGCTCGCCCTCCAGCAGCACCAGGCACGGTGGGGCCTCGACGAGCCGGCGCAGCAGCGCCAGCTCCGCCGCCCGTCCGACGAACTCGACGGGTCCGCGCAGGCGTGCGGGGCGGATCGGGGTTGGAACCCCGCCGCCCCGCACGTTGTCCTCGCCGCTGTCGATCACCGTGGGGCGAGCAGATCACCCCGACGGCGTCCGATGGCCGGCCGGCGGACCGCCGGTGACCTGGGTCACACGGCCGGTCCGGCTCGGCGGCACCGTCAGGACTGGACGGTGATCGGCACGGTCTTCAGTGGACCGTTGCCGTTGCCGAACTCCACGTACCCGATGTAGCGGCGCCCCGGGGTGAGCCCGGACCAGCGCAACGTCAGGTTCGCCGTCGCACCCGCCTGCACGCTGCGTTGCTTCGGGTCGATGGTGAGTTTGCCGCTGGCGGTGCCCGGCGCGCCCGGCAGGTAGGTGGTGATGGTGTACGTGTCGCCGTCCTGCCCCGCCGGCAGGTTCTCGACGAACTCCTGCTCGACGACGAGGATGTAGTCCCCGGCGCCTTCGGGCAGCGTCACGGTGGCACCGGCGCGGCCGCTGACCGTGGCGGTCACGAACTTACCGGCCGGGTCGTAGACGTTCACGCTGAACTCCGTGCACGCCATCACCCCCTCCTCGTCCTCCCAGTCGATGTGGGAGCAGACGGGCAGCTGCGAGGTCACCCGCACCTGCGGGGTGCGGGTGCCCGCCGGCACGTGCACCGTGCTCTTGTGGATCGACGCGGGCAGCGGCACCGGCAGGTTGTTCGACGAACTCCAGTCCCAGGAGGGCCCGTCGCCGTGCAGGGCGACGGTGCTGCTGGCGCCCGCGGTCAGGCCGATGAGCCCGGAGACCAACCGGCCCCGGTAGCCGACCTCGGCGGCGATCCGGACGCTGCCGGAGGTGCCGGCACCGGTGATCGCGTCGGGAACGATCAGCCCGGCGTTGCGTACGACCAGCGGGATCCGCACCCGGTGCTGGAACTGGTCGCGCCAGGTCAGCGCGCCGTCGACCCAGGTGTCGAACGCGCCACCGGTGTTGGTGACCTGCACCGAGAAGCGGGCGGTCTGGCCGGGGCGGATCTTTAGCTTGGCCGGGGTGACCTTCACGGTGTAACCCGGCGGGGCCTGCACCGAGGAGGTGTAGGTGCTGGTCTTGTCGCTGACGTTGGTGACGGTCCGGCTGACCGTCTGCTTGCCCACCATCCGACCCAGCGAGATGGACGGGTAGTTCAACTGGGCGGTGTCGAGCACGCCGATCTGGTCGCAGCCGTCGAGCTCCACGTTGTACTCGGTGCCGCGCTCGGCGACTCCGCACAGGTAGCGCAGCCAGTCCTGCGGACCGGAGTCGTAGACCAGGCCCGGGTCGAACGCGCTGCCCGGGCGGACCTGGCCGGCGCCGTAGTTGAGCGGGGTGGCGTCGTAGCTGCCGATCTTGATCGGATTGCCCTTGTCGGTGGTGTCGACCGCGCTGGTCATCAGCGCCGAGCGCACCGTCGCGGGGGACCAGTCGGGGTGCTTGGCCAGCAGCAGGGCGGCGATGCCGGCGATGTGCGGAGCCGCCATCGAGGTGCCCGACTCCAGGGCGAAGTCGTTACCGCCGGCGGACGGCGAGTACGCCGCGGCGATGTCCTGTCCGGGGGCGCTGATGTCCGGCTTGAGCAGGTCACCGGCGTTCAGATTGGACGGACCCGCCGAGGAGAAGGCAGCGACCCCGGGTGCCTCCACCGTCTCCAACGTGGCGGCCGAGATGCTCGCCGTGGCGTTGCCGGTGGCGACGTACGCGCTGACCGTGGCCAGGTCGACCTCGTTGATGTGCACCGTCGGCACGGTGTGCACGTCGGCGTTGAGCGAGTTCAGCGAGTCGTTGTACAGCACCATTCCGACCCCGCCGGCCCGGGCGACCTCGGCGCTCTTGTCCGTACGCGGGAACTCGCCGCGCAGACACAGCACGATGGCGCCCTTGACCTTGGCCGGGTCCAGCGAGTCGTCGGCGCAGAGTTCGGCGGCGTAGGTGTCGCTCGGGTTGGGGCCGTTCTCCTTGGAGAAGACCAGCGGCGCCGGTCCGACGCCGCTGGCACCCATGCCCGACCCGGTGATGGTGGTGCCGTTGCCGAGCTTCAGCGTCCGGGTGTGCTGCCGGTCGGTGGTGCTCGCCGCCACCGTGGTCACCCACGGGGTCGAGTTGTCGACGGTGCTGGCCGTCGGGCCGGCGTTGCCGGCGGCGGCGGCGACGAAGACCCCGGCGGCGGCGGCGTTGAAGAACGTCGCGTCGATCGCGCCGAACCGCTCGCTGTCGTCGCCGATCGAGTAGTTGATCACGTCGACACCGTCGGCGACCGCGTCGTCGATGGCGTGCACGATGTCGATCTCCGACCCGCTCGCCGAGCCGGCGCCGGTGTCGTAGAGCGCCTTGTAGACCGCGAGCCGGGCGGCCGGCGCCATGCCGGAGATCATGCCGAGGTCCTGGGTGCCCGACTTCGCCGGTACGCCGTGGTTGCCGGCGGCGGTGCTGGCGGTGTGGGTGCCGTGGCCGTTGCGGTCGCGGGGGGAGGAGAACTCGTCGGGGAACGCCTCGGCGATCCCGCTGTCGTTGTACCAACGTGCCCCGATCACCTTGTTGTTGCAGGTGACCGGCGCCTCGGTGCCGACGTCGCAGGTGCCCTTCCACTTGGCGTCGATGACCGCCTGGTCCGGCCGCGGGCTGGGCAGTGGGGCGAAGCTCGCGCTCTCCGGCCAGAAGCCGCTGTCGATGACCCCGACGATCATGCCCTCGCCCGCGTGGGCGACGTCGCCGAACTGCTGCCGCCAGGCTCCGCGCGGGCCGGTCAGGCCGAGGAAGTCCGGGGTGTGCGAGGTGGCGGCGTGCACAGTGCGGTTCTCGTACACCGCCCGCACGCCCCGGGTGGCCCGCAGCCGGGCCGCCTGCGGCCCGGTGAGGTCCACCGCGAAGCCGTTGAACGCGGTCTCCAGGGTGACCCGGGGTTGACCGGCCGGCACGCCCACGGACTTCAGCACGTCGGCGCGCTGCTGGCGCAGGTGCTCCCGGTACGCCTGGGCGCTACCGGAGTTGCGGTTCAGCTTGGCGCCGCGGGTCGGCCTGGTCGCCGCGATCCCGGCGACGCCGCCGGTGTAGGTGGCCAGCGGCTCGTCGTCGAGCTGGACGAGGTAGCGAACGGTCGGCCCGCTTCCGGCCGGCGTGGCGGCGACGGCGGCGCCCCCGCCCAGGCTGGTCAGGCCGGCCGCGACCAGGGTTGCGGCGGCCAGCATGCTGACCCCGCGCCTGGTCCGTCCGGGGCGTTGCGTATTCGGTATTGGCACGTGTAGCCCTCCACGTTCGGTGCCGGCCGCCCCGACTGGTGACGGTGGCCGAAAACGTAGGATCGGCATCGATCATCGAGAAGCGCTCGTAACCCAACCGTCATCTCGGAAACAAGCTCGTAACGTCAGCGGTACTTTGCGCGTCATTTCGCCGGCCTACCGGGGCGGGCGTACGCCGGCGTCGGGGCGCCCCGGCACGCGGCGGAGGCGTCCCGCCACCCATCCGGTCGCGGCGCGGCTCCGAATCCCTGCCAAGGCTCAGGATCATGGAGGGGACGCAGTGGGAGATGCTGACGGCGGGCGGGCCCGCCGGTGGGATCCGGTCGTCGTCGGCAGCCGCCCGTTGGACGTCGACGACCTGCTCGGCCGGGTGGCCAGGGGCGACGACGCCGCCTTCGCCGCCCTCTATGACGCGGTGGTCGGCAAGGTGCTCGGTCTGGCCCGGCGGGTGCTGCGCGATCCCGGCATGGCCGAGGAAGTGACCCAGGAGGTCCTCGTGGAGGTGTGGCGGACGGCCGCCCGGTTCGACCCGACGCGCGGCACCGCGACGGCCTGGGTCCTGACGATGGCGCACCGCCGGGCGGTGGACCGGGTCCGGTCGGAGCAGGCGCGTACCGAGCGGACGCAGCGGGCCGCGGCGCGCGACGGCAGTGTGCCCTACGACGAGGTGGCGGAGGGGGTGGCGGCCCGGCTGGACCGGGAACAGGTCCGCCGCTGCCTGGACGGGCTGACCCCGCTGCAACGGGAGGCGGTGACCCTCGCCTACTACGGCGGGTACACCTACCGGGAGGTGGCGGAGCAGTTGGCCGCGCCGTTACCGACGATCAAGACGCGGCTGCGCGACGGGCTGATCCGGCTGCGCGACTGCCTCGGCGTTCAGGTGGGGGAGCGGGCATGAGCGCCGACATCCACACCCTCGCCGGCGCGTACGCCCTCGACGCGGTCGACGACCTCGAACGGGCGGCGTTCGAACGGCACCTCGCCGGCTGCGGCACCTGCCGTCAGGAGGTGGCCGAGCTGCGGGAGACCGCCGCCCGCCTCGCCGACGACACGATTGCCGAGCCCGTCCCGGTCGCCCTGCGCGACCGTACCCTGGCCGCCGCCCGACGTACCCCGCAGGAACGCGTCGTCTCAGAACCCGGCCGCCCGTCACCGGCCGACCGGCGCTGGCCGCGCTGGCTGACCAGCGTCGCCGCCGCCATCGTCGCGGCCGCCGGCGCGAGCGCGGTGACCTGGACCGTCGCCGACAACGGGACCGAACAGCAGCAGGTCGTCGACGAGAACGCCCGCCGGGTCGCCGAGGTCCTCACCGCACGTGACGCCCGGGTCCACCAGATCGCGGTCGAGGGCGGCGGTCGCACGGTGCTGGTGGTGTCCCAGGAACGCGACCGCGGCGTCGCGGTGCTCCACGATCTGCCGGCGCCCGGTGCGGGCCGGGCCTATCAGCTGTGGCTCATCCGCGGTGACGAGGATCCTCGGTCGGTCGGGGTGCTTTCCGCCGACGCGACGACCGCCACCAGCGTCGTCGGCCCGATCGACGGCGCGTCGACGTTCGGGCTGTCGAACGAACCCGTCGGCGGGTCGGCCACGCCCACGCGGGTCGTCGCGCTCCTGCCGCTGCGCTGACCGGGTGCGGCGTCCGGGCGTCCGACGCTGCACCCGCTCAGGCTCGTCGCCGGGCCCCGCCCGCGCCGGGCCGTTTGCGCCGGGACGGACGCCGCCCGCGCTGGGCCGGGCCGTCGCCGCCACTCGACGGTCCACACGCTCCGTCCGGAAATTCGGCATTCGCACCCATCCGGCAACCGGGTCGCTCCGAATCCTCGGTGAAAGCACCAACCCCCGATCTGAGGAGCACCTATGTACCGGCGAATGTTCGCCGCCGTTGGCGCGACCGCCATCCTGGCCCTGTCCGCCTGCGGCGCCGACACCGACAGTGCCGCCGACGACGCCACCACCGCGCCGAGCACGTCGGCCGGCGCACCGATGGCCTCGGCGTCGCCGTCGATGATGTCCGCGCAGTTCGGCCCGGGCTGCTCCGCGGTCCCGGTCGACGCCGCGAACCCGGGCAGCTTCGAGGCGATGGCGAAGGTCCCGGTCGCGACCGCCGCGTCCGGCAACCCGGTGCTGTCCACCCTGGTCACCGCGGTCAAGAAGGCCAACCTGGTCGACTCGCTCAACACCGCGCAGGGCGTGACGGTGTTCGCGCCGACCAACGACGCGTTCGGCAAGATCCCGAAGGCGGACCTCGACAAGGTGCTCGCCGACGACGCCATGCTGAAGAAGGTGCTGACCTACCACGTCGTACCGGGTCAGCTCTCCCCGGAGACCCTCGCCGGCACGCACGAGACCCTGCAGGGTGCCGACCTGACCGTGACCGGCAGCGGCTCGTCGTTCACCGTCAACGGCACGTCCATGGTGGTCTGCGGCAATGTCTCGACCGCCAACGCCACGGTGTACCTCGTCGACACCGTGCTGATGCCCAAGAGCTGATCATGACCACCGAGATCGGACCCCGGCCGGCCCACGGCCGGCCGGGGCCGCCCCCCTCCATCGGTCCGCGGGCGGTCGTCGTCGGCCTGCTCACCGCCGGCGCCGCGGTCGCGGTCGCCCACCTGGTCGCCGGGGTGCTCAACCCCGCCGCCGATCCGGTGCTCGCCGTCGGCGCCGCTGCCATCGACCTCGCCCCGCAACCGGTCAAGGCGTTCGCCATCCGCACGTTCGGCACCGCCGACAAGCTCGTCCTGGTGGCGGCCGTCCACGCTGTTCTCGCCGCCGCCAGCGTCATCATCGGCACGGCGGCGCTGCGCCGTCGCCGCTACGGCGTCATCGGACTCGCCGCGTTCACCGTCATCGGCATCGTCGCCGTCCTGACCCGTCCCACCGCCGTCGCCGTGGACGCCACCCCGACGATCGCCGGCGCGGTCGCCGGCGCGCTCGCCATGCTGGCGCTGGTCCGCTCCGCCGGCACCGTCGCCGTCTCCTCGACGGGCCGGCCGCGGCTGCTCAACCGACGGCAGTTCCTGACCACCTCCGCCGCGACCGCGCTGAGCGCGGCCGCGGCCGCCACCGCCGGGCGGGCCCTCGGCGTCAACCGCGGCGTCGGCACCAGGTCCCGCGCCACGGTACGTATCCCCGCACCCGCCAGCCCCGCCCCGCCACTACCGGCGAGCGTCCGGACGGACGTCGACGGTGTCTCCCCGTTCCACACGACCAACCGGGACTTCTACCGGGTGGACACCGCCCTCACCGTCCCGCAGGTGGACGTCGACCGGTGGCGGCTGACCCTGGGCGGCGCGGTGCGGCGGCCCCGCAGCTGGCGGTTCGAGGAACTCCTCGCCCGCGAGCTGATCGAGCGCGACATCACCCTGAACTGCGTCTCCAACGAGGTCGGCGGGCCCTACATCGGGACCGCGCGCTGGACCGGCGTACCGCTCGCCCCGCTGCTGCGCGAGGCCGGCCTCGAGGTCGGACCGGACCAGCTGGTCAGCCGATCCGTCGACGGGATGACCATCGGTACCCCACTGCGGGCCGTGCTCGACGGCCGTGACGCCATGCTCGTGGTCGCCATGAACGGCGAACCCCTTCCCCTCGAACACGGCTTTCCCGTCCGCATGCTGGTGCCCGGTCTCTACGGCTACGTGGGCGCGTGCAAGTGGCTCACCGAGCTGGAGATCACCACCTTCGCCGCCTACGACGCGTACTGGGTGCGCCGAGGCTGGGCGGCGGATGCGCCCGTCAAGACCGCGTCCCGCGTCGACACCCCAAGACCCTTTGCCCGCCGGCTGGCCGGCCCGGTCATGATCGCCGGTGTCGCCTGGGCCCAGCGGCGCGGCATCAGCGCCGTCGAGATCCAGGTCGACGATGAGCCGTGGCGTCAGGCGCGGCTCGCCGGCGGCCCCTCACCGGACCTGTGGCGGCAGTGGTCCTACCGGTGGGACGCCACGCCCGGCAGCCACACCATCCGGGTTCGGGCCACCGACGCCGCCGGAGCCACCCAGACCGAGGAGCGCGCGGCACCCTTTCCGAGCGGCGCGACCGGCTGGCACAACGTGACCGTGACGATCACCTGACCCGTACGTGCATCCCACTGCGCGAGTCGGGCAATTCATCTAGTGTCAGACTGTTCATGTTTTCCGCGTTTTCGTCGGAAAGGCGGAGCGATGGGGGTGCGCACCTGGATCGAGGGCTGGCCGGTCTACCGCCAGCTCACCGGCACCGACCCGCTGGGTCGGGGCGCCGCGGCCAAGTCCGCCCAGTCCACGTCGCTCACCGCGCGCACCGAAACCGCCGACAGCATGGCCCGGTCGATCTGCCCCTACTGCGCCGTGGGTTGCGGCCAGCGGGTGTACGCCGAGGACGGGCAGGTCACTCAGATCGAGGGGGATCCGGACAGTCCGATCTCCCGTGGTCGGCTCTGTCCGAAGGGCGCCGCGAGCAAGAGTCTGGTGACCAGCCCGTTGCGTCAGACGACGGTGCGCTACCGGCGGCCGTACGCGACCGAGTGGGAAGACCTGGACCTCGACACGGCGATGAACATGATCGCCGATCGGGTCCTGGCGGCCCGGGACGAGACGTGGGAGGACGTCGACGGCGAGGGTCGTCCGCTGAACCGGACGCTGGGGATCTCCAGTCTGGGCGGCGCGACGTTGGACAACGAGGAGAACTACCTCATCAAGAAGCTGTTCACGGCGATGGGGGCGTTGCAGATCGAGAATCAGGCGCGTATTTGACACTCCGCCACCGTTCCCGGTCTGGGAACCAGCTTCGGTCGTGGCGGCGCGACGCAGTTCCAGCAGGACCTCGCCAATTCCGACGTCATCGTGATTCAGGGTTCGAACATGGCCGAGGCGCATCCGGTCGGGTTCCAGTGGGTGATGGAGGCCAAGCGGCGCGGCGCGAAGGTGTTCCATGTCGATCCCCGGTTCACCCGGACCAGCGCGCTGGCCGACAGCTACCTGCCGATCCGGGCCGGCACCGACATCGCGCTTCTCGGTGGGGTGGTGCGCTACATCCTGGAGAACGAACTCGACTTCCGCGAGTATGTGGTCTCCTACACCAACGCCGCGACCATCGTCAATGACGACTACCGCGACGCCGAGGACCTGCATGGGCTCTTCTCCGGGTTCAAGGAGAAGAACGCCAGCTACGACCAGACCAGCTGGCAGTACCACGGGCACGAGCAGAACGGCGCGACCCGCGACACCGAGACCCAACGGGAAACCGCGGCGGGGTTGGAGCACGAGTCGCACGGGGCGCCGGTCAACGGTCAGACCGAGCGGGACGAGACATTGCAGCATCCGCGCTGCGTCTACCAGATCCTCAAGCGGCACTTCGCCCGCTACACCCCGCAGATGGTGGAGCGGATCTGCGGCATTCCGCAGGAGAAGTTCCTCGAACTGGCCCAGGCCTGGACGGAGAACTCCGGCCGGAACCGGACCGGCATGCTCGTCTACTCGGTGGGTTGGACCCAGCACACCGTCGGCGTGCAGTACATCCGCACCGGGGCGATCATCCAACTGCTGTTGGGCAACATGGGGCGCCCGGGCGGCGGGGTCATGGCCCTGCGGGGACACGCCAGCATCCAGGGCTCCACCGACATCCCGACACTGTTCAACCTGCTGCCGGGCTACCTGCCGATGCCGCACCACGCCGACCACCCGACCTTCGACCAGTGGGTCGACAGCATCCGGCACCCGGGCCAGAAGGGCTTCTGGGGCAACGCCCGCGCCTACGGGGTGAACCTGCTCAAGGCGTACTGGGGGGACGCGGCGACCGCCGAGAACGACTACTGCTACGGCTACATGCCCCGCATGACCGGTGATCACGGCACCTACCAGCAGGTGCTCGACATGATCGACGGAAAGATCAAGGGCTACTTCCTGCTCGGTCAGAACCCGGCCGTCGGTTCGGCGCACGGCCGTGCGCAGCGGCTGGGCATGGCGAACCTGGACTGGTTGGTGGTCCGCGACCTGTTCATGATCGAGAGCGCGACGTTCTGGCAGAACGGCCCCGAGGTGGCCACCGGTGAGATCGTGCCCGAGCAGTGCCGCACCGAGGTGTTCTTCCTGCCCGCGGCCTCGCACGTGGAGAAGGAGGGCACCTTCACGCAGACCCAGCGGCTGCTGCAGTGGCGGGAGAAGGCCGTCGAGCCACCGGGTGACGCCCGCTCCGAGCTGTGGTTCTTCTACCACCTCGGCCGCATCATCCGGGACCGGCTGGCCACGTCGACCCTGCCCCGCGACCGGGCGCTGCTGGAGCTGAACTGGAACTACCCGACGCACGGCCCGCTCGCCGAGCCGAGCGCCGAGTCGGTGCTCTACGAGATCAACGGGTACGACGTGGCCAGCGGTCGACCGCTCGCCTCCTTCACCGAGATGAAGGACGACGGCACCACCGCCGGCGGATGCTGGATCTACACCGGGGTCTACGCCGACGGCGTCAACCAGGCCGCCCGCCGCAAGCCCGGCTCGGAGCAGGACTGGGTGGCCGCCGAGTGGGGTTGGGCCTGGCCGGCGAACCGGCGGATCCTCTACAACCGTGCCTCCGCCGACCCGGACGGCAGGCCGTGGAGCGAGCGCAAGAAGTACGTCTGGTGGGATCCGGAGAAGGGCGAGTGGACCGGCTACGACGTGCCGGACTTCGAGAAGACGAAGGCGCCCTCGTTCCGGCCTCCCGCGGGGGCGGCGGGCGTGGCAGCGATCGCCGGGGACGATCCGTTCGTTCTCCAGGGCGACGGCAAGGGTTGGTTGTACGCCCCCACCGGCGTCCTCGACGGGCCACTGCCGACGCACTACGAGCCGGCCGAGTCGCCGGTGCGCAACCCGCTCTACCGGCAGCAGGCCAACCCGACCCGCAAGGTCTACACCCATCCCATCAACACGCTCAATCCGAGCCCGCCCGAGGCGCACAGCGACGTCTTCCCGTACGTCTTCACGGTCAGCCGGCTCACCGAGCACCACACGGCCGGCGGGATGAGCCGCACGGTCCGGCCGCTGGCGGAGTTGCAGCCGGAGATGTTCGTGGAGGTGTCGCCGGAGCTGGCGGTCGAACGGGGACTGAATCATCTGTGCTGGGCGCACCTCATCACCACCCGGGCGGCGATCGAGGCCAAGGTGCTGGTCACCGACCGGCTCACCCCGCTGCGGGTGGAGGGCCGGATCATCCACCAGATCTGGCTGCCCTACCACTTCGGCTACCAGGGCCTGGTCACCGGCGACTCCGCCAACGACCTGTTCGGCATCACCCTGGACCCGAACGTGCTGATCCAGGAGAGCAAGGTCGGCACCTGCGACATCCGGCCGGGCCGACGGCCCAGGGGACGGGAGTTGCTGGACGTCGTCGTGGACTACCGGCGGCGGTCGGGGAACCTCAACCCGCACTACCCGCCGATGGTCACGACCGACGACCCGGCCAGCGACAGCGACCCGGAGGCCTGACCGATGGTCCACGCGAACAGCCTGTACGGGCCACTGGACCCGGCACCGGATGCCGGCTACGAGGATCCCCCGGCGCGCATGGGGTTCTTCACCGACACGAGTGTCTGCATCGGTTGCAAGGCCTGTGAGGTGGCCTGCAAGGAGTGGAACGACGTGCCGGAGAGCGGGCTGGATCTGCTGGGGATGTCGTATGACAACACGGGGGCGTTGACCGCGAACTCGTGGCGGCACGTCGCCTTTGTCGAACAGCCCCGCCCGTCCGGCTGGGCCACTCCCGCGTTCGAGGACACCCCGGCCGGTCCGCCGGTCAGCGCGGCCACCGCGACCTTCGGCGCCGAGACCGCCACCCATACCGGTACCGATCCCGGTATCCCATCGGGTTCGCCGGGGGCCGCGGCGCGGATGGTGGGTGGCTCGGAGTTCCTGGGGATGCCGGGGGCGCAGCCGCCGGGTCGGGGTACCGGTATGGAGGGGCGTAGCGATTTTCGCTGGTTGATGATGTCGGATGTGTGTAAGCACTGCACGCATGCGGCTTGTTTGGATGTGTGTCCGACGGGTTCGTTGTTCCGGACGGAGTTCGGGACGGTGGTGGTGCAGGAGGACATCTGTAATGGGTGTGGTTACTGCATTTCGGCTTGTCCGTACGGGGTGATTGATCAGCGTAAGGATGATGGTCGGGCGTGGAAGTGCACGCTGTGCTACGACCGGCTCGGCGCGGGCATGACGCCGGCGTGTGCGCAGGCGTGTCCGACGGAGTCGATTCAGTACGGGCCGTTGGAGGAGTTGCGGGGGCGGGCGGCGGCGCGGGTGGCGACGTTGCATGGGCGGGGGGTGTCGCAGGCGCGCCTGTATGGTCATGATCCGAATGATGGTGTGGGTGGTGACGGGGCGTTCTTCCTGTTGTTGGATGAGCCGGAGGTGTACGGCCTGCCCCCGGATCCGGTTGTGACCACCCGTGATCTGCCGAAAATGTGGAAACGCGCCGGCCTGGCAGCGGTGACGATGGCCGCCGCCGCAGCCGTCGCGTTCATCGGCGGTCGGCCATGACGGGCCCGACCCCAGCCGACCCGAACAACCCGTCCGGCGCCCGGCTCCCCGAGTTCCGGATCGACCGGCCCGCCGACGGGCAGCGCCGGCGCGGAACCGGTCGCGGCTGGCGAGGGCGCGGTGCGGGCGACGAACAGGTCACCGTCCCGCCGGTCGACTTCACCTCCTACTACGGCCGGCCGGTCCTCAAACCACCGGTGTGGAGGAAACGCGACATCGCCGGCTACCTGTTCACCGGCGGCCTCGCCGCCGGAAGCGCGTTGATCGCCGCCGGGGCCCAGCTGACCGCGCGGCCCGGGCTGCGCCAGGTGAGCCGGGGGACCGCCCTCGGCGGCATCGCCGCCAGCACGTACCTGCTGATCCACGACCTCGGGCGGCCGGACCGGTTCCACCACATGCTCCGGGTGGCCAAACTGACCTCGCCGATGTCGGTCGGCACCTGGGTCCTCACCGCCTTCGGGCCGCTGGCCGGCGTCGCGGCAGTCGCCGAACTGGCGCCGCTGCTCCCGCGGCACGGCGCGCTCGGGCTGGCGCGCCGGCTGGCCCCGCCGATCGGCGACGTCGCCGGCCTGGCCACCGCGGCCACCGCACCGGCGCTGGCCACCTACACCGGGGTGCTCCTGGCCGACACCGCCGTACCGTCCTGGCACGACGCCTACCCGGCGTTGCCGTTCGTCTTCGCCGGCAGCGCGCTCGCCGCCGCCTGCGGGGTCGCGCTGATCGCGGCGCCCGCCGCGGAGACCGCCCCGGTGCGCCGGCTCGCCCTGGCGGCCGCGGCCATCGAGCTGGCCGGTGGCCACCGGCTGGAGCGGATGGGGCTGACCAGCGAGCCCTACCGACAGGGGCGCAGCGGCCGCCTGATGCGGGCGGGACGGGCGCTGCTCGCCGTCGGCGCCACCGCGGCGTTGCTGAGCGGGCGCAGCCGTGTCCTCTCCGCGATCTCCGGCGCCGCCCTGCTGGCCTCGTCGCTCGCCACCCGGGTCGGCGTCTTCGAGGCGGGCGTGGCGTCGGCGCGCGATCCGAAGTACACGGTCGTGCCGCAACGGGAACGGCGCGACCAGGAAGGGGACCGGTCGCCGGCCGAGAAACGGACGTAGCTCATCCGCAGGCGCCAGCCCGTGAGCCGACGAACGGGGGACTCAGCTCATGGCCCACACCGCAAGCGATCAGGGAAGTTCCACACCGACGCGAGGCCGATGGGGTCTCGTCGTCGCCGCCGTGCTCGTCCAGCTCGCGCTCGGCGCCGTCTACGCCTGGAGCGTGTTCAACATGCCGCTGCAGCAGGAGTTCGGCTGGAGCAAGGCGCAGGCGGTGCTGCCCTTCGAGGTGGCGATCGGCACCATCTTCATCGGCAGCCTGATCGGTGGCCGGATCCAGGACCGACGTGGACCACGACCGGTCGCCCTGGGCGGTGGGGTGCTCTACGCGGTCGGCAACATGCTGGCGTCGCTCACGTCGTCGAGCGACGACCTCTGGCTGCTGGTGCTGACCTACGGCGTGCTGGGCGGGATCGGCCTGGGAGCCGTCTACATCACCCCGATCGCGATGCTCGCCAAGTGGTTTCCCGACCGGCGCGGCCTGATCACCGGGATCGCGGTCGCCGGGTTCGGCTTCGGCGCGGTGATCGTCGCACCGGTCGCGAAGTCCCTGCTCAACCGGACCAGTGACCCCACCAGCGTGTTCCTGCCGCTGGGCATCGCCTACCTGATCGCGATCCTGCTCGGGGCGTCCTTCTTCCGTAACCCGCCGCCGGCGTACCAGGTGCCCGGCTTCACCCCGAAGGCCGAGGGTCGCGCCGTCGCCGGCACCCGTGTCTACACGTTGCGCGAGGCGCTGCGGACCCGGCAGTGGTACCTGCTCACCGGGATCCTCACCATCAACGTCGCCTGCGGGATCGCGCTGATCTCCCAGGCGTCCGACGCCACCCAGGACATCACCGGGGCGACCGCGGCGACCGCCGCCACCCTGGTCGGTGTCCTCGGCCTGTTCAACGGCGCCGGCCGGGTGGCCTGGGCATGGCTCTCCGACCGCACCGGTCGGATGCCCGCGTTTCTCGGGATGCTCCTGTTGCAGGCGATCTGCTTCTTCATCCTGCCGCACGCGGCGGCCTTCGCGGTCTTCGCGGTCCTCGCCGCGCTGGTCTACCTCGCGTACGGGGGCGGCTTCGGCACGATGCCCGCCACCGCCGCCGACTACTTCGGCACGCCCAACGCCGGCGCGGTCTACGGCGCGATGATCGTGGCCTGGAGCATCGGCGGCGTGGTCGGCCCGCTGGTCACCTCGCTGCTCTTCGAGGCGAGCGGCGAGAGCTACACGTTGCCGTTCACCGTCATCGCGATCGTCGCCCTCGTCGGCCTGATCCTGCCGCCGATCACCCGGCTGCCGACCGCGCCGGGCCGACCGCGACCACACAACGAGGTCACCGGCCCCTGAGCCGACCGGACCGGACGATCTCCGGACCGCGCTCTTACCCGCCTCGAACGTTGATGCCCTAGCGTCGAGCGACATGACAGAGCGCGAAGCGGTGGCGCACCTGCTGCGTCGGGCGACGTTCGGGCCGACCGCCGACGAGGTCGACGCGGCCGAGCGCGCGGGGCTCGCCCGTACCCTCGACCGGCTGCTCACGCCCGACGGCCCGGACGCCGGTGCCGGGACGACTCCCACCCCGTCGCTCGGCCCGGATCCGGCCGCGCAGCTCGGCAAGGAGTCCAGCCGCGAAGATCGCCAACGGGCCAACCAACAGCGCCGCGAACAGCTCACCAGGCTGACCGACTGGTGGTTCACCCGGATGGTCGCCGCCGACCACCAGCTGACCGAGAAGCTGCTCTTCTTCTGGCACGGCCACTGGGCGACCAGCGCGCAGAAGGTCCGCTCCGCGCCGCTCATGCTGCGCCAGCTCGAGACGATGCGCCGGCTCGGGCGGGGGCCGCTCGCACCGTTGGTCGACGCGATGGTCCGGGATCCGGCCCTGATCCTCTGGCTGGACGGGCAGAAGAACACCCGCAAGGCACCCAACGAGAATCTGGCCCGCGAGCTGATGGAGCTCTTCACCCTCGGCATCGAGGGCGGCTACACCGAGGCGGACGTCAAGGAGGGCGCCCGCGCCCTCACCGGCTGGGTGGTCGACCGCCGCGCCGGGGCGGCCCGGTTCGAGCGGCGCCGACACGACGTTGGGATCAAGACGATCCTCGGTCAGCGGGCCGCCTTCGACGCCGCCGCGTACGCCCGTCTGCTGGCCGGCCGGCCCGAGGCGGCACGCTACGTCGCGGGCCGGCTCTGGTTCCGCTTCGCCGGCCCGCAGGTGCCCACGCCCGCGGAGCTCGCCGGGCCGGACACGGTCACCACGCTGCGCCGGATCTTCACCGCGCCGGCCTTCGCGCAGACCCGGGACACCCTGGTCAAACAGCCCGTCGAGTGGCTGGTGGGCGCGGCGCGTCAGCTCGGCGTCCGGCCGTCGGCCCTACCGGAGCAGCGCCGACGACGGCTGCTCGCCGGCCTGACGGCGATGGACCAGGTTCCCTTGCGGCCGCCGAGTGTCAGCGGCTGGCCGGCCGGCACCGCCTGGCTGACCACCTCGTCGCTGCAGGCTCAGCTGCGCACGGCCGACGCCCTGGCGAGCGTCGCGGCGCCCGCCGCGCTGGCCCGGCTCAGCGCCGCGCCACCCGAGGGTCGCCCCGAGGCTCTGGCCCGGTTGCTCGTGGTCGACCGCTGGAGCGAGCGCACCCGGGCGGCGCTGACGCCGTTGGCCGGCGAACCGCGCCGGCTGATCGTGGCCGGCCTGGTCAGTCCCGAGTACGCGGTCAGCTGAGGAGGAGCGATGGACGCCCTGACCCGACGGCGGTTCCTGGTGGCGAGCGGAGTGGTCGGCGCGACCGCCCTGGCGGCGGGCGCGGCCGCCTACCGGTGGGAGGACCTGCTCGCCACCGCGGGTGACCGCGACCCGGAGGCCCGCACGCTGGTGCTGGTCACGTTGTACGGCGGCAACGACGGCCTGAACACCGTCATCCCGTACGCCGACCCGGCCTACCACGACGCGCGCCCCGAGCTGGCCTACCCGGCGGAGCAGGTGAAACGGCTGGACGACGAGGTCGGCCTCAACCCGGCGCTGGCCGGGCTGCACCGGCTGCACGGCCAGGGACAGCTGGCGGTGGTCCGCGGCGTCGGCTACCCGAAGCCGGACCGCAGCCATTTCCGGTCGATGGACATCTGGCACAGCGCCGAGCCGGAACGCCCCGGCACGACCGGGTGGCTCGGCAGGTGGCTCGACCAGGCCGGCGGCGACCCCCGGCTGGCGGTCTCCTTCGAGCCGGCGCTTCCGCCGCTGCTGGCCGGTGCGAGTGGCGCGGGAGCCTCGGTGCCGCTGACCGAGCGGAAGGCCTCGCTGGGGCTCTCCGACGCCACACTGGCCGCGTTCGCCGCCCCCGCGTCGGGTGAGTCGCCGGCCCGGGCCCGCGCCGCCACGTGCTTCGCCGACCTGCGGTCCGTCGACGCGATGATCCGCGCGGTACGGGACGCCGACGGCTCCGACGGCGAGGAGCAGGAGGGCGGGGCCGAGCCGGCCACCGCGACCGGCGGCGCCCGTACCCCGCTCGACGGGCAGTTGGACCTGGTCGCCCAGTGCGTCGAGGCGGGGGTCTCGACCCGGGTCTTCTCGGTGTCGCTGGGCGGCTTCGACACCCACGCGGACGAGCGGCAGCTCCAGGAGGTGCTGCTCGGGCAGGTGGACCGGGCGCTCAGCGGGTTCGTCGACCGGATGGCGCGTACCGAGGCGGGTCGCAAGGTCGTGGTCGCGGTCTACTCGGAGTTCGGCCGCCGGGTACGCGCGAACGCCTCCGACGGCACCGATCACGGCACCGCCTCCAACGTTCTGCTGCTCGGGTCCGGCGTGCGCGGCGGCGTGTACGGCGAGCCACCGAGCCTCACCGACCTCGACGACGGTGACCTGAAGTTCACCACCGACTTCCGGGACGTCTATGCGACCCTGCTGGAGCAGGTGCTGCAGACCGACCCCGGCCGGGTCCTCGCCGGCTGGCGGGGCCGCCTCACCGGCATCCTGTGAGGCCGTCGCGGCTGCCGTCACCGGAGCCGGTCGCGGGCCGGCCGGTCGGGCAGCCGTGCCGCAGGTGCGGGCCGCTGCGGCGACCGGTCGCGCGGCCGCCGCAGCGCCTCGTTCAGGTGTTGCGGGCGAAGCCACCCTTGGGGGCTATCAGCTCGAGGTTCGTCCCGTCCGGGTCGTTGAAGTAGGCGACCTCCGTACCGAGCGCGTCCGCGGGATAGACCTCGCCCTCGGCGAACGTGTAGGGCTCCCCGAGGAAGTCGAAGCCGGCCTCGCGCATCCGGTCGAAGACCGATCGCAGGTCGTCCACCTGGAAGCACAGGTGCATCGACCCGGGCCGGTTGGCGGCCACCTGCGCCGGTTCGCCGACCGGCTGCTGGAACTGGATCAGGTCGATCCCGAGATTGTCGAGGTTGAAGGTGGCGTACCGCAGCTCCGTCGTCGGCAGCCCCTGCGACTGCGCGAACCCGGGCCCGCCCATCGTCTCGTCCAAGACGACCGGCTCGGTGCCGAGCAGGGTCTGATAGAACGCGACCGAACGGTCGAGATCGCTCACCGCGACCCCGACGTGCGCGGCCGTCCGGAGGCCGATGGACCCGTTCGAGGGGTTTGGCATGGTTGCCATCCTGTCTCTCCTCACCAGCGTGCTTGGTCGCTTCGGTGCCGCTGCTCGTCAGGTCCTACCCCGTGCGGGATCGGCTAGTGCTGCCGGGTCGGACCAGCTCCGGCCGGCGGCCGGGGCAGATTTCTGTCGGTGGCTCCACCTACCGTGGTGGCACCGTCCGGCACGAGCAGGAGGATCCATGACCACACTTCAGGACCGGCCGAACACCGCACTGCTCGTCATCGACGTGCAGCAGGGCGTCGTCGAGGGAGCCCACCAGCGCGACGCGGTCGTCACGAACGTCGGCAGCCTGGTCGAGAAGGCACGGCAGGAACAGGTTCCGGTGGTGTGGATCCAGCACTCCGACGAGGGTCTGGTGCGGGGCACCGACGCCTGGCGGATCGTGCCCGAGCTGACTCCGGGCGACGCCGAGCCGCTGGTCGAGAAGAACTACGGCGACTCCTTCGAGGACACCACCCTCGAGACGGTGTTGTCGGATCGGGGGGTCGGCCGGCTCGTTGTGGCCGGCGCCCAGACCGACGGCTGCGTCCGCGCGACCCTGCACGGCGCGCTCGTCAGGGGCTACGACGCGACGCTGGTCAGCGACGCGCACACCACGGAGGACATGACCGCGTGGGGTGCGCCCCCGCCCGAGCAGGTCATCGCGCACACCAACCTCTACTGGGCCTACCAGACGGCGCCGGGGCGCTCGGCCGGCACCGTCGAGACCACGGAGGTCGACTTCGGCGCCGCCTGATCCAGGTCCCGTGGCGCGGGGATCCGCGTCAGATGTTGACCTGCCGTCGCGTCGGCAGCCTTGGCGCAGCGGGCTGTCGGCGTGACAGCTCGGCGCGGGGCAGCGCGCCGCTGGTCTGCAGGATGAGTTCGGCCACCAGGTCCGGGTTGTCGCTCATCGGCATCCGAGGCGCGCGCACCCGCATGGTCACCCGCCCACCGAGGTCCGGCCGAAGGAGCGGCCGAGCCGGCGTACCTCGTCCTCCATCTGGCTGACCAGGGCCCGGCCGCCGAGCCGGGTGACCAGCGCGTCCGCGGGCCCGCTCAACACGACCGGCCGAAGTGCCTGCACGAGCGCGAGTGAGCGAGGCACGTAGACCTTGCGACGGCGGCGCTCGATGCCGTGCAGCAGCGCGGCGGCGCACCGCTCGACGGGCACGACGGTGGACAGCGGCCAGGGCAGCCGGCGCAGGGTCCGCCGGAACGAGGCCAGGTCGTCGCGGATGTCGCGGACCAGGTCGGTGTCGATCCAGATCGGGTGCGCGGAGCCGACGGTGACACCGTGCTGGCGGGTCTCCAGGCGCAGCACGTTGGCGAACTGCTCGACGCCCGCCTTGGACGCGCTGTAGGCCGCCATCCCGGGCATCGCCGCGAAGGCGGCGGCGGACGACACGACCAGGACGTGGCCGCGGGCCGCGGTGACGTGGGGCAGCGCGGCGCTGACCGTCCGGATCACGCCACCGAGGTTCACCTCGACGGTACGGATCAGCGCGTCGACCGGCCCGACAGCGGTGGTGCCGAGGTTGGCTATGCCGGCGTTGGCGACGACCACGTCGATGCCCCCGAATCGGTCCACCGTGGACGCGACGGCGGCGTCCAAGGCTCGCTGGTCGGTGACGTCGCACTCGTGCCAGTGCCCGTCGAGGTCGGTGCTGAGCCGGCGGAGCAGCTCCGGCTCCAGGCCGACCAGGGCGACCCGGGCGCCGCGGGCGGCCGCCTGCCGGGCCAGCTGCGCCCCGATGCCGCGCGCCGCGCCGGTGATGAGGATGGTCCGGCCGGTCAGGTCATACCGCATCTGCGTGCTCCCGTTCCGGCTCGGCCGTCGGCGGCCAGGGCGGTTCACCGACGCCGGTGATGCGTACGCCGCCCCACGGGTCGACCTCGGCCAACCGGGCCGGCCGGACCCGGTCGGCGATGCTCAGCTCGACGTCGCGCTGCCCGGATCGCAGCAACCGGGCCACCGGGGGCGCCGGCTCGATCCGTCCACCCCAGTGGTAGCGGCCGTCGACCGGCTCCCACCGTCCACTCAGCCGTACCCGGACCGGGGTGCCCGAGACGAGTGCCGGGCCGTGGTAGCTCACGGCGCCACCTCGCCTCGCCCGGCCTGCGACTCCGGCGAGCCGGGCCGGCGATTCGCCCGCTGACGCCCGTTCACGGGGTGATCCGTTCGTGGGCGCGGGTGAGCTCGGGCGGCAGGTCGGCGCTGCGCCGTACGCCCTCGATCCCGCTCCACAGCAGGGCGGTCAGGTAGTCGGTGAGCGCCGCCCGGCGAATCGGCTGGCCGTGGGTGGTCCACCAGTCACCGACCGCCTGGACGAAGCCCACCAGGCCGTACGCCCACGGTTCCGCCGGGCCGGCGTCGAGACCCAGCGCGCGCAGCCGATCGCCGATCACCCGGGCCAACCCGGCGGCGACCTGCCGACTGGTCCCGGCGACCACCTGGTGGATGCCGGGGTGGCCGGACTGGTGCATCAGGAAGCGGTAGAGCGTGGGCTGCGACTCGATCACGCCGAGGTAGGCGTCGATGGTCGCCTGGACCAGACCGCGTTCCTCGCGGACCTGCTCCACCGCGGGCGCCACGGCGTCGATGATCCGGGCCGCCACCACCTCGCTCACCGCGACCCAGAGCTGCGACTTGTCGGCGAAGTAGCGGTAGAGGACCGGCTTGCTGACGCCGGCGGTGGCGGCGACCTGGTCCATGTCGACCGCCGGTCCGTAGCGCAACAGCGCTTGCACGGCGGCCGCGACCAGCTCCCGCCGTCGTTGCTCACGATGGTCGGCCCAGCGGTCCCGTCGGCCGTTGCCCTTCGCCTTGCCAGCGCCGTCGGGCGGTGGGCCGGCCGGGTCGGATCCATTGACATCCTTGAGCGGCGATCGCATGCTACTACTCGTAACAGTTACCAGCCGTCACGTCAATATGGAGGCGTAATGGAGGCGACACCAGCCGGCACGGAGCGCGAGGCGGTCGCCGAGCGGCTGCTCACGTCCTCGCTGCGCACCAGCTACGACCCCACCGTGGAGATCGACTGGGACGCCCCGCACGTCGCGGGCGCCTACTGGCTCCCACCGCACCGGAGCAGCCTCTACGGCACGCCCCTGTGGGAACGCCTCGGCGAGGAGCAGCGCGTCGAGCTCACCAAGCACGAGGTGGCCAGCGCGGCGAGCGCCGGGCTGTGGTTCGAGACGATCCTCATGCAGATGCTGATCCGGGACTACTACGACGCCGACCCGACCAGCCGGCACGCCCAGTACGCACTGACCGAGGTGGCCGACGAGTGCCGACACTCGATCATGTTCGGCCGGCTCATCGAGGCGATGGGCTGCCCGGTCTACCGGGCGGACCCGGTGGACCAGCTGCTCGGAAGGTTCCTCAAGGCCACCGCCACCGGTCCGCGGATGTACGCTGCGATCCTCATCGCCGAGGAGATCCTCGACGCGTTCCAACGCGAGATCATGGCCGACGAGTCGCTGCAGCCGCTCATCCGGATGGTGTCGCGCATCCACGTGGTGGAGGAGGCTCGACACGTCCGGTTCGCCCGCGACGAGTTGGCCCGCCAGGTGGCGGCGGCCGGCCCGCTGGCGACGGCGTACGCCCGGCTGTTGATCGGCCGCTCCGCCGGCACGATCGCCAACCGTCTGGTCCACCCCGAGGTGTACGCGGCGGTGGGCATCCCGCCGGCGGTCGGCCGGGCCGCCGCTCGGGCGAATCCACACTGGCGCGCCACGCTGCGATGGTCGGCCGGACGGGTGCACGCCCACCTGGCCGATCTCGGCCTGGTGGCCGGTCCGGGGCGGCTGCTGTGGGCCCGTGCCGGGCTGATCTGACTGTCGTCGCCACCCGGTGCGGCGGTCCACCCGCGAGGGTGCCGGCAGCTGCGGGGATTTCCTCGCGGCCGCCGCGCCGGCCGGGCGTCAGGCCCGCCCGAGTCGCGGTTGCTGGTGATCCGCCAGCCGTAGGCCGACACCCCGCACCGCGTCGATGGTGGCGTCGGTGCCGAGCTCGTGCAGCTTGCGCCGCAGCCGTTTCACCAGGGACTGCACGTCCGCCTTGCGTTCGCGTCCCTCGTCCCGCCAGACCGACCGGTGCAGCTCGGCGTAGCTCCAGACCCGGACCGGCTCGGTGGTCAGGCAGGTCAGCAGGTCATGCTCGAGCCGGGTCAGTTCGATCTCGCGGTCCCCGCACCGGGCGGTGGACCGGGCCGAGTCGATCACCAGGGCGGTGTCCGGCGACCAGGCCGGGAGAGCGGTCGCCGGCCCGGCCGGCGCGCCGGGGACCTGCTGCGGCGCCGTGATCAGCCGACGTAGCTCGTCGAGGTCGGCCACCAACAGAAGTGGCGCGATGCCGTCGAGACGTTCCGCGAGCCGGATCCGCTCGGCCGGCGATGCCGTCACCGCGATCAGCAGGGGGAACGGCTCGTCGGCCGGATCGGGCCCGTCCGGCGTCATTTCGTCGTCGTCGACCACAGCCCCCACCCGGAATCGACGGGCATACTGCCCAGCTCTCGTCATGGTCGTGACAATGATTGGCAGGCGTGCCGCCAGCCTGGCAACCGTTAGCGACAAGTTGCTTACGGCAAGTTCTTGATCGTCCTTTCTTCTCGATCATAGTGTCCAGACGGGCAACCGGCGTGACCCGCGCGGTGCATGGGGGGGCACAAAGGGGGCTCGTCCGTTCGGCTTACCCCGTCGAGACGAACCTCCTGCACCTTCACCATGGCTCATTTCACTCTGGGTCGTTCTGAAGGAGGCAGCACCGATGTTCAGACGTCCACACTGGAGGCGCACAGCCAGATCACTGGTGAGCGCCGGCGCGGCGATGGTCCTCGCCGCAACGGCTCTGGCCAGCACCGCAACCGGCGCGCAGGCCGCGCCGACCGGAACGGGAGCGGGCGCGGCATCGCCGGCGGACAAGATCCGACCGGAGCTCGCGAAGCAGTTCCAGGCCAAGAGCGAGGGGGACTTCTGGATCCGCTTCAAGGCCCGGGCGGACCTGGGCAAGGCCAGTGCCATCAAGGACTGGGCCGAGCGCGGCACCGCCGTCGCCCAGGCCCTGCGCAAGACCGCTGACGACAGCCAGGCCGGCATCCGGGCCGAACTCGACCGCGCGGGCGCCAAGTACCAGAGCTTCTGGGCGACCAACGCCATCAAGGTCAGCAGCGGCTCGCTGGCGATGGCACAGAACTTCGCCGCCCGCGCCGAGGTCGACGCCCTCTACGCCCCGATCGCCTACAAGGTGCCCGAGGTCAGCAAGGGCACCGACGAGAAGACCGTGAACGCCCTGGAGTGGGGCATCGCGAACATCAACGCCGACGACGTCTGGTCCCAGTACGGCGTCGAGGGCGAGGGCATCACCATCGCCAACATCGACACCGGGGTCCAGTTCGACCACCCGGCGCTGGTGAACTCCTACCGCGGCAACAACGGCGACGGCACGTTCGACCACAACTACAACTGGTTCAACGCCGCCGGGACCTGCGCCACCCCCTGTGACGGCAACGGCCACGGCACGCACACGATGGGCACGATGGCCGGCGCCGACGGCGCGAACCAGATCGGTGTCGCACCGAAGGTCAAGTGGATCGCGGCGAACGGCTGCTGCCCCAGCGACGCCGCCCTGGTCACCTCGGGCCAGTGGATGCTCGAGCCGACCGACCTCAACGGTCAGAACCCGGACGCCAGCAAGCGGCCGAACATCATCAACAACTCCTGGGGCAGCCAGCTGCCCTCCAACGACCCGTTCATGGAGGACGTGACCCTGGCCTGGGCCGACTCCGGCATCTTCGGGGTCTGGTCCAACGGCAACAGCGGGCCGGGGTGCCAGAGCAGCGGCTCCCCGGGCAGCCTGGTCAGCAACTACTCGGCCGGCGCCTACGACATCAACAACAACGTCGCCGGCTTCTCGGGCCGCGGCACCGGGCAGAACGGCGGGATCAAGCCGAACATCTCCGCACCCGGCGTGAACGTGCGGTCGAGCGTTCCGGGCGGCGCGTACGCCAGCTTCAACGGCACCTCGATGGCGGCCCCGCACCTGGCCGGCGCGATCGCGCTGTTGTGGTCGGCGGCGCCGGCGCTGGTCGGTGAGGTCGACGCGACCCGTGCGCTGCTCGACGGCGCCGCGGTCGACAAGGCCGACGCCCAGTGCGGCGGCACCACGGACGACAACAACGTCTACGGAGAGGGCCGGCTGGACGCCCTCGCGCTGCTCAACTCCGCCCCGATCGGTGACACCGGCACCCTGGCCGGCACGGTCACCGACGCGGCCACCGGCTCGCCGATCGGCGGCGCCACGGTCACCGTCACCGGCCCGGCCGACCGCCAGTTGACCACCGGTGCCGACGGCAAGTTCTCCACCCTCCTGCCGGCCGGTGACTACCAGGTCGCCGTGGCGGCGTTCGGCTACGGCGGCAAGACCACGCCGGCGACGATCACCGCCGACGCGACCACGACGGTCAACGTCGCGCTCACCGCGGTGCCGAGCGTCACCGTCAGCGGATCGGTGACCGACGGCTCCGGACACGGCTGGCCGCTGTACGCGAAGGTGACCGTGGAGGGCCCGTCGGGCGTTTCCGACTACACCACGCCCGTCAACGGTCGCTACAGCCTCAAGCTGCCGGCCGGGGCGACCTACAGCCTCAAGGTCGAGTCGCAGTACCCGGGCTACCAGACCGTGACCAAGGAGGTCGTGGTCGGCTCGGGCAACAAGACCCTGAACGTCGCCGTACCGGTGGAGACCACCGCCTGCACGACGGCGCCCGGCTACACCTTCGGCTCCGACGGGGAGTACGAGACCTTCGACGGCACCACCACCCCGGCCGGCTGGTCGGTGGTGGACCACGCCGACAGCGGCCAGGTCTGGAAGTTCACCGACGACGGCAACCGGGGCAACCTGACCGGCGGCACCGGCAACTTCGCGATGATCGACAGCGACAACTACGGCCCCGGCGGGGATCAGGACACCTCGCTGGTCAGCCCGGTCGTCAACCTGACCGACGTGACGGCCCCGGTCGTGCGGTTCAACCAGGACTTCAACTGGCTGGGCGACGACCGCGCCGATGTCGACCTCAGCGTCGACGGCGGTGCCACCTGGACGAACGTGCTCCGGCAGGCGGCCGACGCCCGCGGACCGCGGGTGACCGAGATCCCGATCCCGCAGGCCGCCGGCCAGGCCCAGGTGCAGGTCCGGTTCCACTACTACGACGCCTCGTACGAGTGGTGGTGGGAGGTCGACAACGTACTGATCGGCAGCCAGGTCACCTGCGTGCCGGTCGACGGCGGCCTGGTGCTCGGGCACGTCCGCGACAAGAACGACAACGGCTACGTCAACGGCGCCACCGTCACCAGCAACGACCGGCCGGCGGAGAAGGCCACCACGAAGGCCACCCCGGACGACCCGGGACTGGCCGACGGCTTCTACTGGCTCTTCTCGTCGCTGACCGGCACCCACAAGTTCACCGCGGCGGCCGGCAACTACGTCAGCCAGAGCAAGCAGGTCGACGTCCAGGCCGACTGGGCGACCGCGGCGAACTTCCAGCTCGCGGCCGGCCGGCTGTCCGTGCAGCCGACCTCGGTGAGCGGAACGGTCCAGATGCCCACCGGCAAGGTGAACAAGACGTTCACCGTGACCAACACCGGCGGGGCGCCGGTCGACGTCGAGTTCAGTGAGCGCGACGGCGGGTTCGAGATTCTCCGGGCCGACGGGTCCCGGATCAACAAGCAGGAGGTGCTCGCGGCCAGCGGCGCACCGGTGCAGCGGCTCACCGTCGAGACGTCGGTCGCCGCCAAGGCGTCCGGCAGGGCGGTGACGGGGGCGCCCGCCACGGTAGCCCCGCAGGCCGACCCGTGGACGGACATCGCCGACTACCCGTCGAACATCATGGACAACCGGGTGGTCAGCCTGGACGGCAAGGTGTACTCGATCGCCGGCGGCGACGGTTCGGCGTCCACGACGAAGAACTACGTCTACGACCCGGCCGCGCAGACCTGGACGGCGATCGCCGACCTTCCCGGCGCGCGCAACGCCGTGACGGTGGGCGTCCTGGACGGGAAGATCATCGCCACCGGCGGCTGGGCGGCCGCCGGCCCCGACGGCACCACCTGGTCGTACGACCCGGCCGCGAACACCTGGACCGAGAAGGCCGACAACCCGGCGCCGCGCGCCGCGGCCGGACAGGCGGTCGTCGACGGCAAGCTGTACGCCATCGGTGGCTGCACCACGTCGGCCTGTACGCCGATGTCCAGCACCGTCGTCCGGTACGACCCGGGCAGCGACACCTGGGAGACGATGGCCGAGTACCCGAAGTCGGTGGCCTTCGCCTCCTGCGGCGGGATCGACGGCATCGTCTACTGCACCGGCGGCAACGACGGGTCCGCCTCGCAGAAGGCCAGCTACGCCTTCGACCCGGGTGCCAACGCCTGGACCGCCATCGCCGATGCGCCGGCCGACAACTGGGCGAGCTCGTTCGCTGTCGCGAGCGGCAAGCTCCTCGTCGTCGGCGGTTCGCAGGGTGGAGCCATCACCAACGTCGGCTTCGCCTACGACCCGGCCACCGACGCGTGGTCCAACCTGCCGAACGCCAACACCCCGCGGTACCGCGGTGGCGCGGCGTGCGGCTTCTACAAGGTCGGTGGTTCGTCCGGTAGCTTCAGCGCGATGCCGGACAGCGAGGTGCTGCCCGGGTTCGAGGGCTGCGCCGAGGCGGCTGCCGATGTCAGCTGGATGACGATCGACAAGACGGCGGCGACGCTCGCCCCGGGTGAGAAGGTCACGGTCACCGTCGGCATGACGGCGAACGTCGACCAGCCGGGCACCTACTCCGGCTCGGTCGCGATCAAGGAGAACACGCCGTACTCGGTGCCGCCGGTGGCGGTGACGATGACCGCGAATCCTCCGAAGACCTGGGGCAAGCTCATGGGCACGGTGACCGGGACCAGCTGCCAGGGTGCGAGTTCGCCGCTCCCTGGCGCGGTGGTCCAGGTCGACTCGTGGGCGATGTCGTTCACCTTCGCCACCGATGCCGAAGGTAAGTACGCCTACTGGATGGACCGTCGGAACAACCCGCTCACGATGATCGTCGCCAAGGACGGCTGGAAGCCACAGACCCGTCAGGCGAGGATCGACACCAGCGCGCCCACGGTGGAGAACTTCGCGCTGGCTCCCATCCGGTGTTGACAATTGATCGCTAGTTGACAGATCCGGCCCGCCTGGTCGCTGTGACCAGGCGGGCCGGACCGTGCCGGCCGGCGCGAGCAGAGGCGGCACGACCGGCGAGGGGGACGTCGCGGCGGCGACGTCCCCCTCGGACGGTTCGGGAGGGCGGTCAGACCGGCGCGAGGCGGAAGCCGACCCCACGGACCGCGTGGATCGTCGCGGCGGCGTCCAGCCGAGCCAGCTTGCTGCGTACCCGTCGTACCACCGAGTGCATGTCGGAGCCGCGGCCGAGGTGCTTGTTGCCCCAGACCTTCAGGTGCAGCCGTTCGTAGGTCCAGACCTGACCGGGCGCGCCGACCAGACAGAGCAGGAAGTCGTGCTCCAGGCGGGTTAGCTCGATCTCCTGGTCCCGCCAGCGCAGCACCCGCCGGTCGGAGTCGACGGTCAGGCCGGGCGGCGGCGAGGTCTCCACCATTGCCGTGGCCTCGGTGATCACGGTCTGGACGGGGACGGAGCCCGCCGTCGTGGGGTGCCTCTCGACCACCCCGAGGAACTCCCGCGCCTGGTCGACGCTGGAGACGATCAGGAACGCATTGCTACCGCCGAGTAGTTGCGCCAACTGTCGGCGTTCTGCCGGCGATGACGCGATGCCGATGACCAGGGACGCGACCGGGATACCCCGCATTCCCCAACCCCTTCCGGTTCCCCCACGCATTCCGGACGGCTATTCCGTGCTGCCGACCAAGAAACTTATCAATCTGTTCTGACCATAGTGGCGGCTCGTCTCGGACGGGTTAAAAATAGTTGCATCTAAGCATTTGAATGTCCGTTAAGCTGAGTGCCGATGGTGACATAAGCTATTCGCGGTGGCTTGGCCGGGTTGCTGGGAATTTGCGGTGGTCAACGCGTCGCTGCACCCCGGCGGACCGTCCCTACTCTAGGCTCGGCGGCGACAAGTCCGGATGAGGTGGACACGTCGATCGGAATCGGGTCGCGCCCGGCGGGCGGCAGGTTTCGCGACGTTCCGGGGGAGGGGCACGATGAAGAAGATCGCGGCTGGCATGTTCATCTCCCTCGACGGCGTCGTCGAGGCTCCCGACCAGTGGCACTTCCCGTACTACAACGACGAAATGGGCGCCGCCGTGGACGCCACCCTCGGTGCCGCCGACACCATGCTGTTCGGGCGCCGGACCTACGACAGCTTCGCCGGCGCCTGGCCCGAGCGGGAAGCCGAGGGTGGCGAGGACGCACCGTTCGCCAAGGCGCTCGGTGACGCGCGCAAGATCGTGGTGTCGAGTCAGCAGCTCCGGTTCAGCTGGCGCAACTCCGAGCAACTGCAGGGCGATCTGGTGGAGGCGGTCACCGCGCTGAAGCGGGAGTCGGGCTCAGGTCTGATCGGTATGAGCGGTTCGGTCTCCGTGGTCCGGCAGTTGCTCGCCGCCAAGCTGCTCGACGAGTTGCATCTGCTGGTGCATCCGATCGCCGTGCGTAAGGGGATGCGGTTGTTCGAGGAGGGCGAGCCCTCGATTCCGTTGCGCCTCATCTCGTCGCAGACCTTCAAGACGGGTGTGCTCAACCTCGTCTACGCCCCGGCTCCGGCACCCGCTGACGCCGGCTACGAGGACGCCAAGGTCCACCTGCCGCAGCGGGGGTAGCGCCGGTCAGGCCCGCGATCGCGGGCGCAGCTGCCCAAGCTGGGTCGCCTTGACAACCGATCATGAGCTTAGGTTAGCCTAACCTCATGTCGAGTGGAGCGCCGTCGACCGACGGTGAGCAGAGCCTGCGCGGAAGCAACCTCCGCCTGGGCTACCACGGGGTGCCCGTGGTGCACGAAGCGGCCATCACCCTGCGCGCTGGTTCCGTCACGGCTCTGGTGGGCCCCAACGGCAGCGGTAAGTCCACTCTGCTGCGGGCCCTGGCCCGGCTGCACCCGATCACCGCCGGCGCGGTGCACCTCGCCGGCGGCACCGCCGCGGCCGGCCTGCCGGCCCGGGAGTTCGCCCGCCGGGTCACCCTGCTCGCGCAGAGCCGGCCGGTGCCCAACGGCGTCACCGTCCGGGACGTCGTCGGCTACGGCCGGCACCCGTACCGGGGACGCTGGCGGGCCGACGACCCGCAGGGCCCCGCCGTCATCGCCCGTGCGATGGACGTCACCGGCGTCGCCGCGATGGCCGACCGCCCGGTGGACGAGTTGTCCGGCGGCGAGCTGCAGCGCGTGTGGCTGGCCACCTGCCTGGCCCAGGACACCCCCGTGCTGCTGCTCGACGAGCCCACCACCTTCCTCGACCTGCGCTACCAGGTGGAGATCCTCGACCTCGTCCGGGACCTCGCCGACGACCACGACGTCGCGGTCGGCGTGGTGCTGCACGACCTCAATCAGGCCGCCGCGGTCGCCGACGAGGTGGTGCTGCTGCACGGCGGCCGGGTCCGCGCCGCCGGCAGCCCCGCCGAGGTCTTCACCGAGCAGGCCCTCACCGAGACGTACGGCATCCGTATCGACGTGAGCACCGATCCGCTCAGCGGAGTGGTGAACACCCGTCCGATGGGCCGGCACGCCACCCGCATCCCGGTCTGAACGACCGCTCGCACATCTCACCAGAAAGACCGCCATGACCCGTACCCGTGTCACCGCCATCGTCGCCGCGGCGGCCGCGCTGTTGCTCAGCGCCTGCGGCACCACCGAGAACACCGCCGCTCCCGAGACCTCCGCTGCGGCGGCCGGACCGGTCACCGTCACCGACAGCCGCGGCAAGGAGATCTCCCTAAAGGCCCCGGCGACCAGGGTGGTCGGCCTGGAGTGGGGCGAGGTCGAGATGCTCGTCGGTCTCGGCGTCATGCCCGTCGGCGTCGCCGACCCCAAGGGCTACGCCACCTGGGTCAGTGCGGCCGAGCTCGACCCGAGCGTCAAGGACGTCGGCGCCCGCGGCGAGCCCAGTGTCGACTCCATCGTCGCCCTCCAACCCGATCTCGTGGTGATGGAGGACGACCGGGGCGCCAACCTGGTCACCCAACTCGAGAAGTACGTCCCCGTGCTGGTCGCCAAGGGCAGCGACGCCGCGGACAACCTCGGCCGGATGCGCGCGGACCTCAACATGATCGCCAAGGCGGTCGGCAAGACCGTCGAGGCCGACAAGCTGCTCGCCGACTTCGACGCCGCGCTCGCCGACGGCAGGAAGAAGATCGCCGACGCGGGTGCGGCCGGCCGTCCGTTCGTCATCGCCGACGGCTGGAAGGAGGGCAGCACCGTCAGCGTCCGGATGTTCGGGCAGGGCTCGCTCGTCTCCCAGATCGGCATCCAGCTCGGCCTGACCAACGCCTGGACCGGAAAGACCGACGCGGCGTGGGGTCTCGGTCAGACCGACGTCGAGGGCCTCACCGGGCTCAAGGATCCGAACCTGCACTTCTTCTACAACGCCTCGGACGGCATCGACGTCTTCGCCGACGGCCTCGCCGGCAACGCCATCTGGACGTCCCTGCCCTTCGTCAAGCAGGGCAACCTGCACCGGCTGCCGAACGGCATCTGGACCTTCGGCGGACCGCTCTCCGGCAAGCAGTACATCGACCAGCTCGTGAAGACCTACACGGTGTGACCACGCTGACCGCACCCCCGCGCCCGGGGTCGGCCGTCGGGCCGGCCCCGGCCGGGCGCCTCGTCACCCGCCGCGTCCTCGGGGTCTTCGTCGCCGCGACCCTGCTCGTGCTCGTCGTCGCGGCCGTGCACCTCACCCAGGGCACCTCCACCGTCGGCGCCCTCGACCTGGTGCGGCTCGTCACCGGCACCGACGACGAGGCGGCCCGGGTCCTGGTCGCCGCCCGGCTGCCACGCCTGCTCGCCGGGCTGACCATCGGCGTCGCGCTCGGCTTCGCCGGCGCCGCCCTCCAGTCGATCGCCCGCAACCCGCTCGCCTCCCCGGACACCCTCGCGGTCAACGCCGGCGCCCACCTCGCAATCGTCACCGTCGCCGCGTTCGGCATCTCCCTGCCCGTGCTTCCCGCCGGCGGCCTCGCCCTCGGCGGCGGCCTCGCGGCGGCGGCGCTGGTGCTGGCCATGTCCGGTGGCGGTCAGGCCAGCACCACCCGGCTCATCCTCGCCGGCTCGGCCACCGCCCTGGCGCTCGGCTCGGTCACCACCCTGCTCCTGCTGCTGTTCGAGCAGGCCACCATCGGCCTCTTCGCCTGGGGCAACGGCTCGCTCGTGCAGAGCGACCTGACCGCGCTCACCCAGCTCGCCCCGGTGATCGGCGTCGCGGTGGTGGCGTTGCTGCTGCTCGGGCAGCGGCTGGACATCCTCGCCCTCGGCGACGACACCGCGACCGTGCTCGGCCTCGACGTGCGGCGCACCCGGCTGATCGTGACCCTGCTGGCCGTGCTGCTCTCCGCCGCCGCGGTCACCCTCACCGGCCCGGTCGGCTTCGTCGGACTCTGCGCGCCGGTGATCGTACGGCTGCTCGCCCCCGTGGTCCCCGGCGTGCACCGGCACCGCATCCTGCTGCCGCTCTCCGGTATCGCCGGGGTGCTCGTCGTCCTCGGCTCCGATGTGCTGCTGCGCGCGGTCATGGGCGGGCAGGCCGGTGTCGACATCCCCACCGGCGTGGTCACCACCCTGCTCGGCGCGGCCGTCCTGATCTGGCTCGCCCGGCGGCACCGGGACGCCGGCCCCACCCGCCGCCCGCCGGGCGGACACGCGGCGGTCCGCTCCTCGACGTTCCACCGCACCGTGGTGGCCGCGGCCGCCGTGCTCACCGTCTCGGCGGTGCTCGTCGGCATGCTCGCCGGCGACACCTGGGTGCTGTTCGGCGACATCGTCAACTGGCTGAGCGGAAGTACCGGGCCGGCGTACACCTTCGTGCTGGACCAGCGGTGGCCGCGGGTCGCGGCGGCGGTGCTGGCCGGCGCGGCGCTCGCGGTCGCCGGCACCACCGTGCAGGCGGTCTGCCGCAACCCGCTCGCCGAGCCGGGCATCCTGGGCATCACCGCCGGCGCCGGCCTGGGCGCGGTCTCCCTGCTCACCTTCGTCCCGCTGGCCGGCGTGTGGGCGTCTCCGGTGTCGCCGGGCTCGGCGCGATCCTCGCCTTCGCGCTCGTCTACGGCGCTGCCTGGCGCGGTGGGCTCAGCTCCGACCGGCTGGTCCTGATCGGCTTCGGCACCTGGCAGGGCGGCATGGCCGTCATCACGTTCCTGATCGTCGCCTTCGACCCGTGGAACACCGGCAAGGCGCTCACCTGGCTCTCCGGCTCCACCTACGGCCGTACCGCCACCCAGGTGCTGCCGGTGGCGATCGCCCTGCTGGTGCTCACCCCCGCGGTGGTCGCGGCCCGGCGGGAGCTCGACCTGCTCGCCCTCGACGACGACACTCCACGGGTGCTCGGCGTCCGGCTGGAACGCACCCGGCTGGTCGCCCTCGGGGCCGCGGCGCTGCTCACCTCCACCGCGGTCTCCGCCGTCGGCGTGATCGGCTTCGTCGGCCTGGTCGCGCCGCACATGGCCCGGGCGCTCGTCGGCGGCCGGCACACCCGGGTGCTGCCGGTCGCCGCGCTGCTCGGCGCGGCGCTGGTCAGCATCGCCGACACGCTCGGCCGTACCGTGATCGCCCCCGCGCAGGTCCCCGCCGGACTGGTCACCGCACTGATCGGCACCCCCTACTTCGTCTGGCTGCTGTGGCGCTCCCGCGCCGCGGCGAGCCCATCTTCGGTAGCGCCGCGTCGACCAAGAGAGGCACCATGACCGAGACCCTGCCCATCGCACCCTGGCGCGTGTTCGCCGTCGAGGTCCGGGCGGTACGCCAGCTCAGCCCGTCCTTCGTCCGGGTCACCTTCACCGGGCCGGACCTGGACCGCTTCGCCGACAACGGCTACGACCAGCGGATCAAACTCGCGCTTCCGCTGCCCGGGCGGCACGGGGTGCGCCTGCCGGACGGGCCCGACTGGTACGCCCAGTGGCGGGCCCTGCCGGAGCCGGAGCGCAACCCGATCCGTACCTACACGGTTCGCGCCGTGCGACCGCACGCGGCCGAGGTCGACGTCGACCTGGTCGTGCACGGCGACAGCGGCCCGGCCACCCGCTGGGCCCGTCGGGTCCGGCCCGGCGACGAGATCGCTATCCTCGGCCCCGACGCCGGCTACGACGGCGACCACGGCGGCGTCGAGTTCCGGCCGCCCTCGACCGGGCAGCTGCTGCTGGCCGGGGACGAGACCGCGGTACCGGCGATCGCCGCCATCCTGGAACGCCTGCCGCTCGACGCGCGCGGCCGGGTGCTGCTGGAGGTGCCGGACGCGGCGGACGCGCTGCCGCTGACGGCGCCGCCCGGCGTCGCCGTGACCTGGCTGTCCCGGGGCGTCGGCGCGCACGGCAGCGAGCTCGTTCCGGCCGTCGCCGCGGCGGCGGGGGAGCTGCTGGCCGCGCCGGACCCGCTGGCCGTCGCGTCGGTCGCCGACATCGACGTGGACACCGAGATCCTCTGGGAGGTGCCCGATCCGGCGCCCGCGGCGCCGCTCTACGCGTGGCTCGCCGGGGAGGCAGGGGTGATCCGGTCGCTGCGCCGCCACCTGGTGGGGGAGCGGGGGCTGGACCGGCGTGCGGTGGCGTTCATGGGCTACTGGCGGATCGGCCGCGCCGACCCCGCGTGACCCGGGCCCCGGGCCGGTCGCACCAGGTCCGTTCCCGGGCCGCCCGCCGCAGCCGGTGCCGCGCCGGTGGGCCGTCACCGACCCGCGGGCGCTGCCGTCAGTACGCGGGCAGCGGTGTGCACTCGCCGGTCGGGGTGTCCACGTGCGACACCTCCATCGTGAAGCTGCGCCGACGGGGTCGGCGCACGGTTCAGCCACGACGGCGGCGGGATCCGCATCGCCGGCACGGTCACCCTGCCGGGCGGAGTCTCCGACTCCGCCCGGCCCGCGTCGATCGTCGGGGCGCCCGGCCGACCGCCGGCCCGATCGGTTCAGTCGACCGGCTGGGCCGCGCCGTTGAACACCGGTGGCGCGTAGCCGGCAGGCTTGTCGCCGATGCCCAGTCCCGGGCTGACGATCCAGGACTGGTAGGCCGGGGTGAACATCACGTACGGCGCGCTCAGCGCGGGCGCGCTCGCCTCCTCCAGTCGCCGGCGCGCCTGCGCCGGGATCTCGAAGTCGAGCGCGGCCATGTTGCCGTCGACCTGCTCGGCGCTGCTCGCCCCGATGATCACCGAGCCGACGCCCGGTTGGCTGGCCACCCAGTTGATCGCCACCTGCGCCATGCTGCGGCCCAGCTCGTCCGCCACGCCCTGCAGCGCGTCGATCACCTGCCAGTCGCGGTCGCTGACCGGCTGCCCGCCGCCGGAACCGAGGCGTCCCTCACCGGCCACACCGTCGCCGGTCCGCCGGTACTTGCCGCTGAGCAGCCCACCGCCGATCGGGCTCCACGCGGTCAGTCCGATTCCCAACGACTGCGCCATCGGCGCGTACTCCGCCTCGATAGCGCGGTTGATGAGCGAGTACGGCAACTGCAGGCTGATCATGGGTGCCATCGCGTGCGCCTCGGCCAGGCTCTGCGCCCGTGCCGCGTACCAGGCCGGCACGTCCGACAACCCGGCGTAGCGGATCTTCCCCGCCCGCACCAGATCGTCGAACGTGCGCACCACCTCCTCCACCGGCGTGATCCGGTCCCACGTGTGCAGCAGGTACAGATCGAGATAGTCGGTGCCGAGCCGCCGCAGCGACGCCTCCACCGCCCGGATCATGTGCTTACGGCCGTTGCCGCCGGCATTCGGATCCGTCGGGTCCACGGTGTTGGTGAACTTGCTCGTCAACACCAGCCGGTCCCGCAGCCCCGCCGAAGCGATCAACCGACCGAGGATCTGCTCGCTCTCCCCGGCGGTGTAGAAATCCGCGGTGTCGATGAAGTTCCCCCCGGCCTCCACGTAGCGGCGGAAGATCGGCTCCGCGGCGGCCTCCGTCTTGCCGTACGCGGCGTGGAAACCACCGGTGCCGAAGTTCATGGTGCCCAGGGCCAGTCGGCTGACCCGCAGCCCGGACCGGCCCAGCAGGTAGTAGTCGTTCATGACCAGACAACTCCGCATGCTCGTCAGACGGTTCCTGCGGCCCGGGACCGGACCGCCTGGTCCACCACCCTGACGCGACAAAATTGGACCGGCAAGTCCAAAGCCGCGGCCGGTCGTCGCGAGCCGCGCCGCGCTGACGAAGGAGCCGGGTCAGCGGTCCCGAGTGTCGGAGGGAGCCATCACGCGCAGCGCGTTCGCGGCCAGGCCGACCCGGATCGGCGTCCGGCCGCGCAGCTCGCCGTCGACCTCGACGCGAGCGGGTTGGTCGGTCTCCAGCCACAACTCGTCCACGGCCAGGAACGGCTCCTCGTGCAACGTGCGGCGGTGCCCGGTGGTGGCGTTGCGGAGGGTGTCGCGGAGCAGGCCGCCGCGGGTCGGACCGCCGACGGCGTACGCGACCAGCAGCCGGTCGTCCGCGTCGGCGTCGGCGGTGATCGGCCGCCCGGCGTGGAACCCGCCGTTGGCAACGTAGAGCTGGTGGGTGACGAAGGCGTGCTCCGACCCGGCGGCGCGGATCGTGACGCGCAGCGGGCGTTGCCGGGCCAGCAGGGCCAGCGCGGTGAGCGGATACGCCACCCGCCCGGTGAGGCGCTTCAGCCGCGGCGGAGTCCGGAGCATGATGGTGGCGGAGAGGCCGACGCCGACGTGGTTGGTGAACGGGATGTCGCCGGCGAGGCCGAGATCGACGTCGACCACCTTGCCGTCGGTGAGGACCTCGACGGCCTGGTCGAGATGCAGCGGGATGCCGACCGTGCGGGCGAAGTTGTTGGTGGTGCCCAACGGCAGCAGGCCCAGCGCGATGTCGCGGTGGGCGAGCAGGCGCGCCGCCGCGCTGAGCGTGCCGTCGCCGCCGCCGGCGATCAGCAGGTCCGGTGCGAGGTCGGCCGCCGCATCGAGGGTGCGCTCGAGCTGACCGGGCTGCTCGACCGGATACCGGGCGAGCAGGTCGAAGCCCGCCGCCGCCAGCAGCTCACAGGCCCGCTCGTAGAGGTGGCGTCCCCAGCGGGAGTGGGCATTGACGACCAGGACCGCACGACGGTCCTGGCGGATGGCCGCGCTCAGCTCCTGCTTCGTCCGCATGAGCCCCGACTTTATCCTCAGTGGAGGGCTCATCCACGCGATCTGTGCATGCCGGTCAGCGCGGCCCGGCCGACCGGCTCAGCGCCGCCATCCCCAGCGACGCCGTTCACCGGCGCCGGCGGTCGAGGCCTGTTCCCGCTCCAGCATCCCGGCCGCCGCCCGCAGCTTGGCCACGATCTCCGCGCCGGCCGGCCCCAGGAAGCCGGCCAGCCCGTTGCCCAGCTGCAGCACCATCCGGGCCCGGTCGAAATCGTGGATCAGCGCGAGGCACTGCGCGTAGACCGCGTAGGTGTTCGCCAGCTCCCAGAGGCTGAGCGGCCGGCCGGGATCGGCGAGGTTCTGGCGCAGCTCGCTCGCCCGGGAGGCCGCCATGGCCGCCTCCCGTGCGTCGGCGGCCGGTGAGGGGGCGGTGAGCGCGCGGTGCAGCAGCGCGGTCGCCTGGTTGTGGTAGGCCGTGCCCATGGCCTCCCGGGTCTTCGGTCCGGCACCCGGCGGTGGCCCGGCCGTCCGCAGCCCGGTCGCGAGCGCCTGCTCCAACAACTCGACGCGGGTGGCCGGCTCGCCGGCAGCGAAGGCGGCCTCCGCCAGGTCCACCATGGCCGTGATCAGCTCGGCCAGGGCGCCGTCCCGGCGCGGACCGGTCGCGTTCCGGTCCTCCGCCACCGCCGTGTCGTTGACCTGCTCGAAGATGCCAACCGCTTCGCGACCGAGCGCCACACCCTCGGCGGGACGGCCCCGCGCCGACGACAGCATCCCGCGGCGCCACAGCGCCCGGGCCAACTGCTGCTGGTCGCGGCGGTCGACCGGCCCGGAGGCGTGCACGGCCCGCCGATAGGCGTCGATCACCTCGGCCCACAGCCGGTCGGCCTCCGCCCAGGACTGCTGCCGCATCGATCGCTCGCGTGCCTGCTCGAACAACGCCTCCCGCTGCTCCGGCCTCATGTCCGCACCGCCCTTCGCGGTAGCCACCCGGGCCCCGCAGCCGCGAGCGATCCGCGTCGATTCTAGGGGGGCCCGGCAACTGTCCGAGGGCGGCGCGGCGGCGTTCTCCAGCCGGGGTCCGGGATGGGCGCAACTCCCCGACCGGTCGGTCGGCGGTCACGACTGCCTGAGCCGGGCCAGAGCGTCGCCGGTGGGGAGGACGCGTCACTGGGCTTCCCTGTGGTCCGCCGCCGGGTGCCCGACCCCTACCGGCGGGCGCGCCCCGCCGTGGGGCTCGCCGACAGCACCGCGACCGGCAGCGTCCCCGCGACCTGGAACAGCCGGAATGAGCGACGGCGGCGAGCGGGGGTGGCGGCCATGCCGCGGAGGCTGGGACGGGACGACCATTCGGCGCATGAGCGCGGGTACGAAGGCGTACCACCTGGTCGTTCCCGCCACCGGCGGCCGGTGCGCACCTTACGCTGCCGGAGACGAGGGGTGGTACGGATGGCGGGAACGCAGCGGGTGGCGGTGCTCGGGCTCGGCGGGATGGGGCAGCCGATGGCGGCAAACATCCTGCGGGCCGGTCTGCCCACGACCGTCTGGAACCGCCGACCGGAGCCGGCCCGTCGCCTTGGCGAGCAGGGCGCGGAGGTGGCCGACAGCCCGGCCGATGCGGTCCGCCGCGCGGACGTGGTGATCACGATGGTGACCGACGCGGACGCCGTGCTGGCGATCGCCGACGGGCAGGGCATGCTGTCCGCGTTGCCGGACGGCGCGATCTGGGCCCAGATGAGCACCATCGGGGTCACCGGCACCGAACACCTCGCCCGGCTCGTCGCCGAGCAGCGACCCGGCGTCGTCCTGGTGGACGCCCCGGTGGCGGGCAGCCGGGGCCCGGCGGAGCAGGGGAAACTGGTCGTCCTCGCGTCCGGCCCGGCGGAGGTCCGGGAGCGCGTCGCGCCGGTCTTCGACGCGGTCGGCCAGCGCACCGTGTGGGTCGGGCCGACCGGCGCCGGCTCCCGGGTCAAACTGGCCAACAACCTGCTGCTCGCGTTCCTCGCCGAGGGGCTCGCCGAATCGATCGCGCTCGGTCAGGCGCTCGGGCTGGACCACGCGGCGGTACTCGGCGCCTTCCAGGGCAGCCCCCTGGTCGGCGCGTGGGCGGCGGAGAAGCTGGAGCGCATCGGCCGGGACGACTACTCGGCGCAGTACCCGCTCAGCCTTGCCCTCAAGGACGTGAACCTCGCCTTGCGCGAGGTCGAAGCCGACCGGTTCGCCGTGGCCCACAGCCTGGCCGCGCAGTGGCAGCGGGCGATGGAGCGCGGCCTCGGCGGCGAGGACGTCACCGTGGTCACCCGAGCCCTCGAACACTGACCGGGCCGAGCCCCCGCCGGCCCTTCGCTCCGCCCCTGTTCGGTCTGCTCTCGCCGCGGTCCTGGTCGAGGTATTCGAACCGATTTCAGGCGGTAGGAGTGATCAGTAGGGTTAAGGTGATTTTGCGCAGGTTCCAAGCGGCCCGTTGTCCCCGGCCCTACCCGTAGCACTCGCGGCGCGGGCCACCGCACCCGCAGCGTGCGGTGGACGAGCGTCGCAGCACGACCCACGCCGGCGGCCGCCCCGCCGGTCGGCGATCCACCCGGTTGTCGCCGTGGAGTTGCGTGTGCCCGGACGGAGAGATGATGTCCCTGCTTGACGATGTCAACCAGCCCGCAGACCTCAACCGGCTCACCGGCGACCAGCTCCGGCTGCTCGCGAACGAGATCCGGGCGTTCCTGGTGGAGACGGTCTGCCGGCGGGGCGGACACCTCGGGCCCAACCTCGGCGTGGTCGAACTGACCCTGGCGCTGCACCGGGTGTTCCGCTCTCCGGACGACCGGATCATCTTCGACACCGGCCACCAGGCGTACGTGCACAAGCTGCTCACCGGCCGTCAGCAGGGCTTCGCCGCGCTGCGCGGGCGCAGCGGCCTCTCCGGATACCCGCGGCGGGCCGAGTCGGCACACGACCTGGTGGAGAACTCGCACGCCTCGACCGCGCTCTCCTACGCCGACGGGCTGTCCCGGGCGTACGCGCTCGACGGGGTGCGCCGGGCGGTGGTGGCGGTCATCGGCGACGGCGCGCTCACCGGCGGGCTCGCCTGGGAGGCGCTGAACAACCTGGCGACCTCACCGGGGCGGGTGGTGATCGTGCTCAACGACAACGGGCGCTCGTACGCCCCGACCGTCGGTGGCCTGGCCACGCACCTCACCGGCCTGCGGGCCGGAGCCGGAACAGCGGCGGAGCCGGCCTGCCGGACGAGCATCTTCGAGGCGCTGGGCCTCACCTACCTGGGCCCGGTCGACGGCCACGACGTCGACCAGGTCGAGGCGGCGCTGCGCACCGCCCACGCCGCCGACCGGTCGGTCGTGGTGCACTGCGTCACCCGCAAGGGGTACGGGCACGCGCCCAGCGAGGCCGACGAGGCCGATCGGCTGCACGCCGTCGGCGTGGTCGACCCGGGCACCGGGCTGCCGGCCACCGCGCCGGGGCGGACCTGGACCGACGCCTTCTCCGACGAACTGGTCGCCATCGGGGAGGACCGGCCCGACCTGGTCGCGGTCTCCGCGGCGATGCTCGGCCCGACCGGTCTCACCGGCTTCGGCGCGCGTTACCCCCACCGGACCGTCGACGTGGGCATCGCCGAGCAGCACGCCGTCACCTCGGCGGCGGGGCTCGCCTTCGGCGGGAAGCACCCGGTGGTCGCGGTCTACGCCACCTTCCTCAACCGGGCGGTGGACCAGGTGCTGCTCGACGTGGCCCTGCACCGGCTCCCGGTCACCCTGGTGCTCGACCGCGCGGGCATCACCGGCCCCGACGGGCCCAGCCACCACGGCATGTGGGACCTGTCGCTGCTCGGTGCGGTGCCGGGCCTGCGGGTGGCCGCGCCACGCGACGAGGCGACGCTGCGCGAGGAGCTGCGCGAGGCGGTCGCCGAGCAGGGCGGCCCCACCGCGCTGCGGTTCCCGAAGGCCCGGGTGGGCGAGGAGATCCCGGCGCTCTACCGGACCGGCGGGGTGGACGTGCTGCGTACCGCGACGGCCGCGCCGGTGCTGCTGGTCGCCGTGGGCGCGATGGCGGCACCCGCGCTGCGCGCGGCCGACCTGCTGGCCGAGGCCGGTGTGGAGTGCACCGTCGTGGACCCCCGCTGGGTCCGGCCGATCAACCCGGCGCTGGCCGGTCTGGCCGCCGAGCACGCCCTGGTGGTCACCGTCGAGGACGGCATCCGCGACGGGGGGATCGGCTCCGCCCTCGCCCAGGCGCTCGCCGACGAGAGCGTCGGCACCCCGGTGCGGGTGCTGGGCCTGCCGACGTCGTTCATCACCCACGGCGAGCGGGCCGGTCTGCTCGCCGAGCACGGGCTGGACCCGCCCGGCATCTGCGCCGCGGTCCTGCACCAGGTGTCCACCCTCCCCGCCGACCTGGACGCGCGGGTGCGGAACCGGAACCGGGCGCAGAAGCCGTTGAGTCCGCTGCCCGGATGAACCACGACCGTCGACCCCGCGCCCGAGAGGAAGGGAACCTGGGATGAGTCAACAGACCGTTGTCCCCGCGGTGCACCGGCTCGCCCAGGCCCGGGCGGAGGAGAACTTCCCCGTCGCGCTGCGGGTGCTGCCCGGCCGGTACCGCCGCCACCTCATCGCCGTCTACGGGTACGCGCGGTACGTCGACGACGTCGGCGACGAACCCCTGGCTCCCGGCGTCGACCGGATCGCCGAGCTGGACCGGGTCGAGGCCGACCTGCGCGCGCTGTACGCCGGCCGGACGGCGAGCCACCCGGTGGTACGCGCGCTCGCGCCCACCGTCGCCGAGTGTGGGCTGCCGCTCGACGCGCTGGTCCGCCTCGTCGAGGCCAACCGGGTCGACCAGCGGGTCACCCGCTACCCGACCTTCGCGCAGCTGGTCGAGTACTGCACCCTCTCCGCCAACCCCGTCGGTGAGCTGGTGCTGCACGTCTTCGGGCAGGCCGGACCGACGCAGGGGAAACTCTCCGACCGGGTCTGCACCGCGTTGCAACTCATCGAGCATCTCCAGGACGTGGCCGAGGACCACCGGCGCGGGCGGATCTACCTGCCGGCGGAGGACCTGGACCGGTTCGGGGTCGACGAGGGCGACCTGAGCCGTCCCGCCGCGACCCGGCCGCTGCGGGAGCTGATCGCCTTCGAGGCGGAACGGGCCGGCGCCTGGCTCGACGCCGGCGCTCCGCTGGTCTCGGCGCTGCGCGGCTGGGCCCGGGTCGCGGTCAGCGGCTACCTGGCCGGCGGCCGGGCGACCCTGGACGCGCTGGCGGCGGCCGACCACGACCCGCTGCGGACCGCCGTGCGCCCCCGGCGCCGGCGGGTACTGCGCCGCTGGGCCAGCGCCACCGTGCGGAGCGCCGGATGACCGCGACCGTCGGCGTCGAGGCGGCCTACCGACGCTGCGAGGACATCACCCGCAGCCAGGCCGCCAACTTCGCGTACGGCATCCGGCTGCTGCCGGGGGCCAAGCGCCGCGCCCTCTCGGCCATCTACGCCACCGCCCGGCGCATCGACGACATCGGCGACGGCCAGCTGCCGTCGGAGGAGAAGCTGGACCGGCTGGCGCAGACCCGGGCGGCACTGCACCGGCTGCCGGCCGACGGCGGCGACGACCCGGTGCTCACCGCGCTCGGCCACGCCGCGACCCGGATGCCGATCCCGCTGGCCGCCTTCGACGAACTCATCGACGGCTGCGCCGCCGACGTCACCGGCCGCCGCTACGACACCTTCGACGACCTGCACTGGTACTGCCGCTGCGTGGCCGGGTCCATCGGCCGGCTCTCCCTCGGCGTGTTCGGCACCGCCGAGCCGGGACCGGCGGCCCCGCTGGCCGACGCGCTCGGCGTGGCGCTGCAACTGACCAACATCCTGCGCGACCTGGTCGAGGACCGCGCCGACGGGCGGATCTACCTGCCGGCCGAGGACCTGGCGCGGTTCGGTTGCACGCTGGAGTTGGGCGCCGCCGGGTTCACCGATCCGCCCCGGCGACTGATCGACCTGGTCCGCTTCGAGGCCGCCCGGGCGGCCCGCTGGTACGACACCGGGCTGCGGCTGCTGCCGCTGCTCGACCGGCGCAGCGCCGCCTGCACCGCCGCGATGGCCGGCATCTACCGCCGGCTGCTCGCCCGTATCGCGGCCGACCCGCTGGCTGTCACCCACGGCCGGGTGTCGCTGCCCGGGCGGGAGAAGGCCTGGGTTGCCGCCCGGGCGCTCGTCGGGCGTACCCGATGAGCGCGTCGACTCAGACGCCGCCGGACGGTGGGGTGGTCGTCATCGGCGGCGGTCTCGCCGGCATCGCCGCGGCGATCCGCCTCGCCGAGTTCGGCCTGCCGGTGACGCTGCTGGAGAGCCGCCCCGAGCTGGGCGGGGCCACCTACTCGTTCCGCCGCGACGGGCTCACCGTGGACACCGGTCAGCACGTCTTCCTGCGCTGCTACCGCGCCTACCGCGGTCTGCTGGACCGGCTCGGCACCACCGCGGGCGCCGTCGTGCAACCGCGCTTCGCGGTGCCGGTGCTGCTTCCCGGCCGGGCGCCGCAGTGGTTGACCCGCCGCCGGCTGCCCGCCCCGGCTCACCTGTTGCCGGCGCTGGCCGGCTACCGGCTGCTCAGCCCGGCGCAGCGGCTCGCCGCCGTACGCGCCTGCGCGGCGCTGCGCCAGGTCGACCCGGACCTGCCGGACACCGACCGGCACAGCTTCGGCGACTGGCTCGCCGCGCACGGCCAGAGCGACCGCGCCGTGCGTCGGCTCTGGGATCTGATCACCGTGGCGGCGTTGAACGTGCCCTGCGGGCAGGCATCGCTGGCGCTGGCCGCCCGGGTGTTCCGCACCGGGTTGCTCGAGGCCGCCGACGCCGGCGACATCGGGCGCCCGGTGGTTCCCCTGGTCGACCTGCACGCGGTGGCCGCCCGGCGGGTGCTGGACCAGCTCGGCGCCCGGGTGCGCACCCGGGCCCGGGTCCGGTGGATCCACCCGGAACCGGCCGGCTTCCGGATCGGGGTGGACGGTGCTGAACTCGCCGCCGAGGGTGTCGTGCTGGCGGTGCCGCACCAGGTGGCCGCCGCGCTGGTCCCGCCGGCCGCCGCCCCCGACGCCGGCGAGTGGCACCGGCTGGGCGCGTCCCCGATCGTCAACGTGCACCTGCGCTACGCCCACCGGGTCACCCGGTTGGTGATGGCCGCCGCGGTCGAGTCCCCGGCACAGTGGATCTTCGACCGGTCGGCCCCGGACGCCGGCGACGAGCAGCACCTGGTGGTGTCGCTGTCCGCGGCCGATGCCGAGATCGACCGGCCGGCCGCCGAGCTGGTCCAGACGCAGCGCCAGGCGCTGGCCGAGCTCTTCCCCGCCGCCCGGACCACCCCGGTACGGGAAGCGTTCGTCAGCCGGGAGCCGCGGGCCACCTTCCGGCAGAACCCCGGCACCCGGGCGTACCGGCCGGCTGCGACCACCGGGCTGCCCGGGCTGGTACTGGCCGGCGCATGGACCGACACCGGATGGCCGGACACGATGGAGGGCGCGGTGCGCAGCGGCCAGGAGGCCGCCGACATCCTCGCCCGGCAGCTCGTGTCCCGGCCTCGACACCACACGGAGGCCGCACGATGACCGTTGTACGCAGCCGCGGTAGCGACCAGATCCAGACCTATGTCGAGCCGGCCATCCGGGCCCTGCTGGACCGTCTCGACCCGGGCAATCGGCTGGTCGCCGCCTACCAGCTCGGCTACTGCGACGCCGACGGTTCGCCGGCCGCCAGCCAGGGCAAGGGCCTTCGGCCGGCGCTGGCGCTGCTGTCGGCCCGGGCCACGGGCGCCGAGCCCGACGCGGGCGTGCCGGCGGCCGTCGCGGTGGAGCTCGCGCACACCTTCTCGCTGCTGCACGACGACGTGATGGACGGCGACACCGAACGCCGGCACCGGCCGACCGCGTGGACGGTCTTCGGTGTCGGCCCGGCGATCCTCGCCGGCGACGCCCTCATCGGACTCGCCTACGAGGCGCTCGTCGAGGTGCCCGGCGGCAACCCGGCGGCGTTGCGGCTTGCCCAGGACGTGCGGGCCCTGATCGCCGGGCAGATGGCCGACCTCAGCTTCGAGAAGCGCGACGACGTGACCCTCGAAGAGTGCCTGACCATGGTCGGCAACAAGACCGCGGCCCTGCTCTCCGGCTCGTGCGCGCTCGGGGCGCTGGTCTGCGGCGGCCCACCCGGGCTGGTCGACGGGCTGTCCCGGTTCGGCCACCACCTGGGGCTGGCCTTCCAGCTCGTCGACGACGTGCTCGGCATCTGGGGCGACCCGCGGCGCACCGGCAAGCCCGTCGGGTCGGACCTGCGCGCGCGCAAGCGCAGCATCCCGGTCGTCCGGGCGCTCACCGGCGGCGACGCCGCCGGCGAGGCCCTGGCCGAGCTGTACCGCTCGCCGGCGGCGCTGACGGACGAGGACGTGGCCCGGGCGAGCGGACTCGTCGAGGCGAGCGGGGCCCGCGAGTGGACGCAGCAGCGGGCGTGGCAGGAGACCGAGCTGGCCCGGGCCGAGCTGGAGGCGCTGGACCTGCCGGACGACGTGCGCGCCGGACTCGCCGACGTGGCCGACTTCATTCCCGGGCGGGATCACTGATGACCGAGCTGCTCTCCCCGAAGACCACGACGTCCGTCGGCGTGGACCGGGCCGCCGACCCGCCGGACCCGGGCGCGGCGCGGGACGCGCTGCGCCGGGCCCGTGACCACCTGCTCGGCCTGCAGGAGGACGCGGGCTGGTGGAAGGGTGAGCTGGCCACCAACGTCACCATGGACGCCGAGGACCTGCTGCTGCGGCAGTTCCTCGGCATCCGGACGGCCGAGCAGACCGCCGAGACGGCCCGCTGGATCCGTTCCCAGCAGCGTCCGGACGGATCCTGGGCGACGTTCCACGGTGGCCCCGGTGACCTCTCCACCACCATCGAGGCGTACCTCGCGCTGCGGCTGGCCGGCGACGAGTTGGAGACGCCGCACATGGCGAGGGCCGCGGCCTTCGTCCGCGCGCGCGGCGGGCTGGCGGCCAGCCGGGTGTTCACCCGCTTCTGGTTGGCCCTCTTCGGCCACTGGCCGTGGTCCCAACTGCCCGCCGTGCCGCCCGAACTGGTGCTGCTGCCCTCCTGGGTGCCGTTCAACGTCTACGACTTCGCCTGCTGGGCCCGGCAGACCATCGTGCCGCTCTCCATCGTCCGGGCGCTGCGTCCGGTGCGTCCGCTCGGCTTCACCGTCGACGAGCTGCGTACCGCCACGCCGCCGTCGCGGCGGCCCCGGTTGCGCACCCGCTCCGGCGTGCTGTACCGCTTCGACCGGCTGGCCAGCTCCTACGAGCGGGTCGCCCGCGGGCCGGTACGCCGGCACGCCCTGCGCCGGGCCGCCGAGTGGATCGTGGCCCGCCAGGAGGCCGACGGGTCCTGGGGCGGGATCCAGCCGCCCTGGGTCTACTCGCTGATGGCGTTGCACCTGCTCGGCTACCCGCTGGATCATCCGGTGCTGCGCGCCGGCCTGGCCGGGCTGGAGCGGTTCACCGTGCGGGAGGAGACTCCGGACGGCCCGGTCCGCCGGCTGGAGGCGTGCCAGTCCCCGGTCTGGGACACCGCGCTCGCCGTCATCGCGCTCTCCGACGCCGGGCTGCCGGCCGGGCATCCCGCGCTGGACCGGGCCGGCCGATGGCTGCTCGACGAGGAGATCCGGGTCCGCGGCGACTGGGCGGTACGCCGGCCGAAGACCCCGGTGGGCGGCTGGGCCTTCGAGTTCGACAACGACGGGTACGCCGACACCGACGACACCGCCGAGGTGATCATGGCGTTGCGGCGGACCGGCGTACCGGCCGAGGGGGCGGTGCTGCGCGCCAGCCGCTGGCTGCTCGGCATGCAGTGCCGCGACGGCGGCTGGGCCGCGTTCGACGCCGACAACACCCGGGCGATCCTCGGCGACCTGCCGTTCTGCGACTTCGGTGAGGTCATCGACCCGCCCAGCGCCGACGTGACCGCGCACATCGTCGAGGCGTTGGCGGCGGAGAACTTCACCGGAACCGTGCCGGTGCGCCGCGGCGTGCACTGGCTGCTGCGCGCCCAGGAACCGGACGGCTCCTGGTTCGGCCGGTGGGGCGCCAACCACGTCTACGGCACCGGCGCCGCGGTCCCGGCCCTGGTGGCGGCCGGCGTCCGGCGCGACCACCCGGCGATCAGCCGGGCCGTGGACTGGCTGCTGGCGCACCAGAACGACGACGGCGGTTGGGGCGAGGACCTGCGCTCCTACCGCGACCCGGCCTGGATCGGCCGGGGTGAGTCCACGGCGTCGCAGACCGCCTGGGCGCTGCTCGCCCTGCACGCGGCCGGGCACGGCACGGGCGAGCCGGCCGGCCGGGCGGTGCGCTGGCTGGTCGGCACCCAGCGGCCGGACGGCGGGTGGGACGAGCCGCAGTTCACCGGTACCGGCTTCCCCGGCGACTTCTACATCAACTACGGGCTGTACCGGCTGGTCTTCCCGATCAGCGCGCTCGGCCGGATCCTCGACGCGCGGGCCGGCGGCCTGGAGGCCACGACCGGCGGCCTGGCGGCGACCGCCGGTGGCCTAGAGGCCACGGTGACCGCGTGATCCGGCCCGCCTTCCCGGACGCTCCCGCCTGGACGCTGTACGCGCCCATGCGGCCGGAGGCAGCGGCGCTGCGCCGTGGGCTGGGCGACCTCGACCCGTACGGCCGGCTGACGCTGTGCCGTACCGGCGTCGGGCCGCGCCGCGCCCGCTCGACCGCCGCCCGCCGCCCGGGCGGCACCGCCCCGGTCGCCGTCGCCGGCGTCGGCGGTGGACTCGCTCCCGGCCTGGCCACCGGCGACGTGGTGGTGGCCAGCACGGTACGCGCCGACCCGCTGGCCACCGACGCCCCGGCGGGCGAGCTGACGATGCCCGACGCCGACCTGCTCGCCGCCGCGCTGCGCCGCCGCGGACTGCGGGTGCACGTCGGCCCGGTGGTCAGCACCGACCGGCTGGTCGACGGCGCGGCCCGGGCCCGGCTGGCCGGGGCCGGCGCGCTCGTCGCCGACCAGGAGTCGGCCTGGTTGCTGGCCGGCTGCGCGGACCGGCCGACCGCCTGCGTCCGGGTGGTCGCCGACACCGCGACCGGGTCGCTGTACCGACCGGCCACCCTCAGCCGGGTTCGCAGCGCGCTGCGGGTGCTGCCGGTGGTGGCGGAGGCGCTCACCGAGTGGGCCGCGGCGACCGGCAGCCTGCGGCAGGTGCTGCTGGCCTCGCCCCGCTCCTTCTGCGCCGGGGTGGAACGGGCGATCGCGGTGGTGGAGCAGGCGTTGCGCCGGCACGGCCCACCGGTCTACGTCCGCAAACAGATCGTGCACAACGCCCGGGTGGTGGCCGACCTGCGCGCCCAGGGCGCGGTCTTCGTGGAGGAACTCGACGAGGTGCCGGACGGAGCGCTGACCGTCTTCTCCGCCCACGGCGTGGCGCCCGCGGTACGCGCGGAGGCGGCCGAGCGGCGACTGCCGGTCATCGACGCCACCTGCCCGCTGGTGACCAAGGTGCACGCCGAGGCGCGCCGGTTCGCCGGCCGGGGTGACACGGTGCTGCTGATCGGGCATCCGGGTCACGAGGAGACCGACGGCACGCTGGGGGAGGCGCCCGAGCGGATCCGGCTGGTGCCCGACCCGGCCGCTGCCGAGACGGTGCAGGTGGACGACCCGGCCCGGGTGTCGTACCTGGTCCAGACCACCCTCGCCGCAGACGAGGCGGACGGCATCCTGGACACCCTGCGCCGGCGCTTCCCGGCGCTGGCCGGGCCCGGGTCGGACGACATCTGTTACGCCACCACGAACCGGCAACGCGCCATCACCACCGTGGCCGCACAGTCCGACCTGGTCCTGGTCGTCGGCTCGGCCAACTCCTCGAACTCGCGCCGGTTGGTGGAGGTCGCCGAACGGGCCGGGGCGCGGGCCCACCTGGTGGACGGCGTCAGCGACATAGACCTGCGCTGGCTGGTCGGCGCGGCGACGGTCGGAATCACGGCCGGCGCCTCGGCGCCGCCCGGCCTGGTCGACGAGGTCGTCGCCGCGCTCACCGCGCTGGGGGCGAAGGAGGTGAGCGAGCACACCGCTGCCGTGGAGGACGTGGTTTTCACCCTGCCGAAGGAGGTACGCCAGCCGTGAGTATGCCGTTGCGCCAGAGCCTGCGGGTCGCCAGGTACCTGGCCGAACAGAAGATACGTCGGCGGAAGCGGTTCCCGCTGTTGCTGGAGCTGGAGCCGCTGTTCGCGTGCAACCTGAAGTGCGCGGGTTGCGGCAAGATCCAACAGCCGGCCGACCTGCTCAAGCGGCGGATGCCGGTGGAGCAGGCGCTCGCCGCGGTGGAGGAGTGCGGCGCGCCGATGATCTCGATCGCCGGTGGCGAACCGCTCATGCACCCGGACATCGACAAGCTGGTCGCGGAGCTGGTGCGGCGCAAGAAGTTCGTCTTTCTCTGCACCAACGCGGTGCTGCTGCCCAAGAAGATCGAGAAGTTCCGGCCATCGCCGTACTTCGCCTTCACGGTGCACATCGACGGGCTGCGGGAGCGGCACGACGCCTCGGTGTGCAAGGACGGCGTCTTCGACGCCGCCGTCGAGGCGGTACGCGACGCCCAGCGGCGCGGCTTCCGGGTCACCACCAACACCACGTTCTTCAACACCGACACCCCGCAGACGATCATCGAGGTGCTCGACTACCTCAACGACGACCTGGGCGTGGACGAGATGATGCTCTCCCCGGCGTACGCCTACGAGAAGGCGCCGGACCAGGAGCACTTCCTCGGTGTCACGGAGACCCGCGAGCTGTTCCGCAAGGCGTTCGGCGGTGGCCGGCGCAAACGCTGGCGACTCAACCACTCGCCGCTGTTCCTGGACTTCCTCGAGGGGAAGGTGGACTTCCCGTGCACCGCGTGGGCCATCCCGTCGTACTCGCTGCTGGGCTGGCAGAAGCCCTGCTACCTGATGTCCGACGGCTACGCCGGCAGCTACCGGGAGCTGGTGGAGGAGACCGACTGGGACAGCTACGGCCGGGGTCGGGACGCGCGCTGCGCCAACTGCATGGCGCACTGCGGCTACGAGCCGACCGCGGTGCTGGCCACCATGTCCTCGCTGCGCGAGTCGCTGCGGGCGGCGCGGGCCACCACCTGAGCCGACGGTCCACCGGGCCGGGCACCGCCGGCCGGGACACGGCGGGTCAGCCGCCTGGCCGTCGCCGCGGTGACCGGGTGCGGGCTCAGCCGAACCGGTTGGCCATCCGGCGGTACATCCCCGGCAGCAGCCCGCGTACCGCCACCGGCAGGCGCAGCCAGCCGGGCACGTAGACCTCGGCGCGGTCGCGGGCGATCGCGTCGACCAACGCGTCGGCAACCCGGTCCGGCGCCAGCGGCCTGGGCCGGCGTCGCCGGTACGGCTGGCCCCGGCGGGTGAAGAACTCGGTGTCCACCACGCCGGGCACCACCGTGCTCACCCCCACCCGGCGGCCGGCGAGTTCCAGCCGCAGGCTCTGCGCGAAGGCGTCCAGGCCGGCCTTGCTGGCCGAGTAGACGGACTCGTTGCCCACGCCCAAGCGGCCGGCGATCGAACCGACGAAGGCCACGTGGCCGCCGCGGTGACACATGCCGGGCAGCAACGCCCGGGTCAGCTCGATCGGCGCCCGCAGGTTGACCGCGAGCAGTTCGTCGGTGAGCGCGTCCGCCATCCCGACGAACGGGCCGGCCCAGCCGACGCCGGCGTTGTTGACCAGTACGTCGACCCGGGCGTGCCGGGCCAGCGCGCACTCGGCCAGCTCACGTCCGGCCCCCGGCCGGCTCAGGTCGCTCACCAGCGCGGTGGCGCCGGTCTGCGCCGCGACCCGGGCCAGCCGGTCGGCATCCCGGCCGGCCGCGACGACATGGCTGCCGGCCTCGACGAGGCGTCGCACCACCGCCGCCCCGATTCCCGACGACGCGCCGGTCACCAGCGCCACCGCGCCGGTCAGGCGCATCGGGGCACTCCGGGTGGCACGGCACCCGGCACCAGCCGCTCGGACCGGCCGCCACTGAGGTCCGCACGGTCGAGGCCGACGCCTGCCGGCTCGACGCGTGCGTCGGCCGTCGCGCCGTCGCCCCGGGTGCCGTCGCCGGGACCACGTTCGGCCCGTTCGCCGTCGATCTCGGCGAGCAGCTCGGCCAGGCCGGCGCCCATGGCGGTGACGACGGCGTCACCGGTGTCGGCCAACCCCTCGTTGAGCAGTACGCCGACCTCGAAGGCGCGTTCGTTGCGCAGCACCCCGACGCCGAGGTGCACGCCCTGGGCGAGGGCGACCACCGGGGTGGCCGACCGGATCGGCGCGTCGCTGAGCAGCCGCGGATGGAACAGCGCCGGCATGTAGGAGACGACCACGTTGAGGCGGCGGCTGGTGTAGACGCGTCGGGCCAGCGCGGCGTGCACCGGCGTGGGCAGCGCGCCCATCGCCCGCATCACCAGGCCGGCCGCCTCGGCCTCGCCGCTGCTCAGCGCGGCCCGCAAAGCCCGGCGTACGGCGGTGATCCGTTCCTGCGGCGGAATCCGGCCCACCGGAAGGTCGAGGGTGACCGCCCCGGTCCAGTTGCCCTGGGTGGGCGCCCGCCGGCGCGGGTCGCGGGAGACCGCGAACATCACCCGCAGCCGGTCCGGCGTTGGGGCAGGGTGGGCCGCGCCCAGCGCGCCGGCGGCGAGCGCGAGCATCAGCTCGCTGGAGTGGGCCCGGCAGCCGCGCGCGGCGCGTAGCACGTCGGCGGCCGGCAGCGACGCGGTCACCAGACGCCGGCGCGGCGAGTCGAGCGGCCGGTTGAGCGGCGTACGCGGGGTCGGTCCCTGCGTGGCCAGCCGGGCCAGACCGCGTACCGTCCGCCCGAGCAGTCGGGCGGCCTCCCGGGTCCGGGCCCGTCCGCTGCGGTCGTCGCCGGTGCCCAACCGGACGGGCGCGGGCGTCCGCCCGGCGCCGGCCGGCGCCGGGCGCCCCGCCCGAGTCGCCGGCTCGTCCGAATCGAGCAGTCGCTGTAGCACGGCGATCGCGGACAACCCGTCGCCGAGGCTGTGATGCAGCTTGATCGCCACTCGGGTCCGCCCCTCCGGTAGGTCGCCGACCAGCAGTATCCGCCAGGGTGGACGGTCCAGCGGCAGCGGCTCCGACCAGAACCGGTCGACCTCGGCGCTCCCGTCGCCCCCGGCGGGGACGCGGACCTCCTCGACGTGGGCTTCCGGATCGACGGACCGTTCGACCACCCAGCCGGGCCGGCGCCAACGACCCCGGTCGACCAGGCGACGGCGCAACGTGGTGATCGCCGGCAGCCGCCGGGCCAGCAGCGCGGTCAGCTCCGCGCGGGTGAGTTGCCGGCCGTCCGGCCGGGGGTCCAGCTCCAGGACGGTGCCGATCTGCTGGGCCTCGTGGGGTGTCTGGACGTGCAGGAAGAAGGCGTCCTGTGCGCGCAGTGGCCAGCTGCCCCGCCGGCCGGCCGCCGAGGTCCGTCCGGGCGGACCGGCGCCCGGGTCGGTGCCCGTCGACTGCCGGGCCTGCGCGACCGCCGGCAGCCCGAGGTCGGGCAGCCACGCCTCGGACGGGGCCTCGACCGGCCGGGCCGGCTGGCCGAGCCGGGTGCGCACCCCGGCGACCAGTGTCTGCGGGGTGTGCGCCGTCTCGGCGAGCCCTGCGGCGGCCATCAGCGCCGCGTTCGCCGCGCCGTGCGCGGCGATCGGGCGGTACATCACGATCGGTGTGCCGGTGGCCAGCGCCTCCAGCGCGGTGGCCCCGCCGGCGTTGGTCACCAGCAGTCGGGCGGCCTGGAGCAGGGTGGGCATGTCGTCGACCCATCCCCGCACCAGCAGCCGCCCCGGCGGGGCGTCCAGCGCCGCGAGCCGGGCGGCCAGCGGCTCGTTGCGACCGCAGACGGCCACCACCTGCACCGCGTCGCCGATGCCGACCAGCGCCTGGATCGCCTCCTCCACGGCGCCGAAGCCGTAGGAGCCGCAGGCGACCACCACGGCCGCCCGGTCCGGGTCGAGATCGCAGCGCCGGGCGGCGTCCGCCCGGTCGCCGGGACGGAACATGTCGAGCACCGGCGGCGCGCAGACACCCAGCGGGGCACCCGGCGCGGCGGCAGCCGCCACCGGTACCGCCGCCCGGTGCACCACCACGTTCAGGTCCAGGTCGGGGTAGACCCAGAACGGGTGCGGGGCGAAGTCCGACACCCAGGCGCCGATCGGCACGCCGAGGCCACGACGGCGGCGCAGCCAGGCCAGGCCGGCGCTGCCCAGGGGGTAGGTCGAGACGATCAGGTCCGGGTCGAACTCCTCGACCACGGGGGCGAGCCGGTGGCCGGCCCAGGCGCCGGTGAACCACTTCGCGGCGGTGGCGAACCACCGGTGCCGCCACAGCGAGGCCCAGAAGAATTCGTACAACCACGGCGTCATCGCGACATTGGTCACGTAGGTGCGACGGAACCCGCGGCCGACCCCGGGGCCCATCACCTCGAGGGTGTCCACCCAGCCCACCCGGCTGCCCGGCCAGATCGCGTGGATCCGCTCCTCGAGCGCGCGGCCGGTGGCGTCGTGCCCACCGCCGATGTCGGCGGAGACGACCAGCACCCGCCGGGCGATCGGTTCGACGGGCCCTGGGACGCCCGGACGATGGGGCGCGTTCATGGTCCGCCTGCCGGAGTTGGCCGATCGGTGCGATACCTGGGCGAAGACGGGTATGCGCAGGTGCCTTCGCCGGCCGCGTCCGGCGCCGTCGACTCCGGGATCCTGACATGGCTGTGGGCTTCGTGCTGGCGATCATCGCCGCGCTGTGCAGTGCGACCGCTGCGATCCTGCAGTCGATCGGCGCGCGCCGGCTGTCCGCCACCGCGCACCTCGACCCGCGGCTGCTGTTGCGGTTGGTGCGCAACGGGCCGTACGCCGTGGGACTGATGTTGGACGGCGCGTCCTCGCTGCTGACCTTCACCGCGCTGCGGACCTTGCCGATCTTCGCGGTGCAGGCGGTGGGGGCGGCCAACCTCGGCATGGTGGCGCTCATCGCCATGCTCGTGCTGCGGGTCCGGCTGACCGTGCTGGACTGGACGGCGATCGCCGGGGTGATCGCCGGGCTGGTGCTGCTGGTGCTCTCCGCGAGATCGGGACCGCCGGGCGAGGTCTCCGCGGCGGCCGGTTGGGGGCTGCTCGCGGCGGTGGTCTCGGTGGCCGTCGGCGCGTACTTCGGCAGTCCCCGGATGTGTGGCCCTGCGCTGCCCGGCGTGCTGGCCGGGCTGTCGTTCGGCTCGGCGGCGCTCGGCGCCCGGCTGCTCGGCCGGGTCGACAGCGTCGGCTCGGTGCTCGCCAGCCCGGCCACGTACGCGGTGGTGCTCGCCGGTCTGACCGGGGTGCTGCTCTACGCCGCCGCGCTGCAGCGCGGCTCGGTCACGGTGGCCTCGGCGTCGGCCATCGTCGGGCAGACCGTGGCGCCGGCGCTCACCGGCTGGCTGCTGCTGGGTGACCGGGTCCGGCCGGGATTCACCCCGATCGCGGTGCTGGGTTTCGCGTTCGCGGTCACCGGTGCGGTCGCTCTCGCCCGGCACGCCCAGCCGCATGCGCCGCGACGCACTGCCGACGAGCGGCGCTGACGCCGGGCGCGCGGGGGCGATCGCTGACATGTCGGGTGCTCCCAGGCGGTGACGCGGCGGAGGGGCCCGCTTAGCTGCCCCTTCGGAACAATCATCAGCCTAATGACCAATTTGCGTATTCTTGGGGAGATTGCCGGCACTGCCGGCGCTGCGGACCGCCTCTAGGGCGACCGCGGGCGGGAGGCTGGGCCGTTTAGCCCCCGCCGGATCGGGAAGCCGCGGCCGGGCGACCTGCCTCGTCCACCGCGCGGGCAGCGCCCGCGGCGGCGGAGCCCGCGGGTCGATGAGCGAACGGCAACGGAGGGGGAACCAGGGTGACCGGTCCGGCTGGCATGCGGTGAACTCGGCGGGAGAGCTGTTCGCCGGCGTACCGATCGCGCTGGCCGCCGCGGCGGCATTCGGTGCCTCTGGCGTGCTGCAGTTCCGCGCCGGCCGTCTGGTGCCCGAGGAGCAGCCCGGCCGGCCGAGCCTCCTGGCCCGGCTGGTCCGCATTCCGATCTGGCGCTGGTCGGTGGTGCTCGCGATCGCGGCGTTCGCCCTGCAGGTGGCCGCGCTGAGCCTGATCCCGCTGATCCTGGTGCAGCCGCTGCTGGTCACCGGGCTGGTCTGGTACGTCCTGCTCTTCGCCGCGGCCGAGCACGACCGCCCGGACCGCAAGATCCTGCTCGAGTCGACGCTCTGCCTGTTCGGGCTCGCCGCCTTCCTGATCATCGCCGAGCCGGGGCGCGGTCAGGGGCGGGGGCTCGAGTCCTTCTGGTCGGCCCTCCTGCTCGGCGTGGCGGTGGTCGTCTCGGTGGGGCTCTGCGTGCTCTCGACGGTGAAGCTCGACCGGCGCTGGCGGCCGATGCCGCTCGCCATCGCGGCCGGCATCTGCTACGGCGTCACCGCCGGCCTGATCAGCAGTTTGGCCTTCCACCTCACCGAGAGCCCGCTCGAGGTGTTCCTGCACTGGCAGGCGTACGCCATCCTGGTGCTCGGCCCGTTCGGGGTGCTGCTCAGCCAGAACGCGTACCAGGCCGGCCCGCTGGGCGCTCCGGCGCTGGCCGCCATCACCGTCACCGACCCGTTGGTGGCCATCTCCGTCGGTCTGGTCTGGCTGGACGAGTCGATCCGGACCGGCCCGCTGCCGGTCCTCGGCCAGTTGGCATCCCTCCTCGTGGTGGTGCTGGCGGTCTTCCTGCTCGCCCGGCGCGCACCCCATGTGAAGGGCGGCTGACGGCGGCCCGCCGGTCGACGGCCCGGCGGGGAACCGCCGACCGGCGTGATCGGGTGCTCAGCCCACCAGGGCGACCCGACCGTCGTCGAGGTCGTAGCGGGCGCCCACCACCCTCAGCGCGCCCTCGTGCACCTTCTCGGCGATGATCGGGCTGCGCTCGAGCAGGGTGTGTACCTGCGCCTGGACGTTCGCCCGGACCGCCTTCTCGACCGGGTCGCCGGGCCCGGCGAGCAGCGGCTCCACGATCGGGCGCAGGCTGTCGACGATGACCCCGATGTGGCCCGCAGCGGTGCCGCCCGAGTGGATGGCGTCGATGGTGGCCGTGATCGCGCCGCAGCGCTCGTGCCCGAGGACGACGATCAGCGGGCTGCCGAACTCCTCGACGGCGAACTCGACGCTGCCGAGCAGCAGGTCGTCGACGATGTTGCCGGCCACCCGGTTGTCGAACAGGTCGCCCAGCCCCTGGTCGAAGAGGAGTTCGGGGGCCACCCGGGAGTCCGCGCAGCCGATGGTGACCGCGAACGGGTGCTGGCCGGCGGCCAGTTCGTGCAGGTCGTCGAGGCTCTGGTGGGGGTGCCGGCTGTGCCCGGTCACGAAGCGGTGGTTGCCGCGCAGCAGCCGGCGCAGCGCCTCGGCCGGCGTGACCGGGGCGGGCTCGGCCGGTGTGGCGGCGGCCGCCGGGGCGGCGGCGGTCGCGCCGAGGGCGACGACGGCTGCGCCGCCGGTGGCCAGCAGCGAGCGGCGGGAGAGGGACGGACGAGTCACGATGATCTCCTGAGGTGAGGATTCGGGTTCTTCCTACCATCGATCGCCATCTGTCCAGTGTGGTGTGGCCCACGTCCGCCGCCGTTCGGTCGGGGTTCCGACCCGGCGGACCCGGCGGGCGACTACCGTCGGGCGGGTGACCGGGGTACCCGTACCGGACGGCCAGCCGGCGCCGCGGATCGTGCAGCTGCTGGCCTCGCCCGTGCACCGCTACGTCGGCCGGCCCGCCGACGGTCCGTCACCCGCCCCGCCCGGCGAGCTGGTCGAGGAGATCCGAATCCGGGCCGGCCTCGGCATCGTCGGTGACCGCTACTTCGGCCGGCCGGCGCACCGCGAGGCGAGCGTGACGGTGATCGCGCAGGAGTCGCTGCCCCCCGGTGGCGAGCTGGTGCAGGTGCGGCGCAACGTGCTCACCAGCGGCATCCTGGTCGACGACCTGGTCGGGTCGGTGCTGGTCCTGGACTCCGGCGACGGCCCGGTGCGGCTGCGGGTGAATCGTCCGGCGAATCCGTGCGCCTGGATGGACGTGGCGGTCGGCCCCGGCGCGTGGCGGGCGATGCGCCGCCGGGGCGGGGTACGCTGTACGCCGCTCACCGACGGCATCCTGCGGGTCGGCCCGGTGGACGTGCTGATCGACGACGGGCCGTCCGGTCAGCCCTGAGGCGTCAGCCGCCGGGTGGGCCGTCGACCAGCGCGGCCAGCCGCTTCGGCGCCAGCACCAGGTAGCTCTCGGTGAGCAGCTCGCCGACCTCGGCCCAGTCGGTCTCGTCGTCGAGCATCAGGCCCAGCACGTCGGCGCCCCAGTCCGGCTTGTAGAACGGATGCCCGGCGGCGACCAGGCCGGCGATCTCGTCGCCGGGCGCGCGGAACGTGAGCACGCAGACCGGGCGGTCGCTCGCCGCGGCCCGCGCGTGGGCCACCTGGTGGTCGGGGCCGACGGTGAGCACGTGGGCGAAGGTCCGCTTGCGGATCCGCCAGCGGATGCCCACCCACGCCGGCTCCTCGTAGGTCTCGGGCAGGCCGAGGCAGACCGGTCGGAGCCGGTCGAGGAGTGTGGTCGGAACGTCTGCGGGGCCGGTCACGCGGGCGACGCTACCCGGGGCCTGCGACACTTTCCGGATGCAGTTCACCGTGACAGACGTGCCCGAGCGGGAGCGCTTCGAGGCCCGCGACGAGGCGGGCACGCTCGCCGGCATCGTCACCTACCAGCTGACCGGCAGCATCATCGCCTACACCCACACCGAGGTCGATCCGGAGTTCGAGGGGCGGGGCGTGGGATCGACCCTGGCCCGAGCGGTGATGGACGACGCGCGGGCCAAGCGCCGGACGGTGGTGCCGATCTGCCCGTTCCTCGCCGAGTGGCTGGGCAAGCACCCCGACTACGAGGACATCGTCGTCCGGTCCACCCGCAAGGTGAAGTAGCCGACCACCGCGCCCGGGTCAGCCGGCTACCAGGCGCAGGCCCTGGGGGCGCGGATCGGCGAGGCGGTCGAGGGCGGCGGCAGTGGCGGGGTCGGCGGGCAGGTGCACGATCATTCGCTGACCGTCGTCGGCCGTTCCGCGCCGGCCCGGCCTGGCCCCGGCAGCCGAAACCGCTGCCGGCCGACTTGGTGAGCCGGTGCAGGTGTACGCGCTCGCTGGGGCTCATCCGCAGGTGCTGGCCAACGTCAGAGCTTGTACTCGTTGCGGGTGCGCGGCAGCCACTGCGGATGGTGCTCGCGCAGGTAGCGGACAAGGCCCTCGCGGAGGTCGCAGCGCAGGTCCCAGGCGCTCGGCCCGTCCGCCGCGGAGGCCTGCACCTGGATCACCACGGTCTGCGGGGTCACGTCGATCATCTGCAGCACCCACTGGCGCCGATCCCAGAGCGGGGACGCCTCGACCAGCCGTTTCGCCTCGGCGCGGAGGTCGTCCAGGTCGGCGGTGTGGTCCAAGTGGATCTGGACGGCACCGACCACCCGGGTCTCGTTCCGGGTCCAGTTCTGGAAGGGGCGCTCGGTGAAGTAGGTGGTGGGCAGGATGAGCATCCGGTCGTCCCAGAGCCGGACCACGATGTTGGTCAGCTTGACCTCTTCGATCCGCCCCCACTGGTCCTCGATGACCACCACGTCGCCGACGTGCAGGCCGTCGGCGAACGCTACCTGGATGCCGGCGAAGGCGTTGCCCAACGCGGTCCGGGCGGAGAGGCCGAGCAGCGCGCCGATCACGCCGGCCGAGGTCAACACCGAGATCCCGAAGGCCCGTACCGGTCGGAAGGTGATCAGAACCAGACCGATGGCCACGATGACGACCACCACCGAGGTGAATCGTCGTACCGGGCGGATCTGGGTGCGGGCCCGCCGGACCCGTCGACTACGGACCTCCTGCACGGGCAGCCGACTGAATACGACGCCCTCGGCCACGTGTAGTGCCTTTATCACCAGCCAGGCGACGGCGCCGACCAGGAGCAGCACGACGAGGTGCCGGGCGGCCCGCAGCGCCGGGTCCGGCCAGTCGGTCATGGCCAGGTAGAGGGCGGTGAAGAGCAGGACCGCGGCGGCCGGGCGGCGGCAGGCCCGACGCAGCGGTGCCATCAGCCACTCGTAGCTACCCCGGCCCAGCCGGCGGGCCAGCACCCCGGTCGTCAGGTCCAGCACCACGGCCACCGCCGCCGCGGCCAACAGGATCAGCGCTGCTCTCATCGGCCTCCGCTCACCGCCTCACGGCTCACTCTCGTCGTCTCCCGCGTCACCGGCACCGGTCAGGACTGCCCGAGGTTGGTCACCAGGTTGATGGCCACCGCCAGGACGCCGGTGCCGAAGGTGTACGAGAGCAGCGCGTGCCCGAGCGCGACCCGTCGGATCGAGGTGCTGCTGGGTTCGCTCTCGGACACCGCGTAGGACATGCCGATGGTGAAGGCGAGGTAGGCGAAGTCGCTGTACGCCGGCGGCTGCGGCTGCCTGAAGTCGATCCCGCCGTCGGACTCGAAGTAGTACAGCCGGGCGTACTTGAAGGCGAAGACCGTGTTGACCAGCGCCCAGGACAGCACCACGGCGACCACACTTAGGATGACGGCGGCGACGGCCACCGGGTCCTGCTGGTTGGACGATCGGACCAGCGCCTGGACGACGGCGGCCAGGCTGATCGCCGCGGCGATCAGGATTGCCGAGTCCGTCGACCGGGACCGGGCCTCCGCCTCGGCCAGCCGCTCGGTGCCGTCCGCCTCGATCGGCCAGCAGACCCACCACACCCAGGCCATGATCATGCCGGCGGCCACGGTCCAGGTGACCAGCGGTGCCAGCTCCGGCGCTCCGGCTGCCGCGACGCCGAGCCCGGCGACGATCCCCACGCCGAGGGAGCACAACGCCCGCCGGACCGAGAGCAGCCGCGCGGGCGCCGGTAGGTCTGGTCGCCGCCCCATCGGCCCAGCCTGGCAACGAATCCGCTCGGTCAGCCCGGCAACGATCCGAGACCACCGGATCGTGCGGTGACCGTACCCCGCCCGGATCACGTCGATGCCGGCCGATCGGGTCAGATTGCGGGCATGGACACCGACGTTCGACGTTATCTCGGGGATCTGGTGGCGGTGGCCCGCGCGGTGCTGGGCGACAACCTGGTCGGCACGTACGCCGCCGGCTCGGTCGGCCTCGGCGCCTACCAGGCCGGGCGCAGCGACGTCGACGTCGCCCTGGTCTGTGCGCAGGCGCTGCCGGAGCGAGCCAAACGCGACCTGGTCGCGGGCCTGCGGCACGAGGCCCTGCCCTGCCCGGCCCGGGGGTTGGAGCTGGTCGCGTACCGCCGGTCGGTCGCCGGGGCGGGCATCGCGGAGCCCGGGTTCGAGGTCGAGCTGAACACCGGCGCCCGGATGCCGTTCCGGGCCACGTACGACCCGGGGGACCGGCCGGCCGCGGACGGGCACTTCTGGTACGCCCTGGACCGCAGCATCCTGCACCAGTGCGGCGCGGCGCTGCTCGGCCCACCGGCCGCCGAGGTGTTCGCCGACGTCACCCCCGCTGACCTGCGCCGACTCCTGGTCGACGCGTTGAGCTGGTGGCTCGCCCTGCCGACCCCGCCCGGCGACCAACCGGCGGCCGGCGCCGAGGACGCGGTGCTCGGCGCCTGCCGGTCCCTGGTCCGCGTCCGGCACGGCCGGTGGCTCTCCAAGACGGCCGCCGGCCAGCTGCTGTTGGACGAGGGTCACCCTGGAGCCCCGGTCATCGAACGCTCCATCGCGGCCCGCACCGGCGGCGTGCCGCCGAGCGGCCCGCAGGCGCGGGCCGTCCAGCGGCAGGTCCTCGACGAGATCAGCCGGGCCGGCTGAGCCGGTCAGCCCATGCTGATCCGGACCGGCCCCTCGTCGGGCCCGCCGGGCAGCCGGACGGTCACCCGACCGTCGCCGACGTGCACCGTGCCGCGGCTCGCGCTGACCGGGCGGTCGGTGGCCAGCACCACCTCGTCGTCGCCCTGGGTCGGGCGCAGCAGCACCGTGGCGCCGTCGAGGGCGACCAGCTCGCAGGTCGTCTCGACCAGCGTGGCGGCGCCGACCCGGATCCCGTACGGCAGGATCAGCCCGGTGCGGGCGGGCACCCGCAGCCGGCGGCCGGCGAGTACCGGCGTGCCGTGCCAGCCCAGCGCCACCGTGACCGGCGACGGCGCGACGTTGATCAGGTGCAGCAGCCGCTGCCCGGCCCGGTCCACGGTGGAGGTGAGCACCAGACCCGGCCCGTCGGCGTCCGGGGCGAGCCGGGGGTGTACCCCGAGCCGGGCCGCCGCCGCCCGCCAGAAGTCCAGGTCGCACGGCACGTCGGCGGCGACCACCAGGGCGCGGCCGGCGCCGACGGTGACCTCGACAGCGCACGGCTCCCCGGAGGCGACCTCGGTGAGCACCGGCTCGGCCGTCGCGCCGGCCAACCGCTGTGCGTAGCCGACCCGGGCCTCCGCCCGACCGGCCGCCCAGCCGTGCCCGACCACGGAGGGGAAGTGGTGCGGCCCGCCCTCGGACCGTCCGGTGACGCTGAGCCCGAGCGCGTCGGCGAGCACCGTGCAGGGGCTGCCGTCGTGGTCCCGCTCCGGCAGCACCCCGTGCAGCAGCAGGCCGCCGCCGCGGCGCAGGTGCTCGACCAGTCGCCGCTGCACGTCCCGGCCCAGCGTCGCGGCGCTGGCCAGGGCGATCACCGGCGGCGCGCCGGCCGCCCCGGCTGCGGAGAGGTCACCCCCGGCCGCAGGGTGGTCGACGCCGGCGGCGGAGAGGTCGACGGCCGGGAAGGAGAAGCCGGCGAGCAGCAGCGCCCGGGCCAGCACGTCGCGGGGGCCCATGCCGCGGAACCGTTCCAGATCGGCGATCTGCTCGGCCCGCGATGCCGACGCCGGGTGGTGGTACTCGGTGAGGTAGTGGTCCGGCACGAAGCCGAGCGCCAATCCGTCGTCCTCCTCGTCGGAGTCGGCGAGCAGGTCGGCGACCCCACGGAACGCGTGCAACGCGCGCCGGGCCGCGTCGAAGGTCGGGTTGAGCCGCCCCTCCGGGTCGATCGGCGCGGCGAAGCCGTGCCGCTCACCGGTGAAGGCGATCCGGTCGTTGCCGTCGCCCACCGGTTCGGCCAACGGCGGGTTGTAGCCGCCGGCGAAGAGGTAGAGGTTGAGCAGCCGGTTGCCCTGTGCCACGCAGAGCCGTGCCTTGAGCTCGACCGCCTCCGGCGGGTAGAGCATGGAGAGGTCCTGGCCGTAGTCGCCGTTGCCGGCCTCGAACTCCAGCGATGTCAGCGGCTGGTCGGCGTCGTGCACGGCGGCCAGGAAAGCGTTGCCGACGTACAGGTCGGCGACGTTGGTGACGGTCAGGTCCCCGAGGTAGTAGTCGGAGCCGGAGGTGACCTGCGGCTGCCCGCGGTAGGCCTCGAAGAGCTGGCTGATGCCGATCGGGAAGGTGCGGCCCCGCCCGCCCCCGGTGCCGTGCACGTTGATCAGGAACGGCACCCCGGTCACGCCGTGCCGCTCGGCGGCGTCGCGCAGTTCGGCCACGTACCGCCGGTAGCGGTCGCGCATGTAGCGGCCGAGGTCGTCGTGCACGGGCAGGGAGCGTGGCTCGGCGGGCGTGCGCAGGGCCGCCGCCCAGGCCACCGGGTCGCCCGGGTCCGCGCCGATCCGCTGCGCCGCGCCGTCCTTGCCGTACCTGTCGACGGCCCAGCGTCGCAGGTCCTCGCAGAGCCCGTCGGTCAGGTCGGGGGAGTTGGTCACCCAGGAGAGCATGCCGATCTCGTTGTCCAACTGGACCGCGATCACCGGCCCGCCCCGGTCGGCCAGCCGCTCGGCGATCACCGGCATCACCTCGGCGTACCAGCCGTCGGTGGCGGCCAGGAACTCCGGGGCCAGGTAGTCGATGGTCCGGGTCTCGACGGTTCGGTTGTCCCAGGTGGTCGGCAGCAGGTGCGGGTGCTCGTCGTACACCCGGTAGGGGATGCCCTCGTTCTTGACCTCGGCCATGATGAACGGGCCGGGCCGCACCACCGCGTAGAGGCCGCGCTCGTGGGCCAGGTCCAGGAAGCCGGCCAGGTCCCGCTGTTCGTGGGTGCGCCCGGTGAGGTCCACGTCGCCGTCCGGCAGCTCGTGCCAGAGCCAGGGCACGTAGGTGGCCACCGTGTCGCCGCCGCACTCGCGGAGCCGGTCGAGCCGGTCGGCCCAGGCCGAGCGGGGCAGCCGGAAGTAGTGCACCTCCCCGGCGAGCAGCAGCCGGGGCCGGCCGTCGACGACGATCCTGCGGTCGTGGAGAAGCACTCGCGACATGCGGTTCGACTCTTCCTCTCGGCGGATCTTCAGGCGGTCCTCTTGTGATCTGGCGGACGCCTGCTTATGGTGCCTGAAACCGGTTTCTGTTAACCGCACGTTACGGATCGAGGGAGCCATGGGCAACAGTCGGGTCACGGTTCGGGAGATCGCCCGGCTGGCCGGCGTCTCCGTCGCCACGGTGTCCCGGGTCTCCAACGGCACCGGTCAGGTGTCGGAGGAGATGCGCCGCCGCGTCCTGGAAGCCATCGAGCAGCACGGCTACCGGCCGGACCACCTCGGCCGGGCGCTCGCGGCCCGCCGGCACGGCGCGCTCGGACTGGTCTTCCCGGGTCTGTCCGGCCCCTACTTCACCGAGCTGATCCAGGGCTTCGAGTCGGAGGCCGTGCCGGCCAGAGCCAGCGTGCACATTCTCTGCACCCATCTGCGCGAGGACTCCGACGACCAGGTGCTGGAGATGGCCCGCCGGGTCGACGGCGTCGCCGTCATCGGCGGCACCATCTCCGACCCGGCGCTGCTGCGCCTCGCCGAGATGGTGCCGGTCGTCGTGCTCGCCGGCCGGGGCCCCGAGACGGTGCCCTCGGTCAGCGTCGACAACGAGCCGGCGATGACCCGGCTGACCCGGCACCTGCTGGTCGACCACGGCCTGCGCCGCCTGAGCTTCGTCGGCAACCCGGACGGATCCCCCGACATCAGCGACCGGTGGGCCGGCTTCCGGGCCGCGCACCGGGAGCTGGACCTCACCCCGCCCGCCGAACCACTGCGGGTCGCCATGCAGCAGCCGGACGGCGTGCTCGCCGCCGAGCAGCTGTTCCGCGACCCGGCGACCGTCCCGCAGGCGGTGGTCTGCGCCAACGACGAGATCGCCCTCGGCGCCCTGGTCGGCGCGCTCGGCCGTGGCCTGCGCGTACCGGAGGACGTCGTCATCACCGGCTTCGACGACGCGCCCATGGCCGCGCTCGTCTCACCCCCGCTCACCACCGTGCGGCAGCCGGTGCGCGACCTGGCCGCGGAGGCCGCCCGGCTCATCCTCGCCGCCGTCGACGCCCCCGGCGCCCCGGCACCCGACAGCATCGTCCTCCCCACCGATTTCGTCGTGCGCCGCAGCTGCGGCTGCCCGGCGGAAGCCCCCACTGGAGGTACCGGCAAGTGAAACGATCGAAGCTCGCCCGGATCGCCGCGGTCGCGGCGGTCGTCGCCCTCGTCGCCAGCGGCTGCACCGGAACCGAACAGGCCTCCGGCCCCGGCACCGCGGGCCGGATCGCCTATCTCGACTACGGTGACTTCGGCGGCGGCAGCAACCCCCAGGCCAACTACAACCCCTACCTGGACGCCAGCCGGCTCGGCGCCACCGAGTACCTCTTCGAGCAGTTGGTCGCCTACGACAACTACGGCTGCCAGGCAAAGCCCTGGCTGGCCACCGAGTGGACGTGGTCCGACCCGCAGACGCTGGTCTGGAAGCTGCGCGACGGGGTGAAGTGGAACGACGGCAAGCCGTTCACCGCCGACGACGTCACCTTCACCTTCGACATGCTCAAGCAGCACAAGGCGTTGGACGTCAAGGGCATCTGGCGTTACCTGAGCGCCGTCGAGGCGAGCGACCCGCAGACCGTCACCATGCGGTTCGCCCAGCCCGGTGCGGCGGCGTTCACCCTGTTCAGCGAGATCAAGATCGTGCCGAAGCACGTCTGGTCCACCCAGAGCGACCCGGTGACCTTCACCAACGCAGAGAAGCCGGTCGGCACCGGACCGTTCACCGTCAAGGCGTTCAACCCGCAGCAGCTGACGCTGGGCCGCAACGCCGACTACTGGCAGGCCGACAAGGTCAAGGTCGACGAGCTCCGGTTCCACAAGGCCGACGGTGGCGGGCAGATCGACCAGCTGAAGCTCAGCCGCGGCGAGTACGACACCAACGCGATGTTCGTGCCGGACATCAAGAAGGCGTACGTCGACCGCGACCCGGCGCACAACAAGTACTGGTACCCCTCCGGCGGCTCGATCAGCGTCTACATGAACCTCACCAAGGCGCCGTTCGACGACACCGCCTTCCGCAAGGCCCTGGTGCCCGCCTTCAACCGCCAGGAGATCGTCGACAAGGCGCAGCTCGGCTACGTCAAGCCGGCGAGCCAGAGCGGGCTGGTGGTGCCCGGGCAGGCGAAGTGGTTGCCCACGGACATCCCCAACCAGGGCGTGGTCGGCTATGACGCGGCCAAGGCCGACGCCGACCTGACCGCTGCCGGCTACCCGCGCAACGGTGACGGCAAGCGGGTCGGCAAGGACGGCAAGCCGATCGGGTTCAGCTTCCGGGTGCCCGGCTCGTGGACCGACTGGGTGCAGGCGCAGCGGATCATCGTGGCGAACCTGACCGCGCTCGGCTTCACCGTCCGGGCCGAGACGCCCACCCCCGAGGCGTACGAGAACGACCGGGCGATCGGCAACTACGACATGCTGCTCGGCGTGCACGGCGGCAGCTGCAACATGTTCCGCAACTTCCAGGAGCCGCTGGCCAGCGACCAGTCGGCGCCGATCGGCAAGAAGGCGGTCAGCAACTTCGTGCGCTGGGAGGACCCGCGCAGCGACCAGCTGATCGACACCCTGCGCACCGCGACCGACGAGGCGGCCCAGAAGGCCGCCGTCGCCGACCTGACCAAGGTCATGATCGACCAGGCGCCGGTGATCCCGCTCTGGTACGGCGCAAAGTGGTTCCAGTACCGGACCGCGAAGGCGATCGGCTGGCCGAACGAGGAGAACCCGTACGCCGCGCCCAGCGACAACCTGCTGATCATCACCAACCTGCAGCCCGCCGGGGCCGACGCCAAGTAGCCGATGGCCGGCCGGCGCCCCGCGCGCCGGCCGGCCCGTCCCGGAGAGGGGATGGCTCGCCGTGGCCTACTTCGCCCGACGCCTCCTGTTCTTCCTCGGCACCCTGTGGGCCGCCGTGACGCTCAACTTCCTGATCCCCCGGTTGCAGCCCGGCGACCCCGCCGAGGCCATCGTGTCCCGGCTGGCCGGGCAGAGCGAGAGCATCGATCCGGCCCAGCTCCAGGCGATCCGGGTCATGCTGGGCACCCCCGACGGCAACCTCTTCGAGCAGTACGTGCAGTACCTCGGCGCGGTGGCGCACGGCGACTTCGGGGTGTCCTACACCTACTTCCCGTACAGCGTGACCCACATGATCGGACAGGCGCTGCCGTGGACGGTGATCCTGGTCGGGGTCACCCAGATCATCTCGTTCATCGTCGGCACGCTGCTCGGCACCTGGGCCGCGTACCGCCGCAACAGCCGGGTGGACTCGGTCATCACGCTCGGCTCGACGTTCCTCGGCACCCTGCCGTTCTTCTGGCTCGCTCTGCTGCTCATCTACGTCTTCGCGATCACCCTGCGCTGGTTCCCCGAACGCGGCGGCTACGGCGGCGGAAGCTCACCCGGTTGGAGCTGGATCTTCATCTCCGACGCCTTCCAGCACAGCGTCCTGCCCGCGGTCGCGCTGCTGATCACGGGCCCGATCGGCTGGATCATCGGCATGCGCAACAACATGGTGCAGAGTCTGGGCGAGGACCACACCCGGCTCGCCGTCGCCCGCGGCCTGCCCCGCCGCCGGGTCGCCATCACCTACGGCGCGCGCATTGCGATCCTGCCCAACGTCACCGGCTTCGCCATCGCGCTGGGCAGCATCCTCGGCGGCACGGTGCTGGTCGAGACGGTCTTCAACTACCCGGGCATGGGGCGGCTGCTGCTGGAGTCGGTGTCCAGCCGGGACTATCCGCTGATGCAGGCGATCTTCCTGTTCACCACGATCGGCGTGCTGGTGGCGAACTTCCTCGCCGACCTCCTGTACGGCTTCCTCGACCCCCGGGTGCGAAAGGCGGAGTCGGTATGAGCAACGACCACGACGAGCGGGGTGGGGTCGCGTGAGCACCCCCGCTCCCGCCGTACCGGCGCCCGGCCGGGACAGCGAAGGTGTCCAGGCCACCGCCCGTGAGCTGTCCCGCGGCAGTCGGCTGCCCGGCTGGTTCGTCATCCTCTGGCGCAACCGCAAGTGCCGCATCGGCCTGCTGATGCTCGCCGCGTTCATCCTGGTCGCCGCCCTCGCGCCGGTCATCGCGCCGTACGACCCGCGCGAGGACGCCTTCCCCACCTCGCTCGGCCCGACCGGCAGCCACTGGCTGGGCACCACCGCCCAGGGCGAGGACGTCTTCTCCCAACTGGTCGTCGGCGCCCGCACCTCGCTGGTCGTCGGCCTCGCAGCCGGCCTGCTCTGCACCCTGATCGGGCTGGTGATCGGGCTGACCGCGGGCTACCTGGGCGGCTGGGTCGACGAGGTGCTGTCGTTCCTGATCAACCTCGGTCTGGTCGTGCCGGCGCTGCCGCTGATGGTGACCCTCGCCGCGTACGCCCCGGTCCGCGGCCTCTGGCTGATCATCTTCGTGATCAGCGTGACCGGCTGGGCGTACGGCGCCCGGATCAAGCGATCGCAGATCATCACCCTGCGCACCCGCGACTACATCACCGCGGCCCGGTTCGCCGGCGACGGCACCTTCCGGATCATCGCCCGGGAGATCGTGCCCAACATGACCTCGCTGATCGTGGTCGGCTTCATGGGCGCGGCGCTCGGCGCGATCGGCGGCGAGGCGGGGTTGGCCTTCCTCGGGCTCGGCGACCCGCAGACCGTCAGCTGGGGGACCATGCTCAACCAGGCCAGCCTGGGCGGCGCGCTGCTCACCGGCCAGTGGGCCTGGCTGATCGCCCCGGGCCTGGCGCTCTCCCTCCTGATCACCTCGTTCACGTTGATCAACTTCGGCATCGACGCGCTGAGCAACCCCCACCTGCGGGAGGACTGAGAGATGACCCTGCTCGAGGTGGACCACCTCTCCGTCACCTACACCCCGCACGACCAGCCGCCGAACCGGGCCGTGCACGACGTCTCGTTCCGCATCGCCGAGGGCGAGTTCGTCGGCCTGCTCGGCGAGTCCGGCTGCGGCAAGTCCACCCTGGGCAACGCGGTGCTGCGACTGCTCTCCCCACCGGCCCGGATCACCGGCGGCCGGGTCACCTTCGACGGCGTCGACCTGACCGCCGCCGATGAGGAGCAGCTGCGCCGGCTGCGCTGGGTCGACCTCTCCACCGTCTTCCAGAGCAGCATGAACTCGCTCAACCCGGTGATCCGGGTACAGGCCCAGTTCGCCGACACCTTCGCCGCGCACAAGGTGCCCGGCGACGTCACCGAGCGGGCGACCGAGCTGCTCGAGCTGGTCTCACTGGACCGGCGGGTGCTGCGCGCGTACCCGCACGAGCTCTCCGGGGGGATGAAGCAGCGGGTGGCGCTGGCCCTCGCCCTCGCCCTGCGCCCCAAGCTGGTGCTGCTGGACGAGCCGACCACCGGCCTCGACGTGGTGGTGCAGCGCGGCATCCTCACCCGCCTGGCCGAGCTGCGCCGCGAGCTGGGCTTCGCCGTGCTGTTCATCAGCCACGACCTCGGCACCGTGCTCGACATGGCCGACCGGGTGATGGTGATGTACGGCGGCGAGATCGTCGAGGACCGCGCCGCCGCCGACATGCTGCGCGAGCCCCGGCACCCGTACACCCGCGGCCTGCTCGGCTCGTACGCCGACCCGCGACTGCCCGACGTGCGGGTCACCTACATCCCGGGCCGGCCGCCGGATCTGTCCCGTACGCACTCCGGCTGCCTCTTCACCCCGCGCTGCCCGCACGCCGAGGACGCCTGCCACACGGCCCACCCGGAGCTGCTTCCCGACCACGGCGGGCTGGTCCGCTGCCTGGTCGCCCAGGACGACCGACTGCCGGTGGTCACCCTCGGCACCCCCGACGCGGCGGCCACCCTCGGCAGCCACTTCCCGGCCACCGGCACGCCGACCCCGCGCACCGACGCGCCCGACGACGCCGTCCTCCGGGTCGAGCGGGTGTCCAAGCGCTACACCAGCCGACACGGGCTGCGCGGCAGCACCGTCGAGGCGGTCCGGGACGTGTCCCTCGCGCTGCGCCCCGGCGCGGTGACCGCCCTGGTCGGGCAGAGCGGCAGCGGCAAGTCGACGCTCGCCCGGATCGTCACCGGGGTGGAACGCCCGAGCAGCGGCGAGGTCCGGTTCACCGGCGACGGCGGCGGCGAGCTCCGGGTCGACCGGCTGCGCGGCCGGGCCCTGCGCGACTACCGCCGGCACGTGCAGATGGTCTTCCAGGACCCGTTCAGCGCCCTGAACCCCACCCGCACCGTCGGGTACGCCTTGTCCCGGCCGCTGGCCAACTTCGCCGGGCTGCGCGGTGACGCGGCCCGCGAACGGGCCGCCCAACTGCTGGAGAGCGTGGGCCTCGCCCCTGCCGGGCAGTTCCTCGACAAGCTGCCGCACCAGCTCTCCGGCGGCCAACGGCAGCGGGTGGTCACCGCCCGGGCGCTGGCGCCCGAGCCGCGGGTGCTGATCGCCGACGAGCCGATCTCCATGCTGGACGTGTCGATCCGCGCCGAGATCCTGGAGCTGCTCGGCGCGCTGGTCCAGGACCGCCGGCTGGCGATGCTCTACATCACCCACGACCTGCTCAGCGCCCGGCTGCTCGCCGACGAGGTGCTGGTGCTCAACCAGGGCGTGCTGGTGGAGCGCGGTCCGACCCGGGAGGTGATCGGGTCGGCCCGCGACCCCTACACCCGGCTGCTGCTCGACTCGATCCCCAACCCGTTCGCCGACACCGCCGGCCGGGAGACCACCCCGTCGGCGTGAGCCTGCACGCCCCGTCGGCGTGACCGGGCACCCCGGCCGGCCCTCACGCGCGACGGGGGAGGTCCGGCCGGGGGCCCGGCCGGGCCGGCCGAGGCCGGTCAAACCAGCCAGGCGGTCGCCTCAAACCAGCCAGGCGGTCGCCCGGACGGGCAGCGTCTCCTCGGCGGCGGCGCTGGCCAGCAGCACCCGGTCCCCGTACGGACGCCAGTCCACCGGCGCCTCACCCAGGTTCACCAGGCAGGTCGGCCCGTCCGGCCCGCGCCGGAAGGCGAGACATCCGGCCGGGGCGTCCCGCCAGGTCAACGCCGCCGGCCGGCCGTGCCACCAGGTCCCGCGCAGCGACAACGCCGCGCGGGTCAGGGCCAGCGCGGAGGTCCGGTCGTGGCGCTGGCCGGCCACCGAACGGGCGCCCCAGCCGGCCGGCTGGGGCAGCCAGGGCGTCGAACCGGCCGGGCCGAAACCGTACGGCGGCGGTCCCTCGGTCCACGGCAGGGGCACCCGGGCGCCGTCGCGGCCCCGGTCGGCGCCGCCGGAGCGCCGGTACACCGGATCCCGGATCGCCTCGTCGGCCAGCGTCACCTCGGGCAGGCCCAGCTCGTCGCCCGCGTAGAGGTAGACCGCGCCGGGCAGCGCCAGCATCAGCAGCAGCACCGCACGGGCACCGTCCGGCCCCCACCGCTCGGCTGCCCGCCGCACGTCGTGGCTGCCGTGCACCCAGGTCGGTAGCCGGCCGTGCCGGGTGGTGGCGGCCAGCAGCGCCCGCACCCCGTCCCGCCACGACTGTGCCCGCAGCGGCCAGTAGAGCGGGTCCATCGCGAACGCCTGCCCCAGCTCGTCCGGGCGCAGGTAGGGCGCGAGCACCTCCGGGCCGCCCCAGGTCTCGGCCACCCCGAGCCGTTCGCCCGGGTACGACGCCAGCTCGCGCGCCCACCGGCGGTAGATCTCGTGCACCTCGTCGCGATCGCTGTATGGGGCGGCATCGCCGGGTCGCCAGCCGGCCGGCAGCGCCGGGTAGTCGGGGTCCTTCGACAGCGAGCCCGCCGCGTCGAAGCGGATCCCGTCCACCCCGCGGTCCAGCCAGAACCGCAGCGTGGCCAGCGCGTCGGCGGCCACCTCCGGGTGCTCGTGGCGCAGGTCGGGCTGCTCGATGTCGAAGAGGTGCAGGTACCACTCGCCGTCGCCGAACGGCGCCCACGCCGGGCCGCCGAAGATCGACGGCCAGTTGTTCGGCGGCTGGTCGCCGCCCGGCCCGCGTCCGGGCCGGACGTGGAACCGGCCGCGCTCCGGCGACCCCGGGCCGGCGGTCCGCGCGGCGACGAACCACGGATGGGCGGTGGAGACGTGGTTGAGCACCAGGTCGACCAGCACCCGCAGGCCGAGTCGGTGCGCGTCGGCGACCACCCGGTCCAGGTCGGCGAGGGTACCCAGCCGGGGGTCGACGTCCCGGTGGTCGACCACGTCGTAGCCCGCGTCGTGGTCGGCGCTGGGATAGAACGGGGTCACCCACACCGCGTCCACGCCGAGGGCGGCCAGGTAGGGCAGCCGGGCGCGCAGGCCGGGCAGGTCGCCGAGCCCGTCGCCGTCGGCGTCGGCGAAGGAGCGCAGGTACACCTCGTAGGTGACGGCCTCGCGCCACCATGGTCCGGTCATCGGGGGGTCAGCTCCACCAGGGACAGCGCCGGCATGGGCAGGATCATCGGCAGCACCAGGTGACCCTCGTCCGGCGTCAGGGTCGTCGGCGGTGCCGCGTCGGCGAGCTGGTCGGCGGCGCGCAGCCCGGCCCACTGCTCGGCGGTGGGCCAGCCGTCGACGCCGAGCCGGCGCGCCGTGGCGGCCAGGTTGGAGGTGCGCTCGTCCAGCCGTCGGTGCCGCAGCTGATACGCCCCGGCGGTCAGCCCGTCGATCCGCAGTCGGACGGTGCGGGTCAGCCGGCGGCGCTGTTCGGGCCGGTCCAGCACGCCCTGGTCCAGCGTGCCGTTCCAGAGCAGCACCGCGACCCGCCCGGTCTGTGGGTCGACCGACGGCCAGGCCCGCACGAGCGAGCCGGCGCCGTCGCCGTCGAGCCGCGCGGCCAACCGCACCGGCCCGAGCCGCTCCAGCATCCACAGCGCCCAGTACCGGGGCTTGGCCAGGTTGCCGACCGAGAGCAGCCCGAACCCGCCGTGCAGCAGCGCGGGTGGGCGGCCCAGCTCCTCGAAGTGGTCGCTCGCCACCCAGCAGGCCAGCGCCGCCACCCGTCCGGCCGCCTCGTACATCCCGGTGGCCACGAACGCCGCCGACAGCACCGAGTCGTTCACCGGTGCGAAGTGGGTGGGGGAGGGGCCCCACTCGGTCCAGTGCAGCGGGGTGTCGGCCCGGCCGTGCCGGGCCAGGGCCGGGCGCAGGTCCAGCGGCGGGCTGCCGTAGACGTGCGTGGAGAGGAAATCCAACGGCGCGCCGGAGGCGTCGACGTGGTCGAGGAACGGCTCGATCCACTTCGTCGCGGCGGTCGCCGGCCCGCCGACCGGCAGGCCGGGGCAGGCCTCGCGGACCGCCCGGGCGGTCACGTCGTACATCCGCAGGTAGTCCTCGCGGCTGCCGGACCAGAAGCAGTCCAGGTCCGGCTCGTTCCACACCTCGACCGCCCACCGCCGCAGCTCGTCGTCGCCGACCCGGGCCCGCAGGTGCCGCACCAGGTCGCCGACGAGCGCGGCCCACCGATCCCAGTCGCGGGGCGGGCTGGACACACCGGCCGCGGTCACCTCCCGGGACGGGTCGCGGGCCAGCGCCCGGGGCATGAACGACAGCTCCAACAGCGGCCGCAGACCGGTCGGCGCCAGCGCGTCCAGCACCGCGTCGATGCCGCTGAAATCGTGCACCGGGCGGCCGTCGACCTCCCGGTAGACGCCCAGGTCGTCACCGAGGATGCCGTGCGCGCGGACCCGCCGCACACCCAGCTCACGGTGCACCCGGCCGAGCGCGGCGGCCAGCCCGTCGCCCATCGGCTCACCACCCACCCGGTCCCGGCAGAGCAGCAGGCTCAGGTGCTCGGAGCCGACCAGATCCCGCCACGGTCGGTGCACCGGACCGACCGGGCGGCCCGCGTCGACGTCCACCTCGACCAGGGCGTCGCCGTCGGCCCGCGCCGCGACCGGCGCCGACGCCGGCCCGAGCGGGCCGTCGTCGGGCCGGTCCGGGTCGTGCACCGGCCGCACCGCGTACCGCACCGTCCGTCCGGGTTCGACGGTGGTGTCGGCGTACGGCGGGCCGGGAACCGCGAGCAGGTCGCCGCCGCGATGGTCGACCACCCGGTACGGGCCGTCGCCGTCGGCCCGGTGCACCAGGTAGCCGGCGGTGCCGGGCACCGGATCCCAGTCGACGTCGACCTGTCCCCGGCCGGCCCGTACCCGGACGCCGCCGCCGGCGGTCGGCCCCGACCCCGCCGGGGGCGTGGCCGGCCCGGTGGGGCCGGTGGCGGAGGTCGCCGCCGACGGCGGGGTGGCCGCCACGTCAGACCCCGGCCACCTCGACGAGGACCGCGCCCGGCTGCGGCAGGTGCAGCTCCAGCACCGCGGCCGTGCCGTCCGCGACGACGTCCACCTTCTCCACCGTCAGCGAGTCGGCGGCGCGCAGCGCGTCCCACTGCTCCCCGACCGGCCACTCGGCGACGCCGAGCCGCTCGGCGAGCGTGGTGATGTCGCCGTGCTCGCGGTCGAGCCGGGTCACGGTCACCGTGCGGCCGGCGGCGCCGTCGACGGCGAGGCGGATCTGTCGGGCCAGTGCCGGGTCGCCGTCGCGCTTGGACTGGTCGAGCGTGGCGGCCCAGAGCAGGATGGCCAGGCTGCCGTCCGCCCGCCGGCTGGCCCAGGTCTGCACCAGCCCGTCGGCGCCGTCGCCGGTGGCCCGCACCGGCAGCTCGGTCTCGCCGAGCTGGCTGAGCATCCGCAGCGCGTGGTAGCGGGGCTTGGCGAGACCACCGACGGTGATCAGGCCGAAGCCGCCGTGCAGCAGCCGCGGCGGCCGGCCCAGCTCCTCGAAGTGGTCGCTGGCCACCCAGTAGGAGAGAGCGTCGACCCGGCCGGCGGCCGAGCGCATGCCGGTGAGCAGGAAGGTGGCCGCCGAGGTGCCGTCGTTGACCGGGTGGAAGTGGGTGGGGGTGACGCCCCACTCGGTCCAGAGGATCCGCGCGTCCGGGAAACCGAACCGGCGCAGGGTCGGGCGCAGGTCCAGCGGCGGGCTGCCGTAGGTGTGCGTGGAGACGAAGTCGACCGGCGCGCCGGAGCGGCGGGCGTGGGCGAGCAGCGCGTCGACCCACCCGGCGGCCGCGGAGGACGGCCCACCGACCGGGATCCGCGGGTCGACGTCCTTGACCGCCCGGGCGGTCACGTCGTACAGCCGCATCCACTCGTCGCGGGTGCCGGACCAGAACACCTCGAGGTTGGCCTCGTTCCACACCTCGAAGTCCCAGCCGAGCACCTCCTCGCCGTAGCGGTCGAGCAGGTGGCTGACCAGGGCGCGGACCAGCTCCGCCCAGCGGTCCCAGTCCTTCGGCGGGGAGATCACGCCCCGGTACTGGAAGACCGTCCGTTCCGGATCGCTGGCCAGGTCGCGCGGCATGAAGCCGATCTCGACGACCGGCCGCAGCCCGGTGGCGAGCAGCAGGTCGTAGACCCGGTCGACGCCGGAGAAGTCGATCATCGGCGCGCCGTCGACCTCGCGGTAGACGCCGAGGTCGTCGTGCAGGATCGCGTGCGCCCGGACCGTCTCGACCCCGATCTCGTCGCGTACCCGGCGCAGCGCGGCGAGCAGCTCGCCGCCGATCTCCCTGCCGCCGGAGAGGTCCGTGCAGAGCAGCTGGGAGAGCCGCTCACTACCGATCATCGGCTGCCACGGCCGGGGCAGCGGGGCACCGGCCGCGGCCGCGTCCACCGTCAGCTCGACGGTCGGCGTCACGCCGGTGGCGGGTCGGGACGCGCAGGTCACCGGCGCGGTGAGCGGGCCGGTGACGGTGACCTCGGGGACGGCGGCCACCGCGTACGCGTACGGCTGCCCCGGTTCGCCGGTGGTGTCGACGTACCAGGTGCCGGGGACGGAGAGAACGTCACCGCCGAGGTGGTCGACCGGGGTCAGCTCGGACGCCGGGGCGCCGTCGCGCAGCGGCGCGCGGTGCACCAGGTAGCCCACCGCGCCGGGCGCCGGGGACCAGGAGAGGCGCACGTGACCGACCCCGGCGAGCGCGGTCAGTCCGTCGGGCGGCGCGAGGTCGGGAGCGCCGTCCGTCGTGCCCTCCTCGTCGCTGCGCAGGGCGATCCGCGCCTCCCAGTCGGTGCGGGCGTCGGCCGGCTGGTGGTCGCTGGTGCTCGTCACCGGGGGTACCTCCTGGGGTGTCACGGGGTCCGGTCCGAGCACTGTAACCGGTTTCTGCGCCCATCGCGCCCCCGCGAACCGCACTTTTTCGGCTGCCCTGATCCGGTTCGGACCATCGGCTTCGCCCATCCCGCGGCCGGCCTCGACACCGAACTGATCGCTTCCGGACGTCGTTTGGAGCGCCCGGTCAGTCCGGCAGGCGGGGCATGTCCGGGCCGGCGTCCCGGCCGAGCAGCACCGCCCGGGTGAGCGCCGCCGTGCCGAAGCGGTCCCGGACCGCGTCGACGGCCGCGTCCAGGTCGGCGCCGGGGTCGCGGTCGAACGGCAGCGGCGGCTGGACCGGGGCGTCGTCCAGGTTGCCCACCGAGACGCCGAGCAACGTGACGCCCCGCCGCTCGATCTCCGGACCCGCCGTCCGCAGCAGGGCCCGGGCCGCGCCGAGCACCACGCCGGTGTCGTCCGTCGCCTTGCCGAGGGTGTGCGACCGGGTCGCCCGGGTGTAGTCGGCGAAGCGCAGCCGCAGCATCACCGTCCGGCCGCTGCGGTCCGCCGCCCGTAGCCGCCGGGTCACCCGGTCCACCAGCCCGGCGAGGATGGCGTCGAGCTCGGCCGGCGGGTGCGGGCCGCGGCCGAGCGCGTGCTGCGCGCCCATCGAGCCGCGCCGCCGACCCACCTGCACCGGCCGCGGATCGCGGTTGTGCGCCAGCGCGTGCAGGTGCCGACCCGCGCCCTTGCCGAGCATCGAGACCAGCGCCGCCTCGCCGAGCCGGGCCACCTCGCCGACGGTGCGGATCCGCCGCTCGCGCAGCTTCGCCGCCGTCACCGGGCCGACGCCCCAGAGCCGCTCCACCGGCAGTGGATGCAGGAAGGCCAGCTCGCCGTCGGGCGGGACGAGCAGCAGACCGTCCGGCTTGGCCACCCCGCTGGCGACCTTGGCCAGGAACTTCGTCCGGGCCACCCCTACCGTGATGGGCAGCCCGACCTGCTCGCGGACGGCACGGCGCAGCCGGGCGGCGATGTCGGCCGGTGGCCCGACCAGCCGGCGCAGGCCGCCCACGTCGAGGAACGCCTCGTCGACCGAGAGCCCCTCGACCAGTGGGGTGGTCTGCCGGAAGATCTCGAAGACCGCCCGGCTGGCCGCGGTGTAGGCCGACATCCGGGGCGGCACCACGATCGCCTCGGGGCAGAGTCGGCGCGCCTGGTGACCGCCCATCGCGCTGCGTACGCCGTGGGCCTTCGCCTCGTAGCTGGCGGCGAGCACCACTCCGCCGCCGACGATCACCGGGCGGCCACGCAGCCGTGGAAAGTCCCGCTGCTCGACCGAGGCGTAGAACGCGTCCAGGTCGGCGTGCAGGATGGTGGCCCCGGTCGACACGAACATATGTTCGCACGGCCGCGACGAAGTCGGCACTGACCTGCCCGAACGCGCCCACGCCGCAGTCGGTCAGCGCCCCGGCGGCCCGCCGGGCCCGGTGGCCCCTGGGTGAACGGGCCCGGTGGCCGACGTACTGCCGGTCAGGCGACCCGGGGTGCGGGCACGATCGGCAACACGGTGCGGTGCGCGGGCCCGGCGGTCTCACCGGGCGCGTCGGCGGCCCGGGTCGGCGGGATCGCGGCGCGGCGCACCACCGTCACCCGTGGGTCGGTCCGGTCCGGCGGCGTGGCGCCGGGCGGTGTGCCCGCCGCGCCGCCCCCGGCGATCTCGGTGAGCAGCGACAGCAGCCGCGGCAGGTCGCCGGTGGCCATCCGGAAGGATCCCCGGCACACGGTGCCGCTCCAGAGCGACAGCACCACGGCATCCCGGTCCGGGTGGTAGCTGACACGCATCGTCCGGTCCTCGCCCCGGCTGTCGGCGAACAGGTCACCGAAGCTGGGCATCGGTAGCACCTCTCCCATGGCAACCAGAATGCAACACTCCGGTCACTGGGCGGAAGGTCAGAGGTCGTTGAACGGCGACGCGTACGCGAACTCGCCCCGGATCGTCGGATCCCAGGCGCTGAGCGGGCGGGCCATGAAGTAGCGCGGCCCCCACTGCGGCACCGGCGGGGCGACGCCGTGCTCGACGGCGGGCCGGAACCCGAAGCGCGGGTAGTAGTCGGGGTGCCCGAGCAGCACCACCAGCGGCTCGTCCCGGGCGTCCGCCGCGGCGAGCACGGCGTGCATCAGCGCCGAGCCGACCCCACGGCGCTGCCACTGCGGCAGCACGCCCAGCGGCCCGAGACCCAGCGCGACCGGCCGTCCGGCCACCAGCCCCCGGGTGCAGACCACGTGCCCGACGACCTGACCGTCGGGGTCGACCGCCACCAGCGACAGCGCCGGCACCCAGCCGTCGTCGGCGCGGAGCGCGTCGACCAGCGGGGCCTCGACGGGGACGGCGTCCGGCGCGTCGGGGCTGGCGAAGGCGGCGGTGTGTACCGCCCGGATGGCGTCGGCGTCGGCGGCGGTCTCGCGTCTGATCAGCACCGGCTCACGATAGGGACGCCGCCGCACCGGCGCCTCCCCATTTTCTGCGGCGCGGACGCGGCTCAGCCGACCGCCGTCGGCGACGGTGGGGCGCTGCCGCCCTGGGGTGCCTCCCCGGCCATCAGTCGGACGATCTCCGCGCGGTCCGCCGGCGAGGGCAGTCCCCATTCGGGGCGGTAGCCGTACATCTCGTGCAGCGGGATCGTGCCGCCGCGGCCGTCCAGAATCTCCACCGCTGTCGTGTCGACCAGCCCGGGGTGCTCGACCCCGCACGCCTCGGCGACCCGCATCAGGTCGCGGCGCAGGGTCCGGACGTAGTGCGCCGCCCGCACCGACTTCAGCGCCGGGTCCAGGCCTCGGGCCAGCCAGGCGTTCTGGGTGGCGACGCCGGTGGGGCAGGTGTCGGTGTGGCACTTCTGCGCCTGGATGCAGCCGATCGAGAGCATCGCCTCCCGGCCCACGTTGACCATGTCGCAACCCAGCGCGAACGCCACCATCGCGTTGTCGGGCAGGCCGAGCTTGCCCGAGCCGACGAAGACCACCTGCTCGTGCAGGCCGTGCTCGGCGAAGACCCGGTAGATCCGGGGGAAGCCCTGCTGGAAGGGGAGCGAGACGGAGTCGGTGAAGATCAGTGGCGCGGCGCCCGTACCGCCTTCCCCGCCGTCGACGGTGACGAAGTCGACGCCGCGGCCGGTGTCCCGCATCAACCCGGCCAGATCCTGCCAGAACCCGAGGTCGCCGACCGCCGACTTGATGCCGACCGGCAGTCCGGTCTCGGCGGCGAGCAGCTCGGTCCAGTCCAGCAGGCTGTCGCAGTCGGTGAACTCCGCGTGCCGGGACGGGCTGACGCAGTCGCGCCCCGCCGGGATGCCCCGCGTCGCGGCGATCTCGGCGGAGACCTTCGCGGCGGGCAGCAGCCCGCCGAGGCTCGGCTTGGCCCCCTGGCTCAGCTTGATCTCCAACGCCCGCACCGGCGCGCCGGCAGTCAGCTCCTTGAGCCGGTCCAGGCTGAAGCGCCCCCGCTCGTCCCGGCAGCCGAAGTACGCCGTGCCGATCTGGAACACCAGCTCACCGCCGTTACGGTGGTACGGCGACAGCCCGCCCTCGCCGGTGTTCTGCATACAGCCGGCGAGCGCCGCGCCCCGGTTGAGCGCCTCGATGGCGTTGCCCGAGAGGGAGCCGAAGCTCATCCCGGAGATGTTCACCACCGACTGCGGGCGGAAGGCGCGGGCCCGGCCACGGGCCTCACCGAGCACCTTGGCGCTGGGCAGCCGCACCTCCTGCCCGGCGCCCGGCGCGGACGGCGGTACGGCCCGGCCGAAGGTGCGGTGCTTGATGATCGGATAGCCGGGGGTGTGCTCGATGTCGTTGTCGGTGCCGAAGCCGAAGTAGTTGTTCTGCTGCTTCGCCGAGGCGTACACCCAGCGGCGCTGGTCCCGAGTGAACGGTCGCTCCTCGTTGTTGCCGGCCACGATGTACTGCCGCAGCTCCGGCCCGATCGCCTCCAGCAGGTAGCGCGCCCGGCCGAGGACCGGGAAGTTGCGCAGCAGCGCGTGATCGCGCTGCACCAGGTCCCGCGCGGCGAGCGCCGCGACGGCGGCCGCGGCCAGGGGTACCGCTCGAAGTGCCCATTTCATCCCCGCACTCTTTCCGGGATCGGCGTGGGGCAAACAGGCACCGACCGGCGACCGCGGCGCCGGCGGCGTCCAGGTCGTCGCCGAGGGCGGGGCGTGGGTCAGCCCTGCGGCTGAGAGATGTTGACCATCCACGCGATGCCGAACGGGTCGGTGCACATCCCGAACTCATCGCCCCACATCTGCTTCTCCAGCGGCATCACCACCGCGCCGCTCTCGCTGAGCTGCGTCCAGTAGCCGCGCAGCTCGTCGGCGTCGTCGCCGCTGAGGCTGATGCTGATGTTGTTGCCCGGGCTGTGCTCCATCCCGGGCGGGAGGTCCGAGGCCATCAGCGTGAAGCCGCGTTCGGTCTCCAACTGGGCGTGCATGATCTGGTCGGCCAGCGCCGGGTCCTGCTCGCCGATCTCACCGAATGTGTTCAGTCGCAGGTCGCCACCGAAGACCCGGTGGTAGAACTCCATCGCCGCGCGGGCCTTGCCGGGGAAGTTGAGATACGGGTTGAGTCGAGAAGCCACAGCACCCTCCTTGGTCGTGACCTGCGTCATCGTCGCAGAGCAGCGGGGGTGGGGCAACGAACCGGGGGCGCGTTTCGGCGGGGGAGTCGTCGGGCGTCGACGCTTCCCCCGCCGGCTACGCCCACGGGTCAGCGGCGCTTGAAGGACTGCCGGACCACACCGCCGACGATCGCGCACCAGGTGCTGGTGGTGACCTTGCCGTTGCGGGGCAGGCCGTGCAGGGCCTGCAGGTCCTTGACGGCCTTCATGGTGACGTAGTCGTACTCGCCGGTGACGGTGACCTCGGCGTAGCCCTTGATGTTGAGGATGAACTGCACCGCGCTGACCGGGAGCCCGGTGGCGTCCTTGTCCAGCTCCGGCGCCAGGGTCTCCCAGGTCTGCGGGGTGAGCGTGGCGTCGACGTCCACCGGGAGGCCGTTGCGGTACTGCCAGTCCTGCACGGCGGCCACCGTCGCGGCGTCGAAGACGCTGTTGACCGGCACGGTGTAGCCGCGGTGCGCGAGCAGATACTGCACCACCTGCACGGCCGGGGAGCTGACGAAGCGCCACAGGTCCGGCCAGCGCCGGGCCGGCACGTCGGAGAGGTCGGTGTCGAGGGCCTGGAACACCCGGCGGCGCAGGGTCGGGAACTGCCGGTAGAAGGCGGCGCCCGGGCACTGCGTGTTGCGGAAGTCCCAGTGGCCGAAGATGTCGTGCGCGTGCAGACCGTACTGCTGGCAGATTGTGACGCAGAGCTTGACCAGCGAGTCCAGCAGCGCCTGCGGCGGGGTCTCGGTGACGTAGGTACCCTCGTTCTCGATCCCGATGGCCCGCCCGTTCTCACCGGGGCAGTGCGCCGAGATCATCTGGCGGTCGCCGGCCTGCAGCCGTTCCAGACTGCCTCGCCGGCCCTCCATGACGTAGCCGCCGCGGCTGACGGTGAAGTGCTGCCCGGTATCGGACCAGCCGTTGCCGTCCATGTGCAGGTCCTGGCAGTCGCGGGCCAGCTTGATGGCCTGCGCCTCGGAGTAGTCGGTGACGTTCGGGAAGGCCATGTGGTGCACGATGATCTTGTTGGTGGCGATGGCGCTGACCGACAGCGGGTCGGCCGGCGGGCGCGCCCCCCACTCGTCGCAGCTGTAGATCCAGTCCAGGTCCGCGCCCGGGTCCGCCTGAGCGGCGGCCGGGAAGGCGAGTTCGCTCCCGACGACCGCGACCGTCGCGGCGCCGAGGCCGGCCCGCAGCAGGGTACGGCGGTCCAGTTCGGAATGGTCGAGGTGCATGACATCTCCTCTGCGGCCAGGACGGCAGGGTGAAAAGTAGCTCCAGAGGCCGCGCGTGAGATGGAGGATATTGCCAAGACTCGTCACCGCGCTAGATGCCGGCCGGGTCACTCCTCGATCGCGCCACCAACGCGCCGCAGATGCCGGCGGAAGGTGTACGCCGGATCCCCGGCCCGCCGGAGCAGGTAGTCGTCGAAGGCCGTCTGCCGACGCAGCGTCTCGCCGGAGCGGATGCGGTCGGCCTGCTCCCGCTCGACCTGGCGGATGCCGACCGCGACCGTCAGCACCTCCTCGACGCGCTCGGCGGGCACGAAGAGCACCCCGTCGTCGTCACCGAACACCACGTCGTCGCGGCCCACCAGATGCCCACCCACCCGGGCGGTGGTCAACGCCTCCGGTTCCCGGTCGTCCACCCGCACCGGCCCGAGTGGACACCTGCCGTAGCTGAACACCGGCAGCCCGATCTCGGCCAGCTCCGCGCTGTCCCGGTGCAGCCCCCACACCACCAACCCGGCCACCCCGGCCGCGCCGGCCTCCAGCACCGCCAGGTCGCCCACGCAGGCCTCGTCCGAGCGACCGTCGTTGTCGACCACCAGCACGTCGCCCGGCGTGGCGTGGCCGAACGCCTCCAGGAACACGTCCACGCTGCCGTAGTGCCGCGCCGGCAGCACCCGCCCGGCGATCCGCTGACCCGGCACGACCGAGCCCACGCCGGGCGGCGCGGCGCGCAACGGCACCCCCAGGCGTACGCAGGCGTCCGCCACCAGCGGGGTGGTCAGATCGGCGAAACGCTCCAGCATGACGTCCTCCAGACCTCGACGCTCGAACGAGCGGGCCGCCATCGTAGGGACGCCGGGCGTGCGGACGGCCAGATCCAATCCCGCCGACCTGGACTGCCGGCCGGACAACCGGGTATGCCCGGCCCCGGGAATGCAGGATCGTCGGGGATCGGGGGGTGCCATGGGAGCCGTGGTGATCGGCGTGGTCATCGTGATCGCCGTCGTGGTGCTCGTGCTGGCGCTCAGCGTCCGGATGGTCCAGCAGTACCAGCGCGGCATCGTCTTCCGGTTCGGCCGGGTGCTCGAGCACGTCCGTCAGCCGGGCCTGCAGCTCATCGTCCCCGTCGCCGACCGGCTGGTGCGGGTCAGCATGCAGACCACGGTGATCGGGGTGCCCGCGCAGGGCGCCATCACCCGCGACAACGTGACGCTCACCGTCGACGCCGTCGTCTACTACCGGGTGGTCGACCCGGTCAAGGCACTGGTCAACGTGCACGACTACCCGTCGGCCGTGCTCCAGGTGGCACAGACCGCGCTGCGCTCGGTGATCGGCAAGGCCGACCTGGACACGTTGCTCGGCGACCGGGACCGGATCAACGCCGAGCTGAAGTCCGTCATCGACGCGCCGACGGAGAAGCCGTGGGGGCTGCTGATCGAGCGGGTCGAGGTCAAGGACGTCTCGCTGCCCGAGGGGATGAAGCGGTCCATGTCCCGGCAGGCCGAGGCCGAGCGGGAGCGGCGGGCCCGGGTCATCGCCGCGGACGGTGAGTTCCAGGCGTCGCGCCGGCTCGCGGACGCGTCTCGGGCGATGGCGGCGACCCCCGGGGCGTACCAGCTGCGGCTGCTCCAGACGGTGGTGGACGTGGCGGCCGAGAAGAACAGCACCCTGGTGATGCCGTTCCCGGTGGAGCTGCTGCGCTTCTTCGACCAGTTCGCGCGGCTGCCGGACGGCAGGCCGTCCGCCGGGATGGGCGCCGGGCCGGGCGACGAGCCGGGCGACGGGCAGTCCGCCGGGCCGGACCTCGGGCCACTCACCGAGGGTGTGGCGAGCGCCGCGGAGACCGACGGGCCGCGGCCGGCCGCGGCGTAGGCGACGCCTTCTATCGGGGCGCGACCGTCGGTGTCGCGTTTGAGATCCGGTGCGCGCCGGGTAGGTCGGGGCCGAAGACCCCGCTGCCCCGTGTGGAGGACCCCGAATGAGTGACAACGTCAGCGACGCGGTGGGCGACGCCCTCCGCTCGGTGATGCTCTTCCTGCCCAAGGCCGTCGCGTTCGTGGCGATCCTGGTGGTCGGATGGCTGATCGCCAAGGCCGCGCTGAAGCTGGTTGACAAGATCCTGGAGCGGGTGGGCTTCGACCGCGCCGTCGAGCGTGGCGGGATCCGCCGGGCGTTGAGCCGCTCCCGGTACGACGCCAGCGACATCGTCGCCAAACTCGTCTACTACGGGTTGCTGCTGGTCACCCTTCAGCTGGCCTTCGGCATCTGGGGGCCGAACCCGGTCTCGGACCTGATCGCCGGCGTGATCGCCTGGCTGCCCCGTGCCTTCGTCGCGATCGTCATCGTGGTGGTCGCCGCCGCGATCGCCAACGCCGTGCGGGACATCATCGCCGGCGCGCTCGGCGGCCTCTCGTACGGCCGGGTGCTGGCCACCATCGCGTACGTCTTCCTTCTCGGCCTGGGCGTCATCGCCGCGCTCAACCAGATCGGCGTGGCCACCGCGGTGACCACTCCGGTGCTGATCGCCGTGCTGGCCACCGTCGGCGGGATCCTGGTGGTCGGCGTCGGCGGCGGGCTGGTTCGGCCGATGCAGCGCCGGTGGGAGTCCTGGCTGACCCGGGCCGAGCAGGAGTCGCAGCTGATCGCGACGCACGCCCGCGCCTACCAGGCCAGCCGCCGCGACCGGGAGACCCCGCCCGCCCAGCCGGCCGCCGCGGACCCGGACGCCACCCAGGTGGTCGCCCAGGGCTCCGACCCGGAGAGCACCCAGGTGGTGACCCGGCCCGCCGAGGCGGACGCGACGCAGGTGGTCGCCCAGGGCTCCGACCCGGAGAGCACGCAGGTGGTCACCCGGCCCGCCGACGCGGACGCCACCCAGGTGGTCGCCCGGCCCGTCGAGCCGGCGGGCCCGCAGGTGAGCACGTCGGGCCTGCCCATCCAGCGCAGCGCCGAGGAGAGCGAGGCCACGATGGTCATCCCGCCCGTCGAGCCGGGGCCGGAGCGCCGCTGACACCCGCTGACGCAGCACCGCCGCGACGGGGTGGGACCACCGGTCCCACCCCGTCGCGCGTCTGTCCGGCGCGGGCCGCGACAATCCCTGGCCCGCCTGGGCCGTCGGCGACTAGCATCGCCGACATGACCTGGCGATGTTGATGCACCACTAGAGGCCGCCCCCGTGGGCCGCCGCGGACGCCGTACGTCCGGCGTCCGATTCGCTTCCACGGGAAGGCCTCATGACTCTCACCCGCACCCGCGCGCCCGAGCGCGGCGTCCGCCGGCTGGCGGCGACCCTCTACGGGTACTCGTTCCTCAGCGACCTCGTCCTGCTCTACCCGGTGTACGCGCTGCTCTTCGCCGACACCGGACTGTCGGTCTGGCAGATCTCGTCGCTCTTCGTGATCTGGTCGGCCAGCACCATCCTGCTGGAGGTGCCCTCCGGCGCCTGGGCGGACGCGGTCTCCCGGCGGCTGCTGCTCTGCCTCGCTCCCCTGGTCACCGCCGTCGGCTACGCCATCTGGGTGCTGCTGCCGTCGTACCCGGCGTTCGCCGTCGGCTTCCTGCTCTGGGGCGCCGGCGGGGCGCTCAGCTCCGGCGCGCTGGAGGCGTTGGTCTTCACCGAGCTCGACCGTCGGGGCGCGGCCGGCCGGTACGCCCGGGTCATGGGCCGGGCGACGACCGCCGGCGTGCTCGGTGCGCTCGCCTCGATCGTGCTGGCCGGCCCGGTGCTGGCGGCCGGCGACTATCCGGCGGTCGGCGCGGCCAGCGTGCTCGCCTGCCTGCTCGCCGCCGCCGTCGCGACCCGCTTCCCGGAACACCGCTCGCCCGGGCGGGCTGACGCGATTGACGACGACGGCGACGACGACCTCGGCTGGTGGGCGAGCCTGCGCGCCGGGGTGGCCGAGGCCCGCGCCGTTCCCCGGGTACGCGCGGCCGTGCTGCTGGTCGCGGCGGTGACCGCGGTCTGGGGCGCTCTCGACGAGTACGCCCCGCTGCTGGCCCGGGACACCGGCGTCGCCGCGCGGACGGTGCCGCTGCTGCTCCTGGTGGTCTGGGTCGGGGTGACCGTCGGTGGGCTGCTCGCCCCGCTGGGCGAGCGGCTCACCACCCGCGGGTACGCGGCGCTGCTCGGCCTCGCCGCGGTGACCCTGGCCGGCGGCGCGCTGGCCGACCACCCGGCCGGGTTCGCGCTGATCGGCGTGGCGTTCTGCGCCTTCCAGCTCGCCACCGTGCTCGCCGACGCCCGGTTGCAGGCGCGGATCGTCGGTCCGAGCCGGGCCACCGTGACGTCGCTGGCGGGGATGGCCACCGACGTCACCCTCATCGCCGTGTACGCCGGCTACGCCATCGTCGCGGCGGCCGCCGACAACGCGGTGGCCTTCGCGGTGGCCGCGGTGCCGTACCTGCTGGTGGCCGTGGGGCTGCTGGCCGTCCGCGTTCGGCGCGCCGGTGATGTCGGGGGAACTGGCTAGGGTGGCCGGATGATCGGGATGACCTTTGCCCAGTGGTGCGACGAGGTCGCCATCCAGGCCGAGCTGATGGCCGCGCATCTCGCCGGGGCCGATCTGCGCGCGTCGGTGCCGTCCTGCCCCGGCTGGACGGTCGGCCAGTTGGTGCGGCACGTCGGCGCCGGGCACCGCTGGGCCGAGGAAACGGTCCGCACCCGGGCGAGCGCCCCGCTGCCCGACACCGCGCTGCGCGATCTCAGTGGGCGGGAGGATGGGGATCCGGCGGTGCTCGGGCCGTGGCTCGCCGAGGGCGGCGTGCGGCTGGCCGACACGCTGCGTGCGGCCGGGCCGCAGGCCCAGGTCTGGACGCCGCTTCCGGGCCGGGCCGACGCGGCCTTCTACGCCCGCCGGTTCACCCACGAGACGCTGATGCACCGGGCCGACGCGGCCTTGGCGTTGGGGGTGCCGTTCACCGCCGGGGAGACGGTGGCGGTCGACGCGCTCGACGAGTGGATGGAGCTTGACAGCCTGCCCGTCATGCTCGATCTGAAGCCGGAGCGGCGGGCCCTGTTCGGGCCCGGGCGCACGGTGCACCTGCACGCCACCGACGTCGCGCCCGAGGTCGACGCCGAGTGGGTGGTCGACCTCACCGGCGAGGTCGGCACCTGGCGACGGGCGCACGCGAAGGCCGCGGTCGCCGTACGCGGCCCGCTCACCGAGCTGCTGCTCACCGTCTACGGCCGCCGCAGCCCGCACGACGGCACGGTGCAGGTGCTCGGCGACGGTGAGCTGCTCGACTTCTGGCTGGCGCGGGTCAGCTTCGGCTGACCCGCGCCGCACCGTCAACCGGCGGCCGGGCGCTGCCCGCAGCGCTGGTGCGAGCCCGGCCGGAAGGTCATCGGCGTCATCCGGCCAGGTGCAGGAACGACCACTGGTGGCCGTCGAGGTCGCGGAAGCCGCGCATGTAGAGCTGGCCGGTGTCCTGCCCCGGGCCGAGCGCTGTGCCGCCGGCCGCGGCGGCCCGGTCGACCAGCTCGTCGACCTGCTCCCGGCTCTCGGCGGCGAGGCCGACGATCACCTCGCGGCTCGTCGAGGTGTCGGTGACCGCGACCCCGGTGTAGCCGGCGAAGGACGAGGCGATGTGCAGCATCAGCTGGGTCGTCTCGTTCAGGTTCAGCAGCATGCTGCTGCCGTCCGGTGCCGGCTGCTCACCGGTGAATCCGATGGATCGGAAGAACTCGGCGGCCGTGCTCAGGTCGCGTACCGGCAGGTTGATGAAGGTCGTGGTGCTCATCGCGGGTCTCCGTCCGCCTCGAGAAGCTGCTTCAGCGTGGCGAGCCGGTCCCGCCAGTACGCCTTCAGCTGTGCCGCCTGCTCCGCTCCTGTCAGCTTCTCGTGCTGCACCGCCACCTTGCTCCTGGTTTCGCCTACGGCGGTGAAACCGACCACGATCCGGGTCGGCCCGCCGTCCCAGTCCGCCCGGAACGTCTTCGGTGCGGTCGCCGTCCGCACCCGTACCTCGACGTCGGGCAGCCAGCGGACGCGCAACGCGCCGTCGGCGAACGCCGCGAAGAGCCGGTGCACCGGTACCGCGACGGTGCGGCTGCCGCCGGCCGTGAACCCGCCACCGCGGCGCTGCCCGGGTGCCCGCAGCCCTCGGCTCTGCTCATAGCCGACCGTGACGGTCTGCGCCCACCAACCCGGCACCTCGTGCTCGGTGACCAGCCACCGGGCGATCTCGGTGTGCGTACGGTCGGTGCCGTGCCACGCGTCGAGCAGGCCGAACCACTCGTCCCAGCCACGGCCGGTGCGCTCGCGCAGCAGGGCGTCGGCGACCCGATCGGTCTGCACCGCTGCCGCCGCGGGCGGCGGGGACTGCACGGTCACGGGCGCCGACGCGGCGGCGGGCGCCCCGGCGGTGTCCTCGGGGGTGGTGGCCCGGGTGCGGGCGAGTAGTTGCCGACGGGCGGTGGTGTAGCTCTCGCCGGTCTTCGCCATCCGGGCGCGTACCCGGGTCTTGAGTGACTTCTGGCTGGTCATCACATGCTCCCTGTCAACGGCACGGTCGCAGGGACTCACGCTCCCGTCGACCCCGCCGGAGTGGGGCATGTGGCACCGCATCCCGAGGGCTCGAAGCCCCCTTTGCCTCCGCGAGGCCGGCGGCGTGAGCACCGGGAGGGAGGTGAGGCGCAGGACCACGCCGCCGTCAGCATAGCGTCCGGCCGGGCCGTGCGCAGGCCGGACGCGCGGTCAGCGCTGCTCCGCGTCCAGGTAGACCCAGCGGCCGTCGGCCCGGACGAACCGGCTCCGCTCGGTCTGGGTGCCGGGCCGCCCGCCCTCCCGGTAGTGGGCGCGAAACTCGACCGTGCCGGTGCCGTCGAAGAGGCCTCCGCGCGCGGTGTCGACGATCTCCAGACGGGTCCACCGCCGGGCGGGGTCGAGGTCGAGTCGCGCCGGGCGGGTGCTCTCGTGCCAGCTGCGGAGCAGATATCCGGCGTCGCCGACGGCGAAGGCGCTGAATCGGGAACGCATCAGCGCCTCGGCGGTCGGCGCGTCGGCCTCGCCCCGGTGCAGCGGGCCGCAGCACTCGCCGTACGGCCGGCCGGTACCGCACGGGCAGGCCCGCTCCGCTCCGCCGGCCGCGCCTCGGCGGCCTCCACGCTTCGCCACCCGTCCATCCTGCCGTACCGCCCGTCGGCCGCGACCCGGCACCGGTCCGCGCCGCCTCGACGCCCGCGTCGAGGTGTCTGTCGAACCGGACCAGAGCCGGTCGGACCCGGCGGACCCGGGCTGGTTCACGCGACCCGGCAGGGCGTCTCGGCGGCGGACCGGCCGCAGGTGGCCAGGCTGCACCAGCGGCGCATGCCGGTCTCGTCGAGGAAGAGCCAGCCGCACCTGGAGTCCGGGCAGGCCCGGATGGTGACGCGGCGCGGGTCGGCCAGCAGTTCGGCGGCGCTCCAGGCCGCGGCGTGCACCGGTAGCCGGAGCCCGGCTGCCAGGTCCGGCCACCACCGCCCGCGGCCGTCCGCGTCGCGGCGGAACACCAGCGTCTTCGCGGCGGCCTCCGCGTACCGGGCCACCGCGTCGAACGCTCGCCGGTCGTCCGGGCCGGTCAGGCAGGCGTAGAGCTGAGCGCGCAGGTCGCGGGCCGCGTCGAGCTGCGTGGCGGCCTCGTCGGGGTCGCGCCGGGCCAGTTCGATCAGGCGACTCACCGCGGCGTCGCCGACCAGCCCCACATGGCCACTCCACACCACCAGCGTGCGGTACGCGCGGAGCCACTCGGAGCCGGGCAGCGGCGGTTCGTGCCCCCAGCCGGCGAAGGTGTTGCAGAACTCCAGCGCCGGATGCCCGCCAACGGTCCACGGCAGGCTCTCGTCGTGGACCCGCACCTCGTACACCGGGAGGCCGGGCCGGTCGAGGCGGTGGTCGTCGCGGAGGATCCGGCGGTGCACCTCGCGCAGGCGCATCCCGGGTTCCACGCCGAGCCCCTCGACCAGCTCCTGCCGGGTCGTCCGATAGAGCGCCAGCGCGTCCGCCTGCCGCCCGCCCCGGTACAGCGCGGTCATCAGCGTGCCGACCAGCTGCTCGCGGGTGGGGTGTTCAGCAACCAGCGCGGTCAGCTCGTTGATCACCTGGCTGTGCCGGCCGAGCGCCAGCTGCGCCTCGGCCCGCAGTTCGAGGCTGGCCAGCCGCAGCTCCTCGATCGGGCCGTCGAGCCGTTCCCGTAGCTCCCCGTCGGCGGCGTCGGCCAGCAACGGACCCCGCCAGAGGGCCAGCGCCCGGTCGAGCAGGCGCACCCGCTCCGCCGGGTCGAGGGTGCCGCTCGCCTGGTTCGCGAGCCGGCTGAACTCGTCGACGTCGACGTGGTGCTCGCCCCGCTCCACCAGGTAGCCGTCGCCGCTGGTGCGGATCCGCGCCCCGTACGGCGCCAGCGAGGCGCGGAGCCGGCCGATGTAGGTGTGCACCGCGCCGCGCGCCGAGGCGGGCGGGTGGCCGTTCCAGAGCAGGTCGATGAGGCGATCGGTGGTGACCAGGTGACCCATGTCGAGCAGCAGGACGGCGAGGACGCTGCGCTCCTGCCGCCGGCTGCCCAACTGGACCCGGCGGCCGTCCTGGCACGCCTCGAACGGGCCGAGTAGTCGGAACTCCATGTCAGCTCTGACCGTCCGGCATCCGCCGAAGGTTGTCAAACCGTCCCGGATGGTCGGTGCGCGCGTCGGGCCCGGTCAGCCGGTGGTGAGACCGGCACCGTGGACGCCCCGGTGCAACCGGCGGCCGGGCGCTCGGACCGCCGTCGCGTGGTGAGGCCGTGGTGAGCGGGGGTGGTGATCCTGGTGCTTCCGATCATCGGAAACAGATGGAGAGACCATGCGTTGGAGAACGAGTGTCGGGACGCTCCTGGCGGCGGCGCTGCTCGCCGTGGCCGTGCCCACCGCCGCGTCCGCAACGACGGGCGGTCGGGGAGGCGGGCCCGGCGCCTGGGAGCCCGCCCCGCAGGAGCCCTTCGAGCAGCCCGCCGGGGCGCGGTGCGACTTCGCCGTCCGCGTCCAGCCGGTGGTGGACGAGGTGCGCAAGCTGGTGATCTCGGAGTACCCGGACGGCTCCCCGCGTCGGGAGCTCTACACGGGTGCGTTGATCAACGACGTGACCAACCTGGAGACCGGGGCGAGCACCAAGGTGGACGCCAGCGGCACCTCACTCGTCGAGTACGGCACGGACGGCTCGATGACCTGGTACGTCACCGGGCCGGTGCTGTTCGGCTTCCGGGAGAACGGCGGCACGCTGCCGCGCGGGATCTGGGTCATCGACGGGGTGTACGTGGTCGAGTTCTCCCCGACCCTGGAGAAGACGGTCACCATGGTGCACGGCACGACGCACGACGTCTGCACCGACCTGGACTGAGCCGGCCGGCCGTTGCCGGTCGGCCGGCTCAGTCCAGGTCGACCGGCAGCGGCACCGGGCGCTTCGCCACCCGGTCGTCGCCGGACGAGTGGCCGTTCAGGTGCCGGGCCAGCCAGGGGAGCAGGTGCCGGCGGGTCCACGCCAGCTCGGCGCGGATCGCCTCCGGTCGGCGGCGGCGCGGTGCGCTGGCCAGCGGGCGGGACCAGGAGTCGTCCGTGCCCGGCAGCCCGGCGGTGTACGCGAGCGCCGCGGCGATCCGCTCGTGCCCGGCGGTGTTGGCGTGCAGCCGGTCGTCGCTCCACAGCCGCGGGTCGGAGGCGACCGGGTGGGCGCCGAGGTCCAGCAGGGTGGCCCCGGTCCGGGCGGTGACCGCGCGCAGCGCGTCGTTCAGCGCGAGCATCCGGCCACGCAGCGGGCGGGCGATCGGCATCACCGGCACCGGGTCGGGCAGGGTGAAGGTGAGCACCGTCGCGCCCTGGTCGACCAGCGCCTGCTGCATCGCGCCGACGTCCGCGGCGATTCGCTCGACGTCGAACGACGGGCGGAGCACGTCGTTCATCCCGGCCACCACGGTCGCCAGGTCCGGGGCGAGGTCGAGCGCGGCCGGCAACTGCTCGGCCCGGATCCGGGCCGTGGTCCGTCCCCGGATCGCCAGGTTGGCGTACTCCAGCCCGCCCTGCGCCCGCGCCACGGCGAGGGCGAACCGGTCGGCCCAGCCCCGGTAGCCGCCGGCACCGTCCGGGTCGTCCAGCCCTTCGGTGGTGCTGTCGCCGATCGCCACGTACCGCTCCCACATCACGACGGCGAGGGTAGCGGCGGGCGGCCCGGCGGCTCGCACGGCCCAGCCTCGAAGCGATCGTTGACGATGACTCCTAGGCTCGGGGTCATGTCGCGATCACCCGCCGTCGCGCTCGCCCCGGGCGTCTGGCGCATCCCCACCGCCGGCCGCGCGCTGGTCAACTCGTACGCCCTGGTCGACGACGACGGCAGCGTCACGCTGGTCGACTGCGGTCTGAAGCGCGCCCCGGCCCGGATCGTGCGCGGGCTCGCCGCGATCGGCAAGACCCCGGCCGACGTCATCCGGATCGTGCTCACCCACGCCCACCCGGACCACGCCGGTGGCGCGGCCGAGCTGGCCCGCCGCACCGGCGCACCGGTCTCCGCGCACTCCGCCGACGCCGAGTACGCGCGGGCGGGTCAGGCGCCGCCGCGGGATCCCACGGTCAGCGGGGCGCGGCTCTTCGCCCGGCTCGACGGCGGCCGGTTCCCGGCCGTCGACGTGGCCCAACCCCTCTCCGACGGGGACGTGCTGCCGGTCGCCGGCGGCCTGCGGGTGGTGCACACCCCCGGGCACTCCCCGGGCCACGTCTCGCTGCTGCACGAGCCGACCCGGCTGCTGATCACCGGGGACGCGCTGTTCAACGTGGCCGGGATCCGCTGGTCGGTGAAGCTGCTCTGCACCGACTTCCGGATGACCCAGCGGACCGCGCACGTCCTCGGCGAGCTGGATTACGACATCGCCGCCTTCACCCACGGCCCCGAGCTCACCGAGAACGCCCGCGAGCAGGTGCGCGGCTTCCTGCGGCGGCAGCTGTGACCCGCACCGGGCCGGTCAGAGCCAGCCGGAGCGGCGGAAGAGCCGGTGCAGGGTGAACGCGACGAGGGCCATCAGGCCGAGCGCGAGCCAGTAGCCGTAGCGCCAGCCCAGCCCGGGCAGGTTCGGGAAGTTCATGCCGTAGATGCCGGCGATGACGGTCTGGGTGGCCGCGATGGCCGCCCACGCGGCGATCTTGCGCAGGTCGTTGTTCTGCTCCACGGCCAGCTGGGCCAGCCGGGACTGCACGATCGAGGTGAGCAGGTCGTCGTACGCGCCGACCCGGTCCACCGCTCGGGCCAGCCGCGCGTCCACGTCGACGAACCAGCGGTGCAGGCCGCGGGGCGGGTTGGCCGGGTGCTGCTCCAGCAGCGTGCGCAGCGGCGCCTGCAGCGGCAGCACCGCCCGCTTGAACTCCACCACCTCCCGCTTGAGCTGGTAGAGGTGCTGGATGTCCGCGGCGCGCTCCCGCGCGAAGACGCTCTCCTCGACCCGCTCCAGGTCGCGCTCGACGTGCCCGGCGACCTCCAGGTACAGGTCCACCATCCGTTCGCAGACCGCGTACCCCACCGCCCACGGGCCCTCGGCCAGCAGCCTGGGCCGGCGCTCGATCTCGGCGCGTACCGTGCTCAGCGCCCCGGCCGCCCCGTGCCGGACGGTGAGAACGAACCGGTCGCCGAGGAACACCATCACGTCGCCGGTGTCGATCACCTCGGAGCTGTCGGTGAGTTCGACGTGCTCGACGTAGCCGGCGGTGCGCAGCACCAGCAGGGTCACCTCGCCGTGCCGCTGCACGGTCGGCCGGTGCCCGTCGGCGAGCGCCTGCTCGACGACGAGTTCGTCGAGCCCGAAGACCCGACCGACCGCGGCCATCACCGCCGGGCCCGGCTCGTGCAGACCGAGCCAGACGAAGGAGTTGCGGCCGCGCCGGCTGCGGGCGTACGCGTCGGCGTAGTGCGGGCGACCGGGCTCGCGACGGCCGTTGACGTAGAGCGCGCAGTCGACCACGGCGTCCGGATTGGACCGTTGCCGGTCGGTGGTGGATTCGGCGCCCCGCCGGCCGAGCAGCCGGGTGACGAGGTCGGGCAGCCGCAGGGCCGAACCTGACCGCACCAGTCGCTGATCCACCGCTCACCTCCGCGTCGCCGGGACTGCCGGCATACCGTACGCGGAGTCGGCGGGCGGACGTGATCGCGGCGTCGGTCGGGTCGCGGTCAGCCGGTCCGGGTGGCGAAGACGACGACGTTGTCGACGTAGTTGCCGGTGCGTTCGTCGAATCGGCCGCCGCAGGTGATCAGGCGCAGCGCTGATCCGGTCGCCGGGCCGTAGACCAGGTCGGTGGGGAAGTGGTCCTTCGGGTACGAGCCGACACCGTCCACCGTGAACGTCGCCACGCTCGCGTCGAGGCGGGTGACCCGGACGATGTGACCGGGGCGCAGCCGGCCGAGGTCGAAGAAGACGGCGGGACCGGCCGGTGAGTCGACGTGCCCGACCAGGACGGCGTTGCCGCTCTCGCCCGGGGTGACCCCGTGGCGGTACCAGCCGGCGAGGCCGGGTCGGTCCAGGGACGGCACCTCCAGCACCCCCGCGGCGTCCGCGCCGACCGGCACGACCTCCGCCCGGACGTCGATGGCGGGGATCTGCACCAGCGTGGGTACGGCGTGGGGGAGGGGCGGCAGGTCCGGTGCGGGACGGCTGGCGGGGGGCGCGGCCGTGCTGGGCTGCGGAGGGCGGGGCGGGTCGGCGGTCAGCCCGACGGTGACCAGCCCGAGGCCGGTGACCCCGAGCAGCGCGACGGCCGCGACGCCGGGCGCCGCCCGGCGTCCGTTCCCGCGACGCCACCACATCTGCCCACCTCCGTACGCCGATCGTGGGGGTGCCCGCCCCGGTGTGTCGCCGGTGCGGGCACCCTTCCCAGGGATGGTGCGAGCCGCTGGTCAGGCGACGGTGGACGCGGGGCGCCGGCGGCGCAGCAGCAGGACCGTGCCGGCCGCGGCCGCGCCGAGCAGGGTGCCGCCTGCAGCGAGCGCTCCGGTGCCGTCGGCGTGGCTGCCGGCGCCGGCCGGGGCGCCGCCGATCGGGGTGACGGTGAACGTCGCGCTGCCGGCGGCGCTGCCGTCGCCACAGGTCGCGGTGACCGTATAGGTGCCCAGGGTGAACCCGGCGGTGAAGAGCTCGGCGCTCAACCCGCCGCCGGCCGCGGCGGTGGTCGAGCGGACGTTCTGGTCCCGGTTCGGACCGGTGACGCGGAAGATCGCGTCACCCGACTTCGGGTTGCAGGTCGTGGCGGTGAGCACGACCGTGCCGCCGACCGGCGTGCTGGCCGGCGACACGATGGTCTCGGCCAGTGCGGCGCCCGGCAGCAGGAGCGTGCCGAGGCCCACGCCGACCGCCGCCGACACGAGCATTGTCTTCGCCTTCATACGCGTCTTCCCTCACTTTTCGTCCGCTGACAACGTGGGACGTCGTTCGGGTGGCCAACTCCGCGACTAGCACCGGTGTGCCCAACACTAGGGCGGTTGGGACCTCGATCCGGTGAAAATGAGAAATCCTCGTTGCCGTCACGTGTCACCCCGACAGGCGAAGGGAGCTGCGAATATGCCCGGCGGGCCCGGCCGGCACCGGTGCTCCGGTCGATGTCGGGTGCGGCCGGGGAGTCGCGCCTGGGTCGATGGCGAGGTATCGCCGGCACCGGCGGGTATGCCGGGGGTGGTGCGCTCAGCCCGCCTGGCCGGCGGGGGTCGGCTCGGGAAGCGGCTCGCCGGTCTCGAGCAGCGTCTTCAGGCTGGCCAGCAGCTCGGGCCAGCCGCCGCTGCCGTCGAGTTGACCGCTGATCGCCCGGTACATCTCGCTGCCGGGGGAGAAGTCGGCGTGGATCACGGTCAACCGGACGGCGTCGCCGTACGGGGCGATCTCGAAGGTCACCGTGGACCGGTGTTCGCCGAGTCGAGCGGCCAGCTCGTCGTCGGACCAGCCGAAGTGCGCGGCGTGCTCCGGCTGGAAGCCGTGCCAGCTGTAACTGAGCCGCCGGTACGGCTCGGCGACGAGCACCCGCTGGCCGAGGTCGCGAAACTCCGCGCCCGGCGCGTCCTGCCAGAGCACCGGTGAGCGGACCTGCCAGTCGGACTTCAGGGCGACGCCGCCCCAGTAGCGGCGGGTGAAGGCGGGCTCGGTCAGCGCCGCCCAGAGCCGCTGCGGGCTGGTGTTGATGTAGGTGGTGTAGACGAAAGTCGGACTGTCCACGGGCTCGCCCTCCAGTGCTGCGCGCAGGTCGGCGAGCGCCTCGGCCCGCTGACGGTCGTATCGGCTGATCCACCGGTCGGCGATGGCGGTGATCGGCGCGGCGTTGAGGAAGTGCAGCTTCTCCCGGCCGCGCCGCACGGTGGTGACCAGGTCGGCCGCCTCGAGCGCCGCCAGGTGCTTGCTGACCGACTGCCGGGTCATGTCGAGCCCCGCGCAGAGGTCGCGCAGGCTCTGCCCGTTGCGGGCGTTGAGGCTGTCGAGCAACCGGCGTCGGCTGGCGTCGGCCAGCGCCCGGAAGACCTCGTCCACCCGCACCCCCTCATGCAGCCGATCGGCTGCATGTGACCATAGGCAACCGTTTGGCTGCGTGTCAACCGGCCGGCCGGCGGGCCCGGAAACCGGACCACGACCGCCCTGCCCCCGGGGCGGGGTGGGCAGGCCGGTCGGTGTCCCGCTGGTCGAGCCCGGGTGGCGGCCGGCCCAGGCTCGGCGGCCACGGTGGTGAGCCGCCGATCGCCTCCAGGACCGCGGAGACCGTGGCGGCTAGTGCTGCGGCCACTAACGTTCGCCGGGTTGCCGGCGGTCGGGAAACTGTCGTACGGGGGGTGTTGGGTGTGGTTCGTGCCTCGCCGTCGGGATCCTGCCGCGCCGCGGGTCGTGCATCGCACGGCTCGGATCGGGTTGCGGGTGACGCCAGGGCAGCGACGGCGGTGTTTCGGCCTGCTGCGTTCGGCTGGTGATGTGTGGGCGTGTGTGTTGGAGATCAACGCGTGGCGGCGCCGCCGCCGCGACGCACCGCTGGCCGGCTACCAGGAGTTGTGCCGGGAGCTGGCCGCGTCGGGGCCGGGCACGTTCGGCGAGTTGGACAGCACAGGCGCCCGGTCGGTGTTGCGCCGGTTCTCCGACGCGTGGTTCGCGGCGGCGAAACGCCGTAAGGCCGGCGACGAGTCGGCCCGGTTTCCGCGTCGCCGCCGGGGGTTGGTGCCGGTGCGCTGGTATCACGGCACCTTCACCCTCGACGGGCGGCGGGTACGCATCGCGGCCGCGCGAGGCACTGCCCCGTTGTGGGTTCGCCTGGCCCGTGATGTGCCGTATCCGGTGGAGCAGGTCCGGTCGATCACTTTGCTGTGTGAGGGCGGGCGGCTGTTCCTCGATGTGAGCGCCGAAGTGCCGGTAACCGTCTACCCGCCCGGCGAGGAGCCGGACCCCGGACAGGTGGCCGGGGTGGACCTGGGCATCATCCACCCCTACGCGGTGGCCGGGCCGGACGGCGCCGGACTGTTGGTGTCCGGGCGGGCGGTCCGCGCCGAGCACCGCATGCACCTCGCCGACAGCAAAGCCCGCCGCCGCGCGGTGACCCGCCGGGCACCGAAACCGGGCCAGCGGGGGTCACGGCGGTGGCGCCAATACCGCCGCAGGGAACGCGCGGTCGAAGGACGGCACCGGCGGCGCATCCGCCAGGCCCAGCATGAGGCGGCTCGCACGGTCGTGTCCTGGGCCCAGCAGCAGCGGGTGGGGGTGCTGCACGTCGGCGACCCCCGTGGTGTGCTCGACCTGCTGGCGGGGCGGCGGCACAACCTGCGGCTGCGGCAGTGGCAGATCGGCCGGCTGATTCAGGTCCTCACCGACAAGGCCACCCTCGCCGGCATCACCGTCCACCTGGTGGACGAACGCGGCACCTCGTCCACCTGCCCCGCCTGCCAGCGGCGGGTACCGAAACCGCGTGGGCGCGCCTTGTCCTGCCCACACTGCACCTTCTCCGGCCACCGTGATCTTGTCGCGGCCGCCATGATCGCCACCCGCACCCCGGGCGGCGGACCCACCACCCCCACGACAGCCGTTCCTGTGCTGCCCGGGGTGGTTACGCACCGTCGAGCCGGCCGGCACCTCCCCGGCGCCGGCCGGTCCCGGCGTGACCCCCGCCGCCCAGCTAGGGCGGCGAGAGGATCAGTTGGCCCGCGGAGGCCCGCCCCACCACCTGGTGGGGAGTCGCTCGCCCGCAACGGCGAGGATCCACAACACCACACCGGAACACCCGGTGAACGTTGGTGGACACCACACTAGCCAGGCTCCACGGGTAGGCGAGAGGTTCAAGTGGTGCCGTCCCTTGTCTCGTCTGCTCGCCAGCCGCGGCGACGGGTGCCGGCAGCGTCCTCGGACGCCGGCCCGGAAGGTGGGACCGTGGATCAACGCGTGTCTGTCGGAGGACCAGACGAGACGCTACGCCTGGAAGATCATTCCGAATAGGAAAACCTCGCTGGAGGTCATCGAGGCGTCGGGGGTCGACTGGGGCTACGGCCCGCCCGGCTACCTGACTCCGGAGCAGGTGGCCGAGGCCGCCGCGGCGCTCGCCGACCTCACCGAGGAGGACCTGATCGGCGGGGTCGACCAGGCGGAGCTGCAGCGGGCTGAGGTCTATCCGGCGGTGTGGGACCGGCCCGGGGATCTGGCCTGGGTGGCGCACTTCCTGCCAGGCGTGCGCGACTACTTCACCGCCGCGGCCAAGAACGGCGACGCGGTCATCTGCTGGATCTCCTGACCGCGTCCGGCGGCGAGGTGGCCGGCGCGGCGGCGGCCGGCCGGGTGTGACAGCGTGGACGGATGTCCAGCTCCGTACCGGTCGACGTGGACCTCGCCCTGGTCGGTGGCGGTGGCGCGGCCTCCCTCGTGCTGGCTGCGCTCGACCGGCACGGCGTGCGTGGTCTGCGGGTCGCCGTCGTCGACCCGGTCCACCGGCGCGGTCAGGACCGCACCTGGGCGTTCTGGGGCCACCCCGGCAGCGACCTCGACCCGCTGCTCAGCGCGAGCTGGCGGCAGGTCGAGGTGGTCACTCCCGCCGCGCGCCGGGTGCTCGAGCTCGCCCCGCTGCGCTACGCGATGCTCCGCTCCGGACCGGTCTACGACCAGGCGGCCGAGGCCGAGAAGCGTCTCGACGTGGCCCGGGTTCTCGCCGCCGTGGACGCCGTGCACGACGACGGCGACCGGGTGCTGATCCGCACCGCCGGCGGCCCGGGCGTGCGGGCCGGCTGGGTGCTCGACTCCCGGCCGCGCCCGCCGGCGCGCCCCGGCCGCACCAACTGGCTGCAACACTTCCGTGGCTGGTGGCTCGCGGCGGACACCGCCGTCTTCGATCCCGACCGGGCGGTGCTGATGGACTTCCGCACCCCGCAGCCGGCCCGAGGCGTCTCCTTCGGCTACCTGCTGCCGGTCAGCGACCGGTACGCCCTGGTCGAGTACACCGAGTTCTCACCCGCCCTGCTCACCGGCGCCGGCTACGACGCCGCGCTGGCCGGCTACCGGGACCGGCTCGGGCTCGACCCGGCCCGGCTGGCGGTGCGGGAGGTGGAGAACGGGGTGATCCCGATGACCGACGGCCCGTTCGTCGCCCGCCCGTCGCCGCGGGTGGTGCGTCTGGGCACCGCCGGCGGCGCGACCCGGCCCTCCACCGGGTTCACCTTCTCCGCCATGTACCGCCAGGCCGACCAGGTGGCCCGCGCCCTGGCCGCCGGCCGCCCGCCGGTGCCCGCCCCCGCGTACCCCAGCCGGCACCGCTGGATGGACGCGGTCGCCCTGCGCGCGCTGGACCGCGGCTCGGTCGGCGGGCCGGAGTTCTTCGACCGGCTCTTCGACCGCAATCCGCCCGAGCGGGTGCTGCGATTCCTCGACGGCACCACCACGCCGGCCGAGGAGTTCGCGGTGATGAGTTCCACCCGGCTGCTGCCGATGGTGGCGGCCACCGCCGGGGATGCGGCGCACCGCCTCCGCGACCGGCTCCGTCCGCGCCGCCCGGTGCCCCCGGTGCCGGCCGCGGTGCGCGACGGCCTGCCCCCGGCCGCGCAGGACGTCGAGCCCTGAACGTGCCGGCCGGGTCAGCACCGGCCGGCGGCGCCGCGCTCCTCGTCGATCACCCGGTCGTCCGGTCCGCCGCGACCGCGTCGCGGATCAGCACGCGCAGCTCCTCCATCGGGTCGCCATCACCGGCCGAGAGCAGCGTCTTCGTCGCGGCCACGGTCAGCCCGAGATCCGGATAGGCGTACGCGACGCTGCCGCCACTGCCCGCCGCCCCGAACGCGCCGTCGGGCTCGACCGCGTACCCCAGCCCCCAGATCACCTCCTGGCCGAAGACCCACTCCGGGCCGCTCGTCGCCGGCCTGACCACCTCTTGCAGCCGCCGAGGTGAGATCAGCCGTACGCCGTCCACCTCGCCGATCAGCGCCGCGAACATCCGGGCGACGGCGCGGGCCGTCATCGTGCCGGTGGCCGGCACGTCGGCGGCGAGGAAGTCGCGGCGGCGGCCGATCTCGGTGCCGGGCCGCACAGCCGGCGGCGCCACCCGGTCGAAGTTCGGCAGGTTGGCGCTGGCGACGTCGAACAGGGCGGAGAGGTTGCGGTCCGCCACCGGCGCGATCCGGTCCAACTCGTCGGCCGGCACGCCGAACAGCAGCTCACCGGGGACGCCGAGCGGTTCGGCCACCTCCTCGGCCAGCACCTGCGAGATGCGTCGGCCGGTGACCCGGCGGACCACCTCCCCGACGAGCCAGCCGAACGTCCAGGCGTGGTACGCCGTCAACTCGCCCGGCGCGGCGATCGGCTCGGCGTCCGCGACGATCGCGCACATCCGGTCCCAGTCGGTGAAGTCCTCGGGCGTGATGTCCGCCGGCAGCGTCGGTACGCCGGCGGTGTGGGTGAGCACGTGCCGCAGGGTGATCCGGTCCTTGCCGCGCCGGGCGAACTCCGGCCACACCTCGGCCAGCCGCAGGTCGTAGTCGAGCCGGCCCTGTTCGGCCAGCACGTGCACCACGGTCGAGGTCAGGCCCTTGCCGGTGGAGACGCTCCAGATGGGCACCTCCGCGGTGAGCGGCCGGCCGGTGGCCGGGTCGGCGACTCCCGCCTGGACGTCGAGGATCGCGCGTCCGTCGAGGTACGCGGCGACCTGCACGCCGGACTCCCGCCCGGAGGCGACCAACTCGTCGATCGTCTTCTGCACCTCGGCCCGCAGGCCGTCCCCGTCAGCGCCCATGGCGACCGACTCTGCCAGAGCCGTCACGACCTCGGCACGGCAATTTCCGTCCGCCGGCTACCGGGTCAGCAGCCGGTCGCGCAGCCGCCCGACGAGGTCGTCGTCCACTCCGAGCCGGTCGACCGCGTAGCCGCGAACGGAGCCGTGCGCGGCGACCAGGTCGGCCAGGAAGAGCCGGATGATCTCCTCCGGCGCCCGGCCGTAGCCGGGCCAGGTCAACGTCCGGTCCGGGTGCAGGGCGTGCCAGTGCGCGATCAGCTGTTCGGTGGCCAGTTCGGTCAGCGCGAAGTCGGCAGCGATCTGGTCGTCGTCGACGCCGAGCAGGGCGAGCAGCAGCGCGGCCAGCAGGCCGGTGCGGTCCTTGCCCGACGCGCAGTGGAACACCAGCGGGCCGTCCGCCGCCGCGATCACCTCCAACGCCCGGAGCAGCTCCGGCGCGCCGTCCGCGGCCACCTCGGCGTAGCGGTCGGCGAGGTAGCGCCACGGGTCGACCCGGGGGTCGATGGTGGCCTGGTCGTAGGGGCGGTGCTCGACGCTCAGGTTGTGCCAGGCCAACCCGTCCAGCTCCGGCGCCCGGCCGCGGGCCGCGATCTCCCACGGGTAGCGCAGGTCGATCACCGTACGCACGCCCAGCGCGCGGAAGCGTGCCAGGTCCGCGCCGGCGAGCTTGCCCAGCGAGTCCGACCGGTAGATCAGTCCCCAGTGGACTTCGCGACCGTCTCCGGTGCGGTAGCCGCCCAGGTCCCGGAAGTTGTACAGGTGTTCGAAGGCGATGTGCCGCTCCACCGGCCGACCCTAACCGACCCGCTTTCGCGGGTATCCTCGGCCGGGTGGACCTTGATGATCTCCCGTTGGCCGAGTTCGGGTTTCCCGGGCCGCTGCGCGACCGGCTGGTCACCGCGATCCTCGCCGGGACGAAGACCTCGACCAGCGCGTTGCTGATCGGCTACGAGGTCCTGGGCGAGCCGCGGCCGCACGTGGGCAGACGGTCGGTGGTGGTGGATTCGGCGGGCCGGCCGGTCGCGGTGATCGAGTCGACCGAGGTGCGGGTGCTCCGGCTCGTCGAGGTCGACCTGCGGCACGTCCTCGACGAGGGCGAGGGCGACGAGTCGGTGGCCCAGTGGCGGGCCGGGCACGAGGAGTTCTGGCACAGTCCGGAGGTCCGCGACGAGCTCGGCGACCCCGACTTCACCGTGGACGACGACACCCTGGTGCTGACCCACCGCTTCCGGCTGGTGGAGGTGGTCGCACCGGCGCGCCGGGCGGCCGGGTAGGTTGCCGGCATGGTGGACGCCGGCAGGGTGGTGCGGATCTGGACCGACGGCGCGTGCAGCGGCAACCCGGGCCCGGGTGGCTGGGGCGCGCTGCTGCGCTATGGCGATCACGAGCGAGAGCTCTGCGGCGGTGAGGCGACCCCGACCACCAACAACCGGATGGAGCTGATGGCCGCCATCCAGGCCTTGGAGAGCCTCACCCGGCCGGTCGGGGTCGAGCTGACCACCGACAGCACCTACGTGCGCAACGGCATCACGAGTTGGTTGGCGTCGTGGAAGCGCAACGGCTGGCGGACGGCGGCGAAGCAGCCGGTGAAGAACGCGGACCTGTGGCAGCGGCTGGAGGCCGCGTGCGCCCGGCACGAGGTCACCTGGCTCTGGGTCAAGGGGCACAACGGGCATCCGGAGAACGAGCGCGCCGACGCGCTGGCCAACCGCGGCATGACCGAGGCCCGCACCGCGGCTGTCGCCGCCCGGTGACCGGCCGGTAACCGTACTCAGCGGGTCGCGTCGGGGTGTCCCGGCATGCTGGAGCCGCCGCCGCTGCTGCCGGACGAACCGCCCGCGACCCCCGAGCCGTTGTCCTCGGTGACCAGATCCGGCCGGACGTCGGTGTCGTCCGGGGCGGGGACCTCGGTGTCCGCCTCGACCTGGACCAGCCTGGCCTGGCCGGCTTCGTCCTCGGCATGCTCCGGGTCGACCGGCTGCTTACCTTGCCGCGCTCTGTACCCCACGGTCGTCTCCCGTCCGTGCCGTGTCCCGGTCGGCGCTGGCTACCCGGCGGGCAAACCGGCGAAACGTCAGCCCACCGGTCCACTCCGGGCAACCGGACCCGGCGTACGGCTGGGGGCGGGTGTCGGGTCCGCCGGGCGGGGTGCCGCAGCGCTCACCCGCAGGGTGCGGCGTCGGAGGAGCGCCGTGGCCAGGGCGAGTACCAGCGCCGCGCCTACCACCAGGAACGCGGCGGCGTTACCGAGCCGTTCGTTGACCGCGCCGCTGGTCGCCGCGCCGAGGGCGATGCCGAGCTGCCCGGCGGTCAGCAGCCAGCCGTACGCCTCGGCCAGGCGCGGCGCGGGGATGGCCCGGGCCAGGATCTCGTCGGTGACCGCCAGCCAGGGCGCGAGCCCGAGCCCGAAGACAGCCAGGGCGACGGCCATCTGCGGCACCGTGCGCGGCAGTGGCAGCGCGAGCGACGTGACGGTCAGTGTGCCGAGAAAGGCCAGATAGGCCCCGCCGGGGCTGCCCGGCCGACCCCGGCGGGCGAGGAGCAGACCTCCGACCAGGCTGCCGGCGGACCAGACGGCGACCAGCAGCCCGGCCTGGTCGGGCTGCCCGACGGCGGTGGCGAAAGCCGGCACGAGCACCCACATCGCGCCGATGCAGGCGGTGTAGCCGAGGTGGGTGCCGAGCAGCGTCGCGACGGTGGCGCGACCCGACCGGAACGCCGGCTCCGCTGCGGGGCGGCCGTCCGGGACCGGACGGGGCATCACCAGCGCGGTGCCGACCAGCGCGGCGGTGCCGAGCGCGGCGAAGGCCAGCAGCGCCCCGCTGGGGCCGGTCAGCATCAGGCTCAGGGTCACCGTCAGCGGACCGCCCACGTAGATCAGCTCCTGCCCGACCGCGTTGACCGCGTAGGCGCGGGCCAGGGCGGGTGCGGGGACGAGCATGGCGAGCCGGGCCCGTCCGCTGCCCAACACGGGCGGGGTGCTGAGCCCGGCCGCGGCGGCCAAGGCCACGAAGGCGGCCGGCTCGGTCACGACCGCGAGGCCGAGCAGGCAGAGCAGGTGACCGAGGCCGGTGACGAGCAGAACCGGCCGGTCGCCGAGCCGGGACAGCAGGCGACCGGTGAGCGGCGCGGTGCTGGCGAGGCCGATCCCGCAGGCCGCGCTGGCCACCCCGGCGGTGGCGAAGCTTCCGGTGTTGTGGTGGCCGAGCAGCACGATGAGCAGTTGCCGCATCGCGATCGGCAGGTAGGCGAGGTTCATCAGGGTGATGAGGCCGACCGCCCGGCCAGGTACATTCATGGCTTATGTATCTACCCGAAGGTGGCGCCACGAACCTGGTCGGCGCGCTGGCCCTGCTGGTCGGGTCCCGGATGCGGGCGGCGGTCACCGAGCCGGCCGGGGCCGGTGGAGTCCTCGCCGAGTCGCTCGTCGTGCTGAAGGACCAGCCCGGGGTGACCGCCGAGTGGCTTCGCCAGGTCCTCGGTCTGACCCAGCCGGGGGCCGCCCACCTGGTCCGCCGTCTGCGCGATCAGGGCTGGGTGGAGCGCCGCCCGGGCGCGGACGCGCGCAGTCGGGCGCTGCACCTGACCCCCCAGGGCGCCGACGTGGCCGCGCGCGTCCTGCAAGCCCGCGAGGAGGCGCTGACCGCGCTGCTGGCACCACTCACCGCCGAGCAGCGCGGTCAACTGGCCGAGATCGCCCGGACCCTGCTTCGCGACGAGGTGTCCGACGACCGCACCCTGGCGTACCTGTGCCGGCTCTGCGACCGCGCGCGCTGCCCGGCCTGCCCGGTGTACGCCGGACTGCAGGAGACCGGCGGCTGACCGGTGTCGTACCGCCCTCACCGGCGGCGGCCGCGCCTCGCCACCGGGGCCGGCCCGGACGGTCGGCGCACCGGGGTCAGCGGAAGCGACGACCAGTGCGTCGGCCGGTGGAGCCGGGCCGGCAGACCGGTGCGAGCGTCACCACGGGCGGCGTCGAGCTGGGACTGGTGCAGGAAAAGGCTGCCGGTGAGATCCGCCCCGCGCAGGTCGGCGCCGCGCAGGTCGGCCCCGGTGAGGTCGGCCAGGTGCAGGTCGACTCCGCGCAGGTCGGCCCCGATCAGCAGCGCCCCGCGCAGATTGGCCCGGCGCAGGTCGGCGCCGCGGAGGTCCGCGCCGAAGAGCTGGGCGCCGCGGCGGTCGGCGCCACCTTGCCCCCGGGCCGCCGCGCCGGCGCGGGAGAGCAGCACGTTGACGCGCTCCCGGTGGGCGGGCACGTCGACGGCCCGCAACTCCTCGGCGCTGCCCGCGGCCAACCGCGCGGTCTCGTCGCGGGCCCGGTCGAGCTCGCCGCGGAGCGCGGCCGGTGGGTGCAGCGCCAGCGCCTCGGTCAGATACCAGAGCAGCTCGTGCAGCGGACGCATCACCGTGAACGCGTCGAACATGTCGGCTGCGGTCTCCGGCGCCGTCCGCCAGTCCCGCCCGCCGAAGGTCACCTGCGCGACCTGCTGCCCGGCGCCGAAGCAGTCGAAGACCGTGCAGCCGGGAAAGCCCCGGTCGCGCAGCTCGGTGTGGATCCCGCAGCGGTGGTCCGGACGCAGGTTGGGGCAGGGCTGCCGGGCGGGTTTGTCGATGGCGAAGTCGGCGGAGGCGGCGAAGGCCGGTGCCACGCAGCAGAGCGCGAAGCAGCGGGCGCAGTCGGCGCGCAGGTCGTCGCGGCGCGGTGACGTCGGCGTCGCCGATCGTGGGCTGTGCGACACGCCTACCGTTCTCCCGCCGATTCCGAGGTGTGCCCGGGCCGGGCCCCCACCATTGTCCGCCGGTCGGCGCCCGACGGCCCGGCGGGGTCACCGTCCGTGCGGGTCGGCGCCGGTGTGGGAGCGTGGGTTCGGCGTACGGCCGTCGACGGAGTCCTGCGGCACCAGTCGCACGATGGTCCGCTGGCCGCCGCCCGGTCCGTACTTCTGGTCGAACAGCCGGGCCACCGACGTCGCCGCGGTGCGGTCGCCGTCGGCCGGTTCGGCCAGCGCGAACACCCCCGCCGGGGACCCGGTGGTACGCGGCGGCAGCTGGGCCCGGACGGTCAGCAGCGGGTTCAACCGGAACTGCCGGCAGTCGATGTAGTGCTGCCCGTCCACCGAGACGTAGGGCACCTGCACCTCGACCGCGTCGAAGCCGTCGTGGCTCAGTGTCACGGCGGCCGACCAGTACCGCTCCAGCGAGAGGGTGGCCTGCTCGTGCTCCCACAGCTCCTCGAAGCGGGCGTGCACGAAGCCACCCCACGGGCTGTCCATGTCCACCTCGAGCTGGGGGACGTTGAACGAGAGCTTGCCGATCGGGAAGAACGAGATGAGCGCCTGCCCGTCCCACTGGTACAGCTGGATCGAGGGCGAGGCGTCGTAGATGCGGACCTGCAACCGGGGCCGCAGCCCCTTGTCCTCCCGGTCCAGCTTCTCCTGCAGGGCGGCGAGGTGCCGCAGATTGGCCCGGATCTGCTTGGGCACGTTCACCCGCTGCCGCTCCAGCTCCTCGGAGCGCTGCTGGGCGGCGGTGCAGTCCGGGTCGAGCAGGAGCAGCTGCACCTGCGCGCCGCTGCGCAGCGCCGCCTCCACCGCCGCCAGGGTCGCCGCCCGGTGCTGCTGCTCCAGCAGGATCGTCCAGGTGTCGAGGATGCGCACCCGCCGGCCGCTGCGGTGCAGCCGGGCCACGAACGCCTGCTGGTCGAAGCTCAGGTGCTCCTGCACCCGGGCCTTGCGGGCCTCTTCGAAGAGCGGGTCGAAGATGACGTACGAGATCGCCGCGAGCACCACGCTGGCGCCCAGGTTGAGCAGCAGGTCGCTGAGGAACCCGGAGCTGCGCCAGGCGGCCAGCAGCATGGCGCTGGCCACGCCGAGCAGCGCCCCGCCGACCGCGAACGCCCGGCGCTGCCGAGCCGTACGACCCCGTCGCCAGCTGCCCGACCGCCGCATCCCGGTCCCCTCCCGGCCTCGACCGGCCCGCCCGGTGGCCAATGATCATCCCGGCAGACGAGGATACGTGCCCGCTTTGCCGTCCGCTGTCCCGATCGCGACCCCCGCGTTCACCGATCCGCGCACCCCCGCCCCTCGTATGGTGACGGTGACCGTGCCGGTCGACCACGGAGGGTGAGGTGCATGGACGACGGCGAACGCGAGCAGGCGCTGCTCACCGCGCTGACCACCGAGCACTTCGTGCTGCAGACCTCGCGCAGCGCGACGGTCGCCGAGTCGGTGGGTCGGGCGACCGTCTTCCTGTCCCTGCTGTCCGCCGGTCTGATCGGCCTCGGTTTCGTGTCCAGCACCGCCGCCCTGGTCAAGCCGTATCTCGCCGCGGTGCTGCCGACGCTGGTGATCACTGGAACGCTCACCTTCCTGCGACTGGTGCAGAACATGGTGGAGAACGAGCTGGATCTCGAGCGGATCCAGCGGATCCGGGCGTACTACCACCGTCGGCTGGCCGCAGAGCACGATTTCTTCGCCGACGCGGTGCTGGGCGAGGGCACCAAGCGGTCGACCTGGTCGGCCGTCGGTAACACCCCCGGCCGGGTGCAGCTGCTGCTCACCGCGGCCGCGTTGGTGGGCGCGGTGAACGCGCTGCTGGTGGGGCTCGGGGTGACGCTGCTGATCGGGCTCGCCGGGCTGTCGCCCGGGCTCGCGATCGGCCTCGGCGCCGTGGTGGCGTTGCTCGCCTTCGCCGTCGAGGTCGTCTACATCAACCGCCAGTCGATCGCCGACCCCGGGCAGTAGCCGGTCGTCAGGCCGTGAGCCCGGCACCCGGGCACGGCGCCCGCGGCTGCGCGGGCGCCGTGCGGGCGGGGTCAGAAGGCGAACAGGTCGCCGGTCTCGCGCAGCAGCGCGCAGCGGTTGTCGAACGTCCTGGTGTGCGTCACCGGGCGGTCGCCCCAGAAGCCGAAGGCGCGGACGGTGACCGGCGCGTACTCCAGGGTGCAGAGGGTGTCGGGGTCGATTGTGAGCGTGGCGAGGTCACCGTCGACGCCGGCGACGGTGCGGCAGGCGGTCGCCGCCGCCGGGTGGTCGCCGCCGCTCGGGCCGCAGAGCAGCACCCGGGACCGCGGCGTGGCGCTGTGCGGCTGCACGATCAGCAGCAGCACCGAGGCCGGCTGGTCGAGGTCGGCGGCGTGCGCGGCGCGGGGGTGCGCCGCCGCTTCGGCGGTCAGCCCGCCGGCGGCGAGGAGGGTGGCCGCGACGAGCGCGACGATCCGCTGGGCGAAGGGCATGGTGTGTCCTTCCGTCGGGGCCCCGGGTGTGGGGCCGGTCGGCGGCCCGGCCGTCGTGCGGCCGGGCCATCGACCACCCTAAGTAGACACTGTGAACGCGCAGCGTCACCGACTGTTACGTCGGGTCGACCCGTCGCCAGTCGTTCGAGGTCAGCGCCACCGCCTGCGGGCCCATCATCAGCATGCCGCCGTCGACCGGCCAGGAGGCCCCGGTGACGTAGCTGGCGGCGGGGGAGGCGAGCAGCGCGACCACCGCCGCCACCTCCCGCGCGTCGCCCGGCCGCCCCACCGGTATGCCCGGCCGCTCCTGGTCGAACGGGTCGACGTCCTCCTGCCCGGTCATCGGGGTGGAGATCTCGCCGGGGGCGACCGCGTTGACGGTGATCCCGTCCGGCGCCAACTCCTGCGCCATCACCTTGGTCAGCAGCCCGAGCCCGCCCTTCGCCGCGCAGTACGCGGCCGACCCCACCCGCGGGGCGTGCTCGTGCACGCTGGTGATGTTGATGATCCGCCCGCCGGCCCCGGCGGCCCGCATCCGTCGGGCGGCGCGCTGCCCGCAGAGGAACGGCCCGTCCAGGTCGACCGCGAGCACCTCCCGCCACTGCCCCCAGTCGGTGTCGACGAAGGGCACCGCCGCCCCGATCCCGGCGTTGTTGACCAGGACCCCGAGACCACCCAGCCGGTCCGCCAGCTCGTCGATCACGTCGGCGGCCGCCGGCAGCCCGGTCAGGTCCATCTCGGCCAGCTCGCAGCGCCGCCCGGCGGCGCGCACCTCGCCCGCGGTACGTTGCGCGCCCGGGGCGTCGCCGTACCAGGTGATGCCGATGTCGAAGCCGGCCTGGGCGAGCGCCACCGCGCAGGCCTTGCCGATACCGGAGTCCGCGCCGGTGACGATCGCGATCCGCGGATAGTGCTCAAAGCGTTCGGGCATGCGGGCGCGATACCCGTTCCATGCGAATGCAACCATACGTTGACATCCGTCCATGCGGGGGATTGTCGGCACCGGTTCGCTCTGCGATGGTCCTGCTGGACGCTGCCAGCGACGGTCGCCAATCCGTGGGTGCCGCGCTGCGGCGACGCCTTCATTCCGGGAGGGACCCTCGTGAAGCGCAGACGTCGCCATCTCCTCGTAGGACTAGCGGTCGGCGCCCTGGTGGCGACGACGGGTGCCGCAGGCATCCATCTCACCGGCGCCGAGGTGCCGGCCACAGCAGCGGTGGGCGACGGCGAGATGCCGGGCGCCACCGGCGCGCACCTCGAACGGCTCTGGCAGACGGTGCCGGGCAGCGACGGCATGTCGCCCGAGGGCCCGGGCGGCGCGGCCCAGCAGGAGTTCCTGGAACGGGCCTACCCGGCCAACGCCATCACGATCGCGCAGACCGACCGGTCCAAGGCCGCCTACGCCGCCGCGGACAAGCGCTTCCGGGGCAGCCAGCGGTGGACCAACGTCGGACCGAGCGAGGCGCTCTACCCGTTCACCCAGTTCCGCGACGCCTACAACTACGTGCCCAACGAGTACGTGGCCGGCGGCCGGGTCACCTCGATCGACATCAGCCCGGACTGCAACCCGCTGCTCTGCCGGGCGTACGCCACCCCGGCCGGCGGCGGCGTCTGGGGCACCCTCAACGCGCTCGCGGCCCAGCCGAAGTGGTTCTACCTGGGCGGCCCACTCGGTATCAACGCCGCCGGCTCGGTGCGCATCGACCGCAACGACCGGACCGGCCTGACCATCTACGTCGGCACCGGCGAGGCGAACACCTGCGCCTCCGGCTGCGTGGCCGGCGTCGGCCTCTACAAGTCCACCAACGGTGGCCTGACCTGGCAGGGCCCGCTCGGCAAGGACGTGCTCGCCGGCAAGGGGATCGGCGAGATCACCGTCAAACCCGGCGACCCGAAGACGCTCTACGTCGCCACCACCACTGCGCTGCGCGGCATGTCCAGCTCGTGCTGCACCGGCGTCACCCGCCCGGTGCCGGACGCCGCGAAGTGGGGCCTCTACAAGTCCACCGACGCCGGTAGGAGCTGGAAGTTCATCCACAACGGCTCGGCCGACGCCACCGAGTGCACCGGCAGCGCCGCCGAGTACAACAACACCGCGGCCTGCTCGCCGCGCGGCGTCCGCTACGTCAAGATCGATCCGAGGAACACGAGCGTCCTCTACGCCTCCTCGTACGCCCGGGGGGTGTGGCGCTCCGCCGACGCGGGCGCGACCTGGACGCAGATCAAGGCGTCGCTGAACGCGACGATGCCGCAGACCCGCGCGGCGATCGACGTCACCGCCCTGCCGGGCGGCAAGACCCGGATGTACGTCTACGAGGGCAACACCGGCACCCCCTACTCACGGCTGTTCCGCAGCGACGACGTGGCCGCCGGCGCTCCCACCTTCGCCGACCTGACCAGCGCGAACCCGGCCGACCCGGGCTTCGCCACCTACAACCAGTGCACCGGCCAGTGCTGGTACGACGTGTTCGTGTACACGCCCGCCGGGCACCCGGACATCGTCTACACCGGCGGCTCCTACGTCTACGGCGAGACGATCGCGCACAAGCGCGCGGTGGTCCTCTCCACCGACGCGGGGGTCAGCGGCACCGACATGACCTACGACGGCACCGACGAGCTGCACCCCAACGGCCTGCACCCCGACCAGCATGCGCTGGTCACCAACCCGCGCAACCCGTTCCAGTTCTTCGAGGCCAGCGACGGCGGCCTGATGCGCTCCAGCGGCCAGTTCGTGGACCGATCCGCCTGGTGCGACAACCCGGACCGCAACCTGACCACCGCCGCTCAGAGGGAGCGTTGCAGGCAGATGCTGTCGAAGATCCCGTCCAAGTTGGAGGGGATCAACAAGGGCATGAACACCCTGCAGTTCATCAGCCTGTCGGTGAGCCCGCACGACCACAACCTGCTCCAGGGCGGCACCCAGGACAACGGCACCTGGGAGAACAAGGGCCAGCGCTCGCGCTGGGTCAACACGATGATCGGTGACGGCGGCGCCTCCGGCTTCGACGTCGGCAAGCCGGAGTTCCGATTCCACACCTTCTACGACGTGACCCCGGAGGTGAACTTCTCGGGCGGCGACATCGGCAGCTGGATCTCCGTCTACGACGGGGTGTTCGGCCAGGCCGGCAACCTCTTCTACGCCCCGGTGATCACCGATCCCAAGGTCAGCGGCACGATGTTCGCCGGCACCGGCCGATCCGTCTACCGCACCAAGACCTTCGGCCTGGGTGATCGGACGCTGGCCGAGGCCAACCGGATCTGCAACAGCTGGACCGGCACCTTCGAGGCCCAGTGCGGCGACTGGGCGCAGCTCGGTGCGGTCCCGCTGACCGACGCCGCCTGGGGTGACCGGGCCGGCGGCGCCGTTTCGGTGGTCCAGCGGGTAGGCAGCGACTCGTCCACCGCCTGGGCGGCGACCAGCACCGGCCGGGTCTTCGTCACCCGCAACGTCGACGCCGAGCCGGCCGCCGCGGTGACCTGGACCCGGATCGACAACGCCAGCACCCCGAACCGCTTCGTCACCAGCATCCACGTCGACCCGGCCGACCCGGCCCGGGCGTGGGTCTCCTACAGCGGGTTCAACTCGAACACCCCGACCACGTTGGGGCACGCGTTCGAGGTGCGGCTGGCCGGCGCCGGCGCGACCTGGGCCGGCCGGTCGTACGACTTCGGCGACCAACCGATCACCGACCTGGTCCGCGACGACGTCACCGGTGACCTCTACGCGGCCACCGATTTCGGCGTCCTGCGGCTGGCCAAGGGCACCACGAGCTGGGTCAAGGCGGGTGGCGGGATGCCGAACGTGGAGGTCGCCGGGCTCACCATCGTCCCGGGCAAGCGGATCCTCTACGCCGCCTCGCACGGCCTCAGCGCCTGGCAGCTCACCCTGAAATAGGTAGGCGAGCATCGACACCACCCGGGTGAGGGGCCGCTCCCGCGGCCCCTCACCGCTGCCCGAGGCGGCCGGACGAGTCTGGCGGACCCTCGGCGCGGTCTTCGTCATCGTGGTCTTCGTGCCACCGCTGCTGCTGCTGGTCTCCGGCTCGCTCACCGAGCCGGGGCTGCCGCCGCCACCGACGCCGCAGCTGGTGCCCGACCCGGTCTCCACCACCGGCTACCACCAGGCCGTCGAGATCGGTGGGTTGCTGCGTGCCAGCCTCAACTCGGTGCTGGTCGCGGTCGTCGCGGTGCCGCTGAGCGTGCTCGTCGCCTCGCTCGCCGGCTTCGCGCTGGCCCGGCTCGCGCCGCGCACCACCGGGGTCGTCGCGGCGGCGTCGTTGCTCGCGCTGATGGTGCCGGCGACCGCGCTGCTGGTGCCCCGGTTCGCGATCTTCCGGGCCCTCGGGCTCACCGACACCCTGGTGCCGTTGATCGCACCGGCGCTGCTGGGCACCTCGCCGCTCTACGTCCTGGTCTACTACCTGGCCTTCCGGGCGCTGCCGGCCGATCTCTACGACGCCTGTCTGGTGGCCGACCTCTCGCCGATGGGCACCTGGTGGCGGATGGCCCTGCCGCTGGTCCGCCCGGTCACCGCCGCGCTCACCGCGCTCACCTTCGTGCTCACCTGGTCGAACTTCCTCGACCCGCTGATCTACGTCTACGACCGCGACCTGTTCACCCTGCCGCTGGCGCTGCGCTCGCTGTCCGTGCTGGACCCGACGAACTTCCCGGTGTTCCTGGCCGGGGCGGTGCTGGCCACGGTCCCGGCGCTGCTGGTGTTCGTGCTGGCCCAGCGCCGCTTCCTTCACCACGACGACCCGACGGGACGGGAACGATGAAGCCCAAGGCGCTGCTCGCCCTGCTGTTGACCGCCGTGCTGCTGCCCGCCGGGTGCGGCTCCGGGTCCGGCTCGTCACCCGGGGGTCCGGTCCGGCTGCTGGTCTTCGGCGCCCCCGAGGAACTGGCCGCCTACCGCACCCTCATCGACGCGTACGAGAAGGCGCGACCCGGCACCGACGTGCAGCTGATCGAAGCCAGCGACCGCAAGGACCTGCTCGCCCGACTGGCCACCTCGGTGGCCGGGGGCGCGCCACCGGACCTGTTCCTGATGAACTACCGCTTCTACGGCCAGTTCGCCGCCAAGGACGTGGTCGAGCCGCTGGACGACCGGATCGGGGCCTCCGACGCCATCGAACCGGCCGACTACTACCCCGTGGCGATGGATGCCTTCAAGTGGGGCGACAAGCAGCTCTGCCTGCCGCAGAACGTCTCCAGCCTGGCCGTCTACTACAACCGCACGCTCTTCCAGAAGTACGGCGTGGCCGAACCGAAGGCCGGCTGGACCTGGAACGACCTGGTCGGCACCGCCACCGTGATGACCCGCGACTCCCGCGGCCAGGTGGTCAAGGCCACCGAGAGCGAGGGTGCGGCGCTGCGTCCCGCCGTGCACGGCCTCGGCGTCGAGCCGTCGATCATCCGGCTCGCCCCGTTCGTCTGGTCAGCCGGCGGCGAGATCGTCGACGACCCGGCTCGGCCGACCCGGTTCACCCTGGACAACCCGGCCGCCCGGGAGGCGCTGAAGAATCTGGTCGACCTGCGGCTGGCCTACGGGGTGGTGCCGACCGACGAGGAGGTGGAGGCCGAGGACGACGAGTCGCGGTTCGCCAACGGTCGCCTCGCCATGCTGATGAGCTCCCGGCGCTCCACCACCACCTTCCGGTCGATCACCGGCTTCGAGTGGGACGTCGCCCCGCTGCCGGTCTACCGGCAGCAGGTCGGGGTGCTGCACTCCGACGCGTACTGCATGACGCGGGGTGCGCGGAACAAGGACGCGGCCTGGCGGTTCCTGGAGTTCGCCGTGGCCCGCGAGGGGCAGGAGATCATCGCCGCCACCGGGCGTACCGTGCCCTCGCACATCGCGGTGTCGCAGTCCCCGGCGTTCCTCGGCCCGGCCCAGCCGCCGCGCAGCGCGAAGGTCTTCCTCGACGCGATCCCCACGGTCCGGGCGCTGCCCACCGTCTCCACCTGGCCGGAGATCGAGGACGTCACGTACGGGATCCTGGAGAACGCCATGCACCGGGGCGACCGCCTCGACGACGTGATCCGGGACCTCGACCAGCAGACGCGGCCCCTCTTCGCCCGCGGCGAGCACGGGTGAGCGGGCCCGGACTCCTCCTGGACGGGGTGAGCGCGGCCTACCGGGGCGCGACGGTGCTGCACGAGGTCGACCTGAGCGTGGCCCGTGGTGAGCTGCTGGTGGTGCTCGGCCCGTCCGGGGCCGGCAAGTCGACCGTGCTGCGGGTGGTTGCCGGCCTGGAGCCGGTCACCGCCGGGCGGGTCCACATCGCCGGTCGGGACGTCACCGCCGCCCGGCCTGGCCTGCGCAACGTGTCGATGGTGTTCCAGTCCTACGCGCTCTTTCCGCACCTGACGGTCGCCGAGAACATCGCCTTCGGCCTGGAGGTACGGGACACCCCCCGGGCGGTCGCCGGGGAGCGGTCCCGGGCGGCCGCCGAGACGGTCGGCTGTGCCACCCTGCTCGGCCGTCGGCCCGGGCAGCTCTCCGGCGGCGAGCGGCAGCGGGTCGCCCTGGCCCGGGCGCTGGTCCGCGAACCGGACGTCTTCCTGCTCGACGAACCGCTCTCCAACCTGGACCTCGGGCTGCGGGTGGAGATGCGCGCCGAGCTGCGCGCCCTGCACGACCGGCTGGGCGCCACGATGGTGCACGTCACGCACGACCAGACCGAGGCGCTGGTGCTGGCCGACCGGATCGCGGTGCTGCGCGCCGGGCGGATCGAGCAGGTCGGCACGCCGGAGGAGATCTGGCACGCCCCTGCGAGCACCTTCGTGGCCCGGTTCGTCGGCTCTCCGGCGATGAACCTGCTGCCCGCCGGGTCGGTGCGGCCCAGCGGCGACGCGCCTCCGCTGCACGCCGACGAGGATCTGCAACTCGGGTTCCGGCCGGAGGCGACCCGGCTCGACGACGTCGAGGGGGCGGCGGCCACCGTGGACCGGGTCGAGGTGGTCGGCGAGGACGCCTACGCGTACCTCACCCTCGCCGACGGCGGCGCGGTGGTCGCGCGGGTGCCGGCCGCCCGCCGGCCGGCCCGGGGCGCTCCGGTACGCGTCGGCGTGCGCTGGGCCGACGTGCACCTCTTCCACGCCGGCTCGGGACGCCGGTACCGGCCCGCATGAGGCCGGACACCCGCTCCCGCCGACAGTTGGCGTTGATGCTGGCGCCGTACCTGCTCGGCCTGGTCGGGCTGGTCCTGCTGCCCGCCCTGATCACTCTGGCGCTCGCCTTCACCGAGTACGACCTGCTGCGCGCGCCGACCTGGGTGGGCCTGGCCAACGTGACGGCCCTGCTCGACGACCCGGTGTTCCGGGTCGCGGCGATCAACTCGCTGGTCTTCGCGGTGGTCGCCGTACCGCTGCGACTGCTCATCGCGCTCGGCCTGGCGCTGCTGCTGTACCGCCGGGCACCCGGCATCGGCACCGCCCGCACCGCGGCGGTGCTGCCCACCGCGGTACCGGAGATCGCCTACGGGCTGCTCTGGCTCTGGCTGCTCAATCCGCTCTACGGCCCGATCAACCAACTGCTGCGCACCGGCGGGCAGAACGGGCTGACCGCGCTGGGCCGGACCCCGCCGCAGTGGCTGACCGATCCCACCGACGCCCGGGCGGCGATCATCGGGATGAGCCTGTTCACCGTGGGGGAGACCTTCGTCGTGCTGCTGGCGGCCCGGCGGGCGCTGCCCCGGGACGTATACGAGATGGCCGCCCTGGAGGACGCCACCGGCTGGGACGTGTTCCGCCGGGTCACCCTTCCGCTGATGGCGCCGGTGCTCGGGCTGCTGGCGGTACGCGACGCCATCCAGAGCCTGCACTTCACCTTCGTGCCGGCGTTCGTGGTGACCGACGGGGGACCACCCCCGTACGCCACCACCTACCTGTCGCTCTTCGTCTACCGCAACGCGTTCGAATACCTGCGCTACGGCTACGCGGCGGCGGCGACCCTGCTGATGATCCTGCTGACCGTGGCGGCGGTGCTGGTGCAATGGCGGCTGATCCGGCGCTACCGTGCCTTCTACCGGCTCTGAGCAACCGTCGCGGTCTGCCCGGACGGTGGGCCTACCGCGCCGCTGGCCCGGGCACCGAGCTCGCGAAGGTAGCCGACAAGTTCCGGCGGTTCGTGCACCTCGAACGCGCAGCCGAGCGTCAGCAGGCGCCACGCCAACCACTCCAGCGTGTCGCTGTGGCTGTGCAGCCGGCAGCTGTCCGCGTCGATCGGCTCCAGGTCGGTGGGCGCGTCGCCGAGCCGGCCGGCGACCCGCTCGACCGGCGCGTGCAGGGTCGCCACCGCGCGGTAGACGGGGGTCCGTTCGACCAGCTTGCCGGCCACGTACGCGGCGGCGTCCGGAGCCGGCAGCGTACGGGGTGCGGTGCGTCGCCCGGTCGGCCGCTGCCCGGTGATCCGATCCACCCGGAAGATCCGCCAGTCGGCACGGTCGTTGTCGTAGCCGACCAGGTACCAGCGGCGGCCCGCCGACACCAGCTTGTGCGGCTCGACCAGCCGCTCGCTGTCGGCGCCGTCGTGCCGCCGGTAGCTGAACCGCAGTTGTTCGCGGCCGGTGACGGCGGCGGCCAGCGAGGTCAGGTGCTCGGGCTCCACCGTCGGCTGCTCCCAGGTGAGCAGCGGCACGGTGGCCCCGCCCAGTGCGCCGATCCGGTGGCGCAGCCGCGACGGCAGCACCTGCTCGACCTTTGCCAGCGCCCGTACGGAGGCGTCCTCGATCCCGGCGACCGCGTGTCGGGCCGCGGTACGCAGCCCCACGGCGATCGCCACCGCCTCTTCGTCGTCGAGCAGGAGCGGCGGCATGGCCTTGCCGGCGACGAGGCGGTAGCCGCCGAGCGTGCCCATCGTCGCCTGCACCGGATAGCCGAGGTCGCGCAGGCGCTCCACGTCCCGCCGGACGGTGCGCAGGCTCACGCCCAGCCGGCCGGCCAGTTCGCTGCCGGGCCACTCGCGTGGGGTCTGCAACAGCGACAGCAGGCTGAGCAATCGGGCGGCGGTGTCGGACATGGAGTTCAGGATGCCACCGATGTGTGCCAGGAACCGACCTACATCGGTCGTAGCGTGCTCGGCATGCAGCCATTCCGCATCGACATCGCCCAGACGGACCTCGACGACCTGCGCGACCGGCTCGCGCGCACCCGGTGGCCCCGGCAGTTGCCCGGGGCCGGCTGGAGCCGCGGGGTGCCGCGGGACTACCTGCGCGACCTCGCCGACTACTGGGCGAGCGGATACGACTGGCGGGTGCACGAGGCCCGGTTGAACGAGTTCCCCCAGTTCGTCACGGAGATCGACGGACTGGACGTGCACTTCCTGCACGTGCGCTCGGCGGAGCCCGGCGCGCTGCCGTTGATCCTGACCCACGGCTGGCCGAACTCCGTCGTCGAGTTCACCGAGTTGATCGGGCCGCTGACCGACCCGCGGGCACACGGCGGGGATCCGGCACACGCGTTCCACGTCGTGGTGCCCTCGGTACCAGGCTTCGGGTTCTCACAGGCGCCGCCCGACACCGGCTGCACGGTCAGCCGGGTCGCCCGGATGTGGGTGGAGTTGATGCGCCGCCTCGGCTACGACCGCTACGGCACCCAGGGCGGCGACCTCGGCGCGTACGTGGCGCCGGAGGTGGCCAGGATCGCGCCGGAGCACGTGATCGGCGTGCACGTCGACGGTGGATTCGGCTTCCCGACCGAGGCCGACGTGCCGGACATGGACGAGCAGGAGCGTGCGGTCTACGCGGAGATGCAGCAGTGGATGAGCGGCGGGGTGGATCACCACTCGCTGTTGCGGGCCGCGCCGCAGACCTTCTCGTACGCCTGGAACGACTCACCCGTCGGGCTGCTGGCCTGGATGACACAGAAGTTCAAGGAGTTCACCATCACGGCGCCGACGCCGGAGCGGGCGATCGCCCGGGATCAGATACTGACGAATGTGACGCTCTACTGGCTGACCGCCACCGCCGGCACCTCGTCCTGGTTCATGTACGACAGCACGCACTTCGCCTGGCCCCGGGGGCAGGCACTGGTGCCCAGCGGCGTCTACAGCGGCGGCCCGCCGCTGTTCCGCCGTCTCGCCGAGCGACACAACAAGATCGTCCACTGGCCGGCGGGAAACCCCGGCGGCCACTTCGTGGCGATGGAGGAGCCCCAGGCGCACGCCGCCGACATCCGGGCCTTCTTCGGGACCTTGCGGTGACCCGGCTGACCTGGTCGCAGGTGTGCGCCCGGCGCCTCGAGCGGCATGCGCTCGCGGCGCCGGCGCCCGCCCCGGTGGGTCCGCGTGCCGACCCGGTGGGTTCTGAGCCGGGTGCCGACCCGGTCGCCACCGTGGTGTCCGCGATGTGTGGCGCGCACGCCCAGATCGCCTCCGCCGCCGAGCTGTCCGTCGGGCTACGCGTCCCGGCCGCCACCCGCGCCCACGTGCGCCAGGCACTCTGGACGGATCGGACGCTGGTCAAGACCCGGGGGCCCCGCGGCACCGTGCACCTGCTCGCGGCGGCGGACCTGCCGATGTGGACCGGCGCGCTGGCCGCGACACCACCTCCGCCGAACGAGCAGGGCCACAATCTGCTCACCGCCGAGCAGACCAGGCAGGTGCTGGCGGCCATCGCGGACGCGCTGCGCGACGACGAGCTGACCACCGCGGAGCTGACCGAGCAGGTCGTCGCCCGCACCGGTCCCTGGGCCGGGGACCGGGTCATGGAGGCCTTCCAGGACAAGTGGCCGCGCTGGATCGTCGCGTCGGCGGCCGCGATGCGGGGCGGTGTCATGTGCTTCGGCCCGAACCGGGGCCGCCACACCACCTACACCAGCCCGGCGCGCTGGCTGCCCGGCTTCACGCCGATGAGCGGCCCGCAGGCCCTGGCCGAGATCGTCCGGCGCTATCTGTACGCGTACGGGCCGGCCACCCCGGCGCATTTCGCCCAGTGGCTCGCCGTGCCCAAGCCGTGGGCGGCGAAGCTCTTCGCGTCGCTCGACCTGGCGTCCGTCACGGTCGAGGGTGTCCAGGCGTGGGTGGCGGCCGGCGACACCGACTTCCCCGATGAGGGGCCGTCGGGACTGCGCCTGCTGCCCTACTTCGACGCGTACGCCGTCGGCTGTCACCCACGGGAGCTGCTCTTCCCCGGCAAGGCCACCGAGCGGGCCCTCGCCCGTGGCCAGGCTGGCAACTACCCGGTGCTGCTCGTGGACGGGACGGTGAGCGGGGTGTGGCACCAACGGCGCTCCGGCCGCACGATCACGGTGACCGTGGAGCCGTTCGCGGCCCTGAACGCCCGCCGGCGGCGGGCGTTGGACGAGCAGGTCGAGCGGATCGGCGAGATCCTGGAGGGCAGACCGTCGTTGACCATCGGTACGGTCGGCGTCGGCCCACATGCCTGACCGCCGCCTCCCGGAACCGTCGGACCGGGTCGGTCGTCCAACTCGTGGAGGTGTCGTGCGATGCGTCGAGCCGGGCTCCTGCTGACCGCCGTCGGTCTGGTGTGCTGGGTGACCGCCTGCGCCTCGTCCGACCTGCCCGAGGCGGGCCAGTCGCCGGCCGGGTCCACGGCTCCGGCCGAGACCACGCCACCGGCGGCCGCGAGCCCGTCACCGCCGGCCGGGTCGACACCGCCCCCGCCCCCGACGACTCGTCGACCCGTGCCGAGTCGACCGGCCGCCCCGCTGCCGTCCTCGGGCGGGGATGTGCCCGCGCCCCTGCCCTGGGGTGGGCGGACCCTGACCGGCACGGTCGAACGCGCCGGCGAATGCACGATGCTGCTGGTCGGAGAGCATCGCTGGGCGCTGACCGGGGCGGCGGCGGCCGACCTGCGACCCGGCGACCGGGTCACCGTGCACGGCAACGTGGCCCCCCGATCGGCGGCCTGCGGCGAGCGGGCTCTGCCCCGGGCGGTGGCCGTCAACCGGGTCGAACCGGCCTGACGCCGGATCTCCCCGCGAGCGGCGTCCGGTGAGAGCTTCGATCGCGGGCGAACCCGCGGGGGACAGGTGTAGGCGCGGGTATGCCGGGTAGCCGCCGGGGATGCAGCTGGTGGAGGAGTCGCCGTACCGGTTCCGGATCGACCGGCACGACCCGATGCGGGTGCCGGGTGTGGTCTTCGCGACCCGGGAGCTGCTGCCCGACTCGGGCGCGGACAAGTCCCTGGAGCAGGTGGCGAACGTGGCCACCCTGCCCGGCATCGTCGACGCCTCCTACGCCATGCCCGACGTGCACTGGGGCTACGGGTTCCCGATCGGCGGCGTCGCGGCCACCGACGTCGAGCACGGCGGCGTGGTGTCCCCGGGCGGGGTGGGCTTCGACATCTCCTGTGGCGTACGCCTGCTCGCCGCCGACCTGGACCGCGACGAGCTGGGACCCCGGCTGGACGCGTTGATGGACGGGCTGGCCGAGTCGACCCCGCGCGGGATGGGCAAGGGCGCGGTCTGGCACCTGTCGGATCGGGCGGAGCTCGACGGCGTGCTGCGCGGCGGCTCCCGGTACGCGGTGCAGCGCGGCTTCGGCGTCGAGCGGGACCTGGAGCGCTGCGAGGACTACGGCGCGGTGGACGACGCCAACCCGGCGCAGGTCAGCGAGCGGGCGGTGGAGCGGGGCGCCCGCCAGGTCGGCAGCCTCGGCTCCGGCAACCACTTCCTCGAGGTGCAGGCCGTCGCGGAGGTCTACGACGACAGCGTCGCCGCCGCGTTCGGGCTGCACCCCGGCCAGCTCTGCGTGATGATCCATTGCGGCTCGCGCGGGCTGGGCCACCAGATCTGCACCGACTACGTGCGGGGCATGGAGAAGGTGATGGCCCGCTACGGCATCGAGGTGCCGGACCGGCAGTTGGCCTGCGCGCCGGTCTCGTCCCACGAGGGCCGCGCCTACCTCGGCGCGATGGCCGCCGCGGCCAACTACGCGCGGGCCAACCGGCAGCTGCTGACCGACGCCGCCCGCAAGGTCTTCGCCCGCCAGACCGGGCGCGACCTCGACCTGGTGTACGACATCTCGCACAATCTCGCGAAGATCGAGAGCCATGACGTCGACGGCGTCCGGCGCGCCCTCTGCGTGCACCGCAAGGGCGCCACCCGGGCGCTGGCCCCGGGACACGAGGACCTCCCCGCCGACCTGCGCCCGGTGGGGCAGCCGGTGCTGATCCCCGGTTCGATGGGCACCGGCTCGTACGTGCTCACCGGCGTGCCCGGCTCACCCGCCTTCGCCTCCACCTGTCACGGCGCCGGCCGGGTGCAGAGCCGAAAGCAGGCGGTCAAGGCCGAGCGGGGCGCCGATCCGCGCCAGCAACTGGAGGCGCAGGACATCGCCGTACGGGGCGCGTCCCGCCGTGGCCTGGCCGAGGAGATGCCGGCGGCGTACAAGGACGTCTCGGCCGTGGTCGAGTCGGCCGAGGGCGCCGGACTGTGCCGAAAGGTCGCCCGGCTGGTCCCGGTCGGCGTGGTCAAGGGCTGACCGGCCCGGTCAGACGTCCACCGTCACCGCGCACGACCAGCCGGCGCCGTCCGGGCCGAAGCGCAGCTCGTGCAGGGCGACCGCCTTCGGCACCGCGCCGATGAGTTCCACCGCGTCGGTCTCCGTCATCCGCCAGCGCACCAGCAGACCGCCCGCCGGGTCGTCGGCCACCTCGGTGGTGACCGGCAGCTCGCCCGCCGTCTCCATCCGGTAGATCATTTCGTCGAGGACGCTCACCAGCAGGTCCTCGTCGTCGGCGGCGGGCACCTGGTATTCCCGTTCGGGCCCGGGCCGCACCCCGGCGGTGTCGGCGAAGGTCTCGACCAGCCCGGTGACCGCCTCGGCCAGGCACGCCGCCCGGGTCGGCGCCCACGCCTCGATCCGCACGTCGGCGGTGTGCGGTACGCGCCGGTGCCCGCGCCGCGCTGGCTGCTCCATGCCCCCGATCATGCGCCACGGCGGAGTCACCGGGTGGCTGGTCTACGGTCGTCGAATGCGAATCACCAAGTTCACCCACTCCTGCGTCCGGGTGGAGCACGACGGCGCGGTACTCGTCATCGACCCGGGAACCTGGAGCGAGCCGACCGCGTTGGCCGGCGCGGACGCCGTGCTGGTCACCCACGAGCACGCCGACCACGTCGACGTGCTGCGGCTGGCCGCCCTCGGCGTGCCGGTGTACGCCCCGGAGGGCGCCCGCCTGCCCGACCGGGCCCCGCTGCCGGTGACGCCGGTCCAGGCGGGGCAGCGGTTCACCGCCGCCGGGTTCCCGGTGACCGCGGTCGGCGGCCGGCACGCGGTCATCCACGATGGCCAGCCGGACTGTGCCAACCTCGGCTACCTGGTCGGCGACGGCCTCTACCACCCGGGTGACTCGCTGCACGTGCCGGACGAGCCGGTGCAGACCCTGCTGATCCCGGGTCACGGTTCCTGGATGCGGCTCGGTGAGGCGATCGACTTCGCCCGGCGGATCGGCCCGAGCCGGGCGTACACCATCCACGACGCGCAGATCAACGAGCGCGGCCTGGCCAGCGTGACCGGGTGGTTCGAGGAGACCATCCCCGGCTACCGCCACCTCACCCCGGGCGAGACCGCCTGACTCACCCGCGCGGCGGCGGGTCGGCCGCCCAGGCCGGGGTGCCCGGCACGTCGTACGCCGGGGCCGGCCCGGTCAGCACCGCGTGCCCGGTCGGCACGGACCAGGTCCCGGCCAACTCCGCCAGCAGCTCGTCGAGCAGGTGGGCGATGTCCGCGGCGGCCGTGGCGTGCAGAGCCTCCGTCACGATCAGCACGCTGGCGGTCTCCGCCCGGACCGCCGACAGGCCGCTCTGCCGGTTGGTCCAGCGCCGAGCGTGCGCCCGCCCCGCCGCGTCGGCGAAGATCACCTCGCCGGGCTCCGGCCGCTCGGTGCCGCCGGCGAAGGTGACGTACTCCTCGTCACCGCGGGCGGGCCGCACCGTCAGGTCGCCGGCGATCCGGTCGGTGTCCAGCACGGCGACCGGGATGCCGTACCCGACGGAGATCGCGTTGCAGAGGTCGACCAGCGGGTGCAGCCGGGGCAGGGTGCCGTCGAGCCGCAGCCGCCGCAGCAGCGCCTCGGCCGCGCACCGGTACTGGGTGGGCTTCAGACCCATCGCGGCGAAGGCGCGCCGCCACGCCTGGATCTCCGGAAACCCGCCCTCCGGGCCGGTCGCCAGTCGGGCCCGCGCGCGAGCGGTGAACTCCTCGACCCGGGCCGACACGTCGACGTGCGGGGTGATGCCGGTGACGGCCACGACCCCGGCGACGAGGTGCGGGTACGCCGCCCGGACCGGCGCGGAATGCTGGAACCGCACGGATGCTCCTAACGGCCGGAGAGGGCGAGTGAGATGCCGAGTGCGACGAACGTGCCGGCGACGCTGCGGCGCAGCCAGGCGGTGACCCGGGGCCGAGCCAGCACCCGGTCCCGGACCAGGGCGGCGGCCATCCCGTAGCCGCTGAACACCACGAGGGTGAGCAGCATGAACACCGCACCGGCCGCGAGCATGCCCCGGGTGGCGCCGGCGCCGGCCGGGTCGACGAACTGCGGCAGGAACGCGACGAAGAAGAGCGTCGGCTTCGGGTTGAGCAGGTTGATCAGCACCGCCTTGACGATCACCCGCAGCGCCGAGTGCGGCGTCGCGTCGGCCGCCGGGGTGAACGCGCTGCGGTCCCGGATGGTCGACCAGGCCAGGTAGAGCAGGTAGCCGACGCCGACGTAGGTGACCGCCCGGAAGGCGGTGGCGCTGGCCGAGAGCAGGGCGGCCAGCCCGGTGACCGACGCGAGGAGGTGCGGCACGGTGCCCAGCGTGCAGCCGACGGCGGCGACCACGCCGGCCCGGGCGCCTCGGGACAACCCGGCCGAGAGTGTGTAGACCACCCCGGTGCCCGGGGTGACGACCACGACGAGCGTGGTGACCAGGAACGCGATGCTCACGATGACCCTCCGGTGCGACGGCGGCGACGCCCTGGCGGGCTCACCCCCTCCCACTCTGATGGCAGGATGGTCTGATGAGCAGGGCCAAACCGCCGCTTCCCGAGAGGTCCATAACTGCCGGGTCGGACTTCCTGCACCTGGACGTCGCCGACGCGCCGCCCGGTGGGCGCGCCGACTGGCTCGCCGCCCGCCTGCGCGCGGCCATCGCCGACGGTCGGATCCCGGTGGGGGAGCGACTGCCCTCGTCCCGGGTGCTCGCCGGCGACCTCGGCGTCTCCCGGGGCGTGGTCACCGAGGCGTACCAGCGGCTGGTGGAGGAGGGTCGGGTGGCCGGCCGCGGGCGCGCCGGCACCGTCGTCGTCGCCGCCCCGCCGGCGCCCGCGCCGCCGCCCGGCCCGGCCGCCGCGCCCGCGCCGGCCACGCTGTTCCCGTCCGCGCCGAGCAGCGACATCTTCGACGCGGTACGCACCGCGCCCGCGCGGATCGATCTGACCCCGGGCGTACCGGATCTGGCCGCCTTTCCCCGCGCGGACTGGCTGCGCGCCGAACGGACCGTGCTGCGCCACCTCGCCGCGGCCGACTTCGGCTACGGCGACCCGCGCGGGGCGCCCACGCTACGGCGGGCCGTCGCCGGCTGGCTGGCCCGCAACCGGGGCATCGCGGTCGACCCCGCCGACGTGCTCGTCACCGCCGGTGTCTCCCAGGCGCTCGGCCTGCTCGCCCAGGTGCTGCGCCCGCACGGGATCGATCGGGTGGCGGTGGAGGAGCCGGGTTCGCTCGGCGTCCGGCAGCACCTGAACAACTGGGGTCTGGCCACCCCGCCGGTCGCCGTGGACGCCGCCGGCCTGCGGGTCGACGAGCTGGCGGCCAGCGGGGCGGGCGCGGTGATGCTCACTCCGGCCCACCAGTTCCCGACCGGCGTGGTGCTCGACGGCGAGCGCCGCCGCCGGCTCGTCGCCTGGGCACGAGCCGGCGGGCTGATCATCGAGGACGACTACGACGCCGAACACCGCTACGACCGGCCGCCCGTGCCCGCGCTGCGTGCCCTCCTGCCCGACCAGGTCTGCTACGCCGGCAGCGTCTCCAAACTGCTCGCCCCCGCGCTGCGGGTGGGTTGGCTACTGGTTCCGGCACGGCACCGGGACGCGGTGGTCGCCGCCAAACGTAACGCCGACCTCGGCAACTCGGTGCTGCCGCAGCTGGTGCTCGCCGAACTGATGACCTCCGGTGCGCTGGAGCGGCAGCTGCGGCTGCTCCGCCGCCGGCACGTCCGCCGCCGCGACGCGATGGTCGCCGCGCTGCGGCGTCGGCTGCCCGCCGCGACCGTGCACGGCGCGGCGGCCGGGCTGCACCTCATGGTCACCTTCGACGGCGACGTCCGGGACACCGAGCTGGCGGCGGCGGCGTTGGCCGGCGGGGTGAAGGTGCAGCCGCTCTCCTGGCACTGTCAGCGGCCCTACCGGCCGGGCCTGGTCCTCGGGTACGCGGCGAACACCCCGACCGACATCGAGGACGGCATCGCCACGATCGCCGCCGCCCTGCGCCGGCTGTCGTCCTGACCGACCCCGTCGGGCCGCCGTCGTTCCCTGCCGACGCCCCGGTGCTCAGCGGCGAAGCTCGTCGAGCAGCGCCAGCACCCGGGACCGGATCTCGTCGCGGACCTCACGTACGACGTCGATGGACTGGCCGGCGGGGTCGGTGAGCTGCCAGTCCTCGTAGCGCTTGCCGGGAAAGACGGGGCAGGCGTCCCCGCAGCCCATGGTGACGATGACGTCGCTGGCCTCGGCGGCGTCCCAGCTGAGCCGGGCCGGCGTCTGCTCGGTGATGTCGATGCCGGCCTCCCGCATCGCCTGCACGGCGACCGGGTTGATCTGGTCCGCGGGCTCGGAGCCGGCGGAGCGGACCTCGACGCTGTCGCCGGCGAGGTGGCGTAGCCAGCCGGCGGCCATCTGGGAACGGCCGGCATTGTGGACGCAGACGAAGAGGACGGAGGGCTTGTCGCGCATCGTGGTCTTTCCTGTCAGACGATGGTGGGACTGCGGCGTTCGAGGAGGATGACGTCGCGCCAGACGCCACCATGGCGTCCGAGGCGTTGCCGGGTGCCGACGACGCGGAAGCCGCAGGCGGCGTGCAGGGCGAGGCTGGCGGCGTTCTCTGGGAAGACGCCGGACTGGATCGTCCAGATGCCCGCCCGCTCGGTGGAGTCGATCAGAGCGTGCAGCAGGGCTCGTCCGACTCCCCGGCCGCTCGCCTCGGGGTGGACGTAGACCGAGTGCTCGACGACCCCGGCGTAGACACACCGGTCGGACACCGCCGAGCAGGCGATCCAACCGAGCGGGCGGCCGAGCCGGTCGACGGCCACCCACCGATGACCGGCCAACCGGCCGGCGGTGAAGCTTGCCCAGGTGGGCGGCTCGGTCTCGAAGGTGGCGTGGCCGGTGGCGATGCCGAGCCGGTAGATGTCCAGGACCGCGTCGGCGTGCTGGTCGCCCATGGGCACGACCGTGACGGCGGCCGGGTCGGTCTCCGGGTTCATCGCCGCCTCGCCTCCTCTGGCAGCTGGGGCACGACGACGGCGCCGGCGGTCTGCTCGGCCTGGGGGTACCAGGCGGCGAGCGCGGCGACCGCGACCAGGGCGCCGACGAGCTGGGCGGCGACGAAGCCGGGCACGGACGTCGGGGCGATGCCGGCGAACGTGTCGGTGAACGCTCGGCCGATGGTCACGGCGGGGTTGGCGAACGAGGTCGACGAGGTGAACCAGTAGGCAGCGCCGATGTAGGCGCCGACCGCCGCCGGCGCGGCGGCGCCCCGGCCGCTGCGGGCGAGCGCGAAGATGAGGACGATCAGGCCGGCGGTGGCCACCACCTCGGCCAGCCACAGGTTGCTCCCGGTGCGGTCGGTCCGCGACCAGGTGACGGCCGGTAGCCCGAACATGAGGTCGGCCAGGACCGCGCCGGTGACCGCGCCGCCGATCTGGGCCGGCACGTAGCCGGCAAGCTCGCGGCCGGTCAGGCCGGTCGCGGCACGCCGGCCGAGCCACCAGTCCACCGCGGAGACCACCGGGTTGAAGTGCGCGCCGGAGACGGGCCCGAACGTCAGGATCAGCGCGCCCAGGGCCAGCGCGGTGGCGATAGCGTTCTCCAGCAGCTGGAGCCCGATGTCGTTCGGGGAGAGCCTGGCGGCGGCGATCCCGGAGCCGACGACCGCGGCGACCAGCATGGCCGTGCCGGCGAACTCGGCGGACGCGCGCCGGGCCAGGGTGCGGCTCACCGGGCTGCCGCGTCGGCCGGCGCGTCCGCGGCGGAGAGCTCGAGCAGCGCGCCGAGCTGTCGGAACGCCTCCGGTCTGACCTTGTACCAGACCCAGGTGCCCCGGCGGTCGGAGTCGACCAGGCCGGCCTCGCGCAGCACCTTCAGGTGGTGGGAGATGGTCGGCCCGGAAAGGTCGAACGCGGGCGTCAGGTCGCAGACGCAGATCTCCGGGACCGAGGCGATCATCGACATCAACCGCAGCCGGACTGGGTCGCCGAGGGCCTTGAACATCGGCGCGACCAGCACTGCCTGCTCGGCGTCCATCGGGCGGACCGCGATCGGGGCGCAGCAGGCGACCGCTCGTAGGTCCACCACCGGAAGGTCTTGCTTTGACATTTCTCTACCTTGACAGATCTCGAAACAGGCTGCAACAGTGAGCTTGCTTCGATAATCATCTAGGCAAGGACGAAGCCATGATCAAGCTGTTTCGCCGCCGTCCCGTCGCCGGCGCCCAGGGCGTGACGCTGTGCGAGTCGTGCGGGCAGGTCTGCACCTCGGCCTGCCGCGCCGACGCCCGCTACGAGCGCAGCCGCACCGCCGTGCTGAGCCACCTCCACGTCCGCTGAACGAACCCGACAAGAGGAGTTCCGATGTCCCGTGTCCAGCTCGCCCTGCGCGTGTCCGACCTCGAAGGTTCCGTCGCCTTCTACGCCAAGCTCTTCGGCGTCGAGCCGGCCAAGCGTCGCCCCGGCTACGCCAACTTCGCCATCCAGAACCCGCCGCTGAAGCTCGTCCTGCTCGAAGGCGAGCTCGGCCAGCCCACGGTCATGGACCACCTGGGCGTCGAGGTGTCCGACACCGACGAGGTCAACGCCGCCACCAGGCGGCTCACCGACGCCGGCCTGATCACTCTGGAGGAGAACGACACCGAGTGCTGCTACGCCCTGCAGGACAAGGTCTGGGTACGCGGCCCCGGCAACGAGCCCTGGGAGGTCTACACCGTCAAGGCCGACTCCGGGCAGCTGAACAAGGCCGTGGAAGGGGAGTGCGTCTGCGGCACCCCGGACGGCGAGAAGATGCCGGTGACCAGTGGAGCCACGTCGAGCTGCTGCTGACGCGAGGTCTGCGCGCTGGCCGTGACCGACGGCGGCCAGCGCGCCCGACCGGTCCTGCCGTCAACGAAGGGCGGCGAGCGGAATGAGCACAACCGCGGCCACACCGACCGCCGCGGCGCCGACTGCCCACCACCAGAAGAAGCCGGAGAAGGCCGAGGCCAGCACCAGACCTGTTCCGAGCCCGGCCAGCGCACCGAGGCCGAACAGCGCGCGGGGTGGCAGACGCAGGGTCGGCAGGCGCCACACCACGAGAACTTCCAGCCACGTGCCGCCAAATGTCAGCGCGACGGCGCCGACGAAGTCCAGGACAGACAGGCCGTGCCCCGCACTGATAGGCACTTTGACCGGTCCTTCAAGGCTGGCCGGGACCACCAACACCACCAACCCGGCCAGCACCAGGAGGACGGCCGAAGCAAACTGTCGACGCAGGTGCCGGGGGCCCATTGGGTCAGGGTATCGACGCGTCGCAACGCCCTGCCTCACCCGTGCGCGAGCGGTATGCGTCGTTCCTAGACTGAGCACGTGCGCAGGAAGCTCGACGACGCCTGGTCCATCGACCTGACCGGCGCGTGGCAGCGGGAGCGTCCGGTGGCCGGGCTGACCACGTGGCGGACGCCCGGCCGGAGCATGCGGGTCGGCGGCGTCGTCTGGCGCTGCGCGAGCGCCGCCGACATCATCGCCTCGATCGACCTCGAACTGCCTGCCGATCCGGTGGGCAAGGTGGGGGAGGGCGGCAGCGGCGGTGTCGGCGCCCGGGCCGCGTGGCTCTACCGCGACACCGGCGACGCGCACTACACCCTCTACGGCTACAACTTCACCGATGGCGAGGGCCTGGAGACCGTGTTCGTCAGCGCCGACACCGCGGACACGGCGTGGGCCTTCGCCGCTTGGCGGTCGGTGACCCATGAGGGGTCGCAACACGCCGGCCGGTGAGGGCTGGCCGGTGGACAATGCCCGGATGAGAGAACGCCTTGCTCCTGTGTTGCGGGTCACCGACGCGAGCGCCGCCGCGGCCTGGTACGCCCGGCTGGGCTTCGGCACGCAGTGGGAGCACCGCTTCGCGCCCGAGTTGCCGCTCTATCTGAGCATCGCCCGGGGTGACATCGAGGTCCACCTGTCGGAGCATTCCGGGGACGCCCGGCCGGGGACCCTGCTGTACCTCTACGTCGACGACGTCGACGCGGCCGCGGCGGCATGCGGCGTCACCGACGTACAGCAGCAGGACTGGGGACGCGAGTTCGAGCTGACCGACCCCGACGGCAACCGGATCCGGGTCGGAACCGTCCAGGGGTGAACAAAGCCCGGTCGGGCGGGTGTGAGCTGGCTTACCTCCGGCCCGGGCGGGAATGAGATCGGCCGGTGAGGATTTGCAGCCAGGTGTGATCGCAGCACCGCCCCTTACCGGGGCCCACCCCGACCGACCGGAGGCGGCCCGATGACCGCCATTGCCGAAACGACCGAGGCGGACTCGTCGCCGCGGATGCCCGGCGACCTCATGACCTCCCGCCAGCGGCTGCGACTCGTCCTCGTGCTCGGCTCCCTGATCGCGATCGGGCCGCTGACCATCGACATGTACCTCCCGGCGCTGCCGACCATCGCCGCCGACCTGCACACCACGTCGGCGGCCGTGCAGCTGACGCTCACCGGGACGCTGGCGGGGCTCGCCTTCGGGCAACTGCTCATCGGCCCACTCTCCGACGCGGTGGGGCGGCGCCGGCCGCTGCTCGTCGGCACCGCGCTGCACATCCTGGCGTCGGTGCTCTGCGTCGTCGCGCCGAACATCGGGCTGATCGGGACGCTGCGGGTGTTGCAGGGCCTGGGCGCCGCCGCCGCGTCGGTGGTGGCGATGGCGGTCGTACGCGACCTGTTCAGCGGCGCCGCCTTCGCCAAGCTCTTCTCCCGCCTGATGCTGGTGATGGGTGTGGCGCCGATCCTCGCGCCCACCCTCGGCAGCCAGCTGCTGCGCTGGTCGCAGTGGCGAGGCGTCTTCGTGGCCCTAGCCGTGCTCGGCCTGGTGCTGCTCGTCGTCGCGGCCGTCGGGCTTCCCGAGACCCTGCCGGCGGCCCGGCGTCAGCGCGGCGGCGTCGGCGCCACCCTGCGCGTCTACGGCGGGCTGCTACGCGACCGCGTCTTCGTCGGGCTCGTGCTGGTCGCCGGCCTGGCGATGGCCGCGCTCTTCGCGTACGTGTCCGGGTCGTCGTTCGTCTTCCAGGAGCACTACGGACTCGACGAGCAGGAGTTCGGCATCGTCTTCGGCGCCGGCGCCGTCGGTCTGATCACGGCCACCCAGCTCAACGTACGGCTGCTGCGGCGGTACTCGCCGCAGCGGATCCTGGTCAGCGCGCTCGGCGCGGGCACCGTCGCCGGGCTCGCCCTGCTCCTGTTCGCCGCCACCGGAACGGGTGGCCTGGCGACCGTACTCGTGTCGCTCTGGACCGTGCTCGCCGCGGTGGGGCTCGCCCTGCCGAACGCTCCCGCGCTGGCGTTGTCCCGGCACGGCGAGGCGGCGGGCACCGCCGCGGCGCTCCTCGGCGCGGTGCAGTTCGCCGTCGGCGCGCTGGCCGCGCCACTGGTGGGCGTGCTCGGCACCGGAAGTGTGGCGATGGCCGTGGTGGTGGCCGGCGGCATGGTGGCGTCGATGATCGTCCTGGTCCTGGTGGTCCGGCCCGGCCAGCTCGGCGACATCGAGCCGGGCGCGGTCGCCGTGGCGGTGCACTGACGACGAGAGCCTCCGGTGCCGGTTGGCGACAACCGGCACCGGAGACCTCACGACCCGGCTGGCAGCACCGGATCAGGCGAGCGTCGCGCGGCGGTCAGTGGCAGTTGCCGGTACCGCTGTCGCTGTAGCTCTGCCCCGCCACCGGCACGAACTGCCAGTCGTAGCTGTTGGCGTGCAGGGTGAACTTCAGTACCCCGTACGCCGAGCTGTTGCGGGCCTCGCTGTTGGGCTGGATGGTGCCGAAGCTGTAGTGCCCGGCACCGCCCATCCCGGCGACGAAGCTGCGCAGACCGCGCGCGGCGTCGGCGCCACCGTTCGGGTTCATCGGGCCGAACCGCTCGTAGACGTGGTTGTGACCCCACACGGCGACATCGGCGTTGTAGTCGTAGAGCGCCTGGTAGAGCGGGCGCGTCGAGGTCGACGGCGCGTGGTTGGAGCTGGACGTGAAGAGCGGGTGGTGCCAGTAGGCCAGCGTGCACGGCTTCGTGCTGGCCGCCAGGTCGGACCGCAGCCACTGCTCCTGCGCCGAGCCGGCGGACATGCTGACGTTCGAGTTCAGCGACACCACGTGCCAGTTGCCGAGGTCGAAGGAGTAGTAGCCGCGCCCACTCGGGCCGGCCTGCGTCCCGAAGTAGTTGTAGTAGCCGGTCGCCCCCGACGTGTTGTAGTCGTGGTTGCCCGGCGACGGGCGGGTACGCGCCTTGTGCCGACCCCAGGTGGGGGCGTAGTAGCTGTTGAACTCGGACGCGGTGCCGTTGCTGTAGACGTTGTCGCCGGTGGTGAAGACCGTGCCGGAGATGTTGTCCAGCAGCGCGGCGGTGGCGGTGTCACCGGAGCCGGAGTCGGAGATGTCACCGGCGCCGACGAGGACCGGGTCGCCCGACGGGGGCGTCGTGGTACCGGTCGTGAGGACCAGCTGCGGCGCGTCGGCACCGCTCTCCCGCGAGTCGTAGTAGGCGCCGTCGGTGCTGGACGAGCTCGCACCGAAACTGACCGTGCCGTTGCCCTTGACCTGCGACGTCACGTTGACCTCGTACCAGCCGTCGGCGGTGACCGAGCCGATCGAGCCCAGCGTCGCGCCGTCGATCGTCGGCTGGTTGTTCCAGGTCGTGCCGGTCTCCGACCAGGTCGTGTTCGACATCGCGCGGAACGTGCCGCCGTTGTTGCTGCCGTCGTTGCCGCTGATCGTGCGCAGCCGCAGCTTGGCGCTGGTGACCGTGCCGCTGACCCCGCTCACGGTGAACCGCAGGAACATCCGCCGCACCGGCGAGTTGTCGACCGTGATCTGGCTCGACGTGCCGTAGTTGGTGGACGCGGCATCAGCCTGGACGTAGGTGTCGGCGACCGGCTTGACGGTGACGGTGGCCGCCGAGGCCGAGGTCGCGCCGGTCACGACGACGGCGGCGGTGGCGGCGAGCAGCACCGCGACCGTCCCCAACGTCACCGGCGGACGGGGGAATCGAATACCCATCCAAGAGCCCTTCTCTGGGGGTGTGTAGAGAGCGGATGGAATGTAGGGAGGTCGATGGGCCGGACGGCGACGGTCGGGTGAACGCCGAGTCCAAATAGGAGAACAGCTCGGAGTTGCCGAGATGTTCAACTGGCGCACGCCCAAGCGGCACGCGCGGTCCGTTGTGGCCGATTCGGCCAGGACGCACGATGGCTGACCGTCAACCGCGAACCGAAGGGCACGCTTGTGTACCTGTCGACCGTCTCCCGTCCGGCGACGGATCCGCCCGATCCCGGCCCGGCCCGGCCCGGACGGCGGATCGCCCTGGTCAGCGGCAACGTCATCGCCCTGGGCACGGTCAGCCTGATCACCGACGTCTCCGCCGAGATGGTCACCGCGGTCCTGCCGCTCTACCTGGTGCTGGGCCTGCAGCTCAGCCCGCTGGCCTTCGGGGTCATCGACGGCGTCTACACCGGTGCGACGGCACTGCTGCGGGTCGTCGGCGGCTTCGTCGCCGACCGCTTCCGGCGCCGCAAACTGGTCGCCGGCGTCGGCTACGCGCTCTCCGCGGTCGCCAAGCTCGGCCTGCTGCTCGCCGGCCGGTCGGTGCCGGCGATCGGTGCCGTCATCGCGATCGACCGGCTCGGCAAGGGCGTACGCAGCGCGCCGCGAGACGCCCTCATCACCCTGTCGACGCCGCCGGAGTCGCTGGGCCGGGCGTTCGGGGTGCACCGGATGATGGACAGCGTCGGCGCGTTCCTCGGGCCGCTGGTGGCGCTCGCGGTCCTGCTGGCCGTCGGCCAGTCCTACGACGCGGTCTTCGTCGCCAGCTTCTGCATCGCCGCCCTGGCCGTCGTCGTGCTCGTGCTCTTCGTCCGCGAGCGTCCACCGGGCACGGCGGCCGACGACAGCGACCAGGTGCGGGTGAGCGTCCGCGAGGCTCTCGGCCTGCTGCGCGAGCGGTCGACCCGCCGGATCGTGCTCGCCGCCGGCCTGCTCGGGCTGGCCACCATCGGCGACGGCTTCGTCTACCTGCTGCTGCAACGCCGGGAGGACCTGGATCTCAGATGGTTCCCGCTGCTGGCGGTCGGGACCAGCCTCGCGTACCTCGTGCTGGCGGCCCCGATCGGCATGCTCGCCGACCGGGTCGGACGGCTGCCGGTGGTGGTGGGCGGATACGCCGCCCTCGGCGCCACGTACCTGCTGCTCGCCGGCCCGGTCGGCGGCTGGCCACTGCTCGCGCTGGCGCTCGGACTCTACGGCCTCTTCTACGCCGCCACCGACGGCGTGCTCATCGCCCTCGCCGGGCCGGTGCTCCCGGCCCGGCTGCGAACCACGGGCATCGCCCTGGTCCAGACCGGGCAGGCGGTGGCGTACCTCGGCTCCTCGGTCCTGTTCGGGCTGGCCTGGCAGGCGTGGGGGCCGCAGACCGCTATCCAGGTCGCGGCCGCGACCGTCGCGGCCATCCTGCTCGTCACGGTGTTCCTGCTGGCCCCTGGTTTCCGCCTCGTCACCCGGAAGGTGTCCTGATGACCGCGCTGTCGACCCGAGCCAAGCTCGTCGTGGCGACCGCCTCGGCCGTGCTGCTGGGGGCCGTGGCGGCCGGCTACGCCGCCGTCGCCGCCGAACCGGCCCCGCCGCCGACCACCGTGGCCGGGGCCGCCGCGGTCACCCTGGAACCGGGCCCGCGCCTGCTCACCGTCACCGACCGGCGCGTCTCCTCGGTCTCCCTGGCCGACCCGTCCGGGCCGCGCACCGTCTCGACCCGGGAGTGCCTGCGGGTGTACGCCGCGGGCGGCACCGGCGTCTGCCTGGGGCCGGAGACCGCCTGGTCGTACCAGCTCGTGGTGCTCGACGCCGCGCTCGGCGCCACGCGCACCTTCGCCATTCCCGGTCTCCCCAACCGGGCCCGCGTGTCGGCCTCCGGCCGGATGGTCTCCTGGACCACGTTCGTCGGTGGCGACTCCTACACCTCCAGCGGCTTCTCCACCCGCACCGGCATCCTCGACACCCGCACCGGCGTCCCGGTGATGTCGCTGGAACACTTCGCCGTCACCCGCGACGGCAGGCCCTACCGCAGCGCCGACGTCAACTACTGGGGCGTCACCTTCGCCGCCGACGACAACCTCTTCTACGCGACCATGTCGACCGGTGGGAAGCGCTACCTGGTGCGGGGTGACTTCGCCGCCCGGACGGTCGAGACGGTGAAGGAGAACGTCGAGTGTCCGTCGCTGTCACCGGACGGCCGGCGGATCGCGTTCAAGGAGGCGATCGACGCCGACCCGGCGAAGGGCTGGCGCCTGTCGGTGCTCGACCTGGCCACGATGCGGGTGACCGCGACCGCCGAGACCGCCAGCGTCGACGACCAGCCGGCGTGGCTCGACGACGCGACGCTGGCGTACACGCTGCGCCAGAGCGACGGCCGGCCGGACGTGTGGGCGGTCCCGGCGGACGCGACAGGCGCGCCGAGGCTGCTGGTGCCCGGTGCCGAGTCCCCGTCGCCACTGATCTGACGGTGGTCCGCGGTCAGGTGTCGTCTCTGGCTCGGGTCAGCGGGAAGGCGGGTTCGGGTAGGTCCGGCACGGCGAGCCGGTCGGCCCGCTCGCGCAGGTGCCCGGCGATCTGGTCACTGGCCAGGGTGAAGCCGGCCGTGAAGTCGGCGTCGAGGGAGATGCCGGTGGCGGCCACGTGGTGATCCGCCTGCTGGCGCAGCTCTCGGGCGAGCGTGTTGCGCCAGCGGATCACCTCCTTGGTCAGGTGCGCCCGCTGAGTCGCCACCCGGCGCTGCGCCTCGGCCAGTTGCTCCTCCATCCGTTCGAGACGGTCCAAAGTCTCGTCGAGACGGTCGAGCTCGGCCAGGTCGGTCACGATCGCTCGCCCGAGGGCCGTGCGGTCCAGGCCCGGACCGGTGGCGTGGAACGGCTCGAGGGCGCCGGTCACCCGCGCCGTCCACTGCTCGTGCCGAGCGTCCCGCTGGCGGGGGAGCGCTGCCACGCTGTCGCGTAGCGCGGCCAGTACCGGGGTGGGCCGGTCGGCCGGCTCTGAGGACGGAGCAACCGCGGCCATGACGCCTCGGCGGGGGTTGCGCTCCGGCGTTCCCTCGAGATCTCTCGCCCGCTGCGCCATCTGCTTGACGAACCCGGCGTACGCGGCCCGGTAGCCGACCTGGTGTTCGCCCTCGCCGGTCACCGGTGCGTGGCCGATGCGCTCCGCCTCGAGCCGGAGCGCGTCGGCGATGGTGGTGTCCGGGTCACCGATCTCCAACGTCGGGTCCGTGGGGCCGTCCAGCACCCTGTCGCGCAGCGTGCGGAGCAGGCTTTCGGCGTGTCGGCAGCGTTGACGGGCGTTCGCCATCAGTTCCAGCTCCGGCACAGCGCGCCAGACTGCCCAGGCCGCGGGTGTCGCGTCGTCGGTCAGCGGCGCGTGCCGCCGAACTATCTCGCCGAGGGCCTGAACCGGTTCGGGTGTGTGCGTGGACGTCGCCGACGCCAGTCGCCGCAGCAGGGCCAGCAGCTCGGCCTGGCGCTCCGATCCGGCCGATGACTGGTCCCCGATCAGGCCCAGCAGGCCGGGCGGCCAGGGCGCCGGCAGCTCGCCCCGCGACGGCCGGCGCAGCGGGTGACGCGATCGGCGTCGGAACGGATTCCACCAGCCCATCGGACCAGCTTTGCACCCGGCGACGATCGTGCGCAATGTGTCCGGTACGGCCTCTTCGGGCGAATCGGCGGGGAACCGGCCCGGGCGGCGTTCGAGTTCGCCGCTCAGCAGCGGTCGCGGGGAGCCAGCCGGGTATCGGCCGGGGCGGCGCGGTCCAGATAGGTCGACTCGGCGAAGTCGAGGAAGCGTTGCGCGTCGGCCGCGTTGGAGGCCAGCCCGAAGGAGACGCGTACCGCGCCGCCGGTCAGCAGCCGCAGCGCGTCGAGGTACTGGTCGATGGACTCGACCTGGCGCGGCAGCGTACGACGCAGCGCCTCCGGGGTGATCCCGAACGCGCCCTCGCCCGCCCCCGGGTTGCAGAAACAGCCGGTACGCAGGGAGAAGCCGGCAGCCGACGACTCCCGCGCCACGAGCCGCTCGTCGACGAGCGCGCCGTCCGGGTGGCGGAGGTTGAACGCCACGGTGCCGCCCCGGCCCTCGCCCGTCGGCGGGCCGTAGACCTGGACCAGCGGTCGGCCGGTGCGGTGCCGCAGCGCGGTCAGCCGCTCCAGCAGCCAGCCGGTGAGCAGGCCGACCCGGGTGTGTACGAGGTCGACGCCGATCGAGTCGAGCCAGCGCACCCCGAACTCCACGTCGGGGATGCTGAGGAAGTTGAGGGTGCCGTCCTCGAACCCCGACTCGTCGTCCAGCGGCCGGTGCCAGTCGCCCTGCACGCTGACCGCCCGGATCGTGCCGCCGGCGAACCAGGGGCGCCGGAGTCGGGCCAGCGCGTCGCGTCGGGCCAGCAGCGCGCCGACGCCGGTGGGGTAGCCGAAGAGTTTGTACCAGCTGAGGCAGACGAACTGCGGTCGTACGACGCTGAGGTCCAGCCGGTTCGTCGGGGCGAACGCCGCGGCGTCGAGCAGCACGTCGTAGCCGTACCGCTGGGCAAGCTCCACCCAGCCCAGCGGGTGCTGCACCCCGGTGAAGTTGCTCTGCGCGGGGTAGGCGAAGAGCCCCGGACCGGTGGACCGTCGCCACCGTCGGGACCGGCCCGCGGCCAGCGCGGCGAGCAGGTCGGATTCGGTGACCCGCAGCTCCGGCCCGCTCAGCGGCACGTAGCGGACCGGTGCGCCGGCGGCCCGGGCGTACTCCCGGATGCCGTTGACCGAGTTGTGGTTGTCCCAGGTCAGCACCAGCGGGCTGGTCCGGTCGAAGGCGTACGCCTCGCCGACCAGCCGGCAGGCGCCACTGGCGTTCGGGGTGAAGATGACCGCGTACTCGGCCGGGTCGGCGCGGAAGAAGTCGAGCGCCGCCCGGCGGGCCGACTCGACTAGCGCTCCGGCCGCCGCCGAGGTGGGGTTCTCCGAGTGCGGGTTGCCGTACAGGCCCGAGAGCAGCCGCTCGTGGTGGGCGGTGAGCTGCGCCCGCGCGGCCACCCCGGCGCCGGCGTAGTCGAGGTAGACGTGACCGTTTCGGTCGAGGTGCCGGTACTCGGTGGCGCGCAGCTCGTCGATGCGCGCGGTGCCGGCGTACCCGGGGGCCGTGCTCGGGCCGCCGGCCGCGACCGGACGCGCCGGATCGCGGCTCGGGTCAGACCGCACGGCGGGACTCGGCCCGGACCAGCACCGCCCAGGTCGCGCCGAGGAAGAGCAGCACGAACCCGCCGAGGATCAGCCAGTTCAGCCAGACCGGGCGGGAGAAGCTGTCGCCGTACGTGGCGAGCAGCGGCGGGCCGAGCGGGGATCCGCCGTCGCGCCAGAGCCGCTGTACGCCGGCGGTGTGGCCGAGTCCCTCGAACGCCCACCGGTTGGACATCGCGTAGCTGAGCCACTGGCCGCCGGTAGCCATCGCCGGCACCGGCAGGATCGCGCCGACGAAGAGGACCTGCGGGAAGCAGAGCATGGGCAGCATGAGGGTCGCCTGGGCGGCGTCGGAGACGGCGGCGGAGCAGAGCAGCCCGAGGGCGAGCGCGGCGGCCGAGGAGAGCAGCAGCGTCGCGTACAGCGCCGCGAAGTCGGCGCCACCGACCGGCGGCAACCGGTCGATGCCGCGCAGCACCCCGAGCAGGGCCAGATCCACCAGGGCCAGCAGCGGAAGCAGCACCGCGACCTTCGCCAGCAGGTACGGCCCGAACCGCACCCCGGCCAGCCGCTCGCGGCGCAGGATCGGCAGCTCCGTGCAGATCTGCAGCAGCCCGTACGTCAGCCCGAAGAAGAACCCGCCGAACGCGATCCAGAACAGGATCATCACGGTCACGTTGGGGCTGGGCCGCGCCGGGTCGAACGCGCCGGGGCGGAAGAGCAGGGCGAACATGCCGAGCACCAGCAGCGGCGAGCCGAGCAGGATCGCCAGGGTGAGCCGGTTGCGGGCGACGATCTCGGTGTTGCGGGCGGTGAGCACCGCCCACTGCCGTGACCGGCCGAGGTGCCGCGACCGCCCCGCCCCGGCGACGCCCCGGGCCGCCGCACCGGCCGGCCGCTGCGGGTCGCTGCCCCGCCGATCCGGATCGGTGTCCGGCCGATCCGGTTCGTTGCCCGGCCGATCCGGAGCGGTGTCGCGCCGGGCGGCGAACCGGTCGGGCCAGGTCGCCGGATCGCCGGCCTCGTCGAGCCGCAGGTAGACCTCGGCGAGCGACCGTACGCCGAAGAACTCCCGGGCGGCGGCCGGCGGGCCGGCGAAGGCCAGCCGGCCCGCACGGGTGAGCACGACGACCCGGTCGCACAGCTCCACGTCGGTGACCTGATGGGTGGTGAGCACGACGGTCGCCCCCGCGTCGGCGAGCGTGCGCAGCACCCGCAGCAGATCCACGGCGATCGCCGGATCCAGCCCGGACGTGGGTTCGTCGAGGAAGAAGACGCCCGGCCGGGTCAGCAGCTCCACCGCGATGCTGGCCCGTTTGCGCTCCCCGCCGCTGAGCCGGCCGACCGGCACGCCGGCCCGGTCGCTCAACCCCAGCTCGCCGAGCACCTCGGCGACCCGCCGGGTCACCTCCGCCGGCGTGGTTCCCGGTGGTAGGCGCAGCCGGGCCGCGTAGCGCAGGGTCCGCTCCAGGGGCAGCTCGCGGTGGATGATGTCGTCCTGCGGTACGAACCCGATCGCCTCCGCCGGGCCGCCGCCGTCGTGCCGCACCGCGCCGGTGGCGGGACGCCGGACGCCGGCCAGGGTCTCCAGCAGCGTCGTCTTCCCGGCGCCGCTGGCGCCGAGAATGGCGACGACCTCGCCGGGGTCGATCGTCAGCGAGATGTCGTCCAGGATCCGGCGGCCGTCGCGGACGCGCTGGCCCAGGCCGTTCGCCGCGATACGTACGCCGGTGTGTGTGGGTGGCGCGAGCTTCTCGGTCGTCATGCGAGTGCGGCCAATCCCGTCGGTGGGTCGGGTGCTCGACCCGGGCCTGCCGAATATCGCACGACGTGACTGTTACGACGGTGGGTCAACTGTGGCGGGATGTTGACACCACGCCGGCCCGTCATGGTGGGCGACGGACCGGCGTGGTGCGGACGGTTACCGCGGGACGAGGATCAACTCACCGGCCCGACCCGGACGTTCTGGATGACGCCGACACCGTTGAAGACGTTCAGCCCGAACTGGCCGCTGGAGATGGTGTCGTCCACCGCGTCGATCACCGGGGTGGTCGCGCCGTCGAGGTAGACGCGCAGTCGGGGCCCGTCGGCGACCACCTTCAGGTGGTAGGTACGGCCCAGTTTGACGTCGAGCGGGGCGCTGGCGATGTCGCGACCGGGCCGCCAGAGCTTGACGACCTTCGCCGCCGAGTCGATGTTCGCGGTGTAGTGCCGGGTGGCGTCGCGGTTGGCGCGGAAGGTGAGCGCCGCGGCGATGCCGGAGTCCAGCCGCACGTCGGCCTCGTAGCTGAAGTTCTGGCCGGAGCGGGTGTTCAGGTAGAAGGCGTCGCCGCCGCTGCTGCCCTTCTTGCCGCCCGAGGCGTCGGACCAGACCCCCGAGTCCGCGTACCACTGCCCGCCCAGGTCGTCCACGAGCATGGATTCCCCGCCCCAGATCGACCCGAGGTCGTGGTAGGTCAGCCGTTCCAGGCGGACCTGGCCGTCGACGAAGAGCTCGACGTCGTCCTTGCCGGGCAGGCTGTCGAAGTTGACGTTGAGGCTCTGGTAGACGCGTCCGTCGTTGCCGAAGATCTCCAGCTGGCCGCGGTCGACCAGCAGCCGCACCTTCACCCGGTCGCCGATCGGCGACATCGGCACACCGCCGAGCGTCTTCGCCGCGGTGTCGTAGCCGACCTCGTGGTCGTACCAGCCGTTCTCGCCGGTCCCGATCCGGAAGCCGAAGCGGGACTGCTTGCGGTCGGCGACCCGGAACTCGGCCTCGATCTCGTAGGTGTCGGCCTCGATCCCGTCGAGCAGCGCGCCGGCCTGGCCGCTGTTGAGCGTGCGGCCCTGCCACGTCCGGGTGGACGTGCGCAGCCGGTCGATCTCGGCGATCGGGGTGCTGAGCACCCGCGGCGCGCCGTCCACCGTGGTCAGGCGCATCTCCACCGGGAAGGTGAGGTTGCCGGTCCAGGTGGGGCCGGCGTTCTCACCCTGCCACGCCATCGACACGATCCGGTTGTCCGGCATGTTGCCGAAGGTCAGACCGGCGTAGTAGCTGCCACCGGCATGGGTTCCACCGTGGTTGACCCGCTGCGGAGACGTCCAGTCGGTGCGGAAAGTGGTGCCGTCGAAGGCGCCGACCACGTACTCGCCGCTGGCGTCGCTGAGCACCCACTTCATCTTCGACCGGTTGCCGTCGAGCGGCATCGCCACCATGTCCGGGCACTCGAAGAGCCAGTCGGCCTTGTAGCGCGACGCGAAGGTCCAGTCGAGCAGGTTGTCGGAGGTGTAGAAGTCGACGCCGTTGCCGCCGTGGTCGGACCAGACGACCATGCCCCAGTGCCTGGACGCTTCGTCCCAGAAGACCTTCGGGTCACGGCTGGTGCCCTGCGGCACCGCCACCCGCCGACCGCCGTCGTACGTCTTGAAGGTGTTCCCGCCGTCGTTGGAGTAGAAGACCGTCACGCCGTTGGTGCCGGAGTAGACGATGATCGGGTCCTCGTCGCCGGCCTTGAGGCCGCTGACGTTCTTCGCGTCGACGACGCCGCCGCCGGAGAAGAGGTCGCCGGGGTGCACGCCCGGCTCGAGCGCGATCGGCTTCTGCTTCCAGTGCACCAGGTCCGTGCTGGTCGCGTGTCCCCAGTGCATGGTGTCCCACTGCAGGCCGTGCGGGTTGTGCTGGTAGTACAGGTGGTAGACGCCGTCGTAGTAGAGCGGCGCGTTGACGTCGTTGATCCACCCGCCGCGGGCGCTGAAGTGGTACTGCCCCCGGTTGTCCTCCTGGTAGTTGGTGGCGGGGTAGGGGAACTCCGGGTAGTCCTGTTGTGTTCCGGCGGACGCCCCCGGGGCCATCACGCCGGCGAGGCCCACGGCGGCCGCCAGGACCGCCGTCATTGTCATCGCCGCGTACCGAACTCTCACACGCATACGTCCCAGCTCCCAGGTCGGTGGTGGTCAGAACGGAGCAGGTCGGTCCCGACGCCGGAGTCGCGCCTTGACAACCTTGTCGAGAGAGTCTGGGCGGCCGTTAAATGCGTGTCAATACTTCCATTCAGCATTGTTAAGCCCGCGCGTCCTCACCTGCACCGTCGGCACGACAAGGTTGTCAAAGCGGTCGACCGGCACCGGGTACGCTGTCACCTCGTGCCGACGACGTAGTCCGAGGCGGGCCGCACGCTGCCGAAACAGAGGGAAGATGAGCCGAAACGGCGATCCGGTCGCCACGCCCTACCGACCGCGGCCGACCCTGCACGACGTCGCCGCCATGGCCGGCGTCAGCATCAAGACCGCCTCCCGCGTGGTCAACGGCGAGAACGGCGTGACGCCGGCCAAGGTCGCCGCGGTCCGCCGAGCGGTCCTTCAGCTGGACTACCGGCCGAACGTCTCGGCCAGCGCGCTGCGGCGGGCCAGCGGCCGGACGGCGGCCATCGGCATGGTGCTCGAAGATCTCGCCAACCCGTTCTCCAGCGCCCTGCTGCGCGCGGTCGAGGACGCCGCCAACAGCCGGCAGGTACTGATCCTCGCCGGAAGCGTCGACGAGGACCAGGAGCGGGAGCGCAGCCTGGTCCGCGCGTTCAGCGAGCGACGGGTGGACGGGCTGATCATCGCGCCGGTCGGCGAGGACCAGGGATATCTGCGTGCCGAGCTGGAGGCCGGCACACCGCTCGTCTTCGTCGACCGCCTGCCCCAGGGACTGCCCGCGGACTGCGTCCTCTCCGACAACGAGGGCGGCGCCCGGGCGGCGGTGCACCACCTCGCCGACACCGGCCACCGCCGGATCGCCTACCTCGGCGACCTGCAGATCGTCCCCACCGCGCAGCAGCGGTTCGCCGGATACCAACGCGCCTGCCTTGAGCGCGGCCTGCCGTGGAACCCGGCCCACCACGTGCACGACCTGCACACCATCGACGAGGCGGCGACGGCGACGACCAGGCTGCTGCGCTCCGACGAGCCACCCACGGCGCTCTTCGCCAGTCAGAACCTGGTGACCATCGGCGCCATCACCGCGCTGCAACAGCTCGGCCTCGAGGACACCGTGGCGCTCGTCGGCTTCGACGACTTCCCGATGGCAGACCTGCTCAAGCCGCGGGTGAGCGTCATCGCCCAGGACCCGTTCCAGATGGGCCGGGTGGCCGCGGAGCTGCTCTTCCAGCGGCTCGACGGCGACCGCGACGCGCCCCGGCGGATGGTGCTGCCGACGACGACGATCCTGCGCGGATCCGGCGAGATCACACCCGCGTCGCCCTAGGCGCCGCCGGGCCGGATGAGGCACATGCCGCCGGGGCCGGGCTGGTCCATCGTGGCCAGCGCGTCGGGCGTCTCGGCGAGGTCGATGGTTCTGGTGACCAGCTCGGCTGGGCGCAGGACGCCCGCGGCGACCAGCCCGAGCAGCTCCGGGTAGGCGTGCGCGGCCATGCCGTGACTGCCCCGCAGCTCCAACTCGTACGCGATGACGAGCTCCATCGGCAGCGCCGGGCGGCCTTGGGCGGCGGGGAGCAGCCCGACCTGCACGTGCCGGCCGCGCCGCCGCAGGCTCTCGATGGAGGCGGCGCAGGTGGCGTGACTGCCCAACGCGTCGAGGGAGAGGTGAGCGCCACCGGCGGTCGCCTCCCGGACAGCCGCGGCGACCGCGCCCGGTGCGGGAAGGGCGCGGCCGTCCAGGCAGACCGTGGCGCCGAAGCGTCGCGCGAGCGCGAGCGCGCCGGGGGCGACGTCGACCGCGACCACCCGCGCGCCGCAGGCCGCCGCGATCATCACCGCGGAGAGCCCGACCCCGCCGCAGCCGTGCACCGCGACCCACTCGCCGGCGGCCACCCGCCCCTGGGCGACCACCGCCCGGAACGCCGTGGCGAAGCGGCAGCCGAGCGCCGCCGCCGCCGGGTAGTCCAGTTCGTCGGGGAGCCGGACCAGGTTGACGTCCGCGTTCCGCACCGCCACGTACTCGGCGAACGATCCCCATTCGGTGAAGCCCGGCTGGGTCTGCCGCTCGCACACCTGCTGGTCGCCCGCGAGGCAGGCGGGGCACCGGCCACACGCGCAGACGAAGGGTGCGGTGACCCGGTCTCCGGGCCGCCAGCCGTGTACGTCGGCGCCGACCGCCGTGACGACGCCGGCGAACTCGTGGCCCGGGACGTGGGGCGGGCGGATGTCCGGGTCGTGTCCCTGCCAGCCGTGCCAGTCGCTGCGGCACAACCCGGTCGCCTCGACGCGGATGATCGCGCCCCCGGGCGGCGGCGCCGGCTCCGCAACGTCGCGGACCTCAGGTCGGACACCGAACTCGTCGAAGATCACGGCTCGCATGCGCGCGATCCTCACATACGCCACCTGGCTGGGCCTACCCCGTCGGCCACCCCGGCCTGCACCACGGCCCGAATGATCCAGCGCTCGGCACTGCCGATCCGTTTCGCGGCCGGGGTAGTTTCCTCATGTTTCGCGAATTTCCGCCGTTCAGCAGGCATTCGCCCGGTGCTGCCCGGCGCCGCCATGGCTACGGTGTCCCGCATGCGTCACGTCTGGACCATGATCACCGCCATTGTCGTCGCGCCGCTGGCGTGGTTGCTGCTCGCGTACGGGCAGGACCGGACCCTGCAGGCCTTCGCCAACGAGGAGAGCACCGGAGCGCTCGCCACCGGGGCGTTCGTCTGGCCGGCGGTGTGCCTGGCCGCCGCGGGGCTGCTGCTGGGCCTGATCGCCACGCTGCGGGTCTCTCCGCTCGGCGCCGTGCTCACCGGGCTCGCCTACACGGCCAGCTACCTGGCCCTGCTGGTGGACCCGGACGCGGTCCTGGGCCTCTTCCCGAAGAGCCTGTCCCTCGCCGGTCGCAGCGTCGACCCGACGATGCCGCTGCGTACCGGCGGCGCGCTGCTGCTCGGCGCGCTGCTGCTGATCGGTATCGCCAGCGTCGGCAGGTGGCGGCGGTGGCCGACGCCCGCGGTCGCCGAGGCGGAGCCCGACATCGAGGTCACCCAGCCCGAGGACCGCCCGCTCGGCGTCGACGGCCTCGGATTCGCAGCCGAACCGACACCGGCTTCCACCGCCTCGCTGGCGCGCGCGTTCGACCGCGCCGGTCGGCCCTGACCACCGCCCCCGGACGCCGACCTGGACTCGCGTCAGGGCTTCCCGTCGTGGGACCGGCCGGGACCGCGCCGGGTACCGCGACGCCAGAAGGGGGTCAGGAGGACCAGGACGACGAGGATTAGGACGGCGCCGAGGCCGAGCCCGACGGGCAGCACCAATGAGGCGGAGTCCTCGGCCGGCTCCGAACGCTCGCCCTTGACCGGCACCACCGCACGGTCGTACTTCTTCTCCTCCGGCGCGACCAGGTGGCCGACCGACGCGCCGGGCCGCAGTGCGAAACCCCAGTTGAGCAGGGCGCTCGCCTCACCCAGGCTGCCCAGCGGTGCGGTCTCCGCGCCGAGCAGCGTCACTGCCAGGCGTCGACCGTCGCGTTCGGCCACCCCGACGTACGTCTGCCGGGCGAGGTCGGTGAAGCCGGTCTTCCCGCCGAGCGTGCCCGGGTAGCGGCCGAGCAGCGTGAGGTCGTGGGTGATCGCGAACCCGGGCGTGCCCGGCTGCGCCGGTATCTGGGCCACAGTGGTGGCGATGTACCGCCGGAAGTCCTCGCGGGCGAAGGTGGCCCGCGCGATCAGCGCGAGGTCGTATGCGCTGGTGTACTGACCGGGTCCGTCCAGCCCGGAGGGTGTGGCCGCATGGGTCTGGTTGGCCCGCAGCCGATGGGCCTCGTCGTTCATCGCCCGCACGCCGCCCGGCCGCCCGTCGGCTCCGCCGCCGACGCGGGCGAGCACGTTGGCCGCGTCGTTGCCTGATTTGAGCAGGAGCCCCAGCCACAGGCTCTCGACCGAGTAACGGCCGCCGGCGCTCACCCCCATCAGCGAGCTGGCCGGGTCGAGGTCGCGCAGATCCGCCCGGGACACCTCCACCATCTGGGTCGGGTCGAGGCGGGGCATCAGCGCCGCCGCCAGCAGCAGCTTCTGCACGCTGGCCGGCGTCCGGTGCTCGTGCGGCCCGCAGCCACCGAGCACCTCGCCGCTGTTGAGGTCCGCGACCAGCCAGGAGGTGGCGGTCACCGCCGGCGCCATCGGTGCACCCGGCGGAATGGCCAGCCCCGCCGTCGCCAGCGCCGGCCCGCCGACCGCCGCCGCCGCGGGGTCGACCGGTGGCGGCGACGGAAGAGCCGGCGGCGGCTCGGGCGCTTTCACGGCCGGGCACCGCAGCTGCGGCGCGGCCGTCGCCCGCGTCGGTGGCGCGACGCCCACCACGGCTGAGGACAGAATGACGCTGAGCGTTACGGCGGTAACCCTTGAGGTGGTCACGTTAACGAACGGTAATCGTCGGCGCGGCCGGTGCGGCCCGATTACAGAAAGCGCGGCACGGTAACGCATCAGAGTCGCGACTCAGCTCGGTCGACGGCCCCGGGCGCGGACAAACCAGACGTGAAACGCATCGCCGGAAGCTTGCGACGAGTGCGCGCTGAGGCCACGAATCCGGGGCGTCCGCGCGGGCCGTTTGCCCATTTCACGCACCTGCTGACGCTGTCAGTGAGCCTTTTGACGCCCCCGCATCGCTTGCTCCGGGTTCGTCGCCGCTGGTGTCGGCGGTAGCGAAGCACCGGGTGCCGCACTCGGTATGCCTCGCATTCCCTTTCTCGAAGCGGAACGGGCGGTGCATCAGCGCGGCAAATGACGATCATGTTGGACGGTGCAAGGATCCGGGACTACGCCGCGTTACGAAGGTCTGTCTTGTTGCTGGCGTCAACGGCGGGCTCCGCCGCACTCGGCGCGGGTCTAGGATGCGGGTCATGGATCGGCGTCCGACGATCTACGACGTCGCGCGCGAGGCGGGCGTGGCCGCGTCCACCGTGTCCCGGGCCTACTCACGGCCGGGGCGGGTCAACGCGGACACGGCCCGCAAGGTGTTCCAGGCAGCTGAACAGCTCGGTTACCGCTCCGGCCAGCTCGACGGCCAGCAGCCGGCCGGCCGGCCGCCGCAGAAGGCGATCGGCCTGGTGATCGCCGACGTCACCAACCCGTTCTACGGCGACATCATCAAGGGCGCGTACGAAGCCGCCCGGGAGGCCGGCTACCAGCTGATCCTCACCCACACAAACGAGTCGCCGGAGGTGGAGCGGACGACCATCGAACACGAACTGGCCCAGGTCGACGGCATCGTCATCGCCAGTTCCCGGATGACCGACTCGGCGTTGCGGATGGTGGCCAAGCAGAAGGCGGTCGTCCTGCTGAACCGCATCATCCCCGAGGCGAACTGCGTGCTGAGCGACGCCGAGCGCGGCATCCACCGAGCCGTGGAGCACCTCGCGGCGCTCGGCCACGACCGGATCACCTACGTCGCCGGGCCGGAGACCAGCTGGTCGGACGGGGTCCGCTGGCGGGCGTTGCGGGAGGCCACGGCCGAGCGGGAGCTCGAGACGAAGCGGATCGGCCCGCACGAGCCCACCGTTCTCGCCGGCTTCGGCGCGGCCCGGCGGCTGGCCGAACTCGACGCGACGGCCGTGCTCGCGTACAACGATCAGCTCGCCATCGGCATCATGAAGGGGCTGCGCAAGCTGGACATCGGCGTGCCCGAGGACGTCAGCGTGGTGGGCTTCGACAACATCATCCTCGACGAGCTGGTCGAGCCGCAGCTGACCACGATCGCGTCGCCGCTGTACCGGATGGGCCTCACCGGCGTGCAGAACTGCATCGCGGTCGCGCAGGGCGCCCGGACCAGCGGCCAGCCGCTGGTCCTGCCGGTCCGCCTGGTCGTGCGCCAGTCGACCGCGCGGCGCAGGCGCAGGGGCACCTCCCCGGCGCGCGGGACGACCAGGGTGTCCGGGCCGGCCGGGCGGGCCGCGACGCCGCTCGGGGCCGGGTCGCGGTAGCCCCGGATCAGCGCACGGCAGTTTGGTGCTGACCCGCGCGCATCATCCGACCCGCGCGGCCACGGCATGCTGGGCCCAGTGGTACGACATGCGGTGCGACTCCAGCTTCGACGCCACACTCGGCTCGTCCACCTCGATCATGAAGTCGCCGTCGTAGTCGTCCGGAATGGCGGCCAGCACGGCGTCGAAGTCGACCACGCCCAGGCCGGGCTCGGCCCAGAGGCGCTTCGTCGCCTGCACCTCGTGGTACGCCATGCCGCTGCGCGCCGACGGGGCGAGCAGGTCGGGGAAGCAGTCCTTGATGTGGATGCCGCCGATGCGGTCCGCGTACCGCGCGATGAACGCCGAGGGGTCGACGCCGGCCCAGGTCAGGTGGCCGGTGTCCGGGCCGAACCCGATCACGTCCGGCCCGAGATCGTCGAGCAGTCGGATGATCTCGTCCGCGGTCTCGAAGACGCCGCCGACGTGTGAGTGGTGCAGCGGGCGCAGGCCCTCGGTTTGCAGCACCCGGCAGATCGCGCCGCAGTTGTCGATGGCCCGAGCCAGCCGGCCCGCGTCGAAGCCGGCGCCGACGGCCGGCTGCGCGATCCGGGCCGGGACCGACATCGAGGAGATCATCGTACGGTCGAGACCCAGGGCTGTCTGGGTGGCGGCGAACCGCTTGGCCCGCTCCACCTCCTCGGCCATGTCGACGGTCTCGTCGAAGGCGGAGTTGAACAGGCTGAGTGACGGCGCCAGGCCGTACCCACCGATCCAGTCCAGGTATTCGACCGGACCCATGTCCTCGGGCACGTCGGCCTTGACCGCGGTGAAGCCGATCTCCTGGAAGTCGCGGAAGGCCGCGTCGAAGACCTCCCGCGTCTTGCCCGCCCGGCTCCAGTAGGGAATGGGGTTGGCGGCGATCCGGTTCACGAGAGGCTCACCGGCCGTCCGGTCCGGGCCGACTCGTACGCCCCGGTGATGACGGCGATCGACTGGCGGTTGGTCTCCAGGTCGACGCGGAGCTTCTCGGTGCCGTTCAGGGCGCCGAGGAAGTTGAGGTACTGCAACCGGTGCGCGTCGGACAGCTGCCCCGGATCGCTGCCGGCGGTCGGCACGGCCCGGTTCTCCGTCGTACCCATCAGCTTCTCCTCCCGGTCCGTGCCGCCGGCGGTGACCTGGAAGAAGGCGAGCTGGTCGTTGTCGATGACCGCCGAGCCCCGATCGCCGTGCACCTGCATCCGCGCGCTCAGTCCCGGGTACGCCGCGGTGCTCGCGTGCAGCACGCCGAGCGCCCCGCTGTCGAAACGCACCACGCCGACCGCGACGTCCTCCACCTCGATCCGCTCGTGTGCCAGCGTGCCGGCGTACGCGAACACCTCGACCGGCCGGCCCAGCGCGGCGACGAGCAGGTCGACCGTGTGCACGCCCTGGTTCATCAGCGCGCCACCGCCGTCCAGCTCCCAGGTGCCCCGCCAGTCGCCGGAGTCGTAGTAGCTCTGCCCGCGCCACCAGTCGATGGAGGCGATGCCGGAGGTGAGCCGGCCGAGCTCGCCCCGGCCGATCGCCGCGAGCGTCGTCTCGGTGGCCGGGTCGAACCGGTGCTGCGAGATCACCGTCACGAGGGTGCCGGCCTTCTGCCGCGCGGTGATGATCTCGTCGGTCTTCGCCACGGTGATCTCGGCCGGCTTCTCCACGATGACGTGCTTGCCGGCGTCGAGGGCCTCGACGGCGACTTCGCCGTGCCGGCCGGTCGGCGTGCACACCACCACGACGTCGATCTCCTCGGCGGCCAGCGCCGCGCTCAGCGAGCCGTACGGTCGGCCGCCGCGCGACGCGGCGAGCTGCTCCGCGCGCTGCCGCTCGACGTCGGCTACCGCGACCAGCTCCACCCGCTCAGCGAGCTGACTCATCACCAGACCGTGGTGGTTGCCGATCACGCCGGCGCCCACCAGGGCGAACTTCGTCCGTGTGCTCACGCGTACTCAATCCCCTCGGTTGTCAGAAGGTCCGTGAACGCCTGCCACGCCCGGCGGAACTGCTCGGGTCCGGAGAATCCGCCGGTGGCGTGCCCGGTCGCCAGGTGCGGTTCGAGGGAGAAGAACCCGTCGAAGCCGTCGTGACGCAGCGCGCGGAGGGTGCGGGCCACCTCCCCGTCACCGTGGCCCGCGGGCACCACCGTGCCGTCCGCCGCGAGGGCGTCCTTGATCTGCACGTACTCCAGGTGCTTGCGCAGGATGGCGTACCCGTCGGTGTACGGCCGGACGCCGACCTGGACGAAGTTCGCCGGATCCCAGGCGAGCCGCAGGTGCGGCGAGCCGACCGACCGCACGAGGTCGAGGCACCGCTCCGGGATGTCGCCGTAGATCTCCTTCTCGTTCTCGTGCAGCAGGATAAGGTCGGCGTTCTCGGCGACCCGGGCGAGGGCCCGCATCCGGTCGATCACCTCGGCCCGGTGCTCGGCCGGATCGGTGTCGGGACGCAGGAAGAACGAGAAGATCCGGACGTACGGCGCGTCGAAGAAGCGGGCCACTTCGGCGGCGTGGCGCATCCGCTCCAGGTGCGGCGGAAAGTCCTCGTCGATGGAGATCTTGCCGATCGGCGAGCCGATGCTGGAGACCTTCAGGCCGTGCGCCGCCAGGGTCTCCTTCATCCGGGTGAGCTGTGCTGGTGCGAGGTCCAGGATGTTGACGTCCCAGGCGCTGCGTATTTCGACGTAGTTCAACCCCAGCCCCGCCGACACCGCGCACTGCTCGGTGAAGTCGGGGGAGATCTCGTCGGAAAATCCGGACAGCGTCCACATCGGCGGTGGCCCTTCCTTGCTCAGGTGTGCTGTCGATAGACCTGATCGATCAGGCGGAGAGACCTGGTCCCCTCCTCGACGCCGAGCCAGAACGGTGCCGGCTCGGACAGCTGTCGGTAGAAGTCGGCGATGAGCAGCTCGTGCGACGCGCCCCAGTAGGCGCGGCCACCGGGGCCGGTGCGTCGTTCGGCGACCACCTCGGTGCGCCCGTCCGGGTAGCTGACCGTCAGGTCCCCGCGGATCAGCAGGGTCGCCCGCTCGGTGACGATCTCGATGCTCACCGGTGCGTCGTGGACGTTGGTCACGGTCGCGAAGAGCACGCTGCGCGCCCCGCCCGCGTGCTCGAGCAGCAGATGGGCGGTGTCCTCGACGTCGATGTCGCCGCCGAACCCGTACCGGCCGGCGTTGCCACGCACCTCGACCACGTCGCCGAGCAGCCACTCCATCAGGTCCAGCGTGTGGATGGCCTGGTTGATCAGCACCCCGCCGCCGCTGCGCGCGGTCCGGCCGCGCCAGGGTCGGGCCCGGTAGTACTCCCGGTCGCGGTGCCACAGCACGGTGGCCGAGCCGCCGCGCACGGCGCCCAGCTCGCCGGACGCGAGCAGCGTACGGGCGGCCTGGGTGGTCAGGTTGTACCGGTTCTGCAGGCAGACACCGACCTTGACCTCGGGATGATCCTTGGCCGCGGAGATCAGCCGCTCGGCCTGCGCGACGGTGTGGGCCACCGGCTTCTCCAGCAGCACGTGCACGCCGCGCTCCAGGGCGTCGATCGCGATCGGCACGTGCTGGTCGTGTGGAGTGCAGATGTGCACCACGTCGGGGCGTAGGTCGTCGAGGAGATCGCGGTGCTTGACGTACCCCGTCGGGGCCCGACCCGGCTCGGTGTCGCAGACACCCACGAGCTCGATGCCCAGCCGTTCGATCGCGGCGAGATGCACCACCGACACGTCGCCGCAACCGATCACCGCCGCGGTCGCCACTACTTCACCCCGCCGGCGGTCAGGCCCCCGACCAGGTAGCGCTGGAAGGCCAGGTACAGCAGCACGACCGGTGCCGCGCAGATCAGCGAGGCCGCCATCATCTGCGAGTACACCGGCAGCGCGCCGCCCTCCTGCGTCGAGCCGAAGATCTGCAGCGCCACCGCCGCGGTCTGCGTCTCGGGCCGGGTCAGCACCGAGGCGAACAGCACGTCGTTCCAGCCGAGCAGGAAGGCGAAGATGCCCGAGACGACGATCGCCGGCAGGCTCAGCGGGAAGACGATGCGCCACAGGATGACCAGGGTGGACGCGCCCTCGGTGCGGGCGGCCTCCTCCAGCTCGCGCGGCATGCCGCGCAGGTAGGTGACCATCACCCAGGTCGAGAACGGCAGGGCGAACGTGAGGTACGCGACGAAGAGGCCCCACCGGGTGCCGATCACCGTGAGGCCGAGGTAGTTGCCGGCCGAGGAGAACAGCACGAACACCGGCAGCAGCATCAGCGTGCCCGGGATGCTCTGCAGGCCCACCAGGCCGCGCAGGATGGTCAGCCGCCCGAAGAACGCGTAGCGGACCAGCACGTACGCGGTGGTGGTGCCGAGCAGGGCGGAGGCCACCGCGGTGAGCGCGCAGACGACGAGGCTGTTGACGATGCCGGTGGACAGTTCGGCGGTGGTCCAGATCTGGGTGTAGCTCTCGCCGGAGAAGGTGCTCGGCCAGAACTCACCGCCGGCCACGCCCACGTCGGTGTTGAGCGACGCCAGCACGATGTAGAGGATCGGCGCCAGCACCATGGCGCAGAGCAGCACCGTCAGGGTGACCAGCAACGGCCGGGGGAGCAGCCGCTGGGCCTCGGCCGAGGCGGTCATCGTCGGGCTCCTTCCTCGTGCACGTCCAGCCGCACCGCCCGCAGATAGGCGAACAACGGGATGGCGATCAGGATCAGCGAGACCACGGCCATGGCCGCGCTGAGCCCGAACCGCAGGCTCTGGAAGCTGGTGACGTACACCAGCATCGGCATCACGTTGACGTCGTCCGGCGCGGGCGCGCCGAACAGCACGAACGGCAGCGTGAAGTTGTTGATGTGGTTCAGCGTGGCCAGCAGGCAGGCGAGCAGCACCGGCCCGCGCAGGTACGGCAGGATGACCCGACGCAGCTTCGACCACCAGGTCACCCCGTCGACCGCCGACGCCTCGTGCACCTCGATGTCCACCGACTGCAGGGCGGCCAGCGCCATCAGGTAGATGAACGGCCACGCCGCCCAGATCTCCACCAGCACCAGCGTCCAGTACGACTTCGGGCCGCTGAGCCAGAGCCCGCCGTCCACGCCGGCCTTCGCGAGCGTCGCGTTGACGATGCCGTCCGGTTGCAGCATCGTGCGCCACACCGTGGCGACCACGAACGACGGCAGCACGTACGGGATCAGGAACACCGCCCGCACGATCGCCCGGCCGCGGTAGGGGTTCTGGGTGACCAGCGCGGCGGCGATCCCGATCGGCACGGTGGCGACAGTGGCCAGCACGGCGAACGAGACGCTGATCCAGACCGAGTGCAGCAGGCCGGATCCGACCGACTCGACGTAGTTGTCCAGCCCGATGAACGGTGCCTCGATCCACCGGCGCAGGGTGTACTGGTCGAGGTCGATCGCCGAGATCCACAGCGCCAGGACCAGCGGGATCAGGATGACCAGGACCATCAGCACCCCGCCGGGGGTGAGGAGCCACAACGGACGCTGTCGCTCCGTCACGCCCCGGCGGCGCCGCTGGGGCGGCGGCTTCGCCGTCCGCACCTCGGGCGTGAGGGTGCTGTTGACACCCATCTACTTGACCCGGTCCAGTGCCGACTGTGCGGCCTTCTGCGCCGTGGCCAGCCGGCTGTCGATCTGCTCGGGGCTGATCGGGCCGTTGGAGAGGTCCGGGATCGACTGCACCACCGCGTTGGTGAGCGCCAGCTGGATGTCCGCCCAGGCGCCGGTGAACGGGGTGGACACGGACTTCTGCTGCGCCTGGACGACCACCTGCAACTTCGGGTCCGACAGCAACGTCTGCGCCGCGGCGGCGTTCGCCGGCAGTTGGCCCAGCCGCTGGTAGAGGTCCAGCTGTGCGTCCTGGTCGGTGATCAGCTTGACGAACTGGAACGCCAGGTCCTTGTTCTTGGAGTAGTCCGCCACCAGCAGGTTGTCACCGGAGAGGATGCTCGCGGCCTCCACGCCGTTCGCCGGCCGGGTGGTGGCGCCCGGCGGCACGGTGGGGAGCAGGGCGAACTTCCACTTGCCCTTGACCGCGCCGGCGTCGAGCGCCTTCGCCGCGAGCGCGGAGGTCAGCGCCATGTAGCCGGTCCTGCCCTTGGCGAACTCGCCGATCGCCTGCGAGTTGGACCAGCCGACCGCGGCCGGGTTGACCACCCGGTCGGTGGCGAGCCAGCCGAAGTAGGTCTCATAGGCCTTCTGCACCGCCGGGTCCTGGATCCGCGCCGTCTTGCCGTCCACGAGCGGGTTGCCGGCCTGGATCGACATGCCCCAGATGAACTTCCACGGGTCGAAGTTGTCCTTGTACGCCACGGCCAGCCCGTGCTGGTCTCCCTTGGTCAGCCGCTTGGCGTGCTGGGTCAGCTCGTCCCAGGTGGTCGCCGGCTTGTCGATACCGGCCGCGGTGAGCAGTTCGGTGTTGTAGACCATGACGAACGGGCGGCCCACCCACGGGATGCCGACCTGGTTCTGCTCGTCCGGCCCGGAGATGCCCAGCGACGAGGGGATGAACTTGTCCTTGCCGCCGATCTTCTTCCACTCCTCGTCGCCGAGAGTGACGAACGCCTTGGTGGAGTACGCGGTCGGGGTGAACGTGGTGCCGACCGCGTAGACGTCCGGGCCGCTGCCGGAGACCACCGAGGTCTGGATCTTGGTCAGCTCGTCGTTGGCGGTGGCGAACGTCTCCCACTTGACCTCGGCGCCGGTCTGCGACTTGAACCTTTGGGCGATCGACTCCTGCCACGCCTGCTGTTCCGCGGGGTACTGGGTGTTCGCCCCGATCAGCACGTTGAGCGTCTTGCCGGAGCCGCTGGACTCGTCGCCGCCACCACAGGCAGCGAGCGCGGCGACCAGCGCGGTCGCACCGGCCACCGCCACCGCCGCTCGCATCTTCCGGTATCGCATCTGCTGCTCTCCTAGGGGTGTGCCGGTGCGGAGTGAGCCGCATCACTGTTACCGGATGGTTTCCGCATGCCGACGATCGACGCAACGAGTTGCCAGTTGTTGCCACGCCGCCCGAGGCAACAGGTGGCAACCGCTTGCGAACCGATTGCGGTCCGCCCACGCTCGGGCTCATGGCCGCTCTGACGTTGCATCCCGATCGGTTGTTGCCCACCGACCCGGGAGTGCGCTCAATCGCCCGCCGCCTGTACGAGGTGGTCCGCGAACTCCCGATCGTCTCGCCGCACGGGCACGTCGATCCCCGGATGCTGCGTGACGACACCCCGTTCGCGGACCCCACCAGCCTGTTCCTCCAGCCGGACCACTACGTGACCCGGCTGCTGCACGCCGGCGGTGTGCCACTGGCGGCGCTCGGGGTGGGGGAGGAGCCGCTGCCCGAGGACCGGGCGCGGGAGGCCTGGCGGTTGCTGTGCGCCCACTGGGATCTGTTCCGCGGCACCCCCGTGCGCTACTGGTTCGACAGCGAACTGGTGGAGATCTTCGGCGTGACCGAGCGGCCGTGCGCGCATAACGCGGACGCGTTGTACGACCTGATCGCGGGGCAGCTGAGTCAGCCGAGCCATCGCCCGCGAACCCTGCTGCGCCGCTTCGGCATCGACTTCCTGGCCACCACGGACGACCCGGCCGACGACCTCGCCGCGCACGCGGCGCTGCGCGACGCCCCGGACGTCGACGCCACGGTGGCGCCCACCTTCCGCCCCGACAGGTACCTGGAGATCGGCCGGCCGGGGTGGCCGGAGAAGGTCAAGGAGCTGGGCGGCGACGTCGGCGACTACGCCGGGTACCTCGCCGCGCTGGAGGAGCGCCGTCGGTACTTCGTCGCGCACGGCGCGGTCTCCGCCGACCACAGCCACGCCGACGCGGGCACCGAGCCGCTGGAGCGGCACGAGGCGGAGCGCATCTACCGCGCGGCCCGCGCCGGCACGGTCTCGCCGGCGGAGGCGACCGCGTTCCGCCGGCACATGACCTTCGAGATGGCGCGCATGTCGTGCGACGACGGCCTGGTCATGACGCTGCACCCGGGCATCTACCGCAACCACCACCCGGCCACCGCGAACCGGTTCGGCGCGGACACCGGACACGACATCCCGACCGCCGTCGAGTTCACCCACGCGCTGCAACCACTGCTCGCCCGGTTCGGCACCCACCCGGGATTCCACCTGGTGCTGTTCACCGTGGACGCGGAGGTCTACAACCGGGAGATCGCGCCGCTCGCCGGCTTCTACCCGGCGGTGTACGCCGGAGCGCCGTGGTGGTTTCTGGACAACCCGTCCGAGATCCGCTGCTACCAGGCGGCGGTCACCGAGATCGCCGGGTTCTCCCGACTGTCCGGGTTCATCGACGATACCCGCGCGTTCTGCTCCATCCCGGCCCGGCACGACATGTCCCGCCGCCTCGACGCGGGGTTCCTCGCCGGGCTGGTCGCGGCGCACCGGCTGGACGAGGACGAGGCCCTCGACACGCTCACCGCCCTGGTCAGCGACCAGCCGCGCAAGGTCTTCAAGCTGTGACGCCGCACCGGGACGACAGGCCGCCGGTCCGCATCGTCCACCTCGGGCTGGGCGGCTTCTTCCGGGCGCACCAGGCCTGGTACACCGGGGCCGCGCCGGACTCGGCGCGATGGGGGATCGCCGCGTTCACCGGCCGGTCGCGGATGCTGGCCGACCAGCTGACCGAGCAGGACGGGCTCTACACGCTCGTGGTCCGCGGGCCGGACCGCGACGAGATGGCCGTGCAGACCGCGGTGTCGGCCGCGCATCCGGGCACCGACCTGCGCTCGTGGTGCGCGTACCTGTCCGAGCCGGACGTCGCGGTCGTCACGCTGACGGTCACCGAGGCGGCGTACCGGCGGCACCGCGACGGCGGCCTGGACCTCGACGCTCCGGACGTCCGGGCCGACGTCAGCGCGCTACGTCACGGCATCGGGGTGACCACCGTGCCCGGCCGTCTCGTCGCCGGTCTGGCCGCGCGGCGTATCGCCGGCGCCGGGCCCCTCGCCGTGGTCTCCTGCGACAACCTGCCGGGCAACGGCGAGGCCACGGCCCGGGTGGTGCACGACCTGGCCGCAGCGGCCGAACCGGGGCTGGACGGGTGGATCGCCGAGAACGTCTCCTTCGTGACCACCATGGTGGACCGGATCACGCCCCGGACCACGCCGGAGGACGTGCGCGCGGTGGCCGAGCTGACCGGGCACGAGGACGCCGTGCCGGTGGTCACCGAGCCGTTCTCCGAATGGGTGCTCAGCGGCGACTTCCCGGCCGGCCGCCCGATGTGGGAAGCGGCAGGCGCTCGGTTCGCCGACGACATCACCCCGTACGAGACGCGCAAGCTGCTGCTGCTCAACGGTGGGCACAGCCTGCTGGCATACGCCGGCAGCGCGCGCGGGCACGACACCATCGCGGCCGCGGTCGCCGACCCGGTCTGCCGCAGCTGGCTGGACCAGTGGTGGGACGAGGCCGCGCGGCACGTGCCGCTGCCCGCCGTCGAGCTGGCCGACTACCGGACGACCCTGCTTCGGCGCTTCGCGAACCCGCGAATCCGGCACACGCTGGCGCAGATCGCCACGGACGGCTCGCAGAAGCTACCGATCCGGCTGCTGCCGGTGCTGCGCGGCGAGCGGACCGCCGGCCGGATGCCCGCCGGAGGCGCGCGGATCCTGGCCGCCTGGATCGGGCACCTGCGCGGGACCGGCGCGCCGGTGAACGACGCCGGCGCCGGCCCGTACCAGCAACGGGCGGGATCGGCGCAAGACGTGCTGGCGCTGCTCGCGCCGGACCTGGCCGGCGACACGGACCTCATCCATGCGATCGACGAGGCGGGCGCACACCTACCGTTGCGCCCGTGAACCGTTTGGCCGCCGGACGCGGATAACAGGTGGTGCTTCCCGACTCCGCGAAAGGCCCTACATGAAACACCTGCGGCGAGCAAAGGATGTCGATGTCGGTGCGGTGGCGGACGCAGCGATCATCGCTCGGTCCGTGCAGGAACCGGAGATCTTCTCGGCGATCTTCGACCGGCACGCGCCGCACATCCATCGCTACCTCGCCCGGCGTCTCGGCGTGCCGGCCGCGGACGACCTGGTCGACGAGACGTTCCTCGCGGCGTTCCGTCGTCGGGATCGATTCGACGTCACCCATCCGAACGCCCGGCCGTGGCTGTACGGGATCGCCACCAACATCGTCGGCCAGCACCGGCGGAACGAGGAGCGGGAGTACCGACTGCGGCAGGCGTACGTCCCCCTGACGAGCGAGGCGTCACACGCCGACCGGGTCGCCACCGCGGTGACGGCGCAATCGCTACGCCGGCTCCTCCTCGACGCGTTGGCGCTGCTCTCCGACGGAGACCGCGACGTGTTGCTGCTGATCGCCTGGGAGGAGTTGACGTACGACGAGGTCGCCGCCGCCCTGGCGATCCCGGTCGGCACCGTGCGATCACGACTCAACCGAGCCCGCCGGTTGCTCCGTGAGCAGTTGGGCGGCGAACCGGCCAGCACGATCGAGGAGGCACTGAGCAATGGATGAGATGCGACTGCTCCAGCAGGTCGGCGACGAGACCGGGCTGCCGACGGCCGAGCGGTTGGCGCCGGCCCGCACGCGGCTGACGACCGTGATGACCGCGATGGCCGCGCCGTCTCCCGCACTCACGACCTCCACCGTCTCCCCGACGCCTCCTCGTTCGCGGAGACCGGTCTGGCGACTCGTGCTCACCGGGGTGGCGGCGGCGGGCGTGGCGGCGTCGCTGGCTTCGGTTCTGGTGCTTGCGCCGGACCCGCTCGGTGGCAGCACGCCGGCCGCCCGGGCGGATGCAGCCCAGGTTCTCCGGAACGCGGCGGCCGCCGCGCTGGAAGTGCCCGACGTCAGTCCCCGACCGGGCCAGTTCGTCTATTCACGCAGCCAGGAGGGCCCGGGAATCCGGGAGAGTTGGCAGTCGGTGGACGGAACCCGGGATGGTCTGGTCATCGAGACCTCTGCCGCCGGCCGCACGGAAATGGTCGTGCCCGGGTGCCGGAACGGGCGGGCCGCGGTGGTCAAGGGCGAACAGGTGGTGCCGGGCAAGACCGAGCGGTGCATCCCCGCACCCGCCTACCGCGCCGACATGCCCACCGACGCCGCCGCCATGCGGGCCTTCCTGACCGAGCATCGCAGCGGTGAACCAGGCGACGCCAATGCCGCCGGCAAGGACGTCCTCTACTACCTCACCGACAGCTACCTGCGCCCTCGATCCCGTGCGGCGCTCTACGAGGCGGCGGCGACGACGCCGGACCTGCAGGCTGTGGAGCACGTCAAGGATGGCGCGGGCCGATCGGGCATCGGGATCACCTGGCCGTCGACGGGCGGCCCGGGCCAGGTCGTGCTCGTCTTCCACCCCGAGACCTACGCCTTCCTCGGCGTGGGCGGGTCGGCCGGGTCGTCGGCCGTGCTGGCCCTCGCCGTCGTCGACCGGGTCGGTCAGACACCCTGAGTTTCCGCTGACCGGGCGGGCGCCTCGGCGCGCCCGCCCGGTGGCCGCCCGCTCGGTGCCGAGCTGAGCGGCGGTCGTTGCCGCGGTCGAGCGAAGGCTGCCGTCGTCACCGAGGCGGTGTCGGTGCTAGGACTTCCACCCGGGATCGCGGCCGGTGAGCCCGAGGACCCGGTCGAACAGGGGAGCGTCGGCGGGCAGGGAGACCGACGGCCCGAACAGGCCGGGAGTGCCGTCGCTGCTCGCCTGCTGGGACACCAGGCCGTGGACCGTCTCGACAGTACGGTCGTCGACGTCGTATGGCTGCCCGGTCGAGCTGGCGAGATCCCATCCGTGGATGACCAGCTCGTTCAGCGCGACGACACCCATGATCTCGGCCGGCAGCACCACCCCGCCGACCGCAACGTCGCCCTTCCAGGCGGCTGGCTCACGCCATGCGGCAACCAGCTCGTCGAGCTGCGCCGGCAGCCGGGTGCGCCACCGCGGGTCGTGCTCCGCCGCGGCGGGATCGTCCGGGCCGGTCGGCGCGGGGTCGGGCCCCTTCTCGGCGGCTATCCGGAACGCGACCGTCAGCCCCATGAGATGGTGGAGCAGGTCGGCGACCGTCCATCTCCCGCACGGGGTGGGGCGGCCGAGTTGGTCGTCGGTCACCCCGCCCAGCAGCGCGGCCAGCGCGCGGGCCGCCGGCTCGAAGTCAACGGTGTCCTTACTGTCGATCATCGGTCTCTCCTCAATCGTGGACACGTCCGCACGCTACGCGCCGGGACCGACAGGACAGTTCGCATCGCGCAGCGCCACTGCGGTGCGGTGGTCCGGCTGGGTTGCCGGATTCAGTCTTCCCACGGGTACGGGTTGAGGGGCTCGACGTCCCGAAGCCACGCCGGACGTATTCCTCCGGAGTCGGCTGTCGCGCCCCATCCGCACGCCGGGCCGGCCTCCTGGCGGCACCTCTCCCGGGGTGGACGCGCTAGTCCGCGACGTGAATGACGATTTTTCCGCGGAGTTTGGCCGTTTCGAGCGCCTCATAACCCGAGCGGGTCTCCGTGAGGGGCAGCACCCGGTCCACCACCGGCTTCAGTCGGCCGTTGTCGACGAGTTCGGCGATGGAACGCAACGCGTTCGGGTCGGGCGCGACGATAAAGTACACCCCGCGGGCGTCGTGCCGGGCCGCCTCCTGCTGGTCGGGAGGCGTGGAGGGGCTGACCAGGACGCCGCCCGCCTTCAGGACCGACCAGGACCGCGACTGCGTGGGGCCGCCGACGAGATCGATGACGACGTCCACGTCGCGGACGTGATCCTCGAAGCGGTCGTGCGCGTAGTCGATGGCCTGCTCGGCGCCCAGGCCTTTGACGAACTCCAGGTCGGCCGCCGCTGCCGTGGCGCTCACCCGAGCACCGAGACTGGCCGCGATCTGCACCACCTGGCTCCCCACGCCACCGGCGCCGCCCTGCACCAGCACATGTTGGCCGGCTTGCAGACCGGCGTGGTTCACCAGCGCCTGCCAAGCAGCCAGCGCGGACAGTGGGAGCGCCGCGGCATGGTCGTGGTCGACGGTGGCGGGTTTGGCCGCCACGACGGCCGCGGGCAGGGTGACGTACTCGGCGGCGGCGCCATCGCGGGTGAAGGGGATCAGCCCGTAGACGGCCTCCCCTTCGGTAGGGCTCTCGACTCCCGCCCGGGATACCGCGACGACGCCGGAGAACTCGTGCGACGGGATGATCGGCGTACGTTCGGGCCCTGAGCCGTCGGAGCTGTTCGTCCAGGTCGCCGACCAGGTGAGCTCGTGGGGGGTCATGGAAGCTGCCTTGACGGCCACCAGCACCTCACCGGGCCCCGGCTCGGGCCGCGGCGCCTGCTCGTACACGAGCTGTTCCGGGCCGCCCCTGGTGTGAGCTCGCACGGCGTACATCGTGCTCATCCGACGACGTCTCCTTCCCGACCGCATCCAGGTCAGCCCGCGTGCGGCGCCCCCGGCGGAGCCCGCTCCAGGTTGACCCCCCGCATTATCTGGGTGCTGAGCAGCCGGACGCCGGACTTCCGCGATCCTGGCAGTCTCAGCCCTCGGCGTCGTGGCTGGCCGCCGGCAGGCTCGCCACGCCACGGCCCAGCGCGGTCCTGAATTCCCGGTAGAGGTCCGGGCCGAGCGCGTCGGAGAGGTTCTGCTCGATCAGGTTGACCAGGGCGTCGGAGACCTCCATGAGCTCGAGACCACGGTCCGTCGGGATGATCAGCTTTGCCCGGCGGTCGGCCGGGTCCGGCGCGCGCCGGACGTAGCCGAGCCGCTCCAGCTCGTCGAGGATCGCGCCCATCGTCTGCTTGTTCCGCCCGGCGAGCCGGGCCAGTTCGCCGGGTCGGGTGCCCTCGGCGTCCAGGTACGCGAGGACCGCGCCGTGGCGGGGCCTGACGTCGCCGAACCCCTGCTCGGCCGCCCGAGTGAAGATCTCGCGCTGGACCCGTGCGGAGAGTTGGACGGCCAGGATCCCGAGGTCGGGGTCCTGTTCCTTGCGTGTGCTGCGTCTCATAACTTAGTCCAATCATTGGACGGTCCATTACTTGGACTATATCGTCGTCGGCGCCACAGCGGCCGAATCGCGGCCCGCCCAACGGGAGGACGGACAGCCATGACCATTCTGATTACCGGAACGACCGGCACCGTGTCCGGGGAGGTGCTGCGGGAGCTTGCCGGCAAGCAGCCGGTGCGGGCCCTCGTTCGCGACAAGTCGCGCGTGCCTGACGTCGACGGCGTCGACTACGTCGTCGGTGACCTGGACCGTCCCTCCACGCTGGCAGCAGCGTTCGACGGAGTGACGAAGCTGTGGCTGCTGACCGCGATGGGCCCGCTCGCGCCGAGTCAGAGCATGAACGCGCTGTGGGCGGCTCGCCACGCCGGCGTGCGGCACGTCGTCCGGCTCTCCGCGATCGGCGCGGCGCACGATGCTCCCACCCGCAACGGCCGGCTGCACGCGCTCTCCGACGCCGAACTGCAGCACTCGGGTATCGCGTGGACGATCCTGCGACCGAGCAACTTCATGCAGAACCTGTTCGGAACCCTGGCCGGGGACCAGCTCTACGGGGTCTTCGGCGAGGGACGGGTCGGTGTCGTCGACGTACGGGACATCGCGGCGGTCGCGGCCGAGATCCTCGCCGCGCCTGAACGACACGAGGGCAGGATCTACACGCCCACCGGTCCGGAGAGCATCTCGCTGTACCAGGTGGCGGAGGAGTTCACCCGTACGCTCGGACGCCCGGTGCGGTACGTACCGCAGAGCCCGGAACAGACCCGCGGCGGCCTGCTTCAGGCCGGGCTCGACGAGTGGACGGCGGAGGCGCTCACCGAATACCGGGTTGCCTACGGCTCCGGGTGGGGCGACTTCACCAACGACCATGTCGCCAGCGTCACCGGCCGGTCGCCGCGGAGCATCGCCGAGTTCGTCCGCGACCACCACGAGCGCTTCGCCACCGCCTGATCCGGGCCACGGCCCCGAGTTGCCGCCTCCCCGGAAGCGGGCCCGGCGTGGCCTGTGCGCAGGCTGCCGCCGGGCCCGCTGGGGGCCGCGTCCATCTCGCCAACCGTCAGGCGGTGCCGGGCTCGGGCACCGCACAGCCGTCCGGGGTGCAGATGCCGTCGGCTTCGGAGACGACGGGCAGCGGCTGCGGCGTGGGGTGAGCTTCGGCCCATGCCTTCGTGATCGCGGCGAGCAGGTCTTCGGTGCCGATGGCGCCGGGGACGGCGAAACGGCGGTCGAAGACGAGGAAGGGCGCGCCGCGGGCGCCGAGGCGCTCGGCCTCGCGCTGGTCGGCGGCGACTCGGGCCCGATAGCGGCGGCTACGTAGAGCCTCGGCGGCACCGGCCGGGTCCAGGCCCACCTCGGCGGCGAAGTCGAGGACCTCCTCGGTGGTCCACAGTTTGCGGGCCTGCCCGAAGTGCGCGCGGAACATGGCGGTCCAGATCTCGTTGCCACGGCCCTGGTCGGTGGCGTAGGCGAGCAGTTCGTGAGCCAGGTCGGTCGGGCCCAGCGTGCGATCGACCGCGTGATAGGGCGTCAGGCCCTCCGCCTCGGCGGCTCGCTCGATCGGGCGCAGGACGCGGTCCACGGTCGACGCGGGGGCGCCAGCCATCTCGATCAGCTCGCTCTGGCTGACGCCCTCGCGCGGCAGGTCCGGGTGTAGCTGGAACGACCGGTGGATCACCTGGACCTGCTCGCTGTGCCCGAACCGGTTCAGCGCCTGGTGCAGGCGGTGGTCCATCAGCCCGCAGTACGGGCAGACGACGTCCGACCAGAACTCGATCTTCATGGGGTCCTCTCTCATTTCTTACTCGCTGTTCGTAACCCCATCGTGCATTAGAATCGGGGCGCCACAAAAGGCACATTCATGTGCGTAGCGACCGACTGGCGGAGAGGCGGCGAGCATGAGCGCGGAGGATCTTCGACGGAGACGGACCAACGTCCGGGCGAACGTCCGGGCCGTGCCGGGGCCCTGTGCGCACTGGAACGACGAGGACGCCGACTTCATCCGCGAGGTCCTGGATCTTGTCGGCGACAAGTGGAGCGTATTGATCATCGGTACGCTCGCCGACCGCCCCATCCGCTACTCGGACCTGGCCGACGCGATCCCCGGCATCTCCCAGCGCATGCTCACGCTGACCTTGAAGCACCTGCAGCGCACCGGACTCGTCACGCGGACCTCCTACCCTGAGGTCCCGCCCCGCGTCGAGTACGCCCTCACCGAACTCGGCACCTCGCTCCTGTCCACCGTCCTGGCGCTGGCCGCCTGGTCAGCCGAGCATCACACCGAGATCCGCCGCCATCAGACCGAATACGACAGCGCCAGCGCAACGGAGAAGCACGGACTGCGACGCGTCACGGACGGTCTCACCACCGCCGACAGCGGTGAGTTGCCAACCCGTCGACTGTCCTGATCGGTCTGCCGGCCGGCCGCGGCGTGCTGCTCGCGGAACTCGACGGCATCCGGCTGTCCCGCCGCCTGCGCCGTCTGGTGCTCGACGCGGCCGACCTCAGCCCGGACGCGGTCCGGAGCTGGGCGATCGACGGTTCACTACCGTCGGGCGCCGACGCCGGACCGTGGCTGATCAGGCTCGCCGGGGCGGTGCAGGTGCTCCTCGAGGAGTGAGTGTCACATACCTATCGCTTCCGGATGCCGTCTGCCGTGGCTAGAACGTGCGTAGCCATTGGCGGAGACGGTCGAGAGGCTCACGGGCCTCGAGCGGCGGGACGGCCCGGCGCAGTTCCTCGACCGTGGCGGGGCGGGCATTCAGCGCGGCCTGCCGCAGCAGCGTGCGGTCGGCCCGCAGCCCGCCCGTGATCCGCACGTTCACCTCATCGCGCCGCATGACATACCCGTGGCTGTCCTCGTTCCGGACGTAGGTGAGCCCGGCGCCGTCCGGAGTGCACTCGGTGGTGCGGAAGCAGATGTCGTCGCTGCCCGCAAAGCTCACGTCCAGCGAGATGGAGACGCTCTGCGCGCCGTTGCCGGTCTGGTCGGCGGGCGCGTAGAGCATGCCGGGCGGGATCCCGGTGACCTGCCCGACGTATCCGGGGATCGTCGCGGCGTAGTACCCGCCGGTCTGCGTCTGGGCATCGCCAAGCTCTTCGGGTGTGGCCAGGCGCAGGCTCAGCGCCGCGGCCCGCAGCAGGTCGTGGTCGACCGCCGGGGTTCCGACGACCGTGACGTACCGGCGGCCGACGGACACCTGGTAGCCGTGCTGGATCTCGTTGTGCCGGTAGACCAGACCGTCCTTCTCGACCGTGCAGGACCCCCAGGTCAGTCGCGAGTCCTGGGCGGTCGGCTGCGCACACATCTGCTCGCCCGCGCTGAGCCGGTCGTACGCGTTGATGCTGATGTACCGGTCCGGCGGGACCGCGTCCGGGTCCTCGGGGCGGAAGCGCGAGCCGCCCAGCCGGTTGCCGTAGTCGCGATCGTCTGTGGGCAGGTAGCCGGGGATGGCGACCGCGTAGGCGGTCTCCCGGTGGACGCCGGCGACGACCAGCCGTCGTTCGAACTCGTCCGGCGGCTCCTGGCGCAGCACCGCCACGGTGGCGCCGACCAGCACCACGCTCAGCCCGAGCGCGATGGCGCTGAACCGCCAGCCGCGCAGGAACAGCCCGGCCGCCAGGACGAACGGAACGCCGCCGAGAAGGAACCTCAACGGCGGGTTGCTGCTCACCCCGAGCCCGGCGACGTCGGTGACGGCCCACCCGGCGGCCCAGCCGACCGTGCCCAGGCCCGTGACGAGCAGCGCCCAGAGCACTCGACGACCGCCGGTCGCCCCCAGGACCGACACGTCACGCGTGGCTGCGATCACCATGATCAGGTAAGCCAGGACGGCCAACCCGGCCACGAGGGCCATGACGGCTATCAGGCCCGCGGCACCGGCGAGCGCCGCGACCAGCAGCGCCTGCCACATCGTCGGCAGTGCGACCGCCCCCACCGCCCAGACCGCGCCGAGTTGGATCGCGACAACCACCGGCTTCGACGCCTTGAACTGGAGCACCCTCCAATCCTGCCCAGCCGGCCGTGATCGCGTAGCCCGCCGCATACCCGGTCCCGGCTGAGTACGGGTACTCAGCGAGCCGCCAAGACCGTCAGACAGTTGGCCGCACCGTCATGCGCCCCTCGGCTCGCTGCCCTACTCGATCGGGGCCGGCCGTACGAATCCGGTCACCATGGCGGCGAGCCCTTCGGCGAACCAGCGGTCGTAGTATTCGGTGGCCTCCGGCGTCTCGACCGCGGTGGCCGAGGTCCCCGGTGGTGTGCCGACCTGGGCGAGGGCGTGTCCGAGCACGAAGACGGCCACCGACTGGACCGCGGTCAGCGCGTGCGTCCGGGGTACGCCTTCCGTGTCGGCGCGGTCGAGGACGACCTGGATGAGTGCGAGTCCGGTGTGGACGTCCATCGGATGGGTCGCCAGCAGTGGTACCGCACGAGGGTGATTGAGCAGCATCTGGCGGTAGGCGGTCGCGAAGGCGGTGAGGCTCTCGGCCCAGGACCGGCCCGGATCGAGATCGGTGATCGCCTCGGTCGCCAGGTGGTTGACGACGGCGGCGAGGACGGCTTCCCGGTTGGGCAGGTGACGGTAGAGCGACATCGCCGCGACTCCCAGTTCGGCGCCGAGGCGACGCATGGTCAGCGCCTCCAGGCCATCGGCGTCGATCACCGCGAGAGCCGCGGAGACGATGTCGTCGCGGCTCAGCTGTGGCGGGCGACCGCTGCTGCGGCGGGCCGGCCGGGGTTCTCCTGTCGTGGCCATCTCCTCATCGTGACAAGAACGGTGGCGGTCAGCATCGCCAGGGTGAGCAGCCCGACGACGGCGTGTTGCAGATCGACGACGACGTCATGGCCGGCGGTGGGCCAGAACCGCAGGGTCTGGGCGTAGTACTCCTGGAACTCCACCCGCTGGGTGGGGTTGGCGCCGCCGAAGTACGGGATCCACCAGCTGGTCACGTGCCCGATGAGGCAGAGCGCGCTCAGCGCGACCGCCGCGATGCGGGACCAGTGCCGATCGAGCGCCATACCCGCCGCGATCAGCAGCGGGAAGGGGTAGTTCGCGATGGCCGCGATCGCGCGATCTCCGGCGGGAATGGCGGCGAGGTCGTTGAGCGGAAACATCGGCACCCAGTCGGTGAGCGCGAGCCACGCGAGCCAGGCGAGTGGAGCGGCGACGGCGAGCTTCTTCATCGGACCTCCCGAGTTTGCGTACGACGTAAGCTTACGATGTAAGCAAATTAGCCCGGGAGGGCCGGCAAGTCAAGACGTACGGGGTGCGGCATCGCTCGCCGGGGCAGCGCCACGCGACGGTTACCTGGCAGCGAGACGGCGAGGGTCAGCTCGATGAGCAGCGTCGATCACTCACACCCCGCCGGAGAGGTAGTCCTTACGGCGCTGCGGTTCGAACTTCTCGATCGCGTACCGCAGCATCACCCGCGGCATGGCCCGGTACCGTCCGGCGAGGAACTCCTCCTCCGCCGCTCGGTCACGGTTGCCCACCTCGCGCAGCATCCAGCCCACCGCCTTGTGGACGAGGTCGTGCGGGTCGTGCAGGAGCCGTTCGCTGAGGCGGAAGGTCCAATGGAAGTCGCCGGCTCTGATGAAGGCGAAAGTCGCCATGATGGCGATGCGCCGGTCCCAGACCAGGTCTGACCCGGCCAACCGGTCGAGCACGCTCCGGTCCTTGTCGATCAGCCAGGGGCCGACGATGTACGGCGCGGACGAGTCGACCAGATCCCAGTTGTTGACGCGGTCGGTGTTGGCCAGGAGAACGCCGAATATCTGACCCCGTTCCTTCTCGTCTCCCTTGGCGAACTTTCGCACCAGGATGAACAGGGACGTCAGGCGCTCCTCGTGCACGCCGCTGGTCAGCAGCTCGGCCGTGTCGGCCAGGGAGAGGTCACGCCAGTACCGGGCGGCCACTTTGCGCTGCTCCGGCACGGAGACGCCGATGGCCCGGTCGCCCTCGCCGTACCCGCCGGGAACCATCTGCAGAAATCGGCTCAGTCCCTGCGCGCGACGTGGATCGGCGAGGCTGGCGAGTTCCTGACGGACGTCGGCGGTCGTGGCCATGACTCTGCAACCTACCGCGACGCCAGGCCCTTCATCGCGAACTCGCGGACGGGCCGTGCGCGGGGGAGTGGTCAGGTGGACACTGTCCACTAGGCTCTGCGCGTGTTCACCCTCGTCGAGAAGCTGGCGGAGATCTTCGCCAACTACGGTGCACGCCTGCTGGATCGCCGCAGGACGGGGCGAGACTCGGACGTGGCGCGCCACCTGCTCGGCATCGTGCTTCTGTTGCAGGACCTGTGTCTGCGTGGCGACCGCGTGCTGGCCCTGGCCGGGCAGCTCGGCGACGGCGCCGCCGACGCGGCGACGGAGGCCGAATTCGGCCAGGTGATGGCCGAGCAGGTCGAGTCCGTCGGGAAGCTGCGCCAGGCGATCGGTGACTCGCGCATGCTGCTCAACACCGTCGACGCGGGTCTCTACCTCGAGCTGGCACCCTTCCTGGACGTCAAGTCGGGCCTGCTGACCCGGTGGGAGCAGCAGCGCCGGACGAGCACGTTCTCGACCACCACGCTGTTCTTCCTACCGGCGGCGGCAGTGGACCGGGTGGCGGGCGTGGGGAAGGAGGGCGAAGCCCTCGCCGTGCTGTCGTCGGACCGGGCCGACTACGTCATGATCCTGGCCGAGACGCTGCGCGAGACGCGTACGGGCGAGGTGCGGGACATTCGCCGGGTCAACCCGGAGCAGGCACAGCGGCTGCGCAGCGACATCGACGGCGCCCGGGCCGAGCTGGCCCGCGCGCGCGAGCTGTGTGCGCAGGTGGCGTCGTCGGTGGAGCAGACCGTAGGCGCCGATGCGATGGCCAATCTGCGCCGGTCGTTGCTGCGCGGTGCTGAGAAAGCCCGGCCTGCGCAGTGACGATCTCCAGCCAGCCTGTCGACGCCGGCGGCGTCAGGTGAGGTCGCGGGTGACCCGGTAGAGCTCCGGGTCGCGAGGGTAGACGCCGACCCGGGCCAGGGCGTACGCCCCGATGCCGGTGGCGCGCAGGGTGACCCGCTGGAGGCCGAGCAGGGCAGCCAGCTGCTCGGTGTTGAACATCAGGCGCTGGAACAGGCCATTGCCCACCCGGTCGGGAATTCGGATCTCGTCGATGGCAAGGTCGCGGTCGGCGAAGACGAACGAGGTCTGCAGGAACGCCCGACGGCCGTCGCTCAACGGGATCCACAGGTCGATGTTGCCACCGCCGTCGGGGTAGAGGGCCACATCTGCGGTGGCGTCGGACACGCCGCGGGTGAGGGTGGCGTGGAAGGTCGCCGGGGTGATCGGCACCCAGCGCCGCCACGCCGCGACGAACTCGTCGTCCAGGCCCACCACGCTCATGCCGGGCTCCAGACGCTGGAAGTCGACCACGTCGACGCGGGCCGCGTCGGGGCGCTCGTCGCGAACCGAGGTCAGGGTCGAGGGCAGATCCGGCAGCTGTGTCGCCTCGGCCAGCAGGCCGTCCCACAGCGGATCCGGGCGCCACGGCGGCAGGAACACGCTGTCACCGACCTGCCGCCAAGCCCGGTCCCACCAGCCCACCGCGGCCACCGGCCGCAGCCCGAAGCGGGCCGCGCCCAGAATGAAGCAGCGCACCAGTAGGAACGTCCCCGCGAGCGTGTCGTAGTTGATGTGCCCTGCCTGCACCCGACGGCCCTGCGCCTCGGCCTCGCGGAGCATCTCCGTGTACGCGACGAGCGGCGGCATCTCGGCGACGGCGTACCGCATCCGGGTGTCCAGGACCGTGTCCGGGCTCGCGGGCTGAAACACCACGTCGGTCCCGGTGATGATGAGCGGCCACAACTCCCCGCCAGCGCCGACCGCGAATTCGAGCGCCGGTGCGCCGTCGGGTGCGTAGATCGGCCTGACCCGCCGTACGTCGTCGGCGACGAAGTGGACGCTGTCGCCGAGCGCCGGTACGTGGACCGTCATCCGGTTCTGCAGCGCGGTCGCTCGCACCTCGGGAACGAACGTCAATGCGGCGGAAATCTCGTCGGGGGTCACGCCGAGTCATCGTACGTTTTCCCGGCCCCGATCACTGCCCTCGGCCTTCGACGACGCCACGTCCATCGTCGTAGCGACGGGGATCCGGTGGACCGGTCACCCTGCCTGATGGACCTACGGCGCGGGCCCACGGAGAGGGGTTCGCCCCGGAGCGCGTATCCCGTCCAGCAGGATGGTGACGACTCGACGCCACCCGTCCGGCCCCGCGTCGACGCCGAGGCAGTGGTCGGTGTCCAGCGGCGCGCGGGAGCAGATCAGCGTCCTCCCAGGTGACGTCCGCACGCAGGTGGCCCGCCGCGCGCGCCCGCTCGGTCAGCTGGGCGACGGCATGCTGCAGTGCGGCTGTCCGCTGCGCGAGCTCGGGCGTGGGTGGCCTCTCGCACGCTGCGGTGACCTCGGCCAGGCCGCGACTGTCCCGGTGGGCTCCAGCCAGCTCCATCACGAACTCCGCCAGCCCGTCCCACGCGTCGGCGCGCTCCAGGCAGACCTGAGCGGTCTCGCACAGCTCGTCGTAGAGGCCGAGCACCACGTTGTCGAGCAGCGCCTCCTTGGTGCCGAAGCGCCGGTACAACGTGCCCACGCCCACGCCCGCCGCCGTCGCGATGTCCAGGGCTGAGGCGTCGAGCCCGCGGTGCTCGCCGCGCCCGCCCCGGACCGGGCGGAGGTAAACGCCGCCGGCTACTTCGGCGCACCGAAGTTCACCTCCGACGTCGACGCGGCCCGGATC